>NZ_NCST01000041.1 GCF_002088975.1 Henriciella aquimarina
GCCGTCGGCGACAAGGTGAAGAAGGGCGATACGCTGATGCTGGTCGAAGCCATGAAGACCTTCAACCCGGTCGAGGCCACGGCCGCCGGCACCGTGAAGGAAATCATCGTGGAAGATGCCCAGCCCGTCGAGTTTGGCGAACCGCTGATCGTCATCGAGTGAGGTCGGTCGTATGATTGAGAAAGTCCTGATCGCCAATCGCGGCGAAATTGCCCTGCGCATCCACCGCGCCTGCAAGGAAATGGGCATCTCGACCGTCGTCGTGCACTCCGAAGCCGACCGCGATGCCATGGCTGTGCGTCTGGCCGACGAAAGCGTCTGCATCGGCCCGGCCCCGTCTTCGGAGAGCTATCTGAAGAAGTCCCGCATCCTGGCGGCCGCCGAGATCACCAATGCCGATGCCATCCATCCCGGCTATGGCTTCCTGTCGGAGAATGCACAATTCGCCGAAATGGTCGAAGCCCACGACATCAAGTTCATCGGCCCCAAGGCCGAGCATATCCGTACCATGGGCGACAAGATCGCGGCCAAGAAGGCCATGATCGATGCCGGCGTGCCCTGCGTGCCGGGCTCCGATGGCGGCGTGACCAGCACCAGCGAAGCTAAGAAGATCGCCAAGAAGATCGGCTATCCCGTCCTGGTAAAAGCTGCTTCAGGCGGCGGCGGCCGCGGCATGAAGGTCGCCAAGACGGAGAAGGAACTCGAGAACGCAATTCGTACCGCCAAGACAGAAGCCAAGGCGGCTTTTGGCGATGATGCGGTCTATCTCGAGAAATACCTTACCACGCCACGTCACATTGAAATTCAGGTGATTGCCGACAGCCATGGCAATGTCGCCCATCTCTGGGAGCGCGACTGCTCGCTGCAGCGCCGCCACCAGAAGGTGTTCGAGGAAGCCCCCTCCCCGGCCCTCAACCAGGCCCAGCGCGAGGAGATTGGCACGATCGTCGCCAAGGCGGTCGCCAAGCTCGGCTATCTCGGCGCGGGTACGATGGAGTTCCTGTACGAAGACGGGAACTTCTACTTCATCGAAATGAACACCCGCCTGCAGGTCGAACACCCGGTTACAGAGATGATCACGGGCATTGATCTTGTGCGTGAACAAATCCGCATAGCCGACGGAAAGAAACTCTCTTTCAGCCAGGAAGATGTCATGCTGGTCGGGCATGCGATCGAGTGCCGGATCAATGCCGAACACCCGGAAACCTTCATGCCGTCTCCCGGCACAATCACCGAGTTTCACGCCCCGGGTGGCCCGGATGTGCGCCTCGACAGCGCGGCTTATGCCGGATACCGCATCCCGCCGCACTATGACAGCCTGATCGGCAAGCTCATAGTGCATGGGCGCACGCGCAATGAATGCGTCATGCGCCTGCGCCGTGCGCTCGACGAGATGGTGATCGGGGGTATCGAGACCACGCTGCCCCTGCACCAGCGCCTTGTGGATGAAAAGGACGTCGTCGACGGCTCCTATGACATCCACTGGCTGGAGCGTTTCCTCAGCAAGGAGTAGGCTGGTCCGGCCATGTCCGACCGCTTCGATACAGAGAGACTACTCGACTGCTACCGGCAGGGCGTGTTTCCCATGGCGGATTCGCGCGACGACATGAATCTGTTCCTCATCTCACCCGAGATGCGGGGCATCCTGCCCCTGGACCATTTTCACATCCCCCGACGCCTGAAACGCACGGTCAAGCAGCAGCCCTTCAATGTCACGGTCGATCTGGCCTTCAACCGCGTCCTGGAAGCCTGTGCGGAAGAAACTCCGGAGCGGCCGACCACCTGGATCAACCCGACCATCCTGAACCTGTATGGCGCACTGCATCATCAGGGCTACGCCCATTCCATCGAATGCTGGAACGAAGACGGCTGGCTGGTCGGCGGCGTCTATGGCGTGGCGCTCGGCGGGGCCTTTTTCGGGGAAAGCATGTTCTCGCGAGAGACAGACGCCTCAAAGGTTGCGCTGGTGCATCTCGTCGCCCGCCTGATCCATGGCGGCTTCACCCTGCTCGACGCACAGTTTCACAATCCGCACCTCGAACAGTTCGGCCTGGAAGAGCTTCCGAAGAAGGAATTCATGAAACGGCTGGATGCCGCCCTAGCCGTGAAGGCGGACTTTTATTCCGCCGGCTCAGCCGGGGTCGATTCCTTGACCGGCGTACGCTCGGTGCACCTGATCACCCAGACGTCGTAGACCGGATGCTCAAGCGCGTTGAGGCCCGGTGAGGACGCAAACATCCAGCCGGAAAAGAGCAGCTCTTCGTCCTTTTCGTCGGCTTCTTTCTCTTCTTCATCGCGGCTGGCCAGCGCCTTGGCATCCACGCCGGAACCTTCCACGCCCTCGACGTCACTCGCCAGGCGCGGAACCGTCATCGACTGCATGCGCACCGCCTCCGCGGTCTCGATCTGCAGGAAGGCCGCGCTTTCCGGCGGCTCTTCAGGCGGACTCTGGAAGCACACCTCCAGATCGATCTTCAGGGAGCCGTAAACGACCGGCTCACCGACCTCGATCTCGAAATCGGTCGACCGGCCCGTAATCTTGTCGAGGGCGCGCAGCGTTGCTGTCTTTTCCTCAGACATGGACCCGTGACGGCCGGGCGTCTTGTTTTCGCCTGAGCTTGAAAACGACCCCAGGCCGAAATCATCGGCCGCATCGCCCTCATCCGTGCCGTCCTGCGACGGCGTTGACGTATCCGGGGCATCCTGCTCTGCCGGTGCAGGGGCGGGATCATCCTGGAATTGCGCCATGGCGCACGGGCTCACCAGAGCAAGGGCCGCCGATGCGCACAATAATTTGGCAAGTGTCACTGATCGTCTCCCGGAGCAGCCGTATCTGGATAAGGCTCTCCGAATGAAGTCGATGAATCGGTCGATTCTGTGTCGCTTTCCGCACCGTCTGCAGGGGCACTGTCATTGCCGGACGCGGGGGCCTCGGTCTCTGTGCCGGAGTTCGCTGCAGGCTCGCTTGCAGCCGAGGCGCCGCCGGCACTTCCGCTGGAGGCTGCGCTGCTGCCCGAACTGCTGTCGCCGGAGCCGTCACCGCCGCCATTGGCGAAGGAGGCAAACAGGGTCAGCAGGTCGACGCTGCCCTGCGTGTACATGATCTCACCACAGCCCGTCTCGCCGAACAGCTCCTCGCCTTCCGGGCAAGGCTCGATCGTGCCAAAGCCGGCGGCCGGTTCGAGGTTGATGTAGTTGCCACCAAGCAGCCCCTCGGTCTGGATCCGGGCACTCGTGCCGTCATCGAGCGGCATCAGGTCTTTTGAGATCGCCATGGTGACCAGCGCTTCGGCGCGTTCGACATCAAGGCTGATATTACGCACCGTGCCGATTTTCACGCCTGCCAGGCGCACATCTGTGCCGCGCTCGATTCCGCTGACGCTGTTAAAGCGCGCGCCGATCTCGACACTGTCAGAGGGGGATGTGCCCGCTTCTCCGCCACGCGCCAGCGCAAACCAGAGGAAAACGCCGGCAACGCCCAGAACGACCGCGCCGACCAGGGTCTCGAAAATTGATTCACGCATCGGGGGTCCATGCCTCGTAATCGGAGTCTGACTTCTGCCGCTGGCCGGATTCCTTCAAGGACCCGTCCGGGCGATAGGCGAACAGCGTCCCCGTCATGTTCGGCTTGTGATCGGCTTCCCAGTCACGCCGGTTGAGCGGTGCTTCCGTCGGCGGCTTGTCGAGGGTGTGGTGCAGCCAGCCATACCAGTCGGCCGGCACCTTGGACGGTTCGGCCAGGCCCCTGTAGATCACATAGCGGCGATGGCGGTGTTCCACCGACTCCTTGCGATCCTCATAATACTTGTTTCCATACTCATCCGTCCCGACGAGCTTGCTGCGGCGGGTAATGTCGAACAAACCGCCGAGTGTGACGCCGTTCCACCAGGTGAAGAGCTTGAGCATATTCGAATCCTGATCTTCCTGTGAGCTGGAATATGGGGCATGCCTTGCCGCGAATCCAGTTAGGCTAGGGCTCACAATATCTCAAGCGTACCGTCAAGCTTTCGCCTCATCTTGTCGCGGTCGGCACAGCGGGTACGCAAGCCATCAAAACCGGGAGAGCAGCCATGCCCCGCACACAGAAAAGCGATGCCCTTCTGACAGCGGCGATCGAAGCAGGCCATATCAGCCCCGTCGTGCGGCTCGACCGGCTGGTCTCCCTGCCTGCCGCCATTTCGCACGCATCGGACGAGGCGCTGCAGCAGGCCATCAACGAGCGCGAGAACCTCGAACTGGCCAAGCGCACAACGCTCGGCCTGGCCGATCTGGTCGAACAGCTTGGCCCCGCACCCAAGAATGCCGAACTGGCCGAAGCGATCCTGTCCGGCCTGCCTGTGCCGCTGGTCGAAGCGGGCCTGCAGGACCCGGAAGGCTTTTCCGGGCTGGAGCGCCGGCTGCGCCAGAATGCGATGGCTGAAAGCCCCGCCCGGCCTGTGGCGGTGCCGCCCTCCGCTTTCGAGGCCGAAGCCGCTCTCGTCTCCGACGCCCGCCATACCGGTATTCCCGTGTGGGTCGGGGAGAGCCCGGCCTTCGCCCCGAATGCGCAAGCGATTGCTGTCGATCTGTCGAGCTTTGTAAGCGAGGACGGCTTCGACACCGACCTGCTCGCCAAGACCATCGGGGCGGCGGCCGCCACGCTGGACGAAGGCGAGACGCTGACTGTGCTCGCTCACGGCCTCATGGCCGGAGCCCTGTCCCTGGCTGCACAGGGCGAACCCAGTCTCGCCAAACGGGCCGCTGCGCTGCTCGCCTGCCTGTCGGCGATCTCCAGTGGCGAAGCCCTTACCAAGACCGATGCCGCACGCCTTGGCCTTGCGACCGAGACCGACCTTTCCCCCAACGGACCGTTCCACATCCTGATCGCTCCGCTGAACGCACATGCCGATCATGACTTCCTGCCCGCCAGTGACGGCCTCTCAGGCAAATGCACCATGACGCTCACCGATGAGGACGGCGCCCTGTCGCTGTCGCCCGCCGCCAGGCTGATGCTTGCCGGCACACCGGACGTGCTTGCCAGCATGGAAGACGGGCTGGCGTCGGTCTGCGATCTCGACCGCCTGCCGGCCATCAACACAGAGACCCTGCGCCTGCGCGGCTTCTCCGATGAAGCGATCGCGCGCGTCAGCAATGCGATTCGTGAAGGCCTGCCGCTCAGTGCCGCCTTTTCGCGCTGGGTGATCGGCGATGATGTTATTGGCGGTAATCTGAAGCTGTCCCCCGATGCCTTCGACACGAACGGCCATGCCCTGCTGAACGCGATCGGTTTTGGCCGGGATGCCATTGAAAGCGCGGAAGCCGCCCTGGCCGGCGCGGGCGAAGCGGCTGTGCGCGCCCATCTCGAACAGGAAGGCTTTGCCCTGCCCGACGATGCGAGCTTCGTGCTGGAAACCGCCCGGCTTGCCCGCAAGCACGTGTCCGGCGCCATCGTCGTGGACGGCAGCGACTGGGCCACCGACATGGCCAGCACCGCCGCCGAAGCCGGCCTGTCTGTCCTGCTCAGCGCCGCGCCGGACGGTCAGAGCGCAGAGACGAGTGACCGGATGGGCGCCATTCTTACCCTTGTCGAGGACATGGCCGAAGAGGTCTCCCAGGAAGAAGCGGCCACGGCGCCGTGGCCCGTGCAGCAGGGCGCCCAGCGCACCCGCCTGCCGGACCGGCGCAAGGGCTATATCCAGAAAGCCACCGTCGGCGGCCACAAGGTCTACCTGCACACGGGCGAATTCGATGACGGTGCGCTCGGCGAGATCTTCATCGACATGCACAAGGAAGGCGCGGCTTTCCGCTCGCTGATGAACAATTTCGCCATCGCCGTTTCGCTTGGCCTGCAATATGGCGTACCACTGGACGAATATGTCGATGCTTTCGTCTTCACCCGGTTCGAACCGGCCGGCGAAGTCACTGGAAATGACCGCATCACCAAGGCGACGTCCATTCTCGACTACCTCTTCCGTGAACTCGCCATCTCCTATCTCGCCCGCGAGGACCTCGCCGAGATCGGAGAGGATGTCAGCCATGACGGTCTCGGCCGCGGGCTTCAGGATGGCACGCGCCAGAGCCCTCAGCCGCTGCCGGAAGAGGCTGTCCAGTTCATCTCGCGCGGCTTCTCCCGGGGCCAGCTGCCGGACAATATCGTCATTCTCGACCGCAAACGCGCCGAACGCGAGGAAGCCGGAGCGGAATCAGATGAGACAGCGGCAGAAACAGACGACCCGGATTATCTGCCCCAGCCCTGCCCCAGCTGTTCCAGCTTCACCCTGATGAAGCTGCCGGAGGAAGACACCGTCCACTGCGAGACCTGCGGCGAAGAAACCGCACCGGAGAGCCTGTTCAACTAGGGCGCATTGGCAAGCCGATTGCGACGCCGGGAGCTGAGCCTCGCTCAGTGCACACAAGGTGTCCCATTATGAAACACGTCGTCATTGCTCTCGCCCTGATCACTGCCAGCCTCCCGGCAACCGCGCAGGATGCAACCGAGATTGCCCGCGTCCAGGGCGGCCAGTCCTGCCCCGGCTGCAATCTGTTCCAGGCCGAACTGGCCTATCGTGATCTCAAGGGCATCGATGTCTCCGGCGCCCGGCTGCGCCAGTCTGACATGCAGCTGTCGACCTTCGACGACTGGAACCTGTCCAACACCAATCTCTCCATTGCGAACATGTTCGGTGTCCGCTTCAACCGGTCGGATTTCACCGGCGCCAACCTTCAGCGGGCCACCATGGTCGGGGGTTATTTCGGCCGCTCGAGCTTCAAGAACGCCGATCTGACAGATGCCAACCTGTCTGGTGCCGACCTGTCGCTGGCCCGCGACCTGACTCAGGCCCAACTCGACACAGCTTGCGGCGATGAAGAGACCCGCCTGCCAAAAGGCCTGACGATTGCTCACTGCGCAGGCTAACCCTGCCCCGTGGTGCAGCGTTTTGGCAACACCTGTGACAAGACTGCAGTTATTACCGGGATTTCAGTTCTAGCGAGGCGGTGAGCGCCATACATTGGGCCCATGCTTGATAGAAGCTTGAAAAGACTTTTCGCAGCCTCAGCGCTGCTGGCTTGCCTCCCGGCGGGCCACGCCATGGCCCAGGACGGCTCTACCCGTGTCGCATGGGCGCCCTCTTATGGCGGCTCCTGCGAAGGATGCGACATGCGCGGGCGCAACATGTCCGGCTGGGATGTCTCCAGCGCCAATTATCCGCGTGTCAATCTGTCCGGCGCCCTGCTGCGCGGGACACGTGCACTTGAGGTCGATTTCTCCAACATCAAAGCCCGGCAGACCGACTTCCGTCAGGCTGTGCTCGATGGATCGAAATTCCCCGATGCCCAGATGCCTGACGCGCGCTTCGACAAGGCGAGCCTTCTGAACACCGACCTGTCGCGTACCATCATGACCGGCGCAAAGCTGCATGGCGCACGGCTCAACGGTGCCACACTGCGCCAGGCAGACCTGTCACAGGCCAGGGCCCGCGGAGCTGACTTTTCCGGGGCCAACGCCTCCGGCGTCATCTTTGACGGCGCGGATCTGACCCGGGCGCAATTCAACAATGCGGTCGTCAGCGGGGCTTCGTTCCGCCAGGCGGATCTCGATGACGCCAACTTCTCGCATGTCCGCCTGATGGCGGTAGACTTCACGCAGGCCGAAGGGCTGGAAACAGCCATTTTTGATGGCGCCTGCAAGGACACACTCACCATCCTACCGGAAAGCGTGACGGTCGAGAGCTGCACGCCGGAAGGCTCGCTGCTGTCCAAGCTGCAATAGGCTTTCCGCCGGCATCACCAGACCGAAATCAAAAGGGCGCCTCGTGAGGCGTCCTTTTCGTATCAGCTGTCTTTCTTGACCTGTGGCGCGAGCCTGATGTGCAGCTCCCGAAGCTGTTTCTCGTCGACCGGCGAAGGCGCGCCCATCATGAGGTCGCGGGCCTGCTGGTTCATCGGGAAGAGCGTCACATCACGCAGATTGTCGACTTCCGCCAGCAGCATGACGATCCGGTCAACGCCCGGCGCGATGCCACCGTGCGGCGGGGCGCCATAGCGGAAGGCGTTCAGCATACCGCCAAACTCCTCTTCCACGACATCCGCGCCATAGCCGGCGAGATCGAAGGCTTTCAGCATGATGTCCGGACGGTGGTTCCGGATTGCGCCGGAGGACAGCTCCACGCCATTGCAGACGATGTCGTACTGGAAGGCCTTGAGATCGAGCTGCTTTTCGACCGTATCGGCCTGCTCCAGCGCCTCGAGACCGCCTTGCGGCATCGAGAACGGGTTGTGGGAGAAGTCGATCTTCTTGTTGTCTTCGTCCCACTCATACATCGGGAAGTCGACAATCCAGCAGAAGCGGAACACGCCCTGCTGGATCAGCTCGAGCTCTTCGCCGACCTTGGTGCGGGCCGCACCCGCCAGCTTGTAAGCGTCGTCATACTTGCCGGCGGAGAAGAAGATGCCGTCACCGGCCCCGAGGCCGAGATGGTCGAGGAAGGCCTTGAGGTGATCGGGGTCGAAATTCTTCAGCACAGGGTCCTGGCTGTCGACACCGCCGCCATCGGCCTCTTTCAGGCGCGCATAGCCAAGGCCGGGCGCCTGCATCTCTTTCTTCGCCCACTTGTCGAGATCGTCGAAGAATTTACGCGACTTCTCAGCCGCCGCTTTCGGCGCCGGAATGGCGATGACCTTGCCGCCCCCGCCGATGATCTTGGCGAAGATGGAAAAGCCGGTCTTGCTGTCATCGGCAAAGAACTCGGTCACATCGGCCAGTTCGATCGGATTGCGAAGGTCCGGCTTGTCGGAGCCGTACTTCGCCATGGCTTCGGCATACGGGATTTGCGGGAACGGGCCTTCGGGCATGGTGCGGCCCTTACCCTGCCAGTCGCAAAATTCCTCGAAGACGCCGCGCATGACCGGTTCAATCGCCTGGAAGACATCTTCCTGGGTAACGAAGCTCATCTCGATATCGAGTTGGTAGAACTCGCCCGGCGAGCGGTCGGCGCGCGCATCCTCGTCACGGAAACACGGTGCGATCTGGAAGTAGCGGTCGAAGCCAGACATCATCAGCAGCTGCTTGAACTGCTGCGGCGCCTGCGGCAGCGCATAGAACTCGCCCGGGTGCAGACGGGACGGGACCAGGAAGTCCCGCGCGCCTTCCGGCGAAGAGGCCGTCAGGATCGGCGTCTGATATTCGGTGAAGCCCTGGGCGACCATACGCTGGCGAAGCGAGGTGATGACATCGCTGCGCAGCTTCATATTGGCGTGCAGCGTCTCACGGCGCAGGTCGAGATAGCGGTGCTTCAGGCGGATGTCTTCCGGATAGTCCGGCTCCCCGAAGACTGGCAGCGGCAGCTCCTCGGCCCGGGCCTGGACCTCGACCGCGCTCACCACAACCTCGATCTCGCCGGTGGAGAGATTCGGATTGATCAGTGATTCTTCGCGGGCGACGACCTTGCCCTCAATCGTGAGCACGCTTTCGGCGCGCAGATACTCGACCGTTTCAAAGCCCGGCGCACCGGGATTGAAGACGCACTGCGTCAGGCCATAATGGTCGCGCAGGTCGATGAACATCACACCGCCATGGTCGCGCCGGCGGTGCAGCCAGCCGGACAGCTTTACAGTTTCACCAACTTGAGACTTCGTAAGTTCGCCGCAAGTATGCGAGCGGTATGCATGCATTCTCTCGCTCCGAGGATTTGTTTTTGTGGGGCTGGCCAGCTTTCGTGTAGCAGCCCCTCGCCTTTGTTCTGCGGATGCGATACGCGTGCGCGCCATGACTGACAAGATACTGAAGCCGATTACTGCGCAGGAAGAACTGCAAAAGTTCTGCGCATCGCTCGCTGAGAGCGATTTTGTGTGTGTCGATACCGAATTCCATCGCGAAACGACGTTCTGGCCGGAACTCTGTCTGATCCAGGCATCCGCGCCCGGCACGGAAGGCCTGATAGACCCAATGGTCAAAGGGCTGGATTTGACGCCTTTCCTCGACCTGATGGCCGACCCGTCGCGCGTGAAGGTTTTTCACGCCGCGCGCCAGGACATGGAAATCTTCAATCGGCTTATCGGTGCGCCACCGGCTCCGGTCTTCGATACGCAGATCGCGGCCATGGCGCTCGGGCTCGGCGATTCGATCTCCTACGACAATCTCATCCAGCGCGTCCTGCGCCGGCATATCGACAAGTCCAGCCAGTTCACCGACTGGAAGCGCCGCCCGCTCTCGGACCGGCAGCTGAAATACGCGCTCGGGGACGTCACCCATCTGCGCGATGCCTATATCCAGATGCGCGATGAGCTGGACAAGCTTGATCGCACCAACTGGGTCAAAAGCGAAATGGCCGACATTTCAGACCCGGCCGTCTATGACACCGATCCGAAGAATGCCTGGCAGCGGCTAAAATTCCGCAAGACCCACAAGGATTATCTCGCCGTCTTCGCGGCTGTCGCGGAGTGGCGCGAGCGCCAGGCCCAGACCATCGACCGCCCGCGCCGGCGCATCCTCAAGGATGAGGCCATCCAGGAAATCGCCGACCAGAAACCGAAGAGCGAAGACCAGTTCGACCGCCTGCGCGCGGTGCCGAACGGCTTCATCCGCTCGCGCAATGCCGATGGCCTGGTCGAGACCGTCGAGGCCGCGCTTGCCGATCCCGACGCCTATGCGCCGAAACTGCCCAAGCGCCAGCACAACCCGCAAACGCCCGCGGGTGCCCCGGAAATGCTGAAAGTGCTGCTCAAGGCGGTCAGCGACGATATCAATGTCGTACCGCGCCTGATCGCGAACGCGGCCGATATCGAGCGCATCGCCCGGGGCGAGACCTCCAACGACATTCCGGCCCTGAGCGGGTGGCGTCACGATGTCTTCGGCCAGAAGGCCCGCGCCCTGCTGACCGGCAAGCTGGCGCTCTCCTTTGAGGATGGCCAGGTGCGTCTGTTCGAACCGAAAGGCTAGAGCCCGGCCTTCTCCTCGACGGAGATCTGTGCGTCGAGATCCATGAAAGTGGCGAGCTGGTTGAACCGCTTCTCGACAGTGGACGAGATCATGTCCTCGCAGCCTTCACGCACCTCCAGAACCAGCTTCGACTTGGTCGTGCGCAGCCGGATCTGCTGCAGGAGCAGCGAAGACCGGCCGGAATAGATCGCGCCGAGCCGCATGGCGGCCCCCATGATCCGGGCCAGCTGTTCGTCCGACTCCCGCCCGATCCGCGTAAAATCGCGCGGGCGCCTGAACTTGTGGGTATAGCGCGCCCCGATCGTGTGCGCGAGCAGTGCCCGATCCTCATGGGTCAGACAGCCAACCGGTGCACGCAGGACAAGGTAATACGCCATGTCGGCGCGGTGATCGGGATGGAAGCGCGCGCCGCAATCGGCCATCAGGCAGGCGGCCCGGAAGATCCGCTCACGGGTGACCGACCTTGGCAGGATCGGCTTGATGAAGCGGTAGAGCGTCTCGCCGAAATCATGCTGGAACCGGTCCAGCCGAAGATAGGCCACGATGCCGTCAATCAGCGGGTCGCCTGCCGGTGCGTCCATGGATCGGAAAAGCGTCTTGCCGCGCTGGTCGAACAGCACGCCGTCGCGCAGGCCATTGGCGGAAATCACGATTTCCTTGAAGCCGCCCATGTCGAACACTTCGTCCAGCACCAGCGCCGCATGGGTGATGGTGTCATAGCGCCGCCCGACGATGGAAGAGACGAGTGAGGCCTTTTCCTTGTCGCGCTGCGTCGACAGGATGTCCCGGGTGACATGGCGGATCGCCTGCCCGTTCATGCGGTAGCCATGCAAGATACCTAGCGGATAGGCCGTCAGCTCCATCTGCACACTCGCGAGCGCGCGCCAGGAGCCGCCCACGGCATAAAGCCGCCGCGCCCCGGTCTTGAGCAACGCGGACTCCTTCAGCACCTTGCGGATCGCTTTGCGCCGGTCGGCCGGTTTGGCATTGTCCGGCAGCGGCAGCGAAAACGGCCCGAGCGGATGGGTCTCGCCGAGTCCCTCCTGCCCCGCCGGCGTGATGCGATGAAACTCCAAGCTGGAGCCGCCAAGATCACCGACAATCCCGTCCGGCTGATCGAAGCCGACCCGTACGCCAAGCGCCGAGAGGCGGCCTTCATCGGAACCTGAGAGGATCTGCAGCTGGGCGCCGAGTTCGGTCGCGGCCTGGCGGGCAAAGTCCGGCCCGTCCTCGGCATCGCGCACAGCCGCCGTGGCCACGGCAATCACCTGCTCCACACCCAGCCCGCTGAGAATGGCCCGGTAGCGCCGCAACGCGCCGAGAGCCTGTTTCACACCCTCCGGCGAGAGACGGCCCGTCTCCGGCAGCCCCCGGCCCAGCCCGGCCAGCACTTTCTCATTGAAATAGGGAAGCGCCGCCGAGCCCGTCACTTCATAGATGACCAGCCGCACAGAGTTGGACCCGATGTCGACGACCGCCGACTTCTGGGGCAACATCGCCGGCCGCATCTAGCTTTTGCTCCGCTTTTTCGGGGCAAGCCGCGGTGGAATGCTGACGACCAGCGCATTGCCGCGTCCCGAGAGGCTCGGGTTTTCCATGAAATAGCGGTGCGCGCTGAAGCCCTCGCCGCGCTCCGGCGGGCGCAGTCTGTGGAAGTCGCCGTCGCCATCCATTTCCCAGCTCTGCTCGTCATCGTTCAGATTCGCAATCATGATCTGGTTGAGCACCTGCCTGTGAACCGTCGGGTTCTCGATCGGGACGAGCGCCTCGACCCGGCGCTTGAGGTTGCGCTGCATCCAGTCGGCAGAGGAAATGAAAACCTTTGCTTTGGGCGATGGCAGGGTTTCGCCATTGGCGAAGCAGACAATGCGCGAATGTTCGAGAAAGCGCCCGATCAGGCTTTTGACCTGGATGTTCTCAGACAATCCCTCCACGCCGGGACGCAGGCAGCAGATACCGCGCACGATGAGCACGATCGGCACACCGGCCTGGCTCGCCTTGTAGAGCGCATCGATCACATCACCATCGACCAGCGAGTTCATCTTCGCCCAGATCCCGCAGGGCTGACCGGCCTTGGCAGCTTCGGCTTCCTTGCCGATCAGTTCGACCAGCGTCTTTTCCAGCGTCCGCGGCGACATCGCGATCTTCTCAAAATCCGGAGAAATTTCAGGCGGTTCGCGATAGGCCGTGATGTAGTTGAACAGCTTGTTGGCATCGCGCCCGAGCGCCGGGTCGGCGGTAAACAGCGAAAGGTCGGTATAGATGCGCGCGGTGACCGGGTGGTAATTGCCGGTCCCGAAATGGGCATAGCTCTGCAGGCGCTCGCCCTCACGGCGGACCACGAGCGAAACCTTGGCGTGGGTCTTGTAGTCGATGAAGCCATAGACGACCTGCACACCGGCCCGCTCAAGATCGCGGGCGAGACGCAGATTGGTCTCTTCATCGAAACGGGCCTTGATCTCAACAAGCGCGGTGACGTTCTTGCCCATCTCGGCGGCTTCCATCAGCGCAGAGACTATCGGGGAATTCGGTGTTGTGCGGTAGAGCGTCTGCTTGATCGCGATGACATTCGGATCGATCGCGGCCTGCCGGATGAACTGCACCACCACGTCAAAGGCCTCATAGGGGTGGTGAACGATGAAGTCCTTCGCCCGGATCGCGGCGAAACAGTCCCCGCCCATTTCGCGGATGCGCTCGGGATAGCGCGGTTCATAGGGCTTGAACTGCAGGTCGGCCCGGTCCTCCACGATCAGCTCCGACAGGCTCTTCATGCCAAGCAGGCCATGCAGCACCATGATGTCGCGGTCTTCCGCGCCGATCTCGCGGGTAATGAAGTCCTGCAGCGCGTCCGGAGCATCGCCGTCGATGTGGATGCGCACGATCCGGCCGCGCCGACGCTGCTTCAGCAGGATCTCGAACTCGTGGATGAGATCCTCGGCCTCTTCCTCGATCTCGATATCGCTGTCGCGCACGATCCGGAACACGCAATGGCCCGAAGAGCTGAAACCCGGAAACAGCATGTCCATGAACTGCGCGATCACACTCTCCAGACGGACAAAGCGCGTCGCTTTCTTGTTGCCCTTTGCCGGCAGGCGGATGAAGCGCGGGGAGAAGGCCGGCATCGGCACCAGCCCCACCATGGCTTCGCCACCGGCGCGGTCCGGCACAAGCTGGAAGGCGACGGCAAAGCCGAGATTGGTAATGAACGGAAAGGGATGCGCCGGGTCGACAGCCTGCGGGGTCAGGATCGGGAAGACGTTCGCCTCGAAATGCTCTCGCAGCCATTTGATGTCGGCCTTGGAAAGCTCCGCCATGCGCAGCACGTCCATCTTCTGCTCGCCGAGCAGGGTCCGGAGTTCTTTCCAGCAGGCCTGCTGGGAATCCATCAGGCTGGCCGACTGCTTCTCGATGGCTTCGACCTGCTCGCCCGGTGTCATGCCTTCCTGGCTGACCCGTGTAACGCCAGCGCGCAACTGCTCGCGCAGGCCGGCATAGCGGACCATGAAGAATTCATCGAGATTGCTCGCCGAGATCGACAGGAAGCGGAGCCGTTCCAGGAGGGGGTGCGAAACATTGTGCGCCTCTTCCAGCACCCGTTCATTAAAGCGCAACCAGGACAGCTCCCGATTGAGGAACCGCTCCGGCGTTTTCATGAGATCGCTGGCCGTAACCGATGCGACCGCTTCGGTGCTTTTACCGGCCTTTGCCGCAGAGCCTGCAGACGCCATCAGTCTTCCCCGTCCTCAAAGAGCGCACGTGTGCCACCTTGCGCATCCATCACATCCCGCGCCAGCGGAACCGTGATCTCCCGGCCATCAGCCATTTCATGCAGGTTTTCAACAAAAGTCTCAATCGCAGGATAGTTCCGTTCAATGCGCGTCAGGACATAGGCTTCGACATCGTCCGGCAGTTTCAGGTAGCGCCGCTTCATCGCCGCGCGCAGTCGGATCTTCACCATCTCGTCGTCCGGGGGCCCAAGTTCGACCAGCGTCATCGACTTGAGCCGGGACTCCAGATCGCGCAGGCGCACCCGCCACCGTGCCGGAGAGACATGCCCTGTCACGAGAACCGATCCGCCAGCACGCGCCGAGAGATTGATGATGGAGAGCAGATTGTCCTCATTCTTCACCGCCTCCCCAAGATCGATGGCGACAGGCCGCGCAGCCAAGGCCTCGATCTTCTTGTGGCTCAGCCGGTCGAATGCTTTCGCCTCGATCAGCTCGCCATCGGCATGCGCCACCCAGGCCTTTGCTGCTGTGGTCAATCCGGATTTCGGGGCCCCGACAACGGCCAGGGACGGGGTGCGCCAGTCCGGCCACCGTTTGAGCACGGCGATGGCGGTGCGGTTGGCGGCCGTCACAGGGAGCTGGTCGAGCGTTAGGGTCGCTTCGGGAAAGGCTAAGGGCAGCTGACGGCTTCTTTGAGGCTTTTCGTCGTGTCCACTCACTGGTCGCTCAGATCGCTCAACTCTTCGGTATTATCGAGATCTCTCTGCATCTTCATCATGGCCGGCTCTTTGGGAAGGGTCTCGAAATTCGCCTGTGTGGAGCGCATGATCCAGCCTGTTTCGTTCTCTTCCAGCGCAATGCCGCGCTCTCTCAGATTGCTGGCCAGACGCTCGGCCTCACCAGCATAGACGAATTTCACCACGGCGCCCTTCCGCGAAAGCCCCTCAATGGCGAAATCCGACACCAGCGGTGAGCGCGACAGCGCTGTGCGCATGGAATTCCACTCCGACAATGACGTGAACAGGACCGAAGAGCGCGCCGGGGTGCGCTTGTCGCTACGGATGACCGATTGCTGTTTCCAGACATGATCCATGGTCTGCGCGGCGGCCTCGACCGCCTCTTCCAGCGTGGCGACGGAGCCGGTCGAGCCAAGCTGGGTTTCCCCGGCCGGCGTCACGGACATGAGGTCGACCCGGAAGGCACCGGGCGAACCGCGCAGCACGGCCTTGATGCCGCGCCGGGCGCCAGCGGCCTGAACATCGCTCTGCAGCTCGGCCCAGCCCGATTCAGGCGTTGCCATCGGGCTCAGCGATGTCTCGAACGACGCGAGCCGGCCTTGCGACTGTTCCGGCCAGACATCGGCCCAGACCGAGGGGGCGAACCGGTCGGAGACCGGAAAGAGAACCGCTTTCGGGGCCGGCTGGTCGACATAGGGGATCGCACGGTCCTCAAAAAACTGGCGCATCATCGACGGGTTATAGACGATGGCGAGCTTGCCGACATACCGGCCCCCGCCGCGGGTCTCTTCCTCGACATCGACGGCTGCTGCCAGACGGTTGGCCAGGGACGGGTCGATCGAGCCGCTCATCAGCTTGCCCTGCCGGTCCTCTGGCAGCGTCAGCCGGTTAATCAGCTCATAGGCGCCCTTGATTCGCGCCGAGGCAAAGGCCTGCTGCTGGGCGGCGATGACCGTATCGGCGGTCTCTTCCACCTCGATGCCGCGCACCGTGTAGATATCGCGCGTCTGCGCCTGGGCCAGTCCGGCAGTGCCGATGACCAGGGCAGCAAGAGCAAACACGAAACGAATCATCGGCATGGCCTTTCTCGACTTCAAGCCCTGCTGTCCTAGCAGGCCTCATTCACATCTGAAACCGCCAGACTGACTGGCTTCAACAGGAACCTCATGCTACGCGCTTTTTCCATGAGTTCCAAAGATCAAACGCCCCTTTCATACAAGGATGCCGGTGTCGATATTGAGGCAGGCGAGCGCCTTGTTGATGCCATATCTCCGCTGGCCAAGGCGACGACTCGCGCTGGTGTCATGGGCGGGCTCGGCGGCTTCGGCGCCCTGTTCGACCTGAAGAAGGAAGGCTGGAAGGATCCGGTCCTGGTGTCCGGCACCGATGGAGTCGGCACGAAGCTGATGCTCGCCTTCGAAACAGGCATCCACAATACGGTCGGCATCGACCTTGTGGCCATGTGCGCCAATGACGTGCTCGCTCAGGGGGCCGAACCGCTCTTCTTTCTCGACTATTTCGCCTGCGGCAAGCTCGAGGGCGGCATTGCCGAAGGCGTCATTGCCGGCATCGCCGAAGGCTGCAAACAGGCCGGTTGTGCGCTGGTCGGCGGGGAAACCGCCGAGATGCCGGGCATGTATCCGCCCGGCCATTATGATCTCGCCGGGTTTGTCGTCGGCGCTGTCGAGCGCGACCGCATCCTGCCGCGCATGGACGAGATGGCTGCCGGCGACGTGCTGATCGGCATCGCCTCGTCCGGGCCGCACTCGAACGGCTATTCACTGATCCGCCGCATCGTCGAACGCTCAGGCCTTGCCTGGGACGCCGCCTCGCCCTTCTCCAACACCACGCTCGGCGAAGCCCTGCTGCAACCGACCCGGCTTTATTCCACGGCGGCCCTGCCGCTTATCCGCAAGGGCGCGGTGAAAGGCCTGGCTCACATCACCGGCGGCGGGCTGACCGAGAACGTCCCGCGCATGCTGCCGGACGGCCTCACCCCCCGCTTCGACCGGGCTGCCTGGCCGGTGCCGGAAGTGTTCCGCTGGCTGCAGGCTGAAGGCCATGTCGCCGAGGACGAGATGCACCGCACCTTCAATATGGGCATCGGCCTCGTCTTTGCGGCCGCGCCCGATCAGGTGGACGGTGTCATTGAAGCCCTTCGCGCAACAGGCGAATCCCCGGTCATCATCGGAGACATCGTTCCGGAATGAGCCGGCTGCGCCTTGCCATCCTGATTTCCGGACGCGGCACGAATATGGAGCGTCTGCTGCAGGCCGCCGCGGATGAGACCTATCCGGCGCGCGCCTGCCTCGTCCTGTCGAACAGGGCTAATGCGGCCGGTCTGGACACTGCCCGCGCCTATGGCGTCGAGGCACTCGCCATTCCTCACAAGGATTTCGAGGACCGCGAAAGATTCGAGCACGCCATGGACGCGGCTCTGCGTGAGCATGGCATCGAAATTCTCGCGCTGGCCGGATTCATGCGCGTGCTGACGCCCTGGTTCGTGCGCCAGTGGGAAGGCCGGATGATCAATATCCATCCGTCCCTCTTGCCGAAATATCCAGGACTCGACACCCACAAGCGCGCCATCGAAGCCGGCGACGCCGAAGCCGGCTGCTCGGTCCACTGGGTCAGTGAAAGCGTCGATGCCGGTGATGTGATCGCGCAGGCGCGGGTCCCTGTGAAAGCGGGTGACACGCCGGAGGAGCTGGCTGACCGCGTGCTCGTCGAGGAGCATGTCCTCTATCCCCACGCCCTCGCCCAGGCCTGTGAGCAGATACAGAAAAAGCCCTCATCCTGAGGATGAGGGCTTCCTGAAGTCTGTTGAAACCGTGTGGCGCTTAGCCGACAATCTCGGCTTCAGAGAAGAACTGTCGGATTTCCAGATCGGCATTCTCTTCGCTGTCGGAACCGTGGACGGAGTTCTCACCGATCGACTTCGCATAGAGCTTGCGGATCGTGCCTTCGGCGGCCTCTTCCGGGTTCGTGGCGCCCATGACGTCGCGATGCGCCTTCACGGCATTCTCGCCTTCCAGAACCTGCACGACGACCGGGCCGGAGGTCATGAATTCAACCAGTTCGCCGAAGAAGGGGCGTTCCTTGTGGACTGCGTAGAAACGCTCGGCCTGTTCCTGGGTCATCTTGATGCGGCGCTGGCCGATGATGCGCAGGCCGGCCTTCTCGATGACGGCATTGATCGCGCCGGTCAGATTGCGCGCGGTCGCGTCCGGCTTGATGATCGAAAAGGTGCGTTGGGTCGCCATGAAAGGCTCCTTTGAAAACTTTTGTGGAAACTCTCGCGCGGCCTATAGCGGGGCTTTGGGGTCGGAGCAACCGCTGCTGACACGCCGCCGCACCTGGCTTACACTGCTGGCATCCGCCCTATGGGCGAAACCGTGAGAGGGCATGGCGCCATGCTTGGACTTGTCAGACTGATGTTCGCCTTCTCACTCCTGATCGGGGGCGTCTATGGCCTGATCTGGCTGTGGACCGGCACCCTGCCCGAACATGGGCTGAAAGTGCTGGCGACCATCGGCATCATCACCGTCTTGTCTCTGGCTGTCATGGCCCTGTCGAAGCCCGTGGGCGGACGGGGAGAAGGCTAACCAGCCCCCAAGATCCTGATCATGCCCGGACCGAAGGAAGAATTCGGGCGCGATATGAACCCGAATGATTTATAGAAATCTTGATGGCCCTTGGCGGCCATTAATCCAAGTGTCGCCCCTTCAGGATAAATGCCTTCCAGTTGCGCGAGGAGCGCATGCATCATGGCGCGGCCGATGCCCTGACCCCGCCAGCGTGGATGCACAATCACATCCTGAACATATCCATAAATCGCACCATCCCCGACAGCGCGCGCAAAGCCGACAAGTGTGTCATCGCAATAAGCGCAAACAGATGCCACGCCCGCTTCCAGCGCAGCTTGTGCTGTCGCGTGAGAGACTTTGCCCCAGCCTTCGTCAGCTCTCCACGCACAATAAAGATCTATGGGCGGGAGTTCATTCGAGATTTGAAACGCCGGCAATGACCTATCCCTTGCCCGCTTCCTTCCAGCCGCCCTGCTCGGTCTGCTGGAAATAGCGTGTCGTGAGCCCCGCATCGGAGGCGGCCTTGTACAGGCTCCGCGCCTTGTTGCGCACCGGCGCATCGCCATCGTCGAACATCACCATGCAACGCTCATAAGGCGCATCGACGGGCACCTCCGCGCCATCCATCAGAAGCGCCACAGCCGCCGCATTCAGATTGTTGCCGGTCTCCGCGATGAGGACGGGCTGGCGCGCCGGATCGAGCCCGGCAGCTTCGGCCTGGCCGTGCGGCAGGAAGCTTTGGTCGTCATAGGTCCAGAGCGCGGCATCGAGCGCGCCGCGCCGACGGACATCGGGGCTGACTGCGAGCACGCGCCAGCCCCGCTCCAGGCATTTCTCGAGCAAAGGACCGGCTGCCTGTTCAAGCGTCGTGCGCTTGAGGTGATAGAACCACCATTCAGGCTTGCCGGTCTCGCTCAAGGTCTAGCCCTCGTAATTGTCCGCAATCCAGCGGTCGAGCAGGCGCGGGCCGAAGCCGGACGCCCAGCTCGGATCGAGCGGGGATTTCTCGCCATCGACCCAGGCCACGCCCGCAATGTCGATATGGGCCCATTTCTGCCCCTCATTGACGAAGCGCTTGAGGAATTGCGCCGCCGTGATGGAGCCGGCTGCCCGGCCGCCAATATTGCGCATATCGGCAAATTTCGATTTGAGCAGCGAGTCGTATTCAGACCCGAGCGGCAGGCGCCAGACACGCTCGCCCTCGGTCAGGCCAGCCTTGGTCAGCCCGTCTGCCACACCGTCATCATTGGTGAACAGGCCGGCATGGTGATGGCCGAGCGAGATGACGATGGCGCCCGTCAGCGTCGCGAGGTCGACAATCGACTGCGGCTTGAAATGCTGCTGCGCATACCAGAGCACATCGGCCAGGACGAGACGGCCCTCGGCATCGGTGTTCTGGACCTCGATGGTCTGGCCAGACGCCGACGTGAGGATGTCACTCGGCTTGATCGCATTGCCGTCCGGCATGTTCTCGACCAGCCCGACCAGGCCAACGACATTCGCCTTCGCCTTGCGCTTGGCGAGCGAAAGCATGGCGCCCGTCACGGCCGCCGCGCCGCCCATATCGCCGCGCATGTCTTCCATGCCCGGTCCGGGTTTGATCGAAATGCCGCCGGCATCGAAGCAGACGCCCTTGCCGCACAGTGCGACCGGCGCGTCGCCATCCTTGCCGCCCATCCATTTCATGATGGCCAGACGGGATTCGCGCCGCGAGCCCTGGCCGACGCCGAGCAGCGCACCCATGCCGAGCTTTTCCATGTCGTCTTCGTCGAGAATCTCGACTTCCAGGCCGAACTCTTCCAGCTCCTTGATGCGCTTGGCGAAGGTCTCCGGATAGAGAACGTTCGGCGGCAGGTTCATCAGGTCACGGGCGAGTTTCGTGCCTTCGGTTGCGGCTTCATAGTGGCCCCAGTCGGCCTTGGCCGCATCGGCTTCAGACGTCACCAGCGTGAGCGCCTCGAGGCTCGGCTTCTGGTCGTCCTTCAGCTTGGTGAAGAACTGGTCGAACCGGTAGGAAGCCAGCTCGGCCCCGATCGCGGCACGGTTGGCAAAGGCCGCATCGTCGACATGCAGCGCCATCGTCTTGAAGCCGCTGCCGCCCTGCTGCTTGAACAGAAGCGCACCGATTTTCTCCTGGGCGCGGGCATCGCGCTCATTGAGTTTGCCGCCGCCGATCAGGACGGCCCGGCGCGACGGGGCCGACTTGGGCAGGACCACGGTTTCCTGCTGGCCATGCTTGCCGGTAAAGCGATCCTGCGAGAGCGCTTCGCTCAGAAGCCCGCCCGTTGCTTCGTCCAGAGCCTTGGCCGCTGGCGGCAGTCCGCCATCTTCATCAAC
Source organism: Henriciella aquimarina (assembly GCF_002088975.1). GTDB lineage: Bacteria > Pseudomonadota > Alphaproteobacteria > Caulobacterales > Hyphomonadaceae > Henriciella > Henriciella aquimarina. The sequence continues at coordinate 21,308 of NZ_NCST01000041.1, forward strand.
AACAAAGGCAGCGATTTCTGCGTCTGCCTGTTCAGCGAATGTGATTTTCATGAATAAACTCCGTTTGTTGCCGAAACTAAGCATCGACGCGCGCCAATCAACTCGCTAGGCACGGGCGCACAGCAAAAAACTGCACGCACCGCTCAACGATGAATCGAATCCAGAGCTATCTCTTCAGACAGGTCTTCCGCTCTGTCATCGTCATTGTTGGCGGGCTCACGCTCCTTGCCATTCTGGCGCAGGGGCTGTCACAGACCGACCTGATTGTCGAGAACCGTCAGTCAGCGCTCGTTTTCTTCTATGTTGTCGCCCTCGGGGCGCCGCAAGTGATCGCGCTGCTAACCCCGCTCGCCATTTTCGTGGCGACAGTCTGGTCTATGAACAAGCTGCACCGCGAGAACGAGATCGTCGTCGCCGGGGCCTCCGGTATGACGCGCTGGGATATCGCCTCCCCGATCATTCGGCTTGCGGTTCTCGCCGCCATCGCTCATCTCGCGGTGAATCTCTGGGTCCAGCCGACCGCCCAACGCACCCTGCGCGAAACCGTCCGGGAAGCGCGCGCCGACCTCGCCACTTCGCTCGTCCGCCCCGGCCAGTTCACCCAGGCCGGCGAGAACCTCACCGTCTATGCCCGCGAATCACGCGGCGGGGACCTGATCGGGGTGATGATTTCCGACAACCGGGCCGAAGCGCGGGACTATATCGCCCAGCGCGGACGGTTTGTCGAAGTCGATGGCGTGCCCAGCATCGTGATGTGGGAAGGCCAGATCCACCAGATCGATTCGAATGGCGCGCTCAGCATCCTCGACTTCGACCAGTCGACCTTCGACCTCTCACCCTTCATCGAGGATACCGATGCCGTCGTGCTTAAGGCCTCGGACCGATACCTTCACGAACTCGTCTGGATCGACACGACCAATTACCAGGAATTGCAGGACCGGAAGAAGTTCCTGGCCGAAGCCCATACGCGCCTGACGACACCGCTGGTCAGCATTGCCATGGCGCTCATCGCCATCATGGCCGTGCTGGGCGGGGACTTTAACCGGCGCGGCTATTCACGCCGGATCGCCTATGCGACGGGCGGCGCGCTCGGCCTCATCATGGTGCAGTTGACGGTGCAGTCGATCAGCGCCGACACCGTCGCGGCAAATGCCGGCCAGTGGCTGGTCCCGATCGGGACGATCCTCATCATCTCCACCATCTTCTTCAACTGGGGTGTTGCGCCGGCGCCTCGCCGGGCGGCGGGGGCCACGACATGATCGGGCTCAACCGCATCCAGCGCTACATCCTGCTGCAATGCGTGCTCGGCCTGGCGATGGTCATGGCGATCTTCATCGTCACGATCCTGCTCGTCGATGTGGTCGAACAGCTGCGCACCGTTGGCGGCGATGTGGAGCTCTCGCCGGTCACCGCCGTCAGCCTGTCCCTGATGAAGCTGCCGGGCCTGGCCGAGCAGACCCTCCCATTCGCCATCCTCGTCGCAGCCATGATTGCCTATAGCCGGCTCAATGCCCGCTCGGAGCTTTCCGTGATCCGGGCCTCCGGCCTGTCGGCCTGGCAATTCCTCACCCCGGTTACCGTGATGTGCGTCGTGGTCGGCCTGTTCGCGATGATGGTGCTGAATCCACTCGGTGCGCGTCTCTCAGACCGTTTCGAGTCTCTGCGTAACGATCTCCTCATTGCCGGCGGTGTGCGCGTCGACTCCAGCGAGAGCGATGTCTGGATGCGCCAGGGCGACGGCAATACGCAGATCGTCATCCATGCCGAAAGCGTCGATGAGACCGGCCAGGTCTTCAGGGGTGTGAAGATGCTCGAGCAGGGCCGTGTCTATCAGGGCGGCCGTCCGACCGACCGGTTCGAATTCGTGCGCCGTATCGATGCCGAGAAAGCCCGCATTATCGAGGGGTTCTGGCAAATGGAAAGCCTGATCGAGAACATTCCCGGCTCGCCACCCCAGCAGATGGACAGCCTGGCCATCCCGACCGATCTCGATCCGGATACGCTGCTCGACCGGTTCACATCGCCGAACACAATCGGCTTCTGGTCGCTGCCGGCCTTTATTAAGCAAACGCGTGAAGCCGGCCTCGACTCTTCGCGCTTTGCCGTGCGCCTCTATAGCCTGACGGCGATCCCCGTCTTTTATACCGCGATGGGCCTGATCGGGGCGATCGTCTGCCTGCGCCTGTCGCGTCTGGGCGGCACAAGTCGCCTGATTGCAGCCGGAGGGCTGGCTGCCACAGGCGTCTTTTTCATCATGCAGTTCTCTGCGAGCCTTGGCGCGTCCGGCGCCCTCCCCCCGATCATCGCGGCCTGGTCACCGGCTCTGTTTGCCCTCTTCGCAAGCCTGGCCGTTCTGTCCTACCGCGAGGACGGCTGACACCCGAACACATCCATGCCGGGTTGACAGCTCACCCCGCGCCAACCAAGTTCCGCCGCTCTCCGGAGGATCCATTATATGAAAGTTGTTGTTGTTGAGTCGCCTGCCAAAGCCAAGACGATCAACAAGTATCTCGGCAAGGATTACAAGGTACTGGCCTCTTATGGCCACGTCCGTGACCTGCCGTCGAAGGACGGGTCTGTCGATCCGGACAATGATTTTGAGATGGTCTGGCAAGCCGATTCCAAATCGGCCAGCCGCATCCGTGAAATCGCAGATGCGACCAAGTCCGCCGACAAGCTGATCCTCGCGACCGACCCGGATCGCGAGGGCGAAGCGATTTCCTGGCACCTTCTGGAAGCCCTCGAAAAGCGCAAGGCGCTGAAGGGCATCCCGGTCGAGCGCGTCGTTTTCAACGCGATCACCAAGAATGCCGTGACGAATGCGATGGAACAGCCGCGCGAGATCGACCAGGAGCTGGTCGATGCCTATCTCGCCCGCCGGGCCCTCGACTATCTGGTCGGCTTCAACCTCTCGCCTGTGCTCTGGCGCAAGCTGCCGGGCTCGCGCTCGGCCGGCCGGGTGCAGTCCGTTGCCCTGCGCCTGATTTGCCAGCGCGAACTGGAGATTGAGACCTTTGTCGCGCAGGAATACTGGTCGATCGAGGCCGATCTGCGCGCCAGCGACGGGACAGATTTCAAGGCCCGGCTGCATGCGCTCGACGGGAAGAACCTGAAGAAATTCGACCTGCCGGACGAAAAGGCCGCCACGGCCGCGCTCGAAGCGGTGAAGGTCGGCGGCTATTCCGTTACCTCCGTGGAATCGAAGCCGGTCAAGCGCAATCCGCCACCGCCCTTCATTACCTCCACCCTGCAGCAGGAAGCCTCCCGCAAGCTCGGCTTTGCAGCCAAGCGCACCATGCAGGCCGCCCAAAAGCTCTATGAGGAAGGCCGCATCACCTATATGCGGACCGACGGCGTCAACATGGCCGAAGAGGCCTATCACGCCTCGCGCAAGCAGATCGAAAGTGATTACGGCGCCCGCTACCTGCCGGAGAAACCGCGGCGCTATTCTTCCAAGGCCAAGAACGCCCAGGAAGCCCACGAAGCCGTGCGCCCGACCGATTTCAGCGTCCGCCCCGAAGCTTATCGCGGCGATGGCGACCTGAAGAAGCTTTATACGCTGATCTGGCGCCGGGCCGTCGCGTCGCAGATGGAAGCGGCCGAATTCGAACGGACGACGCTGGACTTCCTCTCCAAGGACAAGCGCGCCCAGCTGCGCGCCAGCGGCCAGGTCATCGTCTTTGACGGCTTCATCAAGCTCTATACCGAGGGCCGCGATGATGGCGACGATGACGAGGACAGCCCGGACCGCCTGCCGAAGATGAAGGAAGGCGAGCATGCCGACCTGAAGGAGGCCAAGTCCGAGCAGCACTTTACCCAACCGCCCCCACGCTACACCGAAGCTTCCCTGGTCAAGCGCTTGGAAGAACTCGGCATCGGGCGCCCGTCGACCTATGCCTCGACGCTGTCGACGCTGGAGGATCGCGACTATGTCCGCCTCGAGCAGAAGAAGCTGATCCCCGAGGACAAGGGCCGGCTGGTCACGGCCTTCCTGGAGAATTTCTTTGCCCGCTATGTCGAATACGACTTCACGGCAGAGCTGGAGGAAAAGCTCGACGTCATTTCAGATGGCAAGCTCGACTGGAAAGCCTTCCTGCGGGACTTCTGGGTCCAGTTCCAGGCCGCTGTTGCCGATACGAAAGAACTGCGTGTTTCCGACGTTCTCGACGCGCTGAACGAAGCGCTTGGCCCCTATGTCTTCCCGGCGAAGGACGCGGATGGCAACGAGAAAGCCAATCCGCGTGAATGCCCATTGTGTGGCGAGGGCGAGCTGTCGCTGAAGCTCGGCCGCCACGGCGCCTTTGTCGGCTGCTCTCGCTATCCCGAGTGCAAGTTCACCCGGCCCTTCTCGGTCGACAATGAGAAGGAACATGCGATCAATCCGGAAGGCGAGGAGCTTGGCCTGCATCCCGATACGGGCGAGCCGGTCCTGCTGAAGACCGGACGGTTCGGCCCCTATGTCGAAACCTCGAACGGCGAAGGCGAAAAGCCCAGACGCACCAGCCTGCCCAAGGGCTGGGATCCGCAGTCGCTGACGCTGGAAAACGCGCTGAAACTGCTGTCCCTGCCCCGTGAAGTCGGCAAGCATCCGGAGGATGGCGAGCCGATCCTCGCCAATCTCGGGCGCTATGGCCCCTATGTGCAACACCAGCGCACCTTCGCGAACGTGCCGAATATCGAGGAACTGTTCGAGATCGGCCTGAACCGGGCCGTCACGCTTATCGCCGAGAAGAAGGCGAGCCGGGGCGGTGGACGGGCAGCGGTCAAGCCGCTGAAGGAGCTTGGCAAGCATCCGGGCGACGACGAGCCGATCCATGTCTATGAGGGCCGCTACGGGCCTTACGTCAAACACGGCAAGACCAATGCGACCCTGCCAAAGGAGACGACACCGGATACGGTGACGCTCGAGCAGGCCATCGAACTGATCGATGCCAAGGCGAAGAAGCCCGCCAAGAAGAAAAAGGCGCCGGCGAAAAAGAAGACCACCGCCAAGAAGACGACGGCCAAAAAGACCTCGACAGCGAAGAAGACCTCGACGGCGAAAGCCAAGGACTAACCGACGGACTTGTGAGGGCCGGTAGCAATGAAAGTCAGGCCAGCCACGCTGGACGACCTGCCGGTCCTGCTTGAGTTCGAGCAGGGCATCATCGCCGCCGAACGGCCTTACGATCCGCTGCTGAAGCCCGATCCGATCAGCTATTACGATATCGGCGAGATGATCGAGGCAGACGATGCCGAGGTCATGGTCGTCGAAATAGGCGGCGAACTTGTCGCTTCGGGCTATGCGAAGACCCGGCGGTCGCGCCACTACACCTCGCCGGACTGGCATGCCTTTCTTGGCTTCATGTTCGTGAAGGAGGGTTTTCGCGGCCGCGGTCTCAACCGCGTCCTACTCGATGCCCTGCTGGGCTGGGCCCGCCGACACGACCTGACGGAAGTCCGCCTCACGGTCTATCCCGGCAATGAGCCGGCCATACGCGCCTATGAAAAGGCGGGTTTTTCCCCCTATCTCACAGAAATGCGTCTCGGTCTGGACGATTAGGCCCCTTCCACCTTGCTTTCATGGTAAACTGAACCAGATCGGCTGGGAGACGTTGAATAGCTTTGTGAAATAAAAACAAGGCATTTCAAATGACGACGGAAGGACAGACCATGACCGACCCGAAACTTCAGACAGACGAAGCCCGCCAGGGCGAAACCGGCTATGGCGTACGCTGGATCCTGGGTATCTCGGTAATTGCCGCCATCTTCGCGATGGGCATCCTCATCGGGACGATGATTTGAGGCAGACGCCAGCCTGCCTGAATGAATCCGAGCATATGAACGCAGAATCCCTTATATCGTGGCCATGAGTTTTCCCGACCGCGAGACAGTACTCGACTTCATCTCCAATAATCCCTCGCTCACGACGAAGCAGGAGATTGCGCGCGGCCTGAAGGTCAAGGGCCGCGAACGCCAGGCCCTGCGCGCCATCCTGAAAGAGCTTGAAGCCGACGGGACGCTGGAACGCACCGGCAAGCGCGCTTGGGCCAAGGCGGACACACCGCCGCCCACCGGCGTCGTGGTTTTCGAAGAAATCGACAAGGATGGCGATCTGATCGCCCGTGCTGTCGGGCGTGAGGGCACATTCGGCCCACCTATCCGCTATGCCGGCTATCAGGGCAAGTCGCGTGGGCCGGCCCCCGGCGTCGGAGACCGCGGCCTTGCCAAGGTCAATGAGAGCAATGGCGAATACCACGCCAAACTGATCAAGCTGTTCGAACAGCGTGACGAAGACAGCCCGATGACCGGGCGCTTCGAACGCAATCCGAAGGGCGGGCGCGTTATCCCGGCCAGCCGCAAGGACAAGCGCACGCTGCTGATCGACAGAAGTGACAGTAAGGGCGCCGAGGATGGCGACCTGGTCACTGCCATACCGAAGCCAGGCAAGCCGAACGGCCCGGCCTTTGGCGTCGTGACCGAAATTCTCGGGCGCATGGACGATCCGCGCGCGGCCTCCCTGCTCGCCATTCACGGCCACGACATCCCGGTCGAGTTCCCCAACGATGTCCTCAACGAAGCTGAATCGATCAAGCCGCTGCCGACCGAGCGCGAGGACCTCACTCATCTCGACCTGATCACTATCGACCCGGCCGATGCACGCGACCATGACGATGCCGTCTATGCCGAAAAACTGGACGATGGGTGGAAGGTGATTGTCGCGATTGCCGATGTGGCGGCCTATGTCCGGCCCGGCACCGCGCTCGACCGCGAGGCGCAGAAGCGCGGCAACTCCACCTACTTCCCCGACCGCGTCGTACCGATGTTGCCCTTCGAGCTTTCGGCGGATGCCTGCTCGCTAGTCGATAATGAGGATCGGCCCTGCATGGCCGTCGAGATGATCTTCGACCAATCCGGTACGAAACGCTCTCACCGGTTCATTCGCGGCACGATGCGCTCCAAGGCCAAGCTTGCCTATGAGGACGCCCAGGCCGCCATTGACGGCAAGACGGGCGGACCGGGCGAACCTTGGCTGGAACCAGTCCTGAAACCGCTCTGGGGCGCGTATGAAGCGCTCGGCAAGGCACGGGCGAAACGCGCCCCGCTCGATCTCGACATGCCGGAAAAGAAGGTCGAGATCGACGAGGACGGCAAGGTCACAGCCATTGTCGAAAAGGAACGCTTCGATGCCCACCGGCTGATCGAGGAGTTCATGATCCAGGCCAATGTGGCCGCCGCCGAGACACTGGAAAAGCTCGGTGCGCCCATGCTCTACCGCGTCCACGACCAGCCTTCCGACGCCAAGATCGCCGCACTGGCGGACTTCCTGCAGACGCTCGACATCAAATGGGCGCTGGGCGAACGCCCGCAAACCCACCGCTTCAACAAGCTGCTCGGCGAGACGCGCGACACAGATCATTCGGAAGCCGTCTCCGAGATTGTCCTGCGCTCACAGGCCCAGGCCATCTACGATCCGGACAATGTCGGCCATTTCGGGCTCAATCTGACGCGCTATGCCCACTTCACCTCGCCCATCCGGCGCTATAGCGACCTCGTCATTCACCGCGCCCTGATCAGCGCGCTGAAGCTTGGCGATGATGGGCTGACCAAGGAAATGGGCGCGCAGCTGCACGATCTCGCCAGTCATCTCGTCGACACCGAGCGCCGCTCCATGGCGGCCGAGCGCGAGGCGACCGACCGCTATCTCGCCCTCTACCTGCAGGACCGGGTCGGCGCGGAATTCGAAGGCCGGATCACCGGCGTGACGCCCGCCGGCCTCTTCATCCGCATGGCCGGAACCGGGGCAGACGGGTTCTCCCCGATCTCGCGGCTGTCGGATGACTACTGGGTCCATAATGAGCAATCGATGGCGCTCATCGCCCGCGGGTCGGGTAAGCGGTTCGAGCTTGGCCAGACGGTGAAGGTACGCCTGCAGGAAGTGACCCCGCTCCAGGGCGGGCTTCTGCTCGAGGTCCTCTCGCCGCCCAAACCGAAAAAGCCCGGCGAAAAACCGCCCCCCTCGCGTGGCGGCAGGTCTGGCCCGCGTGGAAAGAACCGTGGCAAGCTTTCTTCCAAGCCCCGCCACAAGGGGAAGAAGAAAAAGGGAGGAAAGCGCTGATGACCGTCAAACTCGGCAGCGCTTATGACAAGGAAGGCGACGGCGACATCATCCAGAAGGATAAACCGACACCGCGTCCGCGCGATGCCGCCACCCTGATCCTGATACGCCGCGACCAGGCCCAACCGCGCCTGCTGCTTGGCAAGCGCTCCGGGCGTCATGACTTCATGCCGGATAAATACGTCTTTCCTGGCGGACGCGTCGACGCCGCCGATGGGCGCGTCCCCAGCTTGTCGGAACTGCGCGGCCCCGTCGAACGGATGCTGGCCCACAAGACGCGGCGCAAACCCCGTGCTTTCGGCCTGACGGCGATCCGCGAGACATTCGAGGAAACCGGCCTGATCGTCGGACGTCCGGGCGATTTCCCGGGCACCCCGGCGGCAGACTGGACGAAGTACGCCGCACAAGGCGCCGCGCCCTGCCTCAAGGGCTTCACCTTTATTGGCCGGGCGATCACCCCGCCCTACCGCCCGAAACGGTTCGATGCGCGCTTCTTCATGGCCGAAGCCGAGGATGTGCTGATCGACGAGCGCCCCGCCATAGACGGCGCCGAGTTGCACGACCTGCAATGGGTAACGTTGAAAGATGCCATGGGGCTCGACCTGCCCAATGTGACCCGCTTCATGATTGGCGAAATCGATGAGCGCCTGAAACAGAAAGATCCTGAAGGCTTGCGCCCGCCCTTCCTGCGCTGGACGCCCGGCGGGCATTCCCGCGACAGGATCTGAGTTTCAGTGCTATGCGCACAGCCGCTTGACTTTGGGCACCTGCCCCTTCATTAAGCGCCCTTCGAATTCCAGAAACACCCGAAACGAGCTTTTGTCATGGCCAAGCCGACAACCATCAAGATTCGCCTGAACTCGACTGCCGGGACGGGCTTTTTCTATGTGACCAAGAAGAACCCGCGCAACCTCACCGAAAAGCTGGTGATGCGCAAATACGACCCGATTGCGAAAAAGCATGTCGAGTTCAAGGAAGGCAAGATCAAGTAAAGGTCTTCTCCTTCGAGACGTCTTTGAAGAGCCGGGCCGAAAAGCCCGGCTTTTTCTATGCTTTCTCCGTAATACCCCCTATGGAGTCCGGCACATGCTGGTTATGATATTGCCGCTAGCAATAGGAGGTTTTTATGGCTCTGGAATTCAATAAGGTTGTTGCTGTGATTGATGTCGATGACAGTCTGGCAGAGACCGTCTTCGATATCGCAAAGCAGATGACGGCCGCCTCCGGTGAGCTGCACGCCATCGATTCCAATCCTTACATAACGACCTTCGAATCTCCTTATGCGAGCGGCGCGCTGGAAGCCGATGCCAAGGCGCATGAGGCGGATGGCAAGCGGCGCATGGACAAGCTCAAGGAACTGGCTGACACAAAGGGCGGAGCCGCGAAACTCGCTGTGCTGGAAGGTAATCCCTCCCGCGATGCGGCCAGCTATGCCAAGAAGAACAATGTCGACCTGATCGTCATCGGCTCACACCAGAAGAACTGGTGGAAGCGGCTTCTGGAAGGCTCCGAAAGCTCCGACATGATCCGCGAAGCCCCTTGCGCGGTCTTCGTCGTGACCACGGCCCATCAGAAGCGCGCCAAGGCCTGACAGGCCCCCTAGCCTGCCTCAGGCGGCAAGATTACTGACACGGTTCCGTCCGGCCGTCTTGGCGCGGTAAAGCGCTTCGTCGGCCCGTTTCAGAATGGCGGCAACCGTGTCGTTCTCGCCCTCGAATGCGGCAACCCCCGCGCTCACCGTAACGCTGAGCGTCTGATGCCCTTCTGAATCGAGCTCGAAAGGCCCGGCCGCAATCGCCCGGCGGATACGCTCGGCCGCCTTGCAGGCGAGCTGACCGCTTGTCTCCGGCATGATGATGAGAAACTCTTCCCCGCCCGGACGGCAGACAATGTCCTTCGGGCGGACATGGGTGAGGATGCGTTCGGCAAATTGCTGCAGCACCCGGTCGCCTGCTTCGTGGCCATACTTGTCGTTGACCTGTTTGAAGTGGTCGATATCGGCCGCGATCACCGACATGGACTGACCGCCGGAGGCGGCGCGCTTCATCCACAGCGCCAGCTGATTGGTCATGTAACGGCGATTGTAGAGCCCGGTCAGCTGGTCGACCACGGACAGTTCCAGGCCCCGGTCGACCCGCCGGCGCAGGATCTCCATGTACCGGGTCCGCTTGGTCTGCGTCGACACACGTGCCGTAAGCTCTTCGGAAATGATCGGCGTCAGGATGACATCGTTTGCCCCAAGCTCCAGCGCCTGGGCCGCCATATCCTGGTCCTGCGGATCGGCGACCACGATGATCGAAAGCCCGCGCGTGACCTCGCTCGTGCGAAAATGCGCACAAAGACGCAGCGGGTCATAGGTCTGATGGCTGAGCGAGAGCAGGACAATGTCGAGATTGCTGCTGCGGCGATCGCCGGGGCTGCCGGCCTCGTCCAGCGAGAGGACCCGGTGCCCGGCCTCCTCGAGAGGCTGGCGGATCGCCTTGCTGCCACGCGGATTCGTGTCGACGAGAAGGACATTGGCCTTGCGGTCGAGCGAGAGCGTTTCTTCCTCGCTCAGCGCCCCGGCGCGCACGCCGCTCGCCTCGCGTTTTCTGAGTTCGCCGGCCACGGCATTGTAGCGGTTGAGCGCATTGATCCGCGCCATCAGCGCGAAATCGTCCACGGGCTTGGTCAGGAAATCGTCTGCACCGGCCTGCAGGCCGCGCACGCGGTCTGCTGTTTCGCTGAGCGCGGTGAGCATGACGATCGGAATATGTGCCGTCTCGGCGTCTTCCTTGAGCCGGCGGCAGACCTCGTAACCGTCCATGCCTGGCATCATGATATCGAGCAGGATGATATCGGGCTCTTCGGTCCGCGTGAGTTCAATGGCCTGCTGCCCGTTTTCGGCCAGCAGGACACTGTAATACTTCGCCTCCAGCTTCGCCTGCATCAGACGCCGGTTGGCGAGGATGTCGTCGACAACAAGGATGCGGGCGCTCATGCAGCCTGCCTGTCAGAAACCAGTTCTTCGACGGTTGAAAGGAAGGAGCGCATCTGGATCGGCTTGGAGAGATAGCCTTCGCAGCCGGCCTCGCGCACCCGCTGTTCATCAGCGCGCATCGCGAACGCCGTCACGGCGAGGACCGGGATGTGACGAATCGCTTCGTCATCCTTGATCCAGCGGGTGATATCGAGGCCGGAAACTTCCGGCAGCTGGATATCCATGACGATCAGATCCGGCATGTGCTGGCGAGTCAGTTCGACGGCTTTGGCGCCATCACGGCATTGCAACGTCTCGAAGCCGAAGGCATCCAGCAGGTCGCAGAAGAGCCGCATATTCAGCTCATTGTCTTCCACGACCAGGACGGTTTTCTTGTCGCCTGTTGCCATTACTGCGATCTCAACTGTGCGCGTGATTCCCTCAACCAACAAATTTCTAGCACGGAGAGTCTTAATCTTTGTTTGAACCGGCCATTTGAACTTGTCCCGATCCCGGGAACATGAGATGAACAAACATGCATAGTCTGTGCAGGACCTGCTCGCATATCTTTGCCGGACAGGCGGATGCCTGCCCGCAATGCAGCAGTGCCCGTCTCATATCCCATCCCCGGCTACCCCACCTCTCCGTCGCCCACATCGACTGTGATGCATTCTACGCAGCAATCGAGAAGCGCGACAATCCCGAACTGCGCAACAAGCCCGTCATTGTTGGCGGGGGCACGCGCGGCGTGGTCTCGACATGCTGTTATATTGCCCGGCTGGACGGGGTGCATTCGGCGATGCCGATGTTCAAGGCGCTGAAAGCCTGTCCGAACGCCGTTGTCCTTCGTCCGGATTTCCAGAAGTATTCAGCCGTCTCGCGCAATATCCGGGCGAGGCTCGAAGCATTGACCCCGCTTGTTCAGATGGTCTCCATCGATGAAGGCTACGTCGACCTTTCCGGCACAGCGCGCCTGCATGCCCATCCGCCGGCGGCCCTGCTGGCGACACTGGCGCGTGAGATCGAGGAGGATCTCGGCATCACCATCTCGATCGGCCTCTCCGCCAACCGCTTTCTCGCAAAGATGGCCAGCGAGATGGACAAGCCGCGCGGCTTCGCCGTGATTGCGCCCGAAGAGGTTGGCGACATTCTGGGCCCGATGCCGATCAGCACCATTCACGGCGTCGGCCCCACCTTCTCGAAGCGGCTTGCGGGCGATGGCTACCGGCTGATCAGCGATGTCCGCCGGGCGGATCGAAAGACGCTGCTGCTGCGATATGGCGAGAGCGGCCAGCATCTCTGGGAACGCGCCCACGGGATCGACCACAGGACAGTGTCGCCCAAGCACGAGCGCAAATCCGTCTCTGCCGAACGGACCTTCAGCGAGGACATTTCAGACCGGGCCATCCTGGAAGACCGGCTCTGGTCTGTCTGCGAGGAAACCGCCACCCGCGCCAAGAAGCACGGCATTGCGGGCTATGTCGTCACGCTGAAGCTCAAGCGGAAGGATTTCCGCACCCTCACCCGCAGCGTCACGCTGAGCGATCCGACCCAGCTCGCCCAGACATTGTTCCGCACCGCCCGGCCGCTGCTCGAACGCGAGACGACGGGGCGCACGGCCTACCGCCTCATCGGGATTGGCCTCTCCGACCTCTGCCCGTCCGGCGAGGATCATGCAGACCTTGTCGACCCTGGCGTCGCCAAGCGCGCGGCGGCCGAACGGGCCGCCGACAAGGCCCGTCACCGCTTCGGTCTTGCCGCCGTCCAGACGGGTCGCGGCGTGCGGCTGGAAAAGCGCAATTCACCCCGCGACTGATCTGCACCTTGCCCGGCAGCGGCGCATGTGTCTAAACCGCCTCAAATCCAACATGACGTAGGAGCATCCTCTCACATGAGCCCCCCTGAAGCCCGTCTTGCCGACCTCGGCATCTCCCTGCCCGAACCGATGAATGCTGTTGCGAACTATGTTCCCTTCGTGATCAGCGGCAACCAGCTTTTCATCTCTGGCCAGATCAGCGCCACGCCGGACGGGCGAATCACGGGGCGGCTCGGCGAGACGATGGACCTGCCGGCCGGCCAGCAGGCAGCCCGTCAGTGCGGCATCAACCTCATTGCCCAGTGCAAGGCCGCCGTCGGCGACCTGTCCAGGATTTCGCGGGTCGTGAAACTTGGCGGCTTCGTGAACTCGCACCCGCTCTTCACCGACATCCCGCAGGTCATCAATGGCTGCTCCGACCTCATGGTCGAGGTCTTCGGCGACAAGGGCCGCCATGCCCGCTCGGCCGTGGCCTGCCCCACCCTGCCGCTAGGTGTTGCCGTGGAAATCGACGGAATATTCGAGATCGAGGGCTGATACAGATATGGCGGAGCGGTTCCCGCTGCTCGATTATGCTTATGCCCATCGTGGCCTCTGGCGCGAGGATGGCCGGCCTGAAAACAGCCTGGAAGCCATTCTCGCCGCCGCAGATGCGGGGCTTGGCTGCGAAATCGACGTCCGCCCCGCCGCCTGCGGAACCCCTGTCGTCTTCCACGATCCGGTGCTCGACCGGATGACGGACCAGGCCGGCCTGGTTTCACATTACCCGGCCGACTATCTCGAAACGCTCTACCTGAAGGGGCGCGGCACCTTTGCCAGGCTGTCCAAAGTGCTGGACGCCTGGCCGGGAGAGACGCCCCTTCTCATAGAGATGAAGATCGACGGCAGCACCGATGCCTTCGGCTTTGCCAGGCTCGTCTCAGAGCGAGTGGCGGCCCACAAGGGGCCGGCGGCGCTCATGAGCTTCAGCCCGCGGGCCGTCAGTTCTGTCGAGGCCGGCCTGATGAAGGGCGCGCTCGTCATGCCGAGCCTGATGACGTCCGACGATCTTCCGCTGGACGCGCTGATCAGCAGCGCCGCCGGTCTGACGCCGGATTATCTTGCCTGCCACGTCACGGATGCCGAAGCGGCTGCCCGCATGGCGAGCGATTACGGTTTGCCCATGGCGGTCTGGACGGTCCCCAGCGCGGACATCGCCAAAAAAATGGCGCGTCTGCCTGTGGCCCAGATCTTCGAAGGCTTCGATCCGGCCTTTGCGCGGCCGGGCACATGACCTACCTTTGACGGTATGGACGAAGCGAGTTTCCAGATCCGGCTGATTCACGGTCTCAACGAAATCGATCCAGATGACTGGAATGCCATCGCCAATCCCCCCGGTCTGCCATACGACCCTTTTCTGAGCTGGGAATTCCTAGAAGCCCTCGAACAGACACGCGCCGCCTGTCCCGAGACCGGCTGGGCCCCGCATCATATCCTTCTTGAAGCGCCAGGCCGCGGCCTCATCGGCGCGATGCCGCTCTATCTCAAGGCACACTCGCAGGGCGAATTCGTCTTCGACCATGGCTGGGCGGATGCCTATGAACGCGCGGGCGGACGTTATTATCCCAAACTGCTATCTGCTGTGCCCTTCACGCCTGTGACCGGCCGGCGGCGCCTCGTCAAACCAGGCCCGGACGAGACGCGGATCGCCAATGCCCTGCTGTCCGGCGCCGTCCAGATCGCCCACCAGAACGACCTCTCCTCGCTGCACGTGAACTTCATCTCGAAAGACGAAGCCGACGCGATGGAAGAGACCGGGCTGATGATCCGCACCGACCAGCAATTCCACTGGCACAATCGCGGCTATGAAAGCTTTGACGATTTCCTCGCCGAGCTTTCCTCGGCCAAGCGAAAGAACCTCCGCAAGGAGCGCCGCAAGGCGCAGGAGGGGCTCGATTTCGTCCACCTTACCGGCGATGAGATCACCGAGGCCCACTGGGATACTTTCTACGAATTCTACATGGACACCGGCGCGCGCAAATGGGGCTCGCCCTATCTCAACCGCGAGACCTTCTCGCTGCTGGGCGAGCGGCTGCGCGACCATATCCTGCTTGTCTTCGCCATGGAGGACGGCACCCCGATTGCCGGCGCGCTCAACATGATCGGGGGCGAACGCCTCTTCGGGCGCTACTGGGGCACGATCGACCCGCGCCCCATGCTGCATTTCGAGACCTGCTACTATCAGGCCATCGATTTCGCCATCGACCACGGGCTGAAAGTGGTCGAGGCCGGCGCCCAGGGCGGTCACAAGCTGGCGCGCGGCTATGTGCCGGAGACGACCTACTCAGCGCACTGGATCGCGCATGAAGGCCTTGCCATGGCCATCGAGGACTATCTCGAGCGCGAACGCGTCGCGGTTGACCGGGATGCGGCTTTCCTTCGCGAGCGCACACCCTTTAAGAAAGACAGATGAAAGGGGCCTGATTCATGACACTTCACGACCAATACGATCCCGACAATATCTTCGCCAAGATGCTGCGCGGCGAGGTGCCGTGCGTGAAAGTGCTCGACGACGATGTCGCGCTCGCCTTCATGGACATCTTTCCGCAGGCCGAGGGTCATACCCTCGTCGTGCCGAAAGATGTCGAGGCGCGCAATCTGCTGGAGATGCCCGCCGAGAAGCTCGGGCCATATATGGAGCGTGTGCAAAAGGTTGCCGTCGCGGTGGAAAAGGCCCTCAAACCCGACGGCCTCGTCGTCACGCAATTCAATGGCGCGCCCGCCGGCCAGACGGTCTATCATCTGCACTTTCACATCATTCCGCGCAATGAAGGTGAGTCGCTCAGGCGGCATGCTGGCGGAGACCCGGCTGACACGGAAACCCTCAAAGGGCTCGCCGACCGGATTGCTGCTTACATCTGAAGTTTGGAACTGAAACGCCCCATAGACGTTCTATATCGTCCATAGCCTTATTGCATGTTTTTGCAGCTTGAGGCGCAACCACGTGACAGACGTCATGGAGCGACTGAATTATAGCCACGCCTCTCCATCAGGAGCGGCAGTTATGCAGTATCAGAACGGGTCCCGTCTTCGGGACAAGGCCGCAGAAAGCGGCGCGCCGCAAACCCGCGCGGAAGTTGATTCCATGATTGCGCAGGCCAACAAGTCGGACATCCTGGTCTTCGTGCAACGCTGGCTCGGTCTGGACGACGAACTCCTGCAACTTTCTCAGCAAGCTGACCATGTCGAGACGGTTCTCGGCGACAAGCTGCTTGGCGGCATGCTGAAGCAGCGTGCCCAGGACGTGATTTTCACCATGCAACGCCGGGCCAGGGATCTGGCTCGTCTGGTGGCCCAACAGCCCGAAGACATTGGCGCGAAATGCTATGTCCGCGCCCGGCTTCTGGAGATCAGTCCGGACGACGCCGAGACGCCCGAAAAGCTCTGTGAAGGCATCCTCAAGGATGTCGAGCGGCTCGGCATCGACGTGCCTGGTCTGAGACGGCCGTCCCACTGATGAGCTTGCGCGAACGCGCCGGCCCAGCCAGACCCGTAACGCCTCTAAAGCCCCAGTTTCTGTTTCAGGATCTGATTGACGGCCTGCGGATTGGCCTTGCCGCCGGAGGCTTTCATCACCTGCCCGACAAACCATCCCATCGCTTTCGGCTTTTCCTTCACCGATTCGGCCTGTTCCGGATTGGCCGCGATGATCTCGTCGACAATCGCTTCGATGGCACCGGTATCGGTGACCTGTTTCAGCCCATGCTTCTCGACAATCTCGCCCGGGTCGCCCTCGCCGTCGATCATGCGTGCGAAGACGTCCTTGCCAATCTTGCCGGAAATGGTGTCGTCGGAAATGAGATCGATCAGCGCGCCCAGCTGCACGGCTGAAACCGGGCTGTCGGCAAGCTCCAGGTCTTCCCGGTTGAGATAGCCGAACAGCTCCTGGCTGACCCAGTTGGCCGCAAGTTTTGCGTCCCGGTTATGGGCGACGACCTCGAAGAATTCCGCCCGCTCGGCATCGGCCGTCAGCACGCCGGCATCATAGCGCGACAGGCCATAATCCTTTTCGAAGCGGGCCCGTTTCTCATCGGGCAGCTCCGGCAGACTTTCGCGGATATTGTCGATGAAGAGGTCATCGATTTCCAGCGGCAACAGATCCGGGTCCGGGAAATAGCGATAGTCGTGCGCATCTTCCTTGTTGCGCATCGACCGCGTCTCGCCCTTGTTCGGGTCGAACAGCCGCGTCTCCTGGATGACCTTGCCCCCGCCCTCGAGGATCTCGATCTGGCGGCGGGCCTCATACTCGATGGCCGCCTGGATGAAGCGGAACGAGTTCATGTTCTTGATCTCGCAGCGCGTGCCGAGATGAGAGAAGTCGCCCGTCTCGCGGAACTTCTCATAGTCGCCCGGACGGCAGACCGAGACGTTCACATCGGCGCGCAGATTGCCCTTCTCCATGTCACCGTCACAGGTGCCGAGCGCGACGACGATCGACTTCAGCTTCTTCACATAGGAAGACGCTTCCAGCGGGCTTCTCACATCCGGCTTGGAGACGATCTCCATCAGCGCAACGCCGGAGCGGTTGAGGTCCACATAGGTCGCCGTCGGATCCATGTCGTGTATCGACTTGCCGGCATCCTGTTCCAGGTGCAGCCGCTCGATGCGGACCGGGAAGGCATAGGCCGGATCGCCATGCGCAGGCTCGACATCGACCTCGATTTCCCCCTCGCCGACAATCGGATGGTCGAACTGGGAAATCTGATAGCCCTGCGGCAGATCGGGATAGAAATAGTTCTTGCGGTCGAAGCGGGAGTATTTGTTGATCTTCGCCTTCAGGCCGAGGCCCGTGCGCACTGCCTGCTCGACGCACTTCTCGTTGATGACCGGCAGCATGCCCGGCATCGCCGCATCCACGAGCGAGACATTACAGTTCGGATCGGCCCCGAACCGGGTCGACGCGCCGGAAAAGAGCTTGGCCTCCGAGGCGACCTGGGCATGGACTTCCAGGCCCATCACCAGTTCCCAGTCTCCAGTCTCGCCTTTCAGCGTGTAGGTCGGGCGTTCACTCATGTCTGAATCATCCAGCAGTCAAATTTCGGTCGAGCCGCGTTTAAGCATAGCTGCCGCGGCCATGCCATAGGCCAAAACGCCCCCGGCGCAGCGATCAGCTGTCCTCGCGCCCCTCGGCTTTCTTCTGAGCCGCAGCCACGCGTGCCTTGCGGGCGGCCATGCGGTCCTTGATGTTCGCGCTGAGCCGGCTCGGCGCCTCTTCCTCGGCGGCCTTCTGGCTGCGGCGGTACTGAATGCGCTCGACGAAGATCGATCCGCGGATCGACACATAGAGTGCCACCACGACCGCGAGCAGCCAGTACATGCGCGTGCGCGGATGCAGCGGATTGACCCCCTGCTGCCACGCCATGAGGAAAATCATCAGCAGGAGGACCAGAAAGGCCCCGGTGGCATAGAGCGCGGTTTTCGTCTTTCTCGACATGTTTTCCATCCTAGCACCGCAGATAAAGCGCCGTCACGAGTCCAGATGCGCTAATCCTGGCCATCTCTTTCTTCCCAAAGGTCAGCCAGCGGCAGGAGCGGCAGAACGACCAGAAAGACGGCGAAGAGGAACAGCAGAGCCGGGATAGCAGCGCTCTTGTCCTGGGCCTCGACCGCGGCCCCCGAGACCATCCAGTGGACCGCCAGACCGGCCAGCATGGCCGCAAGCGGCCAGCGGATCCAGCGGTGGCGGAAGACCGGCGCACCAAAGACCCAGCTCACAGCCCCTTCGAGAAACTTGCGGTGGCCTCTGGTCGACATGACCGTCAGTCTACCACCACTTCTCCGGTCTGGCCACGAAGCCGGCGGCCTCTTCCAGCGCACCGGCAACCCGGAAACAGGTCGTCTCGTCGAGCGCCTTGCCGATGATCTGCAGACCAAGCGGCAGGCCCTGCTTGTCGAGCGCGGCCGGCACCGAAATGCCCGGCAGACCGGCCAGGTTCGCCGTCACGGTGAAGATGTCATTGAGGTACATCTGAACCGGATCGGCCTTCTCGCCATAGGCGAAGGCCGCCGACGGGCAGGTCGGTGTCAGCAGCGCGTCGCACTGGCCGAAGGCGGTGACGAAGTCGTTGAGGATCTTCTTGCGGACCTTCTGCGCGCGCAGATAGTAGGCATCGTAATAGCCGGACGAGAGCACATAGGTGCCGATCATCAGGCGGCGCTGGACTTCATCCCCGAACCCCTTCGAGCGCGTGCCCTCATAGGTGTTGACGAGATTGTCGCCATCGACACGGGCGCCATAGCGCATGCCGTCATAGCGCGCGAGGTTGGAGGAGGCTTCGGCCGGCGCAACAATGTAATAGGCCGGCAGGGCGTATTTGGTGTGCGGCAGCGTCACGTCGACAATCTCCGCACCCTGCTCCTTCAGCCATTCAATCCCCTGCGCCCACAGCGCCTCGATCTCTTCGGGCATGTCGTCGACACGGTATTCTTTCGGGATACCGATCTTCATACCCTGGACGCCACGATGAACCGCATCGCGCCACTCCGGCACCGGTTCCGGCAGCGAAGTGGAATCCTTCTCGTCATGCCCGCACATGGCTTCCAGCATGATCGCGCTGTCTTCCACCGTCTTG
Organism: Henriciella aquimarina; assembly: GCF_002088975.1. Classification (GTDB taxonomy): domain Bacteria; phylum Pseudomonadota; class Alphaproteobacteria; order Caulobacterales; family Hyphomonadaceae; genus Henriciella; species Henriciella aquimarina. The sequence goes on from NZ_NCST01000041.1 coordinate 40,792, forward strand.
GCAATCGGGCCGGCCTGGTCGAGCGAAGAGGCAAAGGCGACGATGCCATAACGGCTGGCGCGCCCATAGGTTGGCTTGATCCCAACCGTGCCGGTAAAGCTTGCCGGCTGGCGGATCGAACCGCCTGTGTCGGACGCCGTCGCCCCGAGGCAGAGATCGGCCGACACCGCCGTCGCAGAGCCACCCGACGAGCCGCCAGGCGTCAGCGTCTGGTTCGAGCCTTGCCGGCGCCATGGATTGGCCGGCGGGCCAAAGCGCGAGGTCTCGTTCGACGAGCCCATGGCGAACTCATCCATATTGAGCTTGCCGAGCATGACGGCCCCGGCATCCCAGAGCTGCTGGGTCACCGTCGACTCATAGGTCGGGGTGAACTCGCCGAGGATGTTGGAACAAGCCGTCGTGCGCACGCCCTTGGTGCAATAGAGATCCTTCACGCCGATCGGCGCGCCTTCCAAGGCTCCGGCCTCGCCGGAAGCGATGCGCTTGTCGGAAGCGGCCGCCATCTCCAACGCCTTTTCCGGCGTCTTCACGACATAGGCATTCAGCGTCTCGTTCGAGGCTTCGATCTGGTCGATGAAAGCCTGAGTAATCTCGGTCGAGGAGAAAGCCTTGCGTTTGAGCCCGTCCAGGGCCGCAGCGAGCGTCAGTTTGGTCAGTTCGGTCATGTCGCGTTCAGATGTCCGGAAGTAAGCTTGCGCCTTCGTATGCAGTCCGGCCGCGAAAGTTCAAGCCCCGATAACGGATGAAGCTGATTTGAAACCCCGTGCCGTAAACGTCATTTAACGTGTAGACTGCGCGCATTCATGACGCGCGAGTTGTGAAAAATGATCTGGAGGACCCCATGACACACCTGATTCGCTCCCTCGCCGTGGCGACGGCAGCCTCCGCCATGCTGGCCGCCTGCTCCTCGGCACCGGCCGACTCGGAAAATGAGAATGAGTGGATGCAGGATGCCCGCCTTGGCGAGAAGGTCGACCGCATCTGTTTCAGAAGCAATATCGACAGTTTCCGCCAGAACACCCGTAACACGGTGATTGTCGAGAAAGGCGTGAATGACGAATACCTGCTCCAGACGATGGGAAACTGTTACGATCTGGACCACGCTCAGTCTCTCAGCTTCGACACGTCCATGGGCTCCAGCTGCCTGACCAAGGGCGACTCGATCTACGCTTTTGACAGCGTCTTCGGCCCGGATCGCACCGATCCCCCGTCCATCCGCTGCCCCATCGCAGCGATCTATGAGTGGAATGAGGATGCCGCTGAAGACGAAGAGGCCGACGCATCGGAAGACTAGCGCTTAGTCTGCCCTTGAAACGATAACGCGGCCGGCTCGATGTCGGCCGCGTTTTTTAGGTCGCGGCCTGGAAAAGCAGGATGAAGATACGGGCCAGAACGACAATCGCCGCCTGAACCACCATCGCAATTGTCCATGCGTTCGACAGCTTGAACAGCCAGCCCGCCGCCAGACCTGCGACAAACATGATGATGAGCGCCCCGAGCCAGTTCATGCCGATGGCGAAGACGAGGGTCAGATAGCCAACCACGACGAGGATGTGCAGGCCGGTCCACGCGCAAAATCGAAGAAAGCCCCCGAACATGGCTTCGCGCTTGTCCACATCGACTTTCGGCGGAATGTCGGGGTTCGTGTCGTACTCGACCATAACGACCTCCCATTTTCTGCTCCCGCCCTGACAGATTAAATCAATCAGGCAGTGTTGGGTTCCAGACCGGGACGTCGATTGTGTGGGAGGGGGCTATTCGACCGATTTCGGCACGACGAAGAAGCCATCTTCGCTCTTCGGTGCATTGGCCAGCACCTGGTCCTGGATGTTGCCGTCTGTGACGACATCCTCGCGCATCGGCAGGGTCGCATCGACAACCGACGTCATCGGCTCCACACCCTCGACATCGACTTCGGTCAGCTGCTCGATCCAGCCCATGATGGCAGAGAGTTCCTCGGCCAGCGGCTCGAGACGGTCTTCCGGCACGGCAATACGCGTCAGGCGGGCAACCTTGAGGACATCGTCTTTCGTCACGCTCATGGGCTTCAGGCTCTCTCCAATCGACAAGTGGCTGCGATACGCGCTAGGCAGGGCAAATTCAAGAGATGAGCCCAGAGTCAGCCACACATGCCCGTCACAGACCTCTCCGCCCTGCCCGCTTTCGGGCCGCTGATCGGTATTGACCCCGGCACAAAAACGCTGGGGATTGCCGCCTGTGACGCCGCCCGGCTGATCGCCTCACCGGTCGAGACGATCAGGAAAGGCCGCAAGCTTGGCCCCTCGCTCGACCGGCTGTTTGCCCTCATCGACGAGCGCGCAACCGTCGGCCTTGTCATCGGCCTGCCACTCAACATGGACGGCAGCGAAGGCCCGCGCGCCCAGTCGGCCCGCGCGCTCGCCCGTAACATTATCGCCCGGCGCGATCTTCCCATTGCCTTCCAGGACGAACGCCTCTCAAGCGCCGAAGCCGAGCGCGCCATGATTGCCGGCGATCTTTCGCGAGCCCGCCGCGCCGAACTCATTGACGCCTCGGCCGCCGCTATCATCCTGCAGACCGCCATCGACCGTCTGGCCAACACCTCATGAGCGCCTTCCTATCTGCGCTCGTCCCCATCATGCTGCTTGTGACGCTCGGCCGGTTTCTCGGCTGGCGCAAGGTGCTGCCCGACGATGGCTGGCGCGCCGTGGAACGGCTCACTTATGTCCTGCTCCTGCCGGCCCTCATCATCCGGGCGCTTGCCCGGGCCCCGTTCGAGACAGCCCCCTGGAAACTCGTCGTCGTCCTGATCGCCGCGCAATGCCTGCTCGGCCTGGTCGGGCTCCTGGCACGCGCCTGGCCCGGCATCCGGCGCCCGGAAGTGGGGTCGATCATCCAGTCGAACGTGCGCTGGAACACCTTTGTCGGCCTGTCGCTCGGCAGTGCGCTCTTCGGCGATGAGGGCCTCGCGCTCGTCTCGATCGCCGCGGCCGCCATGATCCCGACAGCCAACATTTTGAGCGTCGCCGCCCTGACCGCCCATGCCGAGCGTGAAACCGTGGTGCGCCGTCACCCGGCCGCCGAACTGATCCGCAATCCTTTGCTCATTGCCTGCGCCATCGGAGGTGGGCTTGCCGCGCTTGGCATTGACATTCCGCCGCTGATCGACAGCACGCTCGACCTTATCGGGCGCGGTACCATCGCGCTCGGCCTGCTCTGTGCCGGGGCCGGCATGGACATCTCCGCGCTGGGCCGGGCCGGCCTGAAAGCGCTCACCTGGTCGCTGGTGCGCCTGCTCGGCATGCCGGCGCTCGCCATCGCCGCGGCTCTCGCCATCGGGCTCACAGGGACGCCTTTCGCTGTCGCCGTTATCAGCGCCTCGACCTCGACGGCGACCACCTCCTACATCCTCGCGCGCCAGCTCGGCGGCGACGCGCCTCTGTCGGCCAATCTCATCGCGCTGCAGACCGTCCTCTCACTGATTACCATGCCGGTGATCTGGTTTGCCTGCACGGCGGCAGGCCTGTTCTGACATTTCGCCCTCTTGCCCCGATCCGGAATCGCGCATAAACCGCCGAAAATCGAAAGGTAAGGCATGGCCATTCCGGGCTACAGCTACGAATTCAAGCACACTCACCTGTTGAGCATTGAAGACCTTTCCCGTCTCGACATCGAGCATATTCTTGATCTTGCCGAAGAGTTCGCGGAAGCCACACGGCGCAAGGAGCGGCCCGAGCCGCACCTGAAGAACAACACCGTCATCAACCTCTTCTTCGAAAATTCGACGCGGACCATGTCCAGCTTCGAAATCGCCGCGAAACGCCTCGGCGCCGATGTCGTGACCATGCCGGTCGCCCAGTCCTCGGTGAAGAAGGGCGAGACGCTGATCGATACGGCGATGACGCTCAACGCCATGGCGCCGGATGCCATTGTCATCCGGCATTCGGCCTCAGGCGGGGTGAAGCTCTTGTCCCGCAAGGTCGACTGCGCCGTGATCAATGCCGGCGACGGGACACACCAGCACCCGACCCAAGGCCTGCTCGACACCCTCACCATTCGCCGCGCCAAGGGCCGCATCGAAGGCCTCAAGGTCACGATCTGCGGTGACATCCTGCATTCGCGCGTCGCCCGCTCGACCACCATGGCGCTGCACATGCTGGGCGCGGAGGTCACCCTTTGCGGGCCGGCCACGTTGATGCCGAAAGGCACCGACACCTGGGGCGCAGCCCGTGCCCTCAATGATTTCGACACGGCCATCGACGGCGCCGACGTGGTGATGATGCTGCGACTGCAGCTCGAACGCATGAATGGTGCCTACCTGCCGAGCCAGCGCGAATATTTCCGCAGCTTCGGGCTCACCGCCGAACGGCTGAAACGCGCCGCCAGTGACGCCACCATCATGCACCCCGGCCCGATGAATCGCGGCGTCGAGATCGAGAGCGCCATTGCCGATGGCGACCAGTCCGTCATCACCGAACAGGTCGAGATGGGGGTCGCGGTCCGCGAAGCTGTCCTCAAACTCCTTTCGGGGAGGCGCACATGAAAACCCTGATCCGCAATGCCCGCCTGCTCTGCCCGGCCAATGGCTGGGACGAGGAAGGCGCTCTTCTGGTCGAAGACGGCGTCATCGCTGAAATCGGCAAGGTCTCCGGCAAGGCCGACGAGACCATCGACGCTGACGGCCTCTGCCTCGCGCCGGGCCTGATCGACCTCCGGGTCAAGATCGGCGAACCGGGCGCCGAGCAGAAGGAAACGCTGGCCACAGCCTCGCGCGCAGCCGTTTCGGGCGGTGTGACCAGCATGGTCGTCATGCCTGACACCAATCCGGTCATCGACGATGTGGCGCTGGTCCAGTTCATCGCCAATCGCGGGCGGGAAACCTCGGATGTGCGTATCTACCCTGCCGGGGCCCTGACCAAGGGGCTGAAGGGCGAGGCCATGGCCGAGATCGGCCTGATGTCGGATTCGGGCGCGGTCTTCTTCACAAATGGCGACCTGCCTGTTGCAGACCCCTCCGTCCTGCGCCGGACCATGGGTTATGCCGCCAGCTGTGGTGCGCTCGTCGCCAGCCGGGCAGACGAGCATTCGCTGGGCAAGAACGGCGTCATGAATGCCGGCGCGCTTGCGGCCCGGATGGGCCTGTCCGGCCTGCCCAGAGAAGCTGAATGGATCGGCCTCGCCCGGGACCTGCTGATCGCGGAAGCCACGAAGTGCCCGCTGATCATCGACCAGATCTCGACGGCACGAAGCATGGAGATGATCAAGGCAGCCCGCACGCGCGGCGTGAAAGCGTATGCCAGCGTCGCCGCCCATCACCTCTTCTTCAATGATCTCGATGTCGGGGACTATCTGACCTACTGCAAGGTCAATCCGCCCTTCCGCGCCGAGGAAGACCGCCAGGCCCTGATCGAAGCGCTGGCGCATGGCGATATCGATGCCGTCGTCTCGGCCCATGACCCGCAACCGCCCGAGGAGAAGCGCCTACCCTTCGCCGAAGCGAGCTTCGGGGCCGCCGGTCTTGAGACGGTGCTCTCGGCGCTGCTGGTTCTGGTGCAGGATGAGCGGCTTTCCATGCTGGATGCCCTCAGGCCCGTGACCACAAGCCCGGCCGATATCATTGGCCTGCCGCAGGGCCGGCTGGCCGAAGGCGCGCCAGCCGACCTCATCCTGTTCGATCCGGAAAAGCCATGGCTCTGTGAACGCGAGCACCTGCGCTCGCGCTCGGTGAACTCGCCCTTTGACGGGCGGCGCATGGTCGGACAGGTCATGCAGACCTTTGTCGGCGGCAAGAACGTCTTCGCGCGCTAGAGCGGGCTTTCGAGCACACTCAGCAGACGGGCCTGAAAGGCTTCTGGCGAGACCTCGACGCCGCGCGTCAGCACATCGATCTCGGTGCCCCGGCAGATCGCGATCAACAGCTCAGCGGCCGCGCGGGCATCGCCAATACCCTGACCTTCAAGCACTGCGGAAATCCGGGCTGGTAAAAGGCCCGCCCAACCGGCCACGTCATCCCGAAGGCCGTCATCGCGCTGGGCATGGGTGATCATCTCATATTCGATCCGGGCCAGTTCGGCAGCGTCCGGTGACAGCGTCGTGAGCGTCGCCAGGAAACGCGTAACGTCCTCAAGCGAGGTGAGTGGGCGCGCGTCAAGCGCGCCCTCGAGGCCGATTTCATAGTCCTCGATATACAGACCGAACGCCTGACGGATGAGGTCTTCGCGGGTCTCGAAATGATAGGTCACGGTGCCTGGTGACACTCCTGCCGCCTCGGCGGCCATCCGGTGGGTCAGCCGGTCGGCGCCATGGCGAGCGATGAGATCAATGGCCGCGCGAAGCACATTTTCGCGCGCCGTCCCCTGCCCGTGTGGCCCCTCAACATCCATGCCCGTACAATGATACGAAATCGCCTGGGCTGCAATCATATGCTTCTGACAGGCGACTCGCCGAAGGCAGAGACAGGCCTTCAGCCCGGCTCCACTTCCACCTCGTATGATCATACGAACGCCGCTGTCCGGCGAAACCTGCCGGAGCCTCACCGGGCAAAGAACAACCCTTGATTAATGAGTATGGCGATCTGTCTATTTCGCGTGACACGCGAACAAGATCGACTGATCTGCAATGATCTCGGGTATGCCGTCCGACCATCAGCTGCGGGCACAATACGTCGTTCATTTGTACAGACCTTTGCCCGAACCGCATTCTTGCACCAGAAATTGCACGCCGACCTGTGCCCCGCCTGCTTGACCGCCCTGCCAATCGAATGGACAAGAGTCGCAACAATGTCCGGGGAGAAAAGGCCGGGGGCTGAGCCGATGACCTATCTACCATTCGCCATTGCCGCGCTTGGCGGCTATCTCATGGGGTCGATCCCGTTCGGCCTGATCATCACGCGCGCCGCCGGACTGGGCGACATTCGCCAGATCGGCTCGGGCAATATCGGCGCGACGAATGTCCTTCGCACCGGGCGCAAGGATCTCGCCCTTCTCACCCTGCTGCTCGACAGCTTCAAGGCCGGGCTGGCCGTGCTCATCTTCTGGCTGGTTTTTGGCAACCGCAATGTCGGCCTCATTGCCGGGGCCGTCGCCTTTCTCGGCCATTGCTATCCTGTCTGGCTCGGCTTCAAGGGCGGCAAGGGCGTGGCGACCTATGCGGGGCTCCTGGTCTTCGCCTCACCGAAAGGGCTCCTGATCGGCGCGCCTGTCTGGCTCGGCCTGTTCGCATTGACCCGCATTTCCTCGCTGGCCGCGCTCGCAGCGGCTGCTCTGGTTCCCATTGGCGCCTTCCTGCTTGGCGAAACGGTCTTCGCCACGATCACCCTTGCCGCACTCAGCCTGCTCGTCTTCTGGACGCACCGGGCCAATCTCGCCCGTCTCCTGAAAGGGACCGAGCCGAAATTCGGCAAGAAGAAAACACCGGACGCGGGATGATCGCGCCAGCAGACGATGCCGCGCGGACTAACTGGATCGCGCTTGCCCGCGCGCCGCGCATCGGCCCGGTCAGCTTCTTCCAGCTCCTGGCGAGGTTCGGAACGCCAGGCGAAGCCATAAAGGCCATGCCCTCCATCGACGCAGACCGGGAGGCCGCCGCGCGCGAGCTGGACGCCACGCGCCAATTCGGTGCCGAGATCCTGGTCGCGGCGGATCCTGACTATCCCCTCGCGCTGGGCGAGCTTTCGCCTCCGCCACCCGTCCTGTCGGTCACCGGCCAGCAGGCGCTTTTTACCCGGCCGGCCATCGCCCTTGTCGGAGTACGCGATGCCTCTGCTGCCGGGCGCCGGCTGACCCGAGACATCGCACGCGGTCTGGGCGAAAGCGGCTTTGTCACCGTCTCCGGCCTCGCCCGCGGCATCGATGGCGAAGCACATGCCGCCAGCCTCGAGACCGGCACCATCGCCGTGCTTGCCGGCGGGGTGGATCAGATCTACCCGCCACAACACCGCGACCTGTATGAGGCCATCCGTGAGCAGGGCCTGATCGTCTCGGAACGCCGGCTTGGCCACAGGGCCACGGCCAAGGACTTCCCCCGCCGCAACCGGATCATCACGGGGCTGGCCATCGGCACCGTCGTCATCGAGGCCGCCGAACGCTCCGGCTCGCTGATCTCCGCGCGCATGGCCGGCGAGCAGGGCCGCGAAGTCATGGCCGTGCCCGGTTCCCCCCTCGACCCGCGCTCGGCCGGAACGAATCGGCTCATCCGAAACGGTGCTCTCCTTGTGCGCCATGCTGGCGATATTGCGGAAGCCGTCTCCTACCAGCTCGGCCCGGAGGGGGTACGCCTGCAGCCAACCCTGCCGCTGGAGCCATCAGAAACCGGCCAGCCGGTGCCGGAAGGCCTGGCGGCCCGCATCTTCGAAGCGCTTTCGCCCACGCCCATGCCAATCGCGGAAATCGCCCGCACCAGTCAGTGTACGGCGCGTCAGTGCGCGGCCATCCTGATGGAGCTCGAGATCGAGGGAACCGCGCTGACCCATGCAGGCGGGCTTGCCTCGCGCGCCTGACCCGAAGACCACAGGTGCAGTGAATTCCCTGCAAGGAACAGCCGCAATGTCTGGACGGGCTAAGCCGTGCCGCTTATGCGGAACCTCTAGAGTAAATGGAATGGGAGGGCGCATGGCCGTCTGGAAAAGTGCTTTTGCCGCTCTGGTCCTCGGCGCGCTCTGCCAGCCCGCCCTTGCGCAGGATTCCGGCACCGGCACCAGCGACAAGCAAGCCTCGCAGGTCACCCTGACGGCCGACAATGTGAACGTCCTTCAGGACGACAACCTCGTCATCGCCGAAGGCAATGTGAAAGCCGAGCATGAAGGCCGCGTGATGACGGCTGACAAGCTGACCTATAACCGCGCCACAGGAAAGGTACGCGCCGAAGGCAATGTCGTCATCGTCGACCCGGACGGCACGCAGCGCTTCGCCGACGAGATGGAGACCAATGCGGATCTCGCGACCGGCTATGCCTCGGACTTCTCGATGCGAATGGCGGATGGGTCGACGGCATCGGCCAATCTGGTGCAGCGCGAGAGCGAGACGCGCAGCCGGCTCGACCGCGTCGTCTACACCTCATGTCAGATCTGCGAAGGCGAAACCACGCCGACCTGGTCAATCCGAGCGCGCAAGGCCGTCTTCGATGATGATGAGGGGATGTATACCTATCGCGATGCGGTCTTCGAGGTTGCGGGAATTCCCGTCCTTTATCTCCCCTGGTTCGCCCACCCGGACCCGGACGCCGAGCGGCGCTCCGGCTTCATGGTCCCGATGGTCGGCAGCTCATCCAAGACCGGTGTGATCTATCAACAGCCCTACTACTGGGCGATCTCGCCCTATCAGGACCTGACCATCTCGCCGCGCGTCAATTCCAAGGTCAATCCGCTGCTCGAACTCGATTACCGCAAGCGGTTCTATTCCGGGCAGGTGAACTTCAATATGAGTTTCACCAATGAGCGGGACTTTGACAGCGACGGCGAAAAGTTCGGCGACAAGGAATGGCGCGGCCACCTGTTCGGTCAGGGCCGGTTCGCCATCAACAAGCAATGGCAATGGGGCTTCGGCGTGGAGAAGGCGACCGATGACCTCTACACCAAGCGCTATGACATTGACGGCGAAAACGAACAGCGCGGGCTCTATACCAACCAGCCGCGCTTCCTGCTGTCGCAGGTCTACACGCAAGGCCAGGCGAACAACTGGTACGCCGATGCTTCCGTCCTGACGTTCGACAGCCTGCGCTTCGACGACACGCGGGAAGACAATATCGCCGACGTGCTGCCGATCGGCTTTGCCGAACGCAGCTTTGATCTCGGCGGCTATGGTTTCGCCCGGGCCAATGCCTCAACGGCTTTCCTGGACAGGGCCACGGGCACCGACAGTCAACGCGCCTCCTTCGGGGCCGACTGGTCGGTTCAGAAGGTCCTGCCCGGCGGCTTCCTGGCCGAGCCTTTCGCCGAGACCCGGTACGACCACTACGAACTCGATGACTACCCTTCGACAGGTCAGGGCAACTCCGTCGACCGCGCCTTCGCGACCGGCGGCGTGAAACTGTCCTATCCGCTCTACCGGCCCGGCAAGTCGGTCGACCTGCTCGTCGAACCGATCGTGATGGGTGCGATCGGCACCAACAGCCCGAATCAGGACGACATTCCGGTCGAGGACGGCCTCTTCTACGAGCTTGACGTCTCTTCCCTGTTCGAAGCGAACGCCCAGGTCGGCTACGACCTCTATGAAGGCGACAACAAGGTCGCCGCCGGCATCTCCACCGTGGCGCGCTGGAAATCCGGCGTTCAGATTTCCGCCCTCGCCGGCCGGCGCTGGCGCAGCCGCAGCGACCCGAATTTCGACAAGGCTAGTAATCTGAATGGCACCTCCAGCGACTGGATCGGGGCCTTCGGCGTCGATTTCGGCGGGCCTTTGAAACTCAAGACCAAGGTTCGCCTCGACGAGGACAGCATGGAATTGAGCCGGATCGACACCAGCATCGACCTCAATTTCAACCGGGTGCGTGCCAGCGCGCAGTACTACCAGATCGACGCCGCCGTTTCGCAGTCCAATGCCCGCCAGGAAGGCATCCTGCTGAACTCGGAAGTGAAGGTGACCGACAACTACTTCCTGATCTATGGCCTGCGGCGCGACATGGAAGGCAAGCGTGATATTCGCCACGAGATCGGGGTCGGCTACACCGACGACTGTTCGCGCTTCGAACTGATTTTCCAGCGGTCCGAACAGGTCGACCGGACGCTCGGGCCATCGGATTCCATCCTCTTCCGCTTTACCCTCGCCTCCTTGGGCAATCTGGGCACCGACACCTTCGATTAGGCCTGAGGATTAAACCACGGACACACAGGCGCCCGACTGGATTCAAGACGTTGCGTCGCGTTCCCGTCACGCTATGGTTCGCCACAATTTCAGCGACTTGTCGTGCCAAAACGGCAAGCGGAGGTTCGTATGATGAGATTTGCTCTGGCCGCTTTCGCATTCGCCGCGTCAGCCCCTGCCCTGCCCGCACTGGCTCAGGCGCAGACCCAAAGCCCGTCGCCGAGCGTGACGCCTGGCGAGAATGCCCAGACCATTGAAGGCATTCTCGCTATCGTTAACGACCAGCCGATTTCCTATAGCGACGTGCGTGAGCGCGCGAGCCTGCTGCTCCTGACGCTCGGCGTCGAACAACCGAACCAGCAGCAGATCCAGCAGATCACCTCGCAGGCCCTCGACGAACTCATCGATGAGAAGCTGCAGCTGCAGGAAGCCGCCGAATACGAGGTCGAGGTGACGGAGGAAGACGTCGCCAACGCCGTCAGCGACATGGCGCGCCAGTCCGGTCTCGACCGGGACGGTCTGATGGGCGTGCTGCGCCAGTCCGGCGTCGATCCGCAAAGTCTCGAAGCCCAGATGCGCGCCGAGATCGCCTGGCGCCGCATCATGGGCGGCCTTTACGGGTCGCGGATCCGGATCTCGGAAAACCAGATCGACGAGCGCCTCGCCCAGCTCACCGCCGCCGCTCAGGAAACCCGCTACAATCTCAGCGAGATCTTCCTCTACACCGCCAATGAGCAGGAAAAACAGCAGGCGCTGGATGGGGCCCAGACGATCATCGACCAGCTGAATGCCGGCGCGCCTTTCAGCGTCGCCGCCCAACGCTTCTCCTCCGCGCCGACATCGGCAGCAGGCGGTGAAATGGGGCTTGTCAGCCTGGACGATGTGGACCCGGCTGTGGCCGAGGCCGTGCGGAATATGGATGAGCCGGGCCTGACCGATCCGATCGTTGTCGAGGACGGCATCTATATCATCGCCTTCCGTGGCAAGCAGGACCCGGCTGAAACCGTCGAGGTCGTCGACCTTGTCCGGCTGGCCGTCGAAAATGGCTCGGAAGATGACCTGATCGCCGCGAACGCCGCAGCCGATGGCTGCGAAGGCGCTGTGGAACTGGCCGAAAACGACCCGAACCTGACCGCGACCAATCTCGACGATGTACGGCTCAGCGATCTCGGTCCGGAAGCCCAGACCATGATCAACAACACCGAGGTCGGCCAGGCCACGGATATCTTCGCCATGTCCGGCTCGATCGGCGTTATGTATCTCTGCAATCGCAGCGACGATGGCAGCAACCTGCCGTCGCGCGAGGAAGTCGAGGACCAGCTTTATGGCCGCGAGCTCGCCATGATCTCGCGCCGCGAGCTGCGCGACCTGCGCCGTGAGGCCACCATCATCCAGCGGGGAAGCTGATCAACACCATGCGCCCCCTCGCCCTGACAATGGGGGATCCCGCCGGCTGCGGGCCACAGATCACCGAGGCAGCCTGGGCTGCCCTGCGCGACACGCAGGACACGCCCTTCTATGTCATTGCCGATCCGTCCCTGTTCGATGGCCCGGTCGAGACAATCTCGTCACCTGAAAAGGCCGCCGGTGTCTTCTCAAGCGCGCTGCCGGTGCTTCCCGTGAAAGCCCGCCTGCCCGATATCGAGACCGGCACACCCGATGCCGGCGCGGCGGCCGCGATCCTCGAAAGCATCGAACAGGCGGTCCGCCATACCCTGGCCGGAGAAGCGGCCGGCGTCGTCACCAATCCGATCTCGAAAGCGGTGCTTTATTCTGCCGGCTTTGCGCATCCCGGCCATACCGAATTCCTGGCAGACCTCTGCGAGGAGGCGACCGGCACACCCTCTCCACCGGTGATGATGCTGGTCGGTGGCGGCTTGCGCGTCTCTCTGGCGACCATCCACGTCCCGCTGATGAAGGTGCCGCGCTATCTGACCCCCGATCATCTGGCGCAGACGGCGCGCACGACCGAAGCCGCCCTCAAGCGGGACTTCGGCATCGACACACCCCGGCTCGCCTTTACCGGCGTGAACCCGCATGCCGGCGAGAGCGGCACAATCGGGTCGGAAGAGCGCGACATCATCAATCCGCTGGCGGCCAAGCTGCGCGCGGACGGGCTGGACATCTCCGACGCCCGGCCCGGCGACACGGTCTTTACCGAAATGCTGGACGGGCGTTTCGATGCGGTCATCGCCATGACACACGATCAGGGGCTCATCCCTGTGAAGGTGCTGGACTTCTGGGGTGGAGTGAACACGACACTCGGCCTGCCCATCATCCGCACCAGCCCCGACCATGGCACCGCCTATGACGCGGCCCGCGAGCAGAAGGCACGGCCCGACAGTCTTGTCAGCGCGATCAAGCTTGCGGCCGGCATGGCCGCCAACCGGCAATCCCATGGCTGAGAACGGCGCCGATCCCGAGCTGACGAAAGGCCGTGCCCGCAAGGCCCTCGGCCAGCACTTCCTGCACGATCCCGACATCCTGCGCCGCACAGCGCTTGCTGCCGGGCCAGTGGAGGGGCGCACCGTCATTGAGGTCGGCCCCGGCCCCGGCGGCCTGACGCGCGCGCTGCTGCGCGAAGGCGTCGACAAGCTCATCGCCGTGGAGGCCGATCCCCGCTTTGCCTCCGCGCTGGAAGACTGGCCCGAAGCCGCAACCGGACGGCTGACCGTGCACCAGGGCGATGCCCGCAAGGTGAACTGGCCGGAGCTGATCGCGACGGCTGGCGGCACTACGCCGGCCATGATCATCGCCAACCTGCCCTATAATGTCGGCACCCCCCTCGCCGTCGACTGGCTGAAGGCCGGCGACTGGCGTGGCGAGATGGCCCTGATGTTCCAGAAGGAAGTCGCCGAGCGCCTCGCCGCCGGGCCGGGCAGCCCGCATTATGGCCGCCTTGCGGTGCTCGCTCATGCCGTCACCAATCCGCACATCGCCTTCACCCTTCCGCCCGGCGCCTTCAAACCGCCGCCAAAGGTCGACAGCGCCGTGGCCGTGCTGGTGCCCCTGCAGCCGGAACAGCGCTTCGACGATCTTGCCACGCTGGAGAAAGTCGCGGCCGCGGCCTTCGGCCAACGCCGCAAGATGCTGCGCGCCGCCCTCAAGCCGCTGGCGAAGACGAAGGGCCTCGACGCCATCGCCTGGCTGGAAAGCTGCGGCATCGATCCGACGGCACGGGCTGAGACGCTGACGCAGGATGAATTCAGGAAATTGGCGACAGCCTTCGCTGAAGCCTGATCACGCTTCACCCATCAATTCCCGGACATGATCTTCCAGGCTGAGCTGGCGCAGGCGCTTCAGCCGCTCGACCAGCAGGATGCGTTTGAGGCGCTGATAGGCGACGTCAAGATCATCATTGACGATGGCATAGTCATAGCGCCGCCAGTGGCGCATTTCCGCCTTGGCGTCGCGCATACGGCGTTCGACGATCTCGTCGGTCGATCCAGGCCGGGCCGCGAGGCGCGACTTGAGCGATTCGATGCTCGGCGGCAGGACAAAGACAGACACCACATCGCGCGGCATCTGGTCATGCAGCGCATCGGCGCCCTGCCAGTCGACATCGAACAGGACATCCTTGCCGGCTTCCAGCATGGCCACCGTGTCGGCCCGCGGGGTGCCGTAGAGATGATCGAAGACGCGCGCCCATTCGAGGAATTCGCGCCGCCGGATCATGCCGCGAAACTCATCCTCGGTCTTGAAGTGATAATCGACGCCGTCGGTCTCACCGGGCCGTGGCGGACGCGTCGTCACCGAGATCGACAGGGCAATATCGTCGAACTCTTCCATCAGCTTGCGCGCAAGCGTCGTCTTGCCCGCTCCCGACGGCGAGGAAATGACAAGCATCAGCCCACGGCGATCGCCCTGGTCCTTGGGGTGTCCGCTATTCGACATTGGCGGCCTGCTCCTTGACCTGATCTACCAGCCCTTTGAGCGCGAGTCCCTCATTCGTCAAATCGAGGCTGGCCGATTTGGAGCAGAGGGTATTGGCCTCGCGATTGAATTCCTGGGCGAGGAAATCGAGCTTGCGCCCGATCGTGCCACCTTGCGCCAGCAGGTCGCGGCCCGACGCGATATGGGCGGTCAGCCGGTCGAGTTCCTCGCGGACATCCGCCTTGGCCGCCGACAGCGCCACCTCGGCGGCCAGCCGGTCGGCATCGACACTGCGGTCAGCCTCGATCTCGGAGAGCTGTTTTTCCAGCCGCGCCTTGATCAGCCCCGGCTGGTCGCCAGCCAACGCTGTCGCGCGTGTAACCGCCGCAGCCATGTCATCGAGATGGGCCTTCAGCAGGCCCGCCAGCGCGTCGCCTTCGGCGTTACGCGCCTCCGCCAGCTGCACCAGAAGCGCATCCCCGGCCGCCTTCAGCATGGCGACAGTGTCCTTGTCGGCGGCAATATCTCGGGTCGACTGACTGCCTGTCTCGACCACACCCTTGACGGTCATCAGCGTGGCGAGCGTGTCGCCTTCGGACACGGGCCGCGTCGACACCGCCTCATAGGCGCGCACGAGAGACTGCAGCGCATCCTCATTGACGCTGAGGGTCTCGGAGCCGCTGCCCAGCTCGATGCGCAGATTGAGCTGCAGGTTGCCCCGCGCAAAGTATTTCTTGGCCGCCTGCTTCATGTGCTGGTCCAGCGCCTCGAAACCCGACGGCACATTCACGCGCAGATCGAGCGAGCGGCCATTGACGCTTTTGGCTTCCCAGGCCCAGCTACCCCAGTCGGCTTCCCCGGCGACGCGGGCAAAGCCCGTCATGGACGAGACCTTCGCGGTCAATTGCTGCGCTCCCGCGCAATCTCTTCGCGCTCATATTTGCGATAGGCGGCAACGTTGCGGTTATGCTCGGCCAGCGTCTCGGCAAAGAGATGCCCGCCCTTCCCGTCGGCGACGAAGAAAACATAGTCGGTCTCCGGCGGATTGAGCACGGCCTTGATCGCCTCCCGGCCGGGATTGCAGATCGGCGTCCTGGGCAGGCCGTCGATCTGGTAGGTATTCCAGTCTGTCACCTTGTCGAGCTCCGAGCGGTAGAGGGTGCGGCGCACCTGTTTGCCGTTGATCTTGCGGTAAAGCGGCTCGCCCCTGGACACACCATAGATCACGGTCGGGTCACTTTCGAGCCGCATGCCACGCTTGAGGCGCTCCGTGAAGAGGCCTGCGACGAGATCACGCTCACCGGCAATGCCGGTTTCCTTCTCGACGATGGACGCCAGAATCACGGCCTCTTCCGGCGTGTCGACCGGCAAGCCGTCCTTGCGCTGCTCCCAGATCCTGTCGAGCAGTTCGTCCTGTTCGCGCTCCATCCGCTCGATGATGTCGCTGCGGCTCGTGCCGCTGGAGAAGAGATAGGTGTCCGGCAGGAGCGTGCCCTCGGCGATCTCGCGCTCGGGCATATCGCCCTCAAGCTCGGCGTCGGCGGCGACAATACGCAGGATCTGCGCCGTCGTCAGGCCCTCGGGGACGGTGATGCGATATTCGATGACGTCGCCGGAAACGAGCTTGTCGAGGATCTCGGCAACGCTGGCGCGCGGCGGAATGGCATATTCACCGACCTTGATCGCGGCTTCCTCGCCTTCCAGCCGGGCATGGGCCCTTAGCGCGCGGGCATTACGGATCAGCCCTTCCTCTTCCAGTCGCCGGGCCACGCTGCCCAGATGCTCACCGGACTTCACCTCGAAGACGGCTTCCTGCGCCATCGGCCCGGGCTTGGCGACTTCGCTGCGCAGCCACAGCCAGCCAGCGCCCACCGCAGCCGCACCAAGCACGGCAACGATGAAACCAAGAACGAAGATGGCCTTCAGGAAACGCATGGGTCCGACTCGATCTGACTCGCCCCACTTTGCCCCAGTGTCGCCGGCAACGGAACTAGTCGACCTGTTTAAGGATCAGACAGGCATTCGTCCCGCCAAAACCGAAGCTGTTCGACATCGCGGCACGCACCTGTCCTTTCTTGGACTTGTGCGGGATGAGGTCGATCGGGGTCTCGACGCTCGGATTGTCGAGATTGAGCGTCGGCGGCATCACCTGGTCGCGGATCGCCAGCGCACAGAAGGCGCCTTCGATCGCACCGGCAGCGCCCAGCAGGTGGCCAACGGCCGACTTGGTGGACGACAGCGACAAATTCTTCGCATGGTCGCCGAACAGGCGTTCCACCGCGCCGATCTCGCCTTCGTCGCCTTTCGGCGTCGAGGTGCCGTGGGTGTTGACGTAGTCGATATCGGTGACGTCGAGACCGGAATGGCCAAGCGCCATCTTCATGGCCCGGTAGCCGCCTTCGGAGCCTTCGGCCGGGGCGGTGATGTGATAGGCATCGCCCGTCAGGCCATAGCCGGCAACCTCGGCATAGATCTTCGCGCCGCGAGCCTTGGCGTGCTCATACTCCTCGAGCATGAGGATGGCCGCGCCTTCGCCCATGACGAAGCCGTCCCGATCCTTGTCATAAGGACGCGACGCCTTTTCCGGAGTGTCGTTGAAGCCTGTCGACATCGCCTTGGCTGAACAGAAACCGGCAATGCCGATCTCGCAGATCACAGCTTCAGAGCCGCCGGCCAGCATCATGTCGGCATCGCCATACTGGATCAGCCGGGCCGAGTCGCCAATGGCGTGCGCGCCGGTGGCGCATGCGGTCACGACGGAATGGTTGGGGCCCTTGAACCCATGGCGGATCGAGACCTGGCCGGAGGCAAGGTTGATCAGGGCCGAAGGGATGAAGAAGGGGCTGACTTTCCGCGCCCCTTTTTCATAAAGGGTGATGGATGTCTCGTAGATGGACTGAAGGCCACCAATGCCGGAGCCGATCAGCACACCGGTGCGTTCACGGTCCTCATCGGTTTCCGGCTTCCAGCCGGAGTCAGCCACAGCCTCATCAGACGCCGCCAGAGCATAGAGGATGAACTCATCGATCCGCCGGCGTTCCTTGGCACTGGCCGCCGTATCCGGATCGAAGGCATACGGATCCTCGGCACTGCCGCCGCCCCGCCCGTCATTCCACGGAACCTGGCAGGCGATCTTGCAGGGCACATCCTTGGTGTCGAACAGATCAATCGGTCCGGCTCCGGACTGCCCGGCAAGCAGCCGTTCCCATGTCGGCTCGCAGCCATTGGCGAGCGGGGAGACCATGCCGATCCCGGTTATGACAACGCGGCGCATCAGCTTACCTCTTTAGGAGACGTGGGCCTTGATGTGGGTGACGGCGTCACCAACGGTGCGGATATTTTCCTGCACGTCGTCGGGGATTTCGATGTTGAACTCTTCCTCGAAGGCCATGACCAGCTCAACCAGGTCCAGCGAGTCAGCACCGAGATCGTCGATGAAGCTCGCCGATTCCGTTACCTTGTCTTCTTCAACATCGAGATTCTCGACAACGATCTTTTTAACACGCTCGAAAACGTCAGACATGGAAACCTCTCTCATAATGTCTGATGGAAAGACCGATCCGGTCTTGGAATGCCCGTTAGCACGAAGATTAATGCAACGCCAAGGGCTGTGACTGTTCGGCAAAGTGCCATCAAATCATTGCCATACCGCCATTCACATGCAGCGTCTGCCCCGTGACATAGGCTGCCTCGTCCGATGCAAGGTACACACAAGCGGAGGCAATGTCGCTCCCCTGACCGAGTTTTCCTGCCGGAATCTGGCCTAGCAGCGCCTCTTTCTGCGCCTCGGGAAGCACATCCGTCATGGGCGATTCGATAAAGCCGGGCGCCACGCAATTGGCCGTGATGCCCCGGCTTGCGACTTCCTGGGCTAGCGATTTGGTGAAGCCGATCATGCCGGCCTTGGAGGCGCAATAGTTCGCCTGGCCGGGATTGCCGGTCACGCCGACAATGGACGTGATGCCGATGATGCGGCCATGGCGCCGCTTCATCATGCCCCGCACGACCGACTTGGTGAGCCGGTAATAGGAACCGAGATTGACGTTCAGGACATCGTCCCAGTCATCCGGCTTCATCTGCATCAGCAGCTTGTCGCGGGTTATGCCGGCATTGGCGACGACAATGTCGAGCGGGCTGCCGATGGCGTCTTCTGCGCGCGAGACCAGGCTGTCGACGGAGTCTGTGTCCGACAGGTTCGCCGTCACAACGGCGCCTTGACCCGGCAGGTTGCCTTTGACTTCGTTCAGGACGCTTTCCCGCGTGCCCGAAAGGGCCACCTTGGCGCCGGCTTCCGAAAGGGCTTTCGCAATCGCGCTTCCAATGCCGCCGGAGGCCCCGGTGACCAGCGCTGTGCGGCCTGTCAGATCAAACATGAATTCCCGTCCTTCTCCCGGAGACTTTTTCTTTCTGCCCCGTTGTCGCCTTAGCCGAGGCGTTCTGCAACCGATTCGACGTCATCAGGCAGGCCCAATGTCAGTCCCTCGACGGCTTTCACGGTGCGCCGGTTCATCACACTGAGCACTTTTCCGGCACCTGCCTCGACGAAAAGCTCGACGCCCTGAGCGGCCATGTATTCGACGCTTTCACGCCAGCGCACCTGGCCGGTGACCTGCTCGACCAGCTGCTGACGGATGGAAACCGGGTCGGTCGTGATGTGGGCGGTGACATTGGCCACCAGCGGCACAGTCGGCGCCTTGATCTCGATGCCGCCAAGCGCCTTCATCATCTCGTCGGCCGCCGGCTGCATCAGCGAGCAGTGGAACGGCGCGCTGACCGGCAGCATCATCGCCTTCTTCACACCAACCTCGCCAACCTTCGAGGCGGCAAGCTCCACAGCTTCGCGCGAGCCGGAAATCACGATCTGGCCCGGCGCATTGTCATTGGCGATCTCGCAGACCCCGCCCTCGGAGGCTCCGATGGCGCACAGCGACTGCGCCTGCTCCGGGTCAGCCCCCAAAAGCGCGGCCATTGCGCCCTGGCCGGCCGGCACAGCCGCCTGCATGGCATTGCCCCGGATGCGCAGGATGCGCGCAGCATCGGCCAGCGAAATCGAGCCGGCGGCAGCCAGCGCGGAATATTCGCCCAGCGAGTGGCCGGCCACGAAGGCGGCCTTGGCCGGCGCGACGCCTTTTGCTTCCAGCGCGCGCATGGCCGCCACGCTCACCGTCATCAGGGCCGGCTGGGTATTGGAGGTCAGCTTCAGCGTATCCTCATCGCCCGACCACATCAGCTCCGACAGCTTCTGGCCAAGCGCCTCGTCGACTTCCTCGAAAACGGCTTTTGCTTCGGGATAGGCGTCCGCCAATTCCTTGCCCATGCCGATGAACTGGCTTCCCTGCCCCGGAAAGATGAACGCGAACTTGGTCATGGCATCCTGCCCTTTTGCATTTCGGAATCAGTTTTTTTAGCTGGCGCAGGGCCTATCCGGCTGCGCGCAGGCGCGCAAGAGCGGTTGATTCTTTCGCGCAGTTGAGGTTTAAGCGCGCTCTTCACGAAGACTGCGGTCCTGCGGTGCGGAATGAGCCGTACCAGCCAGGGGCCATCGCCGGAGCGGTTTCCCGCTTGCTCCAGCGCCGCGGTCTGAACACCAGGGAACGAACAAATGGCATATTACGAACACGTGCTGATTGCCCGGCCGGATATCTCGCCTGCACAGGTCGAGACTCTGATCGAGGAACTCGGCGACTTCCTGAAGAAGAACGGCGCCACGGTCGGCAAGACCGAATACTGGGGCCTTCGCAACCTGTCCTACCCGATCAACAAGCAGCGCAAGGGTCACTATTCCCTGCTCAACATCGATGGGCCGTCCGAGGCCATCGCCGAGCTTGAGCGTCGCCAGCGGATCTCCGACGACGTCATTCGCTACATGACCGTCAAGGTCGATGAGCTCGACGACGAGCCGTCCGCAATGATGGGCCGCAAGGGCCGTAAGGACTAAGGGAGCAAGCGATGTCTTCAGAAAACAACTCCGGTGATATCAACATCACCAACATCCCGGCCCGGCGCACCTTCAACCGCCGCCGCAAGGTCGATCCGTTCTCCGGCGAAGGCGCCCCGAAGATCGACTACAAGGATGTGAAGCTGCTGCAGCGCTACATTTCCGAGAAGGGCAAGATCGTGCCCAGCCGGATCACTGCAGTGAACGTCAAGAACCAGCGCAAGCTCGCCCGCGCCATCAAGCGCGCCCGCATGCTCTCGCTCCTGCCTTTCACCGTGAAATAGGAGGACACCACCATGGAAATCATCCTTCTTGAACGCGTCGAAAATCTCGGCGAGCTCGGTGACGAAGTGAAGGTGAAGAACGGCTTTGCCCGTAACTTCCTCCTGCCGCGCGGCAAGGCGCTGATCGCCAATGATCGCAACCGCGCCCGCTTCCAGGCCGAACGCGATGCCATTGAAAAGCGCAACGCCGACGCCCGTGCCGAGGCACAGACGACCGGCGACTCGCTCGAGGGTGTCGACCTCGTCCTGATCCGCCAGTCGTCCGACACCGGCAATCTCTACGGCTCGGTCTCGACCCGTGACATCTCCGAAGGCCTTGCCGAAAAGGGCTTCAAGATCACGCGCGGCCAGATCAAGCTGGACCGTCCGATCAAGACGATCGGCGTCTACGAGATGGGCATCCGCCTGCACGCCGAGGTCATGGTCGACATCACCGTGAACGTCGCGCGTTCGATGGAAGAAGCCGAGCGCCAGGCCGCCGGCGAAAACATCATCGAAACCCTGCAGGCCGAGCAACAAGGCGCATCTGCCGAGCAGGCCGCGGAACTGGCCGAAGCCAGCGCCGAGCGCGAAGAAGAAACCCGCGAGGGCGCCGAAGAGGAGTAAGCTCCCCTTCGCCGCATTGCGAGGCTCCAGGAAGGCCGCGTTCGAAAGAGCGCGGCCTTTTCTTGTGCCGCGGGGGAAAGGCTCCTGACCGCGATGTGTCGCCTTGCCGGCAGGAACTTCTGCGGCGATAGTCCTTCATCTCATGGCCTTGTGGGAGGGGCATGGCATGCGGACTTTCCTCAAGGGCTATGCAATCCTGTTCGGGGCGGTTTGCGCCCTGATCGCGATCGGGCACATTGTCATGGGCCCTTCGATCATTCCCGGCAGCATTCCCGTCAATGCCAGCATGGACAGCGAGGACCGCTTCTACGCCACGCTCTTTCTTGGCTATGGCATCGCCATGATCTGGAGCGGCCTGGATCTGGAGCGCCGCGGCCAGCTTTTTGGCTGGCTCCTGCTCGTCTTCTTTGTAGCCGGAATTTCGAGACTGATTTCCTGGGCACTGGTCGGCCCGCCCATCGGCTTCTTCATCGTGCTGACAGCGATTGAGCTTCTCTCTCCGCCTGTCCTCTGGCTTCTCTACCGGCAGGCCTTTTCACAAGCCACCGGCCGATCCTGAAAGCTCTCACCTTCAGCGACCGCAATCCACAGCCAGGTTTGATCTGTGGACGAAGTGAAAACTCCCGGGGGGTTCCTGCAAGTCAAGCCTGAAATATCTTCCGCGGCTTGGGTAAGACAGAATCATGCTAGGCTGGGAAATTGTCCGATGAATGATATGTCCAACCCGCCCTCGACTGTCGAGGCTCCACACAACCTGTCGGCCGAGGCTGCCGTCATCGGCGCGATTCTCTATGACAATAATGCGTTCCAGCGCGTGGCCGACATTCTGCGTCCGGGTGACTTCTATTCCATCCCGCATCAGGAGATCTTCGAGGTCTGCGCGAACATGATCCAGTCCGGCCGTGTGGCCGATGGCATCACGCTGCGCGAGCATTTCGAGAAGGCTGACAAGCTACAGGAAATCGGCGGCGCGGCCTATCTGGCCGAGCTTCTGAACTCCGCCGCCTTCGGGCCGGAAATCTCCGACTATGCGCATATGATCCGTGACTTCGCGATGCGCCGCGAGCTTATCGACATCGGCGCCAACGTGCAGTCGCGGGCCTTCACGCCCGGCCCGGACGAAAGCGGCGACCGCCAGCTGGAGCTGGCCGAGCGTTCGCTGTTTGACCTGGCCGACCGCGGCTCCTCGGGCCGCGGCTTCCATACCTTCGCCTCGGCGCTGAAAGAGTCGCTGCAGATGGCGGAAGCCGCCTATCAGCGCGACGGCAAGATCGCCGGCATCGCCTCCTATCTTGACGACCTCGACCAGAAGCTCGGCGGCTTCCACCCATCCGACCTCGTTATCCTCGCCGGCCGTCCCTCCATGGGGAAAACGACGCTGGCGACGAACATCGCCTTCAACGCCGCGCATGCCTGCCGGCGCGAGACACAGGAAGACGGCTCAAAGAAGACCGTGGAAGGCGCAGTCGTCGCCTTCTTCTCGCTGGAAATGTCGTCAGAACAGCTCGCTACGCGTATCATCGCCGAGCGGACCGGCATCAATGCCCACCGCATCCGTCAGGGCGATCTCGACAAGCACGATTTCGAGAAGATCCGCGAAGCGACCGAAGAGCTTCAGAACCTGCCGCTCTATATCGACGACCAGGGCGGCATCTCGGTGAGCCAGCTTTCGGCCCGCGCTCGCCGCCTGAAGCGTACCGTCGGCCTCGACATGATCGTGATCGACTACCTGCAGCTGCTCACCGGGTCGAGCGGCAAGAGCAATGAGAACCGCGTGCAGGAAATCACGCAGATCACCATGTCGCTCAAGGCATTGGCCAAGGATCTGAACGTGCCGGTCATCGCGCTCTCGCAGCTCTCGCGCCAGGTCGAGCAGCGCGACGACAAGCGCCCGCAACTCTCCGACCTGCGGGAATCCGGCTCGATCGAGCAGGATGCCGACGTCGTCATGTTCGTCTATCGCGAGTCCTACTACCTTGAGCGGACCGAGCCGCAGGCCACCCCCGACGATCCGAATGCCGGGGAAAAATGGGCCAAGTGGCGCCAGCGCATGGACGAGGTCTACGGCACCGCGGAGGTCATCATCGGCAAGCAGCGTCACGGCCCGATCGGCCGCGTGGTCCTCGCCTTCGATGCCAACACGACCCGCTTCGGCAATCTCGAGCGTGCCGTGCCCGACGGCGACTTCGAGTAGCCCGAAGGACGCGACGACACATTTCCGGTTTGCCTCGCCCGCAACGCCCATTAAACGCGAAGGCCATGAGCCTTCATCCGCGTGCGCGCATCCATCTCGATAATATCGTCGCCAACTGGCGGGCCATCGGCGCGCTGACACCCGACAGCGAAACAGGCGCCGTCGTCAAGGCGAACGCCTATGGCCATGGTGCGGTCCCCGTCGGCAAGGCCCTCTTCGAAGCGGGCTGCCGGACCTTCTTCGTCGCCTATGCCGAGGAAGGCGCGGAGCTTCGCGCAAGCGTCGGTCCGGAGGCAGTCATTCTGGTCTTCAATGGGGCGGCAGGCAATGACCGTACAATTGTACGGGAGACACGCCTCACTCCGGTCATCAATTCGCTACCAGCGCTGAGAGACTGGTTGTCGTACGATGATACGACGTCCTATGCGGTGCACCTCGATACGGGCATGAACCGGCTCGGCATCCGGGCCGAGAATGTTCCCGAAATGATAGACATGTCACGCACGCACCCGCCGGCGCACATAATGTCGCACCTGGTCGACAGCGACGTAGCTGACCACCCCCTCAATACCCGCCAGCTTTACAGCTTCCGCGATCTCGCCGAGCCATTAACCACAGCCCGAAAGAGCCTCGCCAATACCGGCGGCTGCTTTATCGGACAAATGTACGGCTTCGACGTGACCCGCCCCGGTATCGGACTTTATGGGGGCGGTCCGACACCCCCCGCCGGCACCGCGATTCGCCCCGGCATGACGCTGGAAGCCCCGATCCTGACGGTCCAGACCGTGCAGCCCGGAGAGACGGTCGGCTATGGAGCAGAGTGGACATTTCAGACCGTCCGCACGCTTGCCACGGTTGCCCTCGGCTATGGCGACGGCTTCCTGCGCAGCGCCTCGAATCACGGGGTTGCGAGCCTCGGCGGAACGCCCTGCCCAATCGTCGGACGTGTTTCGATGGATTTGACGACAATCGACGTCACCGCAGCAGGGGGCCTTGCCAAACCGGGCGCATTCGCCCAATTCATCGGTCCGGAGATCCTGCTCGAGGATCAGGCGAAACGAGCCGGCTCGGTCGGCTATGAACTGGTAACGGGGCTCGGCCATCGTGTCACACGCATCTACGAGTAAACGCCGCGGTTTCCCCAACCCTATCGCCTGGATCGGCCGCAGCACGATCGGATTGCTGAGCGAGGTCGGAAAGCTCACCAATTTCGCTGTCCGCATCATGGCAGCCGCCTTTTCGCCCTCCTGGAACTTTGCCCAGATCTGGAAGCAGGTCATCGCGATCGGTTTCTATTCCCTGCCCGTCGTCGGCCTGTCGGCGGTCTTCATCGGCGCGGCGCTGGCGCTCAACGTCTATACGGGCGGCAACCGCTTCGGGGCCGAACAGTTCGTGCCCAACATCGTTGCGCTCGGTATTACCCGCGAGCTTGGCGCCACCATTACCGGCCTAATGCTGGCCGGCCGCGTCTCCGCGGGTATCGCCGCCGAAATCGGCGCGATGAAAGTCACCGAACAGATCGACGCGCTGAAGACGCTGTCAGCCAATCCATTCCGCTATCTCTATGCGCCCCGCTTCCTGGCCGCCTGCCTGACCCTGCCGATCCTGGTCTTTGTGTCCGATATTATCGGCATCATGGGCGGCTGGCTGGTCAGCGTTTTCGGTCTCGACTTCGACTCGACGACCTATCTGCGCAATACAGTCGACTTCCTGACCATGGAGGACATCGTGGTCGGCCTGATCAAGGCAGTCGTCTTCGGCGCCGTGATCGCGACCATGGGCTGCTATCAGGGCTCGAAGTCCAAGGCCGGGGCGACCGGGGTGGGCCGCGCGGCCACGCTCTCCATGGTCGGCGCTGCCGTGCTCGTTCTGGCGGCCAACTACATGATGTCGACCCTGTTCGTGAATATCGGGATCTGAGCATGACAGAGACGACAAGCCCCATTCTCCAGCTCAAGAACGTCGAGAAACATTTCGGCAGCAATCGCGTGCTGCGCGACGTGAACCTCGATGTCGAACGCGGCTCATCGCTGGTGATCCTGGGCGGGTCGGGCTCGGGCAAATCCGTGATGCTGAAATGCGCCCTCGGCCTGATGACACCGACTGCCGGACAGATCCTGTTCGATGGCGTGGACGTCACGCATGACCAGGGCAAAACCCGCGAAGCCATGCGCGCCCGGATCGGCATGCTGTTCCAATCGGGTGCCCTGTTTGACAGCCTCACCGTCTGGCAGAACGTGGCCTTCCGCCTGCTCAATGCCCAGAAGATGAACCGCTCTCGCGCCAAGGAACGCGCCATAGAGACGCTGAAAAAGGTCCGCCTCGGCGCCTCCGTCGCGGATCTCTACCCGGCAGAGCTGTCGGGCGGCATGCAGAAGCGCGTGGCGCTTGCCCGGGCCATCATCACCGAGCCCGATCTTATCTTCTTCGATGAGCCGACCACCGGCCTCGACCCGATCACAGCCGATGCCATCAATGACCTCATTCTCGAACAGGTGAATGCGCTGGGCGCGGCCACCGTTACCATCACGCATGACATGGCGTCTGCCCGCAAGGTCGCCAACGAGATTGCCATGCTGTTCGAGGGCGAGATCATCTGGCGCGGCCCGGCCAGCCAGATCTACGACTCCGGCAACGACTATGTCGATCAGTTCGTCCATGGCCGCGCTGACGGCCCCATACAGCCCGCGATCTAGGCCACCACCATGACCCAGCGCGCCAAGACCTGCCTCGTCCTGATCATGGTTGTGAACATTGTCGCGCTGGCTGCCTTTGTCGGTTTCGGCATGTGGGGCATGGAAACGGCCGGCAAGGTCAATCCGGTGCTGATGCTCCTCATTGCCGGTAGCGACATCGCCGCCTCCTTCTGGCTCTGGCGCCGTGCGCTGGGGCGCTGAAGGAGGGGAAAACAGGCCCTGATCCAGGCGCACACGCCCCAACCACCACAAATAAGCGATAGAGAAACGGGCAAGCCTGTGCCCTTGGCCGCGGTCCGGACGTCCCCCCGCTTGCCAGGTGGCCTCCTTCGGCCTCAAAAAGCCCCGATTGGAGATGACACGCCCCGCGCCGGCCAGATCGACACATCTCTTCTTGTGCAGCAAGAGCAGCAGTTTGCAGCCATTTCCAGAGCACAAGAGTTACAAATGTAACTTTTTCAAATGGAACGACATAGAGCCGCACAGCCCCGCCCTTTCCTGGATATGACGTCACGAATTTGAGGCGGCCTGCGCGGCTTGATCAGTCAACCGACCGTTCGGCGCCAGAAGAATTTAGTTACCCTTGCACCTCCCTAGAGCCTCTTTTGGTCAAGCAGTCGCCCCCATAAAAAATGCCCCGGCGTTCTCCACCGGGGCATCTTCGATCTGAAGCGAGGGCCGCCCGAATTTCTCAGGTACGGACGGCCCTCTGACTGGAGCTGAAGGGGTATCATCAGCCTTTCCAGACCCTCCTGACAGCGACCTTCCGTTCCGGGTCACCACCGATTGAATCAATTGCATTTTCCATCGCATCGTTGATGCACGCCCGCTCATAACGGAGCTGTTGGAGCGTCTTCACACCGCTGCGAACACCGCAAACGCTATCTGCGGCTTTCTCAAGACGTTTCAGCACCATGCGAGCACCATTTTCGGTGCCCAGGTCATAGCCGGAAATGTCGACATCGACACTCCGGACCCGATGGGCCGGGTCGGCAAAGGCCGGGGCGGCAGCGCCAGCGATGAAAGTTGCGGTGATAATGCCTGCAAGAATAGTACGGGACATGGGTATGCCTTCTCTGTCATTTTTATCGACCCTTTCCCTTGAGCCGTTTCAGGCTATCAAATCTTATTGTTTTTCAATAATTAATTCCATGTAATGTTACAAATGTCACTTATATGACGTCCCTTCCCTCGCGGCGCGCATCACCTTAGCTCTTTTCTCCATGGCGCGTTCAAACACCTCCTATACCTGCCAGGCTTGCGGGGCGGTCCATGCCAAATGGGCCGGGCGCTGCGAGGCGTGCGGGGCATGGAACACGCTGGTCGAGGAGACCGTATCCGCCGCGCCCGGTGGTTTGGCCGCCCCGAAGACCTTGTCGAAAAAGGCCGGCAAGGCCGATCTCACGACGCTTAGTGCAGTCAGCGAAGCGCCAGCCCGCCATGTCATCGGCGTTGATGAGCTGGACCGCGTTTTCGGGGGCGGCCTGGTGCCCGCCTCGGCCACGCTGATCGGCGGGGATCCCGGCATCGGCAAATCCACACTGCTCCTGCAGGTCGCCGCGCGGCTCGCCCGCAACGGTTTGAAGACCGTCTATGTCTCCGGCGAGGAAGCGGCCGCCCAGATCCAGGAGCGCGCCCGCCGGCTCAAGGTTGCCGAGAGCCCGGTCGATCTCGCCACCGAGACAGACCTCAGAAAGGTGCTCGCCACGCTGAAAGCGGCCAAGCCGGATTTCGTCGTCATCGATTCGATCCAGACCATGTGGTCCGACGGCCTCGAGGCTGCGCCCGGCTCGGTTGCCCAGGTGCGCGCCTGTGCGCAGGAACTGACACGCTGGGCCAAGAAGTCTGGCGTTGCGCTGATCCTCGTCGGCCACGTCACCAAGGAAGGCCAGATCGCCGGCCCTCGCGTGGTCGAGCACATGGTCGACACCGTCTTCTATTTCGAGGGCGAGCGCGGCCACCAGTTCCGTATCCTGCGCGCGGTCAAGAACCGGTTCGGCCCGACCGATGAGATCGGCATCTTCGAAATGCACACTTACGGCCTCGCCCCAGCGCGAGAGCCCTCCGCCCTCTTTCTTTCCAGCGACAGCGAAACCTCCGGCGGTGCCGCCGTCTTCGCCGCCATGGAGGGCTCGCGGCCCGTCCTCGCCGAAGTGCAGGCGCTGGTCTCGAACTCCGCCTATGGCACGCCCAGGCGCAGCATTGTCGGCTGGGACGCCAACCGTCTGGCCATGGTGCTGGCGGTGCTGGAAGCGCGCTGTGGCGTCTCACTTGGCGGGCGTGACGTTTACCTGTCGGTCGCCGGCGGCTACCGAATCGCCGAGCCGGCCGGCGACCTTGCCGCGGCCGCCGCCCTGCTCACATCCCTGGCCGACAAGCCGGCCCCGGAAAAATCCGTCTTCTTCGGCGAGATCGCGCTCTCCGGTACAATTCGTCCGGTTGCACGCACGGAACAACGCCTCAAGGAGGCCCAGCGGCTGGGTTTCCAGCATGCTTTCGTGCCTGAAGGCAGTTTCCCGGCAATTGAAGGGTTGACCGTGACGGCCCTGACACGGCTATCTGAACTCGTAGAGTTACTTGGTCCGGAACCAGACGCATGATGGACGCCCTCACAGCTTTTGACGCGATCGTGATCGTCCTTCTGATCATCTCGACGCTCATGGCTCTGGCGCGCGGTTTCATGCGCGAACTCGCCACGCTCGGCGCCTTCATCGCAGCGCTTGCCGCCGCCTATTATGCCCGGCTTTTCCTGCGCGATGCGGTCTCCAGCATCATGCCCGGCGATTCGCCTGACTGGCTGCCGGACCTGATCCTTTTTCTCGGTTTCTTCCTGCTGGTCTATGTGATCGTCGCCTGGTTCGGCGCGAACCTGTCCAAGTCGATCCAGGGGGCGGAAGGTGTCAGTGTTTTCGACCGCGTGGCAGGCGCCGCCTTCGGCTTCTTCCGGGGCGCTGTCGTGCTGATTTTCTTCGTCTTTCTCATGCGCATGGCCCTGGATCAGGACCGGATCCCCGAATGGATCCGCAACGCGCAGACCTATCCGCTTCTGGAAGAAGGCGCCGCCTATGTCGAGCGCCATGCGCCTGAGGTCGGCGAGCGCGTTCAACAGCAACCCGGACTTGACGCCCGCACGGACCCGGCATAACTCGCAGGCAACTGCCAAGCGAGGTGTCGATGTTCTGGGATCATGATGACGACAAGCCTCGTGAAGAGTGCGGCATCGTAGGCGTTTTTGGCCACCCTGAAGCATCCCTTCTGACAGCCCTTGGCCTCCACGCCCTCCAGCATCGCGGACAGGAAGCCTGTGGTATCGCCACCTTCGACGGCGAACGCTTCCACAATGAGCGCCATATGGGCCTCGTCGGCGAGAATTTCGGCGGCGACCTGACCGACCGCCTGCCCGGCCATTCCGCCATTGGCCACAACCGCTACTCCACCCAGGGCAAGCCGGCAGTCCGCAACATCCAGCCGATCTTTGCCGATCTCGCCTCATCCGGTTTCGCTGTCGCCCATAATGGCAACATCACCAATGCCCGCGCGCTGCGCCGTGACCTGATCGAGAAGGGCGCGATCTTCCAGTCGACCATGGACACAGAGGTCGTTCTGCAACTCGTCGCGCGCAGCCCGAAGCCGCTGATGCGCGACCGCTTCCAGGAAGCCTTGACCTATATCGAGGGCGGCTACGCCCTGGTCGGCCTGACCAACAAGAAACTGATCGGCGCCCGTGACCCGATCGGCCTGCGCCCGCTCGTCCTCGGCAAGATCGGGTCCGGCTGGGTGCTGGCGTCTGAAACCTGCGCGCTCGACATCATCGGCGCGGAATTCGTCCGCGAGCTGGAGAACGGCGAAGTCGTCATCATCAACGAGGATGGCGTCGAGAGCTATTTCCCCTTCCCGCGCCGGCCGGAATCGCCCTGCCTGTTCGAATATGTCTACTTTGCGCGGCCCGATAGCGTCGTACAGGGCCGCTCGGTCTACGAGGTCCGCCGCCGCATGGGCAACCAGCTGGCACGTGAGAACCCGGCCGATGTCGACGTGATCGTGCCTGTGCCGGACTCCGGCGTACCAGCCGCCATCGGCTTCTCCGAGGAAAGCGGCATCCCCTTCCAGCTCGGCATCATCCGCAGCCACTATGTCGGTCGCACCTTCATCGAGCCGACCCAGACCGGGCGTCAGCGCTCCATCTCGCGCAAGCATTCTCCCAACAAGGCGGTGCTCGAAGGCAAGCGTGTGCTGCTCGTGGATGACTCCATCGTGCGCGGCAACACCTCCAAGAAGATCGTCCAGATGGTGCGCGATGCAGGCGCCCGCGAAGTGCATATGCGCTCGGCTAGCCCGCCCATCACTCATCCCGATTTCTACGGCATCGACATGGCCGCGCAATCCGAGCTGATGGCTGCCAACCACTCGCTTGAGGAAATGCGCAACTTCCTCAAGGTCGAGACGCTTGGCTTCCTGTCGGTGCCCGGCCTCTATTCGGCGATCGGCGTCGAGCGGAACTCCGCCCAGCCGCAATTCTCCGATCATTGCTTCACGGGCATCTATCCGACCCGGCTGGTCGATCACATGCGCGACGAAAGCGCCAAGGAACGCCAGCTTTCCCTGCTGGACTAAGCGCACACAGCCGATTAGGCCGCCTTCCATGGATAAACGCATCACACTGGTGACCGGGGCGTCCCGCGGGATCGGCCGCGCCGCAACCCTGGAACTGGCCCGCCGCGGGCATCACATCGTCGCCGTCGCCCGCTCGAAACTGGCGCTGGAGAAGCTCGATGACGAGATCAAGGCCGAAGGCGGCAGCGCCACGCTGGTGCCAATGGACCTGAAGGACCCGACCGCCTTCGAGACACTAGGCCAGGCGCTGGCAACGAAGTTCGGCCGCCTTGATGGCGTGCTCGGCAATGCCGGCATTCTCGGTACGCTGGGCCCGTTGCAGGCGATTGGCCCGCGCAGCTTCGAAGAGACGATCGAGGTGAACCTCACGGCCAACTGGCGGCTGATCCGGGCCATGTCACCGCTGCTGCAGCGCTCGGAAGCGCCCCGCGCGGTCTTCATCACCTCCGGTGTCGTGCCACGCCCGCGCGCCTTCTGGGGCCCCTACCAGGCCTCCAAGGCCGGCCTCGAAGCGCTTGTCGCCGCCTGGGCCGACGAGAACGAGAATCTGAAGCTCCGGGTCAACCTGTTCGACCCTGGTGCCACGCGCACCGGCATGCGCGCCGAAGCCATGCCGAGCGAAGACCCGATGACGCTGCCGACGCCGGAAGAGGTTGTGGGCAAGCTCGTGCCGCTGCTCGAAGAAAGCGAAATGCGCACGGGTGAGCGGATTACGTATCGGGACTGAGGAAGCCCGGCCCTACTTCTTCCGCCGGCCCTGCGCCTTGTCGGCAAAGGGGTTCGCCCCCTGGCGCACGAATAGCCGGATCGGCACGCCGGGCATGTCGAAAGCCTCACGGATCCCGTTGATCAGGAAGCGCTTGTACTGTTCCGGCATATGCTCGCCCCGCGAGGCGATCAGCACGAAGGTCGGCGGGCGCGCCTTCATCTGCGCCATATAGCGCGGCTTGATGCGCTTTCCGTGGACCGATGGCGGCGGATGGCGCTCGATCGTGTAGCGCAGCCAGCGATTGAGATCGCCCGTCTTCACGCGCGCGGACCAGTCGTCATAGACCTTGGCCACCGCCGGCATGAACCGGTCGACCCGCTTGCCCGTCAGGCCCGACAGCGTGACCACAGGCGTGCCCTTGGCGTTCGGCAGCAGGCGCTTGGCGAGGTCGCTCAGCTCGCGCATCTTCTGGGCGTGGTTCTCGACCGTATCCCATTTGGAGATGACGAAGACGAGCCCCCGGCCTTCACGCACGGCGAGGTCGGCAATCTGCAGGTCCTGCTTCTCGAAGGCATCATCGGGATCCATGACCAGGGCGATGATGTCGGCATATTTGAGCGAACGGACCGTCTCTCCCGTCGACATGCGCTCAAGGCGCTCCTGCACCTTGGACTTGCGCCGCAGGCCGGCCGTGTCGACCAGCTTGATCCGGCGGCCTTCATACATCCAGTCGACGGCGATAGAATCGCGCGTGATCCCGGCTTCCGGCCCGGTGAGCAGCCGCTGCTCGCCGAGCAGTTGATTGACCAGGGTCGACTTGCCGGCATTCGGACGCCCGACAATGGCAAGCCGGATGGGGCGCTTTTTCGCTTCCTCGCGCGCGGCAAGCTGCGCCTCGGCCTCGGCGGCGTCATCGATGCCAGCCTCTTCCAGCGCCGCACTCAGCGCTTCTTCCGTCAGGTTCGGATCATCGACATCGATCTCGGCCAGGCGATCCAGGATTTCATCATCGAAGCCCTCGCCCTCGGCCGCATCGTCTTCGGTGAAGGCGGCGAGGAAGGCTTCCTCGCCCAGCGCAGCGCGGATCGCGGCATAAAGATCGCCCAGCCCCTCGCCATGTGCGCCTGACAGCCCGACCGGTTCCCCGAAACCGAGGCCCCAGGCTTCGGCAATGCCGATATCGCCCTGGCTGCCTTCGGCCTTGTTTGCCGCGAGCACGACGGGCAGGTCGGCCTTGCGCAGCACTTCGGCGAAAGTCTCATCGGTCGGGGTGACGCCGGCGCGCGCATCGATCAGGAAAAGCGCGAGCTCCGCCTCGCGGATGGCCACTTCGGTCTGGTGACGCATGCGCGCTTCCAGCGACTCGTCATGCACATCCTCGAAGCCGGCCGTATCGATCAGGGTCAGCGGCAAGTCGGCCAGCCGACCTGAGGCTTCCTTGCGGTCACGCGTCACGCCCGGCTGGTCATCGACCAGCGCGATCTGCTTGCCAGCAAGACGGTTGAACAGCGTCGACTTCCCGACATTCGGGCGGCCGACAATCGCGATCTTCAACGGCATGAGCCGCCCCTTCCCAATGCACCCCGCGCCTGGTCCGGGGCAAAGCGCAGCCTCTTAGCGGATTGCGATCAGGCGTGCATTATCTGTCAGCACAAACACCTTGTCGCCGGCTGCAATCGGCTCGATGTAGACCGGGCTCTTGAGATCGATGGAGTCGATACGCTCCCCGGTCTTCGGCGACAGGCTGATCAGCTCACCCCGCGAAGACACGACAATCACCTGGTTCGAGGCGATGATCGGCCCGGAATAGGAAATCCGGCCCTTCTTCTTCTTCGGCTTGGCAAAGCGCGGCAGCTCGCTGACCCAGTAGACTTGGCCATTGTTCGCGGCAAGGCACGCCACACGGCCATCGGTGCTGGCGACGAAAAGATAGTTGCCGGCAAGCGCCGGGGCAGACGTCGAGCCGACCGGCTGGACCCAGACCCGGTTACCGGTGCGCCCGTCAATCGCGGCCATGACACCCGACTGGTTCGCCGCAAAGACGAGCCCGCCGCCGATCACAGGGCGCGAAGCAATGTCGTTGATCGAGGAGATCGGCGTGAACCGGCCCGGCCGCGACAGCGCCTCGTTCCAGAGACGGCGGCCATTGGCGGCCAGATAGGCGATGATCTCACCCGAGGAATAAGGCGTGATGACGATGTCCTCGATCGCCGCCGAGCTGGGCGAGCCGAGCACGCGGGCGGATTCCGCAATCGCCTGGTCCGACCAGAGGATACGGCCCGTCTTCAGATCGAGCGCGAAGACTTCATTGTTGTTCGAGGAGACATAGGCGCGCTTGTCCTTGATGGTCGGCGAGCCGGTCATCGGCGCTTCCATATCGCGCCGCCACAGCTCGCTGCCATCGGACGCATCGAGCGCACTGACAAAGCCATAGCCGCTGGCGACGATGAGCCTGTCAT
Organism: Henriciella aquimarina; assembly: GCF_002088975.1. Classification (GTDB taxonomy): domain Bacteria; phylum Pseudomonadota; class Alphaproteobacteria; order Caulobacterales; family Hyphomonadaceae; genus Henriciella; species Henriciella aquimarina. Next base: position 74,943 of record NZ_NCST01000041.1, read on the forward strand.
CGGCCAGGGCAATACCGGAGCCGACGCCGATCTGGTCGCGGCTGTTTCCGGATTTGAGTTCACGGGTCCAGAGCCGGTCCCCGGAGGCGATGTCGAAAGCCCGGACGGTCTGGTCGGAATCGATGACATAGATTGTCGTCTCGCTCGTCACCGGCGGAGAGGTCAGCGCGCGTTTCGTCGCCGAGCCGCGTCCGGCATCGATGCGCCAGGCAACCTCGAAATCCTTCGCCGCCGCGATATGCCCGGCCGCCTTGGTCGCTTGCGAACCGGCCTGCGGCCAGCTGGTCAGAACCTCCGCGTCCGGCAGCGTGACCTCTTCATCGGCCAGTTCGGGGCTCGGCTCGATCACTTCGTCACCGAGAACCATCTCGATGCGGCCTTCCTTCTCCTCAGCCGAAAGGCGTTCCTTCTCCGCGCGCTGGTTGCGGAAATAGGAGCAGGCGCTGAGCGACAGGATGAGTACACCTGTCAGCGCAATGCGGAAGGTCTTGTTCGCGGTCATTTAGGTGGGGTCTCCATCTGTCTGGGACGCATCGGGGGCTTCAGCGGGCGTACCGGTTTCGGCATCCTCGCCGCCGGCTTGCGAAGCTGTGTCGCTGTCTGCCGCCTCGGACGGCTCAGCGGCTGGCAGGGTATCAAGCGCGATGCGGGCGCGCTGCTGAACGCCTTGCGGCACATTGGCAAGGAAGCGCAGATCGTTGAACGCCTCGCGCGCATAGGCATAATCTTCTTCTTCTGCTGCCTTCGCCGCGACCAGTTCGAGCGCCAGCGCCCCGAACTGCGACTCTTCATCGGCCAGCCCGCCGAGATAGGTTTCCAGCTCGCTGCGGCTCATCGTTTCCGATTTGAGATAGGCTGCCTTGAGCAGCGACAGCTTGCCGATGGGCGTCTCGGTATTGGCCGCCTTTTCCAGCGCGGCCACGGCAGCGGTGCGGTCGGCATTGCCTTTCAACCGGGCCTCGGCGAGATAGTTCGCCGCCACCGGCGCAATCCGCGCATCGCTGTCCGACAGCGTTTCAAAGGCGGTCGCCGCCTGCTGAAAATCCTGGTCGTCGAGCGTGTCGCGTGCGGTTTCGAACTGTTCCGCACTCGCTTCGACCGATTGGGACTGGCGATGGTCGATGAACTCGTAAAGCGCGACACCGCCAATCAGAAGGGCTGCGGCGATATAGGCGAAGATGCCGTATTTTTTCCACAGGCGCTCGGCCCGATCCTGGCGAAGGCCCTCTTCAACTTCCTCAAAAATATCAGCCACTTGGCCTACTCCGGTTTCGCGCCGTCAAATCAATCCGCGCGCACCCTAACCCCGAGCCTGTCCCCCGGCAACGCGCGAAAGCGGTTTGCTTTATTGTTTCCTCAGCTTGTAGGTTTCCGCCTCTCCCGGGAAGCGTCTGGCCCGCACATCGGCGGCATAGCTCTGCGCCGCCTTGCCGATTTCGGTGCGCATATCGTGATAGGTCCGCACGAATTTCGGCGTCCAGTCGAAATAGCCGAGCATATCCTGCAGAACCAGCACCTGCCCGTCACAGGAGGCCGAGGCCCCGATCCCGATGGTCGGACATGACACCTGCCGCGTGATCTCATCGGCCAGATCTTCAGCCACGCCCTCGATGACGATGGCAAAGGCTCCGGCTTGCTCGGCTGCCTTGGCCTCTTCCATGACGCGGGCGCGCTCGTCGGAATTGCGCCCCTGCGCCTTGAAGCCACCTGTGACGTTTACCGCCTGGGGGCGCAGGCCGACATGGCCCATTACCGGCACGCCGCGCTCGACGAGATGCGCGATCTGGTGGGCGGCATAGGCGCCGCTTTCGAGCTTCACCGCCTGGCAGCCGGTTTCCTTCATGATGCGCGCGGCATTCTCGAAGGCGGTATCGGCATTGGTCTCGTAAGAACCGAAAGGCATGTCGACGACGACGAAGGCCTGCTCCGAGCCGCGCATCACGGCCTGACCGTGCAGGATCATCATCTCCATGGTGACGCCGACCGGTGTGTCGAGCCCGTGCACCACCATCCCCACCGAATCGCCGACCAGCAGCACATCGCAATGCTCGTCCAGGATCGACGCGGTCGGGGCGTCATAAGCGGTCAGGCAGACAAGCGGATCGCCCCCCTTGGCAGACGCGATATCCTTGACCGTCTTGCGGCGCGTTTGGGTCTGTTTCGACATTCTACACTCCAGTCAGGGCCTAGCAGGCCGAAGGGGAAGGCGTCCTCCTAGCAGAGCCGAACGCCAGAGGCCAAGCCATGATCGCGAGGGTGCCTCTCCAGGCGGGCCGTTGCGCTAGCCCTGCGGCAGCGCCGGCATGCCGAACAGGATGGGATGCAGCCACAACAGCATGGCCACCCACAAGCCGGTCCCGATCGCGACGGCAAAAACGTCTCCCATAAGCGCCGGCTTCACATCGGCCGGCGGGCCATTGTCGCCGCGCTTTTTTACCGCGATCCGGTCGATCACGGCATAGGCGAGGAAGCTGCCGAACAGGATGATCGAATTGAGCTCGCCATTCGCCAGCAGGTGGCCGGTCGCCCAGAGCTTCACCCCGACCAGCATGGGATGTTTCAGCGTCTTCTTGATACGCCCGGTCGGTGTGTAGGCGGCAAACAGGATAACGAAGGCGAAAAGCTGGATCAGCACGTTCAGATGCTTCAGCCCGACCGGCGGTGACCAGACCACCATGGAAGGCCGCATCGCGCCGTATCCGATGACGATCAGAACGAGGCCAGCCACCGCGACAAGGCTGTAGAGCCCCATATACGGCCCATAGCCCATGCGGACCCGAAGATCGCGCCCCGCCGCGCGCGAGCGGAAGCTGGAAAACAGGTGGCAGCCGAAAAACAGCACCAGCCCGGCAATCAGATAGACCATGTATCCCTCCCCTCACTTTGAGTGAGCATGTCCCGGAACGGACTCCGCCGCAAGCCGCGACCGGATAACACCGGGACAGGCCCGGCAAAGCCCGCTAAGGCCAAAGCATGGCACGGGAAACGAGCAAGCATCAGAATAGCGGCATGGCGCTCGTCGCCGGCGGCGGCATTGGCGGACTGACAGCCGCCCTCTGCCTGTTGCAGCGCGGCTGGTCGGTCCACGTCCTGGAAGCCGCCGACGCGCTTGAAGAGGTCGGCGCCGGCCTTCAGCTCAGCCCCAATGCCATGCATGTACTCGATGCGCTGGGCCTCGGCGACGCGATTCGTGCCGCCGCCTTCGAGCCCGAAGCGCTGGAACTGCGGCTCGGGCGCTCCGGCCAGCGCGTCTTCTCGATTCCCGCCGGGCCTGCCGCGCGCAAGCGTTGGGGCGCTGACTATCTCCACATGCACCGGGCCGACCTGCTCAAGGTGCTGGCGAATGCGGTGCGCGCCAATCCGGCCGCCGGGATCAGCCTCGGCGCGCGCGTCACGGGCTACAAGAATACCGAGAGCGGCCCGCAAATCATGCTGGCCTCCGGCGAACCGCTGGCGGCCGATCTCGTTATCGGCGCCGATGGCATCCATTCCACCCTGCGCACACAGATGCTCGGGCCCGACAGCCCGCGCTTTACCGGCAATCTCGCCTGGCGCGTCGTCGTCCCGATGGAACGCCTGAAACACCCTCCGCCGCCAACCGCCTGCGTCTGGGCAGGGCGCGGGCGCCATGCCGTCACCTATCGCCTGCGCGGCGGGACGCTCGCCAACCTTGTCGGCGTGATCGAGCGCCAGGACTGGCAAGGCGAAAGCTGGACCGAGCAAGGCACGAAACAGCAGGCACTTGCCGACTTCGCGGGCTGGCCCCTGCCGGTGACCGAACTCATCAACCAGGCCGATGCGCATTACCGCTGGGCCCTGTTCGACCGCGCCCCGCTCGCCTGCTGGCACGACGGCGCCGTCGCCCTGCTCGGCGATGCCTGCCACCCGATGCTGCCTTTCATGGCGCAGGGGGCGGCCATGGGGATCGAGGATGCCTGGGTGATGGCCCGCGAGGTGACACAGGCCGAAACCGTCGAGGCCGGGCTTGCCCGCTATGAAGCGATCCGCAAGCCGCGCACCTCCCGCGTCCAGGCCGCCTCACGCGGCAATATGAAGACCTTCCACCGCAAGAGCCCGCTCGGGCAGCTCGCCACTTACGGACCGATGTGGCTGGGCGGCCAGTTCCTGCCCGGCGTCGTGCGCGCCCATCAGGACTGGATCTACGGCCACAACGTCACTGCGACGGATCGATGATCACGCGCCCGACGACGCGGCGCTCCTCCATCTCCATGAACGCCTTGCGCCAGTCGTCCAGAGAATAGACGCCGTGGACGTAGGGGTGCACCGCCCCGTCCGCGACCAGTTTCCAGACCGCTTCCATATTCTCCCGGCCCTTCTCGGGAAACCGCCGGCCATATTCGCCGGCCCGCACGCCCACCACGGAAAAGCCTTTGATCAGCGGCATGTTCACGCCGATCTCGGGAATGCGTCCCGACGCAAAGCCGATGACGAGCAGCCGCCCGTCGAAACCGATGCAGCGCACGCTCTCATCGAAGACGTCCCCGCCAACCGGATCGTAGATCACATCGGCCCCGCCACCGGTGATCTCCTTCACCTTCTCGCGGAAGCCATGCGTGACATTGATGAGGGCGTCGGGCGCGTACGCCTCACGGATGATCTCAAGCTTCTCGCCGGTGGAGGCTGTCGCGATGACCTTCGCGCCAAGATGCTTGCCGAGATCAACGGCTGCGAGGCCCACCCCGCCAGCCGCGCCATGCACGAGCAGCCATTCCCCCGGCTGGATATTGGCCCGCCGCACCAGCGCGACATAGGCGGTGAGATAGGCCGACCCGACCGAGGCAGCCTCGGCAAAGCCGAGACCCTGCGGGATCTTGCGCACCTGGCTGGCGGAATAGACGGCATATTCGGCAAAGGCCCCGCCGCGTCCCCCGGTCACGACCCGGTCGCCCACCGCGAAACCGGACACGTCCGGGCCGAGCGCCACAATCTCTCCGGCGACATCGCCGCCCGGCGTGAAGGGCAGGTCCGGCTTGTGCTGATAGCCGCCGCGCGTCATCAACAGGTCGGGAAAACCGAGACTGCCCGCCCGGACCTTCAGCAGGATCTCGCCCGCGCCCGGTGACGGCACCGGTATGTCGCGCACCGCGCAGCCCTCATAGTTTTCGGCAAGGCGTTCAAGGCGCAGGGCGCGCATGGTCTCTGGCAGGCTCATCGGATCACTCCCGAACGGGGACTTTACAAGCCTCCGGTCTAGGCGAGGGCCATCGCCGCTGTCCATGCTGACATTGCGTGAGGCAACGAGGAATGATCTTGGCTCTGGAAAAATCTCCGGGTCTGGGTCAGGACTGCCATGTTCGCGCCTGCCTGCGATGGAAAATCCCTGTCCGATGCCCCTGCCTGAAAGCCTGCTCATCCTTGCCAGCCCGTTCGCCGGCATGCTCGCTGGCTGGCTGGCGGCGAACTGGCGCCTGGAGGGTTTGCAGCGTCTCGGGCCGCCAGCCTGCGAAGCCTGCGGGCGAAAGCCCGGTTGGACAGCCTGGACTCCGTTTCTGGATGTCGCCCTGATGCGAGGCCGCTGCCCGGCCTGCCAGGCCCCGGCGGGGTGGCTCCAGACCGTTTGCGAGATGGCCGGCATATTGGTCTCACTGAGTGCGCTGGCGTTTGCACCAGCCGGCACACTTATCCTGTCCTGCCTGTTCGGCTGGACGCTTCTGGCCTTGGCGGCCATCGACTGGCGCACCTTCCTCCTGCCGAACGTCCTGACGTTTCTGGCCGTAGCGCTCGGCCTTCTCATGCTGTGCCTGACAAAGCCGATCAACTGGCCCGACCATTTGATCGGCGGGGCGGCAGGATATCTTCTCCTGCTGGCTGTCGAGCTTTTCTACCGTTACAGCCGCGGCCGTGACGGGCTGGGCCGGGGCGATGCCAAACTGCTCGGCGCGCTCGGGCTCTGGATAGGCTGGCAGGGCCTGCCGGACATTCTGCTGGTAAGCTCGCTCTGCGCCCTCATCGCCGCACTTCTCATGAGCTGGCGCTCAGGCGAGAGCCTGCGAGGCACGACCGCCCTGCCCTTCGGGCCATGGCTCGCGCTGGCCGGCTGGACCATCTGGCTCACCGGGCCGCTAATGGCGCTTCTTTCCTAGGCGCCCGAGCCGGATTGCTCTGCCTCAGAGCTGCTCTCTGCCTCGGCTTCCTCCACGGCTTTCATGAAGCGCAATTCGTCACGCATGCCGAGGAAGAGGCTGATACAGCAGGCCAGCAGGATCGAGGTAAATGGCAGGGCCGCCGTAATGGTGCCGGCCTGCAGGGAGTCCAGCGTATCGCGGCCACCGCCATAGAGCAGCATGGACGCCGTCACGCCCAGCATACAGGCCCAGAAGACCCGCTGAGGCACCGGCGCATCCGTCTTGCCGCCGGAGGTGATGCTGTCGACCACCAGCGCGCCGGAGTCTGCGGACGTCACGATGAAGACGACGAGCAGGAAGATCGCCGCCGTCGAGGTCAGCCAGGCCAGCGGCAGGCTGTGCAGCATTTCGAACAGGGTCAGCGAGGCCGTCGACATACCCTCGGCCAGATCGCCCACGCCACCTTCATATTGCTGGATCGAGGTCTCGCCGAAAGTGGTGAACCAGATCACGCTGATCGCGACCGGCGCCAGCACAACCACGGTCATATACTCCCGCACGGTCCGCCCGCGCGAAATCCGGGCAATGAACATGCCGACGAAAGGCGACCAGGAAATCCACCAAGCCCAGTAGAAGATCGTCCAGTCATGGAACCAGGCCGTATCTTCCCGGCCGAACCCGTTCGACAGGGCCGGCGCGTCCTTGATGTACTCTAGGAGGTTCGTGCCGAATCCGCTGATGATGGTGAGCGTCGGGCCCAGAATGAAGACGAAGATCATCAGGATCAGCGCGATGAACATGTTGAGGTTGGAGAGGAGCTTCACCCCGCCATCCATGCCGCGCAGAACCGAGATCACAGCCAGGCCTGTAATGCTGAGCACCAGCGCGATCTGCATGCCGAGCGTAATCGGCATGTCGAGAAGATAGCCGATACCGCTACTCGCCTGCGTCGCGCCGATACCGATCGTGGTGGCCAGACCGAAAACCGTGGAAATGACGGCCAGCGTGTCGATGAAATGACCCCAGAACCCCCAGACCCGTTCACCGAGAATCGGGTAGAAGGCGGCGCGAATGGTGAGCGGCAACCCCTTGTTGTAAGCGAAGAAACCGAGCGCCAGGCCGACGACCGCATAGATAACCCAGGGCGAGACACCCCAGTGAAAGAGCGTTGCACTGAACGCCAGCTTGCGCGCTTCCGGCGTGCCGGGCTCGACATTGAAGGGTGTACCGGCCCAGTCGGAATAATAGGCCAGCGGCTCTGCCGCGCCATAGAACATGAAGCCGATCCCCACCCCGGCGGCAAACAGCATGGCCAGCCAGGAGTGGATGGCGAATTCCGGCCGGGCATCAACCCCGCCAAGCCGGATCCGGCCGAGTGGCGAGAAGGCCAGGAACAGGCAGAAAAAGGCCAAGATGACCGGTGTCATCGCGAACAGCCAGTCGAAGGTCTGCAGCACCCATCCCTTGGCGGCTTCCAGGCCACCGGCCGTCGCATCGCGGAAAACCAGCGACGCAATGGCAAACAGGATGACCAGACCGGCGCTCAGGAAAAAGACGGGTTTGTGGATGTCGAGGCCGAGAACTTCGACATTGTCCTGGCCGACCTCGTAATCAGTGTCATAGGCGGACTCAAATTCGATATCACTCATGGAATCCCCGGAATCGTCCGGGCCTTCATTTTGTTCATTCATCTAAATAGTCCTCTGAGCGGTATCGAACACATTTGACGTGTCATTCCAATCAGCAAAATATTCTCCGAGATATGTGACAAAGATGTCACATGCATATAAGTGTATGATTTTTAACTGCTTTAACATAAATCAAAGTGACTGCTAACAAGGCAGCCGCAGGCGCATATGCGTCCAAACCTTTTACAAATCGAACTATCCCAATAGTTGGCCGATCAGAACCGAGCGCGCAGCGTCCTTCTGCTTTCATGCGCTTGTTCTGGTCCACCTCGCCTGCGGGTAACGCAGGCCATGTACAAATGAAAAAATGGGGAAAACCATGAAACGACTTAAGAGTGGAGCTTCTCTGCTCGCCCTTGGCGCACTCGCCTTTGCTGCACCCGTGGCCGCCCAGGCCCAGGATCAGCAGCCCGCTCCCGAGAAGAGCAAGCGGCTCAAGGCGGTCACCGTCACGGCGACCAAGGTCGAAGAAACTGCCCAAGACATTCCCGTAGCCGTTCAGGCCGTCGACGGAGAGACCCTCGACGATCTCAATGTCGGCAATTTCGACGACTATCTCAAACAGCTGCCGAGCGTCTCGTCCGGCGGCCGCGGCCCGGGGCAGAACACCGTTTACATCCGCGGCATGGCTGTCCAGCCGATCACCGTGCTGCTTTCCGGCGCCCAGGGCACCGTCCCGAACGTCGCGATGTATCTCGACGAGCAGCCGATCACGGCGCCCGGCCGTAACCTCGATGTCTATGCGACCGATCTGGAGCGCATCGAGGTCCTGCCTGGGCCGCAAGGCACGCTCTTCGGTGCATCGTCCCAGGCCGGTACCATCCGCCTGATCACCAACAAGCCCGTGCTTGATGAGTTCCAGGCCGGTATGGACGCCGAATATTCGATCACCAAGGATGGCGAGCCGTCCACCGGACTTGAAGGTTACGTCAACATCCCGGTGATCGAGGACAAGCTCGCCTTCCGGGCCGCGCTCTACTCGGTCAATCTGGGCGGCTATATCGACAACAAGCCGGGCACGTTCACGCTCGATCCGTCGATCAACCCGGACTCCAATGCGACGCCGGATGCGGTCAGCTATGAAACGGCGAACAACAACCGCCTCGTCGAAGAAGACTTCAACGACAGTTCGTATGAAGGCATCCGGCTCGGCGCGACCTACGCCATCAACAATGACTGGACGGCCACCGCCCAGTATTCGCGTCAGAAGCTCGAAGCCGACGGCGTCTTCGACTATGACCCGGAAGTTGGTGACCTCGCCGTCAACCGCTTCTTCGAGGACAGCCTCGACGACGAGTTCGAGCAGGGCAACCTGACCATCGAAGGCCGGATTGCCATGCTGGACGTGGTCTATACCGGCTCCTTCCTGGACCGCAGCATCGACCAGTCGGTCGACTATACCGGGTACAACAATTCCGGTGCCTTCATCGACTATTACACGTGTACCTACGCCTCGGGGAATGCGGCACAGGCCGCCTTCGTGACACCGGGCGGGCGTGAGTGTCTGGACCCGGTCAAAGGGGCGATCATCGACCAGACGCAGACGCGCAACACCCACGAGTTCCGCTTCTCGACACCGCAGGACTATCGCTTCCGTGTCACGGCTGGCGTGTTCTACGACGATTTCGAACTCGAGACGGTCGACGATTTCTACTATTTCGCCAACTTCGACGGCACGGAACTCGGCTTCGCCCCGAACGCGCCGATGGCGGATGCAGTCCAGATCGATCCGCGTACACGCCCGTCGAGTGTTGCTTTCTTCAACGACATCCGCCGGACAGAGGAACAGGTCGCCTTCTTTGGCGAAGCCACCTACGACCTCATCCCGGACACGCTGAGCGCGACCGTCGGTCTGCGCGTCTACGACATCGAAAGCGATTTCGAAGGCTCGTCCAACTTTGCGAACGGCATCTTTGCGACGCCGGACGTCGCACTGGACGATCTCGATTCGGGCCGCGACTATGACGTCTCCGGCGGTCACACCGACGAGCCGCTGACCACGGACGGCGAAGTGTTCCGGGCCAACCTGTCCTGGACGCCGGACGCAGACAAGCTGTTCTACGCGACCTATTCGGAAGGCTTCCGTCCGGGTGGCTGGAACCGTGGTGGCGGCCTGCCGTCCAACAATCCGGCTTTCCCGACCGTTTCGGCGACCTATGACACCGACGACGTGAAGAACTATGAGCTCGGCTGGAAGACCCTGCTGCTGGACGGCAATCTGCAGTTCAACGGCAATGTCTACTTCGTCGAGTGGACCGACATGCAGGTCTCGCGTTTCGACCCGGAAAACGTGTCGATCCTGACCTTCATCGAGAACGCCGCCGACTCCGAGATCTTCGGTGTTGAAGGCGATGTCGCCTGGGCAGCTACCGACAACCTGACGCTGTTCGGTGCCTTCTCCTACAACGACACCGAGCTGAAGTCGGTCGATGCGCAGATTGCGGAACTGGCCCCGGTCGGCTCGCAGCTTCCGCTGGTGCCGGAACTGCAGCTCACGGGCCGTGCCCGGTATGAGTGGATGGTCGGCGAATATGACGTCTACGCTCAGGGCGGCTTCCAGTATGCCGGCAAGAGCTACTCCTCACTGATCCAGGAGATCCGCGAAGAGCAGGATTCCTACATCACCGCCGATGCCGCCGTCGGCTTTGGCAAGGAGCAGTGGAGAGCAGAGCTGTTCGTCGAGAACCTGACGGATGAACGCACCGAGCTGTTCATCAACGAGCAGGACGACATCCGCCGCATCACGACGAGCCGTCCTCGCACGATCGGCCTGCGTCTTTCCTATGACTACTAGGAAATACACAATCTGACATGACGCACCGTGGGCGGCCCCTTATAGTCGGGGGCCGCCCACCTTTTTTCAGGATTATCAGGTCCTCGGAGACAGTTTTGACCGAGACGTCACCCCAGACCGACTTGCTCGCCCATGCGCGCACAGCACTTCAGGCGGGTGATTTTGCCCGCGCCGCAGAGGCCGCCACGGCCGCGGTTGCCGCAAGCCCCGACGATGCGGATGCGCTTTACATACAGGCCGTATCCCTGCGCTATCTGGGCCAGCATGACCGCGCGCTTCAAGCGCTTGCCTCGCTGCGCCGCGCCCGTCCGGGCTATGGCCGCGCCTGGCAGGAAGAAGCCCATTGCCTTCGCGACATGAACCGCACAGGTGAGGCCCGCGCCGCCTATGCCGAAGCGGTGCGCCTCAACCCGGCCCTGACAGCGAGCTGGCACGAACTGGCGAGGCTTCACGAGGCGCTCGGCGATATGCCGGCCGCCCGCCTTGCCCAGGAGCAGGCCAACCGCCTGGCCGCCTTGCCGCGTGAACTCGCCGCCGCCGCCTCCATGATCCACGAAGACCGGATCGCGCGCGCCGAGACAATCGTCCGCGCCTGGCAACAGAAACACCCCAAGGATGTCGAAGGCATGCGCCTGCTCGCCGAAATCGGCGCGCGGCTGAACGTTGTCGACGACGCGGAATTCCTGCTTTCAACGGCTGTCGCCCTCGACCCCGACCATGCCTTGGCGCGCCTCGATTATATCGGCATCCTGCACAAGCGTCAGAAGTACGCCGAGGCGCTGGAGCAGGCGAAAATCCTTCGCGAGAAATTCCCGGGTCATCCAGTCTACGACAACGCCTATGCCGGCGAAGCTCTCGCCGTCGGAGACTTCGACGAAGCGCTGCGCGTCTATGACCAGATCCTCGAAACCATGCCCGACAGCGCACAGATCCAGCTCGTGCGCGGCCATGCCCTGAAGACCATCGGCAAGCGTGAAGAGGCTGAAGCCGCCTATCGCGCCGCCTGCCGGTCGAAACCCGATTTCGGCGATGCCTACTGGTCGCTCGCCAACCTCAAGACCTACAGCTTCTCCGAAGACGAGATCGAGCAGATGCAAGCCGCCGAGGCCGATCCGCGAACCGCCCTGCCCGACCGCTACCATCTCTGTTTCGCGCTGGGTAAGGCTTTCGAGGATCGCGGCGACGCAGATGCCGCCTTCCAGTATTATGCTCGCGGCAATGAATTGAAGCGGGACGAACTCGGCTATTCGCCCGAGCGGATGGAGCAGGAGATGGAGCGCCAGAAGGCCGTCTGCACGCCGGCGCTCTTCTCTGCCCAGGGCGGGCAAGGCCACGAAGCCCCCGACCCGATCTTCATCGTCGGCCTGCCGCGTGCCGGGTCGACGCTGATCGAGCAGATTCTCGCCTCTCACAGCATGGTCGATGGCACATTGGAACTTCCGAACATCCTGGCGCTCGTTCACCGGCTGAATGGCCGCCGACGCGCCGAGGGCGAGCCGCGCTATCCCGCCATCCTCGAGACACTTCCTGCCGATCAGCTGGAAGCGTTTGGCCGTCAATATATCGATGAGACCCGCATCTACCGGGAGGGCGCCCCCTTCTTCACCGACAAGATGCCGAACAATTTCCGGCATATCGGGCTTATCCAGCTGATCCTGCCGAATGCAAAGATCATCGACGCCCGGCGCGAGCCGATGGCCTGCTGCTTCTCAGGTTTCAAGCAACTCTTCGCCGAAGGTCAGGAATTCAGCTACAGCCTTGAGGATATCGGCCACTATTATCGCGACTATGTCGATCTGATGGACCACTGGGACCGCGTTCTGCCCGGCAAGATCCTGCGCGTGCAGCATGAGGACGTCGTCGCCGACCTGGAAGGCCAGGTCCACCGCATTCTCGACTATTGCGGCCTGCCCTTCGAACAGGCCTGCATCGACTTCCACAAGACCAAACGGGCCGTGCGCACAGCCAGCTCCGAACAGGTCCGCCAGCCCATCAACACCGCGGGGCTCGACCAGTGGCGGCGTTTCGAGCTGCACCTTGCCCCTCTCAAACAGGCCCTCGGCCCCGACCTCGCGCCCCAACTCGAATAGGTTTCATGGACCAGAAGACGACCGATGCCCTGATTGCGCTCCGGCGGATACAACGCCGGACCGAACTCTATGCCCGTTCGCTGGCCCAGGCGACGGGCCTGAGCGTTTCCCAGCTCAAGGTCCTTCAGCTCCTCTCCGGGCCGGGCGCGGCCACCGCAGGCGAACTGGTCCAGATGACCGCTCTCAGCAATGCGTCCATCACCTCGCTGATCGGCAAGCTCGAAGCGCGCAAGCTAGTGGCGCGCACGCGGGATCCCGAAGACGGACGCCGGGTCGTCATCGCCCTTCAGCCGAAAGGCTATGAAATGTTGCGCAATTCTCCCAATCCCTTGCAGGACCATTTCGAACTTCTGTTCACGGCCCTGCCGGAGTGGGAGCAATCGATGATCGTCTCGGCCCTGGAACGCGTCGCCCAGATCGTGGATGCCCGCTCGGAAATCACTGATTCCGAACCGATTCTCGATGTCGGCCTGTTCGACGAACCGGTCGCGCCCTGAGCCCGAGGTGTTATGCCGCACGACAGCCCGGACGGCCCGGTGGCAAGCGATCACAATCCGGTCATTACAGCCCGCGCAGGCACTTTTTTGCAAGCGCCCTACTGGTCCGGACCGGCCGGTCTATATAGACTGTAATAAACAGGAGCGACCATCCAGCCAGCCGCCGCCCGAGAGGGACCAGCACCGGACTGACAGGATGCCTGAACAAAACCGACTGCGTCCTTGCAGGGCGGGTAAACTTGGCGAGCTGCGAATGAGGAGGGGTTGGCTATGGACCTCAAGGTAAACGGAAAAACGGTTTCGGTGGAGGCGGATGAATCGACCCCGCTTCTCTGGGTGCTTCGTGAGCATCTGGGCCTGACCGGCGCGAAATACGGCTGCGGGATTGCCCAGTGCGGCACCTGCACCATTCACATCGACGGCCAGGCGGTGCGCTCATGCACCTATCCGATCGGCGCGCTGTCGGGCGAGGAAGACATCACGACAATCGAAGGCCTGTCGGAAGATGGCAGCCACCCGGTCCAGCAGGCCTGGGTCGAGCTGGACATCCCCCAGTGCGGCTATTGCCAGCCGGGCATGATCATGGCCGTCGCCGGCATGCTCAACAACACGCCGGACCCGAGCGATGAGGACATCGACGCGCAGGTCACGAATATCTGCCGCTGCGGGACGTTCACGCGGGTGCGCGAAGGCATCCATCTCGCGAAAACGAAAAAGGCCTGAGGGGGCTCCAGTCATGGCTGATACGATCAATCTTTCCCGCCGCGGCTTTATTGTCGGTACCGGGGCAACAGGCCTCACCATCGGCATTCTCGCCGCCTGCTCGCCGGGCAGCGAAGAGGCCGGCACCGACACCGCCGCAAACACCGAACCGAACCCGGAAGTGAATGCCTGGGTCCATATCGCGGCCGACGACACCGTCACCATCCGCATTGCGCGCTCGGAGATGGGCCAAGGCACGCTCACAGGCCTCGCCCAGCTTGTCGCCGAAGAGCTGCAATGCGACTGGGACAAGGTCATTACGGAATATCCGACGCCGGGCGAGAACCTCGCCCGCGACCGCGTCTGGCGCAGCTTCTCGACCGGGGGCTCCCAAGGCATCCGCGGCAGCCACGATTATGTCCGTGAAGGCGGTGCCGCCGCCCGCATGATGCTGATCCAGGCCGCCGCCAACCGCTGGGACGTGCCGGTGGATGAATGCTCGGCCGAGAAGAGCGTCATCACACACGGCCCCTCCGGCAAGACCTTCACCTATGGCGAAGTCGCCGACGAGGCCGCAGAGGTCGAGGCGCCCACCGATGTCCCGCTTAAGGATCCATCCGAGTGGACCATTATCGGCAAGCCCGTGAAGCGCCTCGATACCGCCGACAAGGTTACCGGCAAGCAGATCTACGGCGCCGACTTCAAGCTCGACGGCATGGTGAACGCCGCGGTCAAGCAGGCCCCGATGCGCAGCGGCACGCTGAAATCCTTCGATGCCGATGCCGTCTCCGGCATGCCCGGCGTGAAGCAGGTCCTGAAGGTGGACGACAGCACTGTCGCTGTCGTCGCGGACATGTGGTGGCAAGCCAAGAAGGCCATCGACGCCCTGCCCGTGGAATGGGAACCGGGTCCGGATTCCGGCTTTTCCACCGCCGCCTTCGAGGCCGATCTCGACGAGGGCCTGACGGCTGAAGACGCCTTCATCGGCAATGAAGCCGGCGATGTCGATGCCGCCTTTGAAAACGCCGCCCAGGTGATCGAGGCGCAGTACAATTCCCCTCACCAGAACCATGCCTGCATGGAGCCGATGAACGCCACGGCCGTCTGGACCGAGGAGAAGTGCGAAGTCTGGTGCCCGACGCAAAACGGCGAGTCCGCGCTTGCGGCGGCGGCCGAAGCCGCCGGCCTGCCGATCGAGCAATGCGATGTCTACAAGCTTCTGCTCGGCGGCGGTTTCGGCCGGCGCGGCATGAGCGACTATGTCACCCAGGTGGTGAACATCGCCAAACAGATGCCGGGCACGCCGGTCAAGGTGCTCTGGACGCGTGAAGAAGACATGCAGCATGGCTTCTACCACCCGATCACCAAGGCCCGCTGTCAGGGCGCGCTCGATGCCGACGGCAACCTGACAGGCCTCAAGATCCGGATTTCCGGCCAGTCGATTTTCGCCGGGCTGATGCCGCAGGCGCTCGATAACGGCAAGGACTTCCTGGTCTTCCAGGGCCTTCTGCCGACCGGCGTGAACGAGCGCTATGAAGACCAGTCGCTGAAATACACCTTCCCGGCGCTGAAGATCGATCACGCGATGCGCAACCCGCCTGTTCGTCCCGGTTTCTGGCGCGGCGTGAACGCCAACCAGAATGCGATCTATCTCGAATGCTTCATGGATGAGCTGGCGCTGGCGGCCGGCAAGGATCCGCTTGAGTTCCGGCTCGCCTATCTGAAGGACAGCCCGAAGCTCGCCGCTGTCCTGCAGGCCGTGGCCGACAAGGCCGGCTGGGGCTCCGGGGGTGGCAAGGCCCGCGGGCTGTGTGCCTATTATTCCTTCGGCAGCTATACCGCCGCCTGTGCGGAAGTGACAGTGAGCGAGGACAACCAGCTCAAGATCGACCGCATCGTCGCGGCGACCGATCCGGGCTACGGGGTCAACCCGCAGCAGATCGACGCCCAGGTGTCCGGCTCCTTCGTCTATGGCCTCTCGGCCATGCTGCACGAGGAAATCACCTTCGAGAACGGCGAGACCGTTCAGAAGAATTTCGACACCTACAATTCTATGCGCATTGCAGAGATGCCGGAAGTCGAGACCATTCTGATGCCCTCCGGCGGCTTCTGGGGCGGGGTTGGCGAGCCAACCATCGCCGTGACTGCCCCGGCCGTTCTGAACGCGATCCATGCGGCCACCGGCAAGCGTATCCGCCAGCTGCCGCTGAAGGACCAGAGCCTGAGGGACGCGTGAGACAGAGGCGCACCGCCGCCTTTCTGACAAGCCTCGTCGCAGGCGGCCTGTTTCTGGCCGCCTGCGACGCCGGCCCCGAGGCCGCTGCGCCAGAGTCCGGGCCACCTGACTCCGGGGCCGACGCGCCGGCCTCGACCAAAGCGGAAGACGCCGAGGGCCACCCCACCCTGCAGCGGCCGGCGGCCCTCGCCTTGTCCTGTTCCGGCTGCCATGCCACGGCGGGCGAGGCGATTCCGAGCCTTGAGAGCCAGACACAAGCGACGCTTGAAGAAAAGCTCACCGCCTACAGGACGGAGACAGACGGCACGACCGTCATGCACCGGCTGATGCGCGGCTATAGCGAAGCCGATATCGCCGCCATCAGCGCCTATATTGCCGGTGAGGCCGACCAATGACGCATGCCTTCCTGCCCCATCGCCGCAGCGTGCTGACCGGCCTGGCCGGGACAGCGGCCATGGCCGCCTTCGCACCGCAAGCCTTCAGCCAGACATCGGCGCGCCTTGTCGTCGTCGGCGGCGGCTTCGGCGGTGCCACGGCGGCCCGCTTTCTCAAGACCTATCTGCCGAACGCCTCGGTCACGCTGATCGAACCGAACGCGGCCTATCACGCCTGCCCGTTCAGCAATCTCGTCATTGCCGGCCTGCGCGACATCGAGGCCCAGCGCTTCGGCTATGACAGCTTGCGCGCGGCAGGAATCGAGGTGGTCGCCCAGCGCGCCATCGACGTCGATCCGGCCAGGCGCACCGTCTCGCTCGAAGGCGGCGGGGAAGCGGTCTATGACAAGCTCGTCCTCTCACCCGGCATCGACATCCGCTGGGGCGCACTCGAAGGCTACGACGAAGCCGCTGCCGAGGTCATGCCGCATGCCTGGAAGGCCGGGCCGCAGACCACGCTTCTGCGCCAGCAGCTGGAGGCGATGGAAGATGGAGGACTGGTCGTCATGTCGGCCCCGGCCGCGCCTTTCCGGTGTCCGCCCGGCCCGTATGAGCGGGCCAGCCTGATCGCACACTATCTCAAGACGCAGAAGCCGAATGCGAAACTGCTCATCCTGGATGCCAAGGATGTCTTCTCCAAGAAGCCGCTTTTCCTTGAAGCCTGGGCCGAACACTATCCCGAGCATCTCGAATGGCGCGGCGCGGCCGATTTCGGGCGGGTCGTCTCGGTCGATCCGGCTAGCATGACGCTCTCGACCGATTTCGAGGATATCCAGGCCGATGTCGCCAATGTCATCCCACCGCAAAAGGCCGGCGAGATTGCCGAGCGCGCCGGGGTCGCCGACGAGACGGGCTGGTGCCCGATCAATGGGCTCGACTTCTCCTCGCCGCTTCAGAAGGATATCCACGTCATCGGGGACGCGACCATCGCCGCGCCGATGCCGAAATCGGCCTTCTCGGCCAACCTTCAGGGCAAGCTCTGCGCCATGCAGATCGCCCGCATCCTGTCCGGCCTCGAACCGCAGGCGACCGTGCTGGCCAATACCTGCTACTCCTATGTCACGCCGGACGCGGCGGTCTCGATCACCGGCGTCTACGGCAATGAAGGCGGCACACCCACCAGCAAGGAAGGCGCGGGCGGGCTCTCGCCGGAAGGCGCGCCAGGCGATGTGCGTCAGGCCGAGGCCGCGCAGGCCGAAGCCTGGTTCCAGACAATCACCGCCGAGGTCTTCGGCGGATGAGGCCCATGGCCGCCCTATGCCTCCTCGCCGCCATGACGGCCTGCAACGGGCACAGTGATGAGCGCCTCGCCAGACCTGCCGAGATTGACGGCGACGCCATCACCGCTTCGCTGACCGGAGAGCCGGGCGATCCGCTCCGGGGCCGGGAGGTCTTTGCCAGCCGCGACCAGGGCCACTGCGTCCTCTGCCACGCGATTGACGGGCTGGAGGCCGAATTCCAGGGCAATGTCGGCCCCGCGCTCACCGGGGTCGGCACCCGCCTCACGCCCGGCCAGATCCGCCTGCGCATCGCTGACGCGCAAATGATTTGGCCGCAGACGCTTATGCCCTCATATTACCGGGTGTCGGGCCTCAATCAGGTCGCCGCCGAATATCAAGGCGAACCGGCCCTCACCGCCCGGCAGATCGAAGACCTCGTGGCCTATCTTTCGCGTTTGGAAAACTGAAGCTTGCTCCCATGACCCGTCCGCCCCATGCCTTTCCCCTGACCCGCCGCAGCATCCTGCTGACGGGCACCGCCGGTCTCGTCTCGGCCGCCCTGCCCTTTGGCGCCAGCGCGACGCCGGAAGATGCGGACGCCGCGATCCGCGCCCTCTTCGGCGACCGGCTCATCAATGACGGCAAGGTCACCGTCAAACTGCCGCCGATTGCCGAGAACGGCAATTCGGTTGCAATCGGCGTTTCGGTCGACAGCCCGATGAGCGAAGACGATTACGTCAAGCAGATCGCGCTCTTCTCGCCGCGCAACCCGATTGCCGATGTCGCCCGTTTCCATCTCGGGCCCCGCGCTGGCAAGGCCGAGGTCTCGACCCGTATCCGCATGGCCGGCACCCAGACCGTGCGCGCGATTGCCGAAATGAATGATGGCAGCCTCTGGAAAGGCACAGCCAGCACCGTCGTCACCCTCGCCGCCTGCGTGATCGGATAGGAGCACCCCATGACCATCCGCATTGCCGCCCCCGACACCGCAAAAAAAGGCGAGGTCATCGAGATCAAGGCGCTGATCCAGCATCCGATGGAGACCGGCTATCGCAGCGACTCCAAGGGCAAGGAAATTCCGCGCGACATCATCACCGAATTCGAATGCAGCTATGATGGCGAGACTGTCTTCGCGGCCAACTTCTTCCCCGCCATCGCGGCCAACCCGTTCCTCACCTTCTACACAAAGGCGACCACGAGCGGCACGCTCGAATTTACCTGGACCGACCAGGACGGAGAGAGCTGGTCGGAGACGCATGACCTCACCGTGGAATGATGCGGGCCTGCCTTCTCGCCTTCCTGACGGTCACGGCCTGTACTGAAGCCAGCGCACCGGACACCACGCCCGAGCGCACGAGGCTTGCGCCCGGCGAGATCCGCTCCGGCTACACCTTCCTGCAGCCGCAGACGCAGGCCCTGCAGGATGACGATTTCGCCAATCCCGGCTTCCTCTGGGTCGACAGGGGCGACGCGCTTTTCCACGAGGCCGCCGCCAACGGAAAATCCTGCGCGAGTTGCCACGGCGAAGAGGGTGAGGAACTGGCGAGCGCCGCTGCCCACTACCCCGCCATCGACGAAGACAGCGGCGAACTGGTGAATATCGAAGGCCGGATCAATCTCTGCCGCGCGCGCCATCAGGAGCGTGAACCGCTCGACTATGAAAGTGACGACCTCCTGGGCCTCACCGCCTATGTCGCCTATCTCGCTCGCGGCGTGCCAATGTCGGTCGACATCTCCGGCGCCGCACAGAGCTGGTATGAGAAAGGCGAAGACTACTTTTACACGCGGCGCGGCCAGTTCAATCTCGCCTGCAGCCAGTGTCACAATGAAAGCTGGGGCAAGAAGCTGCGCGGCGACACGATCAGCCAGGGCCATGGCAACGCCTTTCCAGGCTACCGGCTGGAATGGCAGAGTTTCGGTTCACTGCAGCGCCGCCTGCGCGATTGCGATAGCGGGGTGCGCGCCGAGCCGCTTGATTATGGCTCCGACACCTATAAGGCCGTCGAGCTCTACCTCGCCAAGCGCGCCGAAGGCCTGGCCATGGAATCACCGGGAGTGAGACGATGACAGAGAGACAGGGCCCCGGCCTCAGCATCCGCATCAATCTGGCCAATGGCGGGCGGTTCGGCCCCGGCAAGGCCGCCCTGCTGCGGGCGATCGCCGAGCATGGCTCGATCCGGCAGGCTGCCCAGTCGCTCGCCATGTCCTATCCCCGCGCCCTGAAGCTCATCGACGAGATGAATAGCGACTTCACTGCGCCGCTGCTGGAATCCAGCCATGGCGGCGCCACTGGCGGCGGCTCGTCCCTCACGCAGACGGGCCGGGATCTTCTCGAGGCTTATGACACGCTTTGTGCAGAGGCCGGCAAGGCTGCCAGCCCTGCGCTCAAGACCTTCCGGACCCAAGAAAAATCAGCCTGAGCGCTGGCTTCGCTATCAATGAGCGTTTAGAACGGGAGACCAATGGAACAGACCGTCTCCTATCTCGAACATGCCGAAGATGTCCTGGACCGCTGGCTCGCCTGGCGTGAGCGCGGCGGCGTGGCCCTCATCATCGTCACGACCATAGAAGGCGGCGCCGTGCGCGCCCCGGGCGCGATGATGGCTGTGGCCGAAGATGGCGAGACGGCCGGCTATATCTCCGGCGGCTGCATCGACGCCGATGTCGTGCTACAGGCCCAAGCAGCGATCAAGGCCGGCAAGGCCCGCGCCCTGCGCTATGGCGCGGGCTCCCCCTTCACCGACCTGCCCCTGCCCTGCGGCGGGGCGATCGAAGTCACCGTGTTGCCGGACGCCAATCCCGAGACGCTGCGCGCCTGCCATGACCGGCTGGTCGCGCGCGAGACGGTCAGGCTGAGTATCACGCCGGAAGGCACGGTTTCGCTCGACCCGGCCGCCTCCGCCGACAGTTCCAGCTTCCACTATACGCCCAAGCTGCGCCTGCGCATTGCCGGACGCGGAGCCGACTGCCTGGCGCTCGCCCGCGCGGCCGAGGCGACCGGCATCGAGACGACGCTCTGGCTGCCGGATGGCGACGATGCCGACCAGGCCACCCGTATGGGGCTGGCCGAGCCCGTCCGCCTCAAGACCCCGAACGACCTGCCGCCCGCAGAGGACGATGCCTGGACGGCCTTCGTTCTCGCTTTCCATGACAGGGACTGGGAGACCGGCCTGCTCACCCAGGCGCTCGCCGGGCCTGCTTTCTATATCGGCGCGATCGGCAGCCGGCGCACACATGCCCGCCGTTGCGAAACACTGCGCGAGGCCGGCCAGACCGCCCATCAGATTGCGCGCATTCGCGGCCCCGTTGGCCTGATCCCCTCCATGCGCGACGCCTCCCTGCTGGCAGTCTCCATCCTCGCCGAAGTGATCGAGGCGCACCAGCAGAAGCGCCGCACTCCCTTCGCCAGGACAGCCCTCATCCTGCTCGCCGCCGGTCAGTCGCAGCGCTTCGCGGCAGGCGACAAGCTGCTTGCATCGCTCACGGACCAGCCCATTATTGATCGCGCATCAGGGGCCCTCGCCGATGAGACCGTCGGCGCCCGCATCGCCGTCATCGGTCCGGACCAGGACGAACGCGCCGCCGCTCTCACAAAGGCTGGCTGGCAGATCGTTCTCAACCCGCACGCCGCCGAGGGTCAGTCGACCTCGCTCAAGGCCGGGCTGGACGCGGCCGGACAGGCAGAGGCCGATATCGACGCCGCCATGATCCTCCTGGCGGACATGCCCTGCGTACCGGATGCGCATCTCCATGCGCTGCGCGATGCGATGACA
The DNA here is from genome assembly GCF_002088975.1 of Henriciella aquimarina. GTDB lineage: Bacteria > Pseudomonadota > Alphaproteobacteria > Caulobacterales > Hyphomonadaceae > Henriciella > Henriciella aquimarina. The sequence goes on from NZ_NCST01000041.1 coordinate 96,463, forward strand.
CCGGACAAACTCGCCGTCATGTCGGCGACCGGCGACACGCGCCTGCCACCGGCCATCTTCTCACGCGCCGTCTTCGACAGGCTTGGCGCCCTCACCGGCGACACCGGCGCCAAGCGCGTTTTCGAGACGCTCGACAACACGGCCACGGTCGCCCTCTCGCCGGACCAGGCCGTGGACATAGATACCACTGACGACCTCCAACAACTGGAAGGCCTTACGCATGCCTGATGGGTTCTCCCCCTCAACGACCACCCAGCCCCTCATCGACCGCTTCGGCCGCCAGGTCAGCTATCTGCGCCTTTCGGTGACAGACCGTTGCGACCTGCGTTGCAGCTACTGCATGGCCGAGCACATGACCTTCCTGCCCAAGAAGGATCTGCTTAGCCTGGAGGAACTTGAAACCGTCGCAGCCGCCTTCATCCGGCGCGGCGTACGCAAGATCCGCATCACTGGCGGCGAGCCACTGGTGCGCAAGGATATCGGCGAACTCTTCGACCGGCTGGGCGCCTATATGGATCACGGCCTTGAAGAACTGACCCTGACCACCAACGCCACCCTGCTCTCGGCCCATGCCGAGCGGCTCTACAAGGCTGGCGTGCGGCGCGTGAATGTCTCTCTCGACACGCTCGACCCGGCCATGTTCCGCGAAATCACGCGGCGCGGCGACCTTCAGAAATCCCTTGATGGCATCGCCGCGGCGAAGGCGGCCGGCCTCAAGGTCAAGATCAATACGGTTGGTCTGAAACATCAGAATGCGGACGAAATTCCCGAGATGATAGAATGGGCGCATGCTGAAGGATTTGACATGACGCTGATCGAGGTGATGCCGCTTGGCCTCACCGGCGAGGATCGTGTCGATCAATACATACCGCTCTTCGAGATCCGCGACCGGCTGGAAAAGCGCTGGACGCTGAAAGACGAGAAGACCGGCGACGCCCAGGCCGGGCCATCGCGCTATGTGCGCGTCGAAGAGACAGGCGGACGGCTCGGCTTCATCACGCCGCTGACCAACAATTTCTGCGCCGGCTGCAACCGGGTGCGCGTCACCTGTACCGGCCGCATCTATATGTGCCTCGGCCAGGACGACCATGTCGACCTGCGCGCCGCGCTCCGCGAAAGCGAGGATCCGCAAGCCGCCCTCGACGGGGCGCTCGACCGGGCACTTTTTGCCAAGCCCGAGCGCCATGAATTCGCGATCCGCGAACGCGGCGATGCCCCGGCCCTGCCGCGCCACATGTCGGTCACAGGGGGCTAAAGCCATGGCGGATATCCTCTATTTCGGACGTCTCGGCGATGTTACGGGCATCCCCTCGGAACACATCGCCCTGCCTTCCAATATCAGCAATACGCTGCAACTGCGCACCTGGCTCGACGGCGAGAAATCGCTTGGCGGCGCGCTGCTGGAAAAGACCGTGCGGCTCGCCGTGAACAGCGAAATCGTGGCCGACCCGCACCCCGTTAAGGATGGCGACGAGATCGCCTTCATGCCCCCGGTCGGAGGCGGCTGAGATGATCACGCTGAGCGCGCAGCCTTTCGATGCGGGCGACGAGCTGAAAGCCTTCGAGGCACGCGCCAGCGGCGCCGGCGCCATCGTCAGCTTTACCGGGCTGGTGCGTGACCGCGCCAGCGACGAGAACGTCCGCATACTGCATTTGCAGGCTTACTCACCGATGACCGAGCGCGGCATCGAACAGGCCGCCGCCCGCGCCGAAGCCCGCTGGCCGCTCACCGCGATCCGCATCCTGCACCGTATCGGCGATATGGGCCCGGGCGAGCCGATCGTCTTTGTCGCCACCGCGTCGGCCCATCGCCGCGACGCCTTCGAAGCCGCCGACTTCCTGATGGATTATCTCAAGACCGAGGCCGTCTTCTGGAAGAAGGAAGTGACCGACACCGGCGAGCGCTGGATCGAGCCGCGCGCCGAAGACTATCAGGACAGTGCCCGCTGGGCGCTTACAGGAGAAGACTGACCCCATGCATGGCATCAATGAAAGCCTCGCCTTCAAACCCGTGCGCATCGCCGTTCTGGTGATGAGCGACACGCGCACGCTCGACACCGACACGTCCGGGCTGACGCTCGTCCAGCGCATCGAGGGCGCAGGCCACACGGTCGCCGACCGCAAGATCGTGCCCGACGACAAGGCCGCCATCCGCGCGCAGGTCTCGGCCTGGATTGCCGATCCGGACGTCGACGTTGTCATCACGTCCGGCGGCACCGGCCTCACCGGCCGGGACGTCACACCGGAAGCCATCACGCCCCTCTTCGACAAGGTGATCGACGGTTTCTCGGTCATCTTCCACCAGGTGAGCTATCAGAGCGTCGGCCTGTCGACGCTACAGTCTCGCGCCATTGCCGGGGTCGCCAGCGGCACTTTCATCTTCTGCCTGCCGGGCTCCAACGGCGCGGTGAAGGATGGCTGGGACAAGGTCATCTCGCTGCAGCTCGACAGTCGTCACAAGCCCTGCAACCTTGTCGAGATCATGCCGCGCCTCATGGAAGACATGGAGCATTCGCATTGAGCGACGGACTGACCCATATCGGCCCGGATGGCCGCGCGCGCATGGTCGATGTCGGCGCCAAGGATGTCACCGAGCGCGTCGCCATCGCCCAGGGCCAGGTGCGCATGGCGCCCGAGACTCTGAACCTCGCGCTCGGCCGCGACACCAGGAAGGGTGACCCGATCGCGATTGCGGAACTCGCCGGCATCATGGCCGCCAAGAAAACCTCCGATCTCATCCCGCTCTGCCACCCGCTGCCACTTGCCAGCGTGAAGGTCGAGATCGAGGAAGCGCCCGGCGAACCGGCCCTGACCGTCACAGCCTGCGTCAAGACAAGCGGGCGCACCGGCGTGGAAATGGAAGCGCTGACAGCGGTCTCGGCAGCCTGCCTGACGCTCTATGACATGCTGAAAGCCGTCGACAAGGCGATGGTGATTGGCGGCATCGAACTCATCGAAAAGACCGGCGGCAAGTCGGGCGACTATCGGAAGGCCCCGGTTTGAGCGGGCTCATCAGCGTCGACGAGGCGCTCGCGCTCCTGCGTGGGCAGGCCATCGCACCGGGCACGGAAACGGTCGCGCTCGAGGGCGCGCAAGGGCGCCATCTGGCTGAGCCCGTTATCGCCCGCGTCTCCCGCCCGCCCGCAGCGGTCTCAGCCATGGATGGCTATGCCGTGCGGCTGGCCGATGTCCGCAACTCTGGGGCCAAGCTTACCGTGATCGGGGAAGCGCCGGCCGGCGCCCCCTTCGAAGGCCGCCTCGACGCCGGTCAGGCCGTGCGCATTTTCACCGGCGGCGAGATCCCGGACGGCGCCGATCATATCGTCATCCAGGAAGACGCCATGCGTGATGACGATACCCTCGTCTGCCGGGAGGCCTATGACGCGTCGCAATTCATCCGGCCCGCCGGTCTGGATTTCACCGAAGGCGATACCGTCCTGCCTGAAGGCGCCAGGCTCGGCGCGGGCGAACTGGCCCTCGCCGCCTCGGCCAATGTCGCCGCCCTGACGGTCCATAAACGCCTGCGCGTCGGCATCCTCGCCAATGGCAATGAGCTGAAAGCACCGGGCTCCGACCTCGCCCCCGGCGAGATCGTCAATTCCAATCCTGCAGGCCTCGCCGCCCTCATCAGGGAGTGGGGCGGAGACCCCGTCGATCTCGGCATTGCCCGGGACACGCTGAAATCGATCCGGGACTCAGTCGCCGCCGCACCCGAGATCGACATCTTCCTGCCGGTCGGCGGGGCCTCGGTCGGCGATCATGACCTGATGCGCCCGGCCTTCGCCGCTGAAGGGTTCGAGCCCGTCTTTCAGAAGATCGCGGTCAAACCCGGCAAGCCGACCTGGTTCTCGGCCCGCGACGCACAGCGTGTGCTCGGCCTGCCGGGCAATCCGGCCTCGGCGCTGGTCTGCGCCCATCTCTTCCTGAAGCCGCTGCTGACAGGCCGGTCGCACAGCTTCGTCCCGGCCCGCCTCGCCGCGCCGGTCGCGGCGAATGGTCCGCGCGAACATTTCATGCGCGCCGCGCTCGCGGTTTCCGATGATGGACGTCTTGTGGCCACCCCGGCGGCCAATCAGGACAGCTCGCTCATCCGGCCCTTCATCGAAAGCCAGGCCTTGCTGCGCCGTGAAACAAATGCGCCCGCGCTGGGCGCGGGCGATGTGGCAGACTGCCTGCTGATGCGGGGGCTACAGGATGGCTGAGCCCCCGCATGGCAGAGAAAGATCAGGACGGCTCGTAGCCGGTTTCCGCCATGATGTAGGCGATGACGGCTGTGCGGTCGTCCGGCCGACGCACGCCGGCAAAGCTCATCCGGTTGCCCGGCAGGAATTCCCGCGGATTGGCGAGCCACTGCTCCAGCTGTTCCGGCGTCCAGGTAAAGTCGGCTTCCTGCAGCGCCGGCGAATAGTCGAACCCCTCCTTGGTGCCGACCTCGCGGTCGAACAGCCCGTAAAGGTTCGGGCCCAGAACGGCCTGACCGCCTTCTTCAAGCGTGTGACAAGACTGGCACTGGTAAAAGATGCGGCGTCCGCGGTCATAATCCGCAGAGGCGTAGGGCTCGGGCAGCCCGGCAAATTCGTTTGCGGCGGGCTCGGCCTCAGCCGTCTCGGACGGCTCGCTGGCCGCATCGGTCTCGGCCGGGGTCTCCGGCGTGGTGGCCGACTCGCTCTCGGCGGGCGGCGTGGGGGCGTCAGCCTGAGGTTCGCTCTCACCGGAGCCGCCGCAGGCAGCCAGCAATCCTGCCGCAAGGCCGAGGGCAGCCCAGTTCATCGTCCGTTTCATCATATCGCTCCTGACGTATCGGTTTCCCGTTCTTGTCTCCCAGCCCCGGTCAGGGCTTCGGCTACTGCATATGGCGCAGCACGACTGGAGCGGCAAGCCGACGTGTGGCGAAAACCACCCTTCCAGAGCTGTGTGATAAAGCCGCGCATCGGCCTGGCCGGCGCCATGCTGGCCCTGCTCGCGCTCTTTCCAGCCCAGGCTCAGGCTGACGAGGCGACGATTGCCGTCGCCTCGAATTTCCGCCCCGTCATGGCGGAACTCGAAACCGTCTTCGAATCGCAGACAGGGCATGATCTCACCGTCTCCGTCGGCTCGACCGGCAAGCTCTACACCCAGATCATCCACGGCGCGCCCTATGACATTTTCCTGGCCGCCGACGAGGCCCGGCCCAAACGCCTTGAAGCCGAATCGCAGATCGTGCCCGGCACACGCTTTACCTATGCCATCGGCCAGCTGACGCTCTGGCGCCCCGAGGGCGGCGAGATCAGCCCGGAGGCACTGGCCGCGCCCGACCTGCGCCATGTCGCCATCGCCAATCCGGAGCTCGCCCCTTATGGCGCCGCGGCGACGGAAGTCATCGCCGGGCTGGGCCTCACGGGCCAATTGGAGGGCAAGCTTGTGCGCGGGGAGAATATCGGCCAGGCCTTCGCCTTCGTGAAGACCGGCAATGCCGAGCTTGGCTTCGTGGCGCTGTCGCAAGTGCTCTCGCTGGAGGACGGCGAACGCGGCGCCCGGTGGGATCCACCGCAGACGCTCTACACCCCCATCCGCCAGGACGCTGTCCTCCTGAAGCGCAGCGCCGACAATGAGGCCGCCCAGGCCTTCATCGCCTTCCTGCGGGGCGACGATGCGAAAGCCATCATCTCCGGCTACGGGTACGACACGCCGTGACCCTGCCCGATCTTCCGGCCCTGTGGCTGACCTTGAGGCTCGCCCTGACGACAACGGGCCTGCTGCTCCTCATTGGGACGCCGCTGGCCTGGTGGCTGGCGACAACACGTACCCGGGCCAAGCCCGTCATCGAGGCGCTGGTTGCCCTGCCGCTCGTCCTGCCGCCGACCGTGCTCGGCTTCTACCTGCTGATCGCCTTTAACCCGGACAGCCCGATTGGCAGCTTCTGGCTGAGCGTCACCGGCGACACGCTGACCTTCTCATTCGCCGGGCTCGTCATTGCTTCGGTGATCTACTCCCTGCCCTTCATGGTGCAGCCTCTACAGACCGCCTTCGAGACGACCGGACGCAGCGCCATGGAACTCGCCGCCAGCCTGCGGGCTGCGCCGCTGGACGCCTTCTTCACCGTCGCCATGCCGGGCGCCGCGCGCGGCTTCGTGACCGCCATCGTGCTCAGCTTCGCGCATACGCTTGGCGAATTCGGCGTCGTGCTGATGGTCGGCGGCAACATCCCGGAGCGCACCCGCGTCATCTCGATTGCCATCTATGAGCATGTCGACAACCTCGCCTATGCGGAGGCTCACACGCTCTCGGCCATCCTGCTGGGGCTGTCCTTCATCGTCCTGCTCTTCGTCTATGCCTTCAACCGGCGCTTCCCCGTCCATGCCCACTGACACGCTCACCCTCGACCTGGAGAAGCGTTTCGCAGGCTTCGGGCTGGCGCTGTCGCGCGACCTCCCGCTGGAGGGCATCACCGCCATCTTCGGGCCGAGCGGGTCCGGCAAGTCGACCCTGCTGCGCCTGATAGCCGGCTTCGAGCGCCCGGATCGCGGCCGCATCCTTGGAAGAGATGAGGTCTGGTGTGACACCGCCGCACGCCGCTTCCTGCCGCCGTACAAGCGCCCGGCCGGGTTCGTCCGCCAGGGCGCGCCCCTGCTGCCGCATCTCAGCGTCGCCGGCAATCTGAGCTATGGCGAGAAGCGTACCGGCAAACGTCCGGCCCGTTACAGCCTTGAGGACGTTACCGCCGCGCTCGACATCGCCCCGCTCATGGAGCACCGCCCGGCCATGCTGTCGGGGGGCGAACGCCAGCGGGTCGCACTCGCCCAGGCCCTGCTGACCCGGCCGGACATCCTGCTTCTCGACGAGCCCTTTTCCGCGCTGGACCGCAAGCGCAAACTGGCCATTCTGCCCTATCTGCAGCGCCTTCAGGCCCAGTTCGCCATGCCGGTGCTCTATGTCAGCCACGACATTGAGGAGGTCGCGAGCCTGGCCGACCGGATCCTCATTCTCGAGGCAGGTCGCGAAACCGCCTATGGTGATGTCACCGCCTGTCTCAACGCCCATGCCTTTGGCGAAGACGATGATGGCGCCATCCTGTCCGGTCAGGTGACGGCTTTCGACGAGCGGCTTGACCTGATGGATATCGAGGTCGCGGGCGGGGTCCTCCGCCTGCCGGCCGAACAGTCGCGCTCCATCGGCGATCCTGTCCGGCTCCTCCTGCGGGCCAATGAGGTCGCGCTGTCGCTCACCCGGCCCGACGGGCTCAGCATCCGAAATGCGCTGACAGGAGAGGTGGCGGCTATCCGTGCGGACGGCGATGGGCCGTTCATGCGGGTCGAGGTCACGCTGTCCGGCACGCACCTTCCAGTGCGCGTGACGCGGGCGGCGGCTGAAGACCTCTCCCTACAGGAAGGCCAGGCCGTCTACGCTCTGATCAAGACCGCGACACTGGCCGGCTGAGGCGCTAGCGCCCCGCCTGCCGCCGCAGCCAGTCCGCGGCATATTGAAGGGCGTCGCGTGCCGTCGGCGCCGTTTCCGCAGCCTCGATAAAACTGTGGCAAGCGCCCTCGAAAACACGGTGGTCAACCGACACACCGGCACGTTCCAGCGCCCCGGCGAATTTCAAATTCTGCTCAGCCAGGACGTCGCATCCGGCAATCACCGAGGCAACAGGCGGCAGGCCGTCCAGACAGGCCTGGGAAAGATTGGCAAGCGGGTTTTGGGCGTCGGCATCGTCCGCGAGGTATGTCGTCCAGAACTCTTCCATTTCCGCAGCCGTTAGCAGGTTCTCCGGGCCGCCATAGCGCCGGACCGCTTCGGCTGAACACACCCGATCAACGACGGCGTAAAACAGCAAGAGCCCTTTCAGGAGATCCGGCCGGCCCTCGTCGCGCAGCGTCAGCGCGGTCGCGACCGACAGATTGCCGCCCGCCGAGTCCCCGCCGATATACAGACGCGCCGGATCAATTTCCGGACAGCACTCGCCCTCGGACAGGGCGCGAACGACCTCGGTGATCTGCCCAAGCGCCCCAGGGAATCTGACCTCCGGCGCGAGCGCATAGTCGATGCCGACCACGACCATACCAGAGCGCACGGCAAGTTCGCGCATGATGCGCTCATGGGTCTCGAGGCTGAAGATCATCCAGCCCCCGCCATGCAGATAGATCAGGGCGGGCTGGCTGTCGGCCCCGTTCGGATCGAAAATCCGCACGCGCGTCTCACCGAGCGAGGTCGGGATCATGGTGTCGCGGACCCGCCGCATATCCGGCCCGCCGCTGGACCAGCGCTGTCTCGCCTCTTCCGCGATGGCGCGGCGTCTGGCCATCGGAAGGTCGGGATGCGCGCCGAGCCGCTGCGACTCCCGGACAAGGGCGTCCGCGAAATCGCGCAGCTCGGGGGTGAGCCAATCATCCGTCTTGGCGTCCTGGGAAGGCGTATCTGTGGCCATAAGTCGGGCTTACCTGATGCTATGGTCATTTCAGCAGCAGGGCCGCACCTGTGGCAGCTGCTCGCATGATCCGTGTTGAGCCTTTCTGCCGCAAGACGTATTGTGAAGCCCCATGAGCACGCAATTGAGATCGGCGCCGGATTTGTCTTGTGAGGGCCAAACTGGCCGCAGCCGTCGTGGTATCGACTATCAGGACGTTCCACGCCCTGTTGCCGCCCTGGCGGACGAGTATGAGCCGCATTTCATCGACCCGCCGCACACCCACAAGCGCGGGCAGCTTCTCTACGCCTCGTCCGGCACCATGGTGGTCAACACCGAGAAGGCAAGCTTCACAGTGCCCCCGCAACGCGCAGTCTGGATTCCGGGCGGCCACAGGCACGAGATGCGCGCCCGCGGAAACGTGTCCGTGCGCACGCTCTACATCGAGCCCGACTACGATCCGCGCCTTCCCAGGGAAGCGACGCTGATCGAGGTCTCGCCGCTCTTCCGCGAGCTGCTCATCGAAGCCGCCCGCCTGCCCATCGAGTATGACGAGACAGGCCGCGACGGCCGCCTGATCCGGCTGATCATGGACGAGTTGATCAACAGCCCGCCCTTCCCGCTCGAATTGCCGCTGCCCAGCCATCCGCGCCTGCTGCAGATGTGCCAGACCATCATCGAGAATCCGGGCGATGCGCGCACGCTGGAAGACTGGACGCAGGAAACCTTCATGAGCCGGCGCACCTTCACACGCGCCTTCCGGAAGGAAACCAATATGAGCTTTGCCACTTGGCGTCAGAATGCGCGGCTCATGGTGGCGCTGTCACGCCTGCTGGAAGGCCAGCCGGTCACGACCGTGGCGCTCGATGTCGGCTATAGCAGCCCGAGCGCCTTTACGGTCATGTTCCGACGGACTTTCGGTCACTCCCCGACCCAATATGTCGGGACGGTCGCCAGACACTAGCCAGCAGCCGCGCCCGCCCGGTCATCCAGCCAGCCGGTCCACGATCCGGCCCACGCCGAGACGGATCGGGTCAACGCAAGGCAGCCCAAGCCGGGCCTCTTCCCGCTCGAGCAGCTCCCGGGCCTCATCCTCGCCCATGGCCGACGTGTTCATGCTGACACCGATCACCTCGATGTCAGGATTGGTGAGCGCACCGGCCTCGGTGTAGCGCCGGACGGCTTCCTGCAGGTCAGGCTGGGGATAATGCTCGAAGGCGCCGATCCCGGTCCGGGTCGGGTCGGTGCAGAGCACCAGCGCATCGGGCTGGCTGCCATGCAGCAGGCCCAGCGTTACACCGGCATAGGCCGGATGGAAGAGCGAGCCCTGGCCCTCGATGACATCCCAATGGGCCGGCTCGGCTGGCGGTGACAATTGCGCCGCAGCCGCCGCGATGAAGTCCGCCACGACAGAGTCGATCGGGATTCCGCCCCCGGCAATGAGGATACCGGTCTGGCCGGTGGCGCGGAAGGTCGCGTCCAGGCCGCGCGCCGTCATTTCCTGTTCGATGGCAAGCGCGGTGTACTTCTTGCCGACCGCGCAGTCGGTGCCAACGGTGAGCAGGCGTTTGCCCGGCCGCCGTTCAAACGTGCCGAAGGGATAGCTCGGCTCGGGCGAACGCACATCCCAGAGAGTCCGGCCCAGCTCGTCGGCCAGAGGCTTGATGACAGGGTGGGCGTTCAGCCGGTCGTGTAGGCCACTGGCAATATCGAGCCCGGCCCGCAGGGCCTTGCAGACATCATCGACCCAATGCTCCGGCAGGCCGCCGCCGGGCGGGGCCGCCCCAAGCAGCATCGTTCGCGCGCCCGCCTTGAAAGCCTCATCGAACCCCGTGTCCGGCAGGTCGAGGCTGACCGGATTGGAGGCATGGCGATACTGCGCGATGCATTGTTCGGGACGCCAGTCCCGCACGCCGCGGGCGGTCTTCACGAACTCGGAATCACCGATGAAGAGAAGGTAGGGCATTGCGATATTCACGGTCCGGTCCTCCTGACCAGGTTTGATCGTTGAATGATGGGGTCAGCCCCACAGGGCGGGCTCCGGGGGTGAGACGACGCCCTTGTCATAGACCAGCGCGGTCTCACGGTCGGCACCGACCAGCAAGGGCGCATCGATATCGACGAACGCACAGCGCTGGGCGACGAGATGTGCGGGCGCCATGGCAAGCGAAGTGCCGAGCATGCAGCCGACCATGGGGGTAAATCCCATTTGCTCAGCACGGGTCAGCAGCCGCATCGCCTCGGTCAGTCCGCCCGTCTTGTCGAGCTTGATGTTGACGACATCATAGAGGCCCTTCAGACTGTCCAGATCATCGGCGACATGGCAGGACTCGTCGGCCCCGACGGGCACCAGCCGCTCCAAGCCTGACAAGCCTGCATCCTCTCCGGCCCGCAGCGGCTGTTCCAGCATGCGCAGGCCCGCCTTCTGAAGGGACGGCATGTTCGAGATGACCTGTTCGCGCGACCAGGCTTCATTGACGTCGGCGATCAGCACCTTGTCCGGCGCGGCCGCACGCACCGCCTCGACATGGCCGGCATCGCTCTCCTTGCCGAGCTTCAGCTTCAGGTGCCGGTATGCCCCGGCGGCAGCGGCCGCTTCGGCCATGCCTGCGGGCGTGTCTATGCTCAGTGTAAAGACGGTTTGGACCAGCCCCGGCTGCGGCAGTCCCAGAATCTCATGCACGCGTTTGCCATTGTGTTTGGCGACCAGGTCCCAGACCGCGCAATCGACGGCATTGCGCGCCGCCCCGGCCGGAAACGCATCATGGCACTCGGCCCATGAACGGCCCACGCAAAGCATGTCCGTCATCCGGGTGGCCAGCGCGACGACGCCGTCCGTCGTCTCTCCGTAATGGTCGACCGGACAGGATTCACCCCGCCCTGTCACCCCATCGGCCTCGAGCGTGACGACAACAACGTCGACAGCATCCATACGCCCACGCGCGATGATGAAAGGCTTTGCGAGCGTCCAGCGTTCGACAGCGACGGTCGCCTTTATCGCCTGGGGCCAGGCCTGCGCCTTCATGGCCGAGAGCGGGTCCATCTGATGTCCTGAAGTCTGTTGCATAGGCGGTTCAGCTCCTGCTTGAGAGGCGCGCGCGCTGGCGCTTGACGTAGCCGAGACACTCGCTCCGGATGTCCGCGGACATGATATAAAGGCCGATCACATTGGGCACCGAGAGCAAAAAGAAAAAGCTGTCGGAAAACTTGATCACTGTGCTGACATCGACCAGCGACCCGATCGGCAAGGCGCCGCAGAAGAAGGCGAGATAAAGCCGCGCCTTCAATGGCGAGAAGCCGACCAGATAGCCCCAGGCCTGAAGGCCGTAATAGCCGACCGTGATGATGGTGGAGAAAGCGAAGAGGCAGACCACGACCGCCAGCACGGAGGGGAACCAGGAGACGACGCTTTCAAAGGCCGCCGACGTCATGGCGATGTCGCTATGCTCGCCCTGATAGGCCCCCGTGACGACGACGACAAGCGCCGTACACGTACAGATGACGATCGTGTCGATGAACGGTTCGAGCAGGGCCACGATGCCCTCAGACGCCGGCTCGTCGGTCTTGACGAGCGCGTGCACGATGGAGGCTGTGCCCACGCCGGCCTCGTTCGAGAAGACGGCCCGTCGCATCCCGGCCACGAAGGCCCCGAATATCCCGCCGGCCACGGCCTCCGGCGCGACGGCATCCTTCAGAATGATCCAGAGCGCGCCGGGGATGAGCGTCGCATGGGTCGCCAGCACGACCACGACGCCCATGACATAGATCAGGCACATCAGCGGCACGAGACGGGACGTCACACTCGCCAGCACCGTCACGCCCCCGATCAGGACAAGCGCGGCCAGCCCGGCGATGACGAGACCGAAGACAAGCGCCGTCGTCTGGCTCTGCTCCCAGCCCATGACCACGCTCAGCTGCGAATAGGACTGGTTGACCTGGATGACCTGGATGAAGGCGAACATGCAGAAGCCGGCATAGATCCCGCCGAGTATCTTGCCGAGCCGCGGCCGTCCATGCGCGGCAAGCCCGTTGCGCAAGGTCCACATCGGCCCGCCGCTGACTTGGCCATTCTCGCGGATCTGGCGGTATTTCACCCCGAGGGTCACTTCCACGCATTTCAGGGTCATGGCGAAGAAGCCGAGCAGCACCATCCAGACCACGGCGCCCGGCCCGCCCATGGCGATGGCGATGGAAACCCCGGCAATATTGCCAAGGCCAACCGTGCCCGAGAGCGCGGTCATCAGCGCTTCGAAGTGCGACAGCTCGCCGGCTGCCCCTTCTTCCTTGCGCCGCTGCACCAGATTGCGGATCGCCAGGGGGAAGGCGCGCACATTCAGAAAGCCGAGCCGGACGGTAAAGAAGATCATGGCCGTCGCCAGCCAGACCACGATGAGGTTGATCTCCACCCCGCCGACATTGACCGCATAGAAAGTCGTTGAGGCGAGCCAGTCGGCCAGGGCCGCAAAACCGTTCGAGATTGGGGACATATCGTTCTGGGGCCTCTTTCCGGATCAGTCAGACAAAGCTGCGCAGGCTCACGCCACACGGCCTGGCCCATTCGGTGACGAAGGGGCTGGACGGAAAGCCTAGGGATGCCACCCCGCCCTGCTCTCTCTTGCAAGCCATCGACTCGCTCGCACGGGTCATTCTCGTCCCGTCTCCGGCAAGGCGCCGCATCAGCGAGCGCCCCCAGTTCCGGCCGAGGATAAAGACGTGGTCAGCAGCGGCTCGAACTCGTCATCCGGCAGCATGGCGCCGCCTGTGGTCCAGACCACGAAGCGGGCACGCGCCGGGCGCTCCATTTCCGGGAGCACGCGTTCAAGCGCGGCAAAACCGGCCGCGCCCGACGGCTCCAGCCGCAGCTCCATATCCCTCCAGGTCCGGTTGACCCAATCCAGCATCGCCGGATCGGAGACGCTGACAAAGCCGTCGACCGCCTTGCCGACAAGCTGGAAGACGAGGTCGGAGACACAGGGCACGGCCATGCCGTCGGCAACGGTCCGGTTGGTCCGGCCGATATCGTAGACGGTGATGTCGGGCTCGTCCGGCCGGAGCGCGCGCAGGAGGAAGCATGGCGCCTCGACGGGCTGGACGAGAACCGTCTTCACAGCCTCGCCGAAAACGGCCTTCAGACCGAAGGTGATCCCGCCCGGCGCGCCGCCGACCCCACAGGGCAGGAAGACGACGACGGGCGCCTCTTCCGTGGGCACGATCCCGGCCTGTGCGAACTGCTCTTTCAGCCGCAGCGCCGCCGTCGCATAACCGATGAACAGCGTCTCGGAATGCTCGTCATCCACGAAATAGCGCTTCGGATCAGCCTCGGCGATCCGGCGCGCTTCGGCCACAGCCGAGCGGTAATCCCCCTCATGCTCGACGACCGTCGCGCCGACCTTGCGCAGACGCGCCTTCTTCCAGGCCTTCGCCTCGGACGACATGTGCACTTCGGCGCCCAGGCCGAGCGCACGGGCCGTCAGGCCGATGCTGAAGCCGAGATTGCCGGTGCTGCCGACGACGACGGTATGGCCGGAAAAACAGTCGCGGGCCTCGCGGGACCCGAGAGAGCGATAGTCACCCTCGGTGAGCAGGCCAGCTTCGCGGGCGATCTTTTCAGCAAAGGCAAGCACTTCATAGACCCCGCCGCGCGCCTTCACGCTGCCCGCCACTGGCAAGGCGCTGTCGGCCTTGATCCATAGCTGCTCCAACTGAAGTCCGACATAGGAGGCCAGCGCATCGCCGGGCAGGAGCGGCGACTCGATGATCCCGCCCGTCTCTTCGAGCTCCGGAAAGACAGCCTGAAGCAGCGGCGCGAACCGGCGCAGGCGCCCCTCGGCGGCCTCGATGTCTGCAAGCGACAGCCGGCTATTCGCCAGGGCATCCGGCACCTTGAGCGGATTGGCGAACACGCAAGGCTGGCCTGCCGACAGCGCCCGCATGACTTCACCGGCAGGACGCGACGGGATCAGTTGCATGACGCCTCCAGAAAGGCCTGAAGCTCGGTTTCTGCCTGCGAGACCGGACGCCCCCAGGCCCGCGCCATCTGGCGCAGCAGCGGATTGGAAAAGAAGACCTGCCCGGCAGAGGGCTGGCCGCCTGTGTGCATGCTGCCGACATTCGTCAGCAGGGCGACGGCGAAGCCCTCTTCCCGGTTCCAGAACAGTGCCGCCGACCCGCCAAGGACGTCACCGCCATGGCCGAAAACCTCGAAGCTGTCCGTGCCGATGTCGAAGACGCCATGGCCGGTCGATATCCGCCCGCCCGGCCCGTAGGCCTCAGCGGCCCAAGGCGCATCCACCTCGCGGAAGGTCTCGAGCACGGCCTGCTGATCCGGCTCCAACAGTGCGCCGGAGGCAAGCGCCCAGCCAAAGGCGGCAACCTCCCGCGCGGTCGCTACCATGCCGCCAGCCGCCCATTCGGTTGAGAGGTTGGTTTGCGACGCCGTGAACAGGCCGGAAGCCAAGCTCTCCGAGCCGGGCGGCAGACCGCCCGCCGCCTCATGGAAGGCTTGCGTGTCGTAATGAAAGCGTGGGGCCCGGCGTACGTCGGGGGCTGCTTCATGGCCTTCGAGCCATGTCTCCGTCAGGCCAAGCGGGCCGCGAATGCGCCGGTCGAGCTGCTCGGTCACTGCGGTGCCCGTCACCGCTTCGACAATCAGGCCGAGCAGCGTGTGATCGGTATTGGAATAGGCATAGCGCTCCCCGGCTGGAAAGAGCGCTGGGGTGCCGCGCACATAGTCCAGCGTTTCGGCAGGCGCCCAGTGATGGCTCGCCTCAAACTCGGCGCCGCGCCCCTTGCGGATCCAGTCGGGATTGTCCTCCCAGCTCGGGATGCCGCTTGTATGGTTCAGCAGGTTTGCGACGGTCGCCGTCCCGGCATTGGCGATGCCTTCTGCCTGATCGCCCAGCCGGTCCGCCACCGTATCGTCGAGCGAGAGTTGTCCCTCGCCGACCAGCTGCAGGACGATGGTGGAGACATAGACCTTGGTGATGCTGCCAAGCGGGAAGAGGCTCGCTTCGTTGACCGGCCTGTCTGCCTCGCCCGCGCGACCCTCCGAAACGCCGGTCCAGACCACGCCAGCGTCCGTCGCGATCGCCGCACTGACGCCCGGCATGGTGGCCGCCGAATAGGTTTCGAGCACACATTGCGCTTCAGGCGCCCCGATACGCGTCTCCATCGTGTCTCCCTGCGGCGAAGCTTGAGCCGCCGCCGCGCCTGCTGCCAGCGCAACACTTACGTAAAGCATGGCCTTCGTGCCAATCATGCGACCTGATCTCCTTGCTTGTCAGGCGCGCGTTCGAAGACGGCCCCCTGATCGGTGGTGAAGCGACAAACCCCGCCATGGCCGTCGCGTTCGAGATGGACGAGGAATTGCGGACGGGCATCCTGGCGCGCCGGCGTCGCGACAAGCGTTTCTGCGTCGCGCGGGGTCAGCTCGAACGTTTCCGCGCCGATACTCAGCTGCAATGCGCCCGCTTTCAAGCTGAGAGCCGCCTCACCGAAGCCGGTCCTGTCGGCATAGTCACCGCAACAGGCGGCAAAAGCTTCAACCGATGGGCAGACACCCGCTGCCCCGAAGCGCGCTTCGTCAGCCTGCTGACGGTCTGCGTTGAGCTTTTTCTGGTGGGCATGAAACCGCCCGTCCCAATCGGTCGGCGTCAGGCCCAGCCCCCAGTCGACCAGCGCCTGCGCGACCGCCCGGGGAAAGCACACATTGTCGGCATTCGCCAGAACAATGACGCCGAACCGCTCATTCGGACAGATCATCACGAAGCCGCAGAACCCGTCTATGCGTCCGGAATGACAGATCACCTTGCGGGACCGGTAGCGGTGCACATACCAGCCGAGCCCATAGGCCTGATCCTCGATCCCGTCAGGCCCGCGGCCTACCACGCAGGACAATTCGTTTTCAGCAAAGGCCCCGCGTTCCGGGGTATGTGCCTGCGTGATCTCGGCGAAAACGTCAGCAGGAAAGACTGGCATGCCCTGCCAGGTGCCACCAGCCGCATTGCCCGCCAGCCATTTCGAGATGTCGCGTATGGAACTGTTCACGCCGCCTGCCGGGGTCGCCACATGGCCTTCATAATCCCAGACAATCGGCTGCGCCGACCCGCTGATCATGCGGTGCGGGCGGCAGCTGTTGGGGGCGGCGCGTGAAGCCAGATGATCGGCATTGGTATCGCTCATGCCGAGCGGGTCCCAGAAGGCGTGCCGCGTATAGGCCTCCCAGCTCTGGCCCGTCACAGCTTCGACGAGTTCCCCGGCAATGGTAAAACCGTCGGTGCAATAGCCATACTGGGCGCGGAAATCGTGCCGGAAGGGCTGGTACCGCATGCGTCGCAGCAGGTCATACCGGTCGCGCGCCACGCGCCGGTGACGGCCTTCGGAGGGCAAGAGGCCCAGCCGGTTGCACATCAGGTCCCTCACCGTGACATGCTCGCTCACCCACGGGTCGGACAGGCGAAACCAGGGCAGATGCGCCTGCACGCGGTCATCCCAATCCAGCAGACCTTCATGAACCAGGCGCCCCACGCCGGCGGAGACAAAAGACTTCGACAGGCTCGCCAGCGCAAACAGCGTGGCCTCGTCGACCGGGGCCGCTTGCCCGGCCTCGCGTACGCCCTGCCCCGTCGTGAAGGCCACCTCGCCCTCGCAGACCAGGCCGAGCCCGACGCCCGGCTGGCCCCAGCGCTTGCGAACACCGTCCAGCCAGCCGGAAATCTCTTCGAAGCTCGCGTCTTTCGCCAGTTCCATGGAGTGCCCGTCTGCCTCTCGCCCCTCGGCAGCTTCATCTCAAAAGCGCCGTACCGGAGAACACTTACATACAATTTCAAATCTATCAATACGGTCACGAGGGTGCTAGGCCAGACGCTATGTTACGAGCGACCACCCCGATGATGAAGGCCCCTGCCTGCCCTCAACGCCCCGGACACCCGGCGGCGTCGCGCATCAGCGCGCAGGCATGGCAGGCGCGCCGGTCAGCCCGGAACGGCCCCGTCCCGCTCAAGCAGGCACATGGCCGAATAGTGCAGCGATTCCAGTATGTCCGGGACGTCCGTCTCCGTCTTCAGGAAGATGCGCCGGGAGGCCAGACCGCTCAGCGTCAGGGTAACGAGGTCACGGACCCGGTTGATCTGGTCGCTGTCCAGCCCGGTATCGCCCAGAACTTCCTCCCAGACCCCGCGCAGGTCCTGCGTCAGAGATGTCTGCGCGCGCAGCAGCTTCTTGTTGAGCGCCGGATCGCGGCGGGAATCGCGGATAATCTCGACCATGGCGACATAGGATGGCAGCCGGTAGATGCTCCAGGTCAGGTCGATGATGGTGCGCAACCGCGTCGGAAGATCATCGGAGCCCTTCACCGAGCTGCGCAGCTTCTTCGTCAGCTGGTCGGACGCCTCACCGGCCACGGCCAGCAAGAGCGCGCCCTTGTCCCCGAACAGGTGCTGGACCGCGCCCCAGCTGACCCCGGCGCGCCGCGTAATGTGGCTGGTGCGCAGGCCGGCATAGCCATGCTCATTGATCGCCTTGATCGTCGCATCGATCAGAACCCGCGTGGTTTCGGTGCGCCGTTCCTTCTGGGTGCGCCGAGGCGGTCGTTTGGCGCTGGTCTTCGTTGGCATTCACTTCCCCTGATCTTCTCACAAAACGTTTGGTTCAAAACGTATCTTACCGATGGACCGTCTGCCAGAGCAAAACGCCGAGCCGCGTCATCTCTTTTCCTTCAGCCCGGCTTTTAGCCTTTCAACCTCTGCGGAGCCTTAATACATGCACTTTGTTTCAGAACCCTTCATCACCTCTGCCGTCAGCCAGGACGCCGTGACCGAGGCCATCCGCCAAGTCTATGCCGCCATGGCCGGCGGCGACGCGACGAATTTCCCGGTGGTGCGCGAGCGCCTTGGCTATGCCGACGCCATCTTCGGCTTCAAGTCCGGTTTCGACCGCACGACCGGCGGGCTCGGGGTCAAGGCAGGCGGGCTCTGGCCCGGCAATGCCGCAAAGGGGCTCGCCAATCACCAGTCCACCATCCTCCTGTTCGATCCCGACACCGGCGCCCCGGAGGCCCTCGTCGAGGCGGGCTATCTGACCGCCCTGCGCACCGCGAGCGCCAGCGCGCTGTCGACCCGGCTTCTGGCCCGTGACGATGTAAAGACGCTCAGCATCATCGGCGCCGGCGGTCAGGCCCTTCACCAGATCCGCGCCGTCTGGGCGGAACGTAGCTTCGAGCGCGTCCTTGTCAGCGCACGGTCTCTGGCCGGGCCTCAGCGCGTTGCTGCGCAATTGAACAAGGAGGGCATAGAGGCCGTTGCAACCGACATGGAGACAGCCGCACGCGAGGCCGATGTGCTGATCACGATTACCCCCTCCTTCGAGGCTTTCGTCAGGGCCGCCTGGATCCGCGAAGGCACGCACATCGCCTGCATGGGCGCGGACACAAAAGGCAAGCATGAGGTCGAGCCCGGCCTGATCGCCATGACAGAGACCTTCGTTGACGAGCCCGCACAGGCCATCTCCATAGGCGAATGCCAGCACGCCTACGAGCTTGGTCTGATCGAGGAAGCCGCCCTTACGCCGATCGGCGCCGTCATTTCAGGTCAGGCCCCCGGACGCAGCAGCCCTGAGGCTATCACGCTCTTCGACAGCACCGGCGTCGGCCTGCAGGATATTGCCGCTGCCCGCCTGGCCCTGAGAACGGCACAAGCCGCCGGTGCGGCGCTGGACCTGCGCGCCCTGGCAAAACAATAGATTTCGGGAGAGCCTCACCCATGACCACCAAACGCCCCCTCACCGAACTTCAGACGCCCGCGCTTCTTCTCGACCGGGCCCGCATGCGCGCCAATATCAAGCGGATGGCCGACCATGTCGGCAAACTCGGCACCGTCATCCGCCCGCATGTGAAGACCCACAAGAGCGCCCAGGTGATGCAGGACGTCATTGCCGGCGGGAACACCCAGGGCATCACCGTCTCAACCCTGCGCGAGGCGGAATATTTCTTCGACCAGGGTGAGCGCGACATCCTCTATGCCGTCGGCATTATCCCCTCCAAGCTCGAGGCCATCGCCGCCCTCGTCGCGCGCGGGGCGCGGATCAAGATCATCCTGGACAGCGTCGAGGCCGCCCGCCTCGTGGCGGAAAAGGCCGCCGAGCTTGGCCTCTCCCTGCCGGTGCTGATCGAGCTCGACGTGGACGGCCATCGCTCCGGCATCGCGCCGGATGGCGACCAGCTCATCCCCGTGGCCGACGCCGTCCTGCAAAGCGCACCGCATCTCCGTTTCCGGGGCGTCATGACCCATGCCGGGGAGTCCTATCACGCAACCTCCGAGGCAGACCTCAAGGCCGCCGCCCGCAATGAACGCGACATGAGCGTGCATGCCGCCGACCGGTTGAGACAGGCCGGCATCGAGGTGGACGAAGTCTCCATCGGCGCCACACCGACCGGCCTCTTCGCGGAAGACCTGAGCGGCATTACCGAAGTGCGCGTCGGCGTTTATGTCTTCTTCGACCTCGTCATGGCCGGGATCGGCGTCTGCGACACCTCGGAGATCGCGCTGAGCGTGCTTGCCTCCGTCATCGGCCATCAGGCCGACAAGCAGTGGGCCATCACCGACGCCGGCTGGATGGCCATGTCCCGCGACCGGGGCACGGCAAACCAGGCGGTCGATCAGGGCTACGGCCTCGTCCTCGGCCTTGATGGCGAGCCGATGGAGGATTTCTTCGTCGCCCGCACCAATCAGGAGCATGGCATCATCGAGTCGCGGAGCGGCGCAGGCGATCCGACCCGGCTGGCGATTGGCGACAGGGTCCGCATTCTGCCGAACCATGCCTGCGCAACCGCCTCGGAATATGACCGCTACTACGTGATCGAGGACGGCGAGATCGTCGCCGAATGGCCCCGCATCAACGGCTGGTGACATCCTCCACGGCCCAGGGCCGCACGCCATAGGCGCGGCCCTGGGCCAGACCCCGTCCAGCGGGTTGAAACAGGAATCTGTCAGAGGCTTGCAAGCGCCTGGGTGAGGTCCGCGATCAGGTCATCGGGATCCTCGATCCCGGTGGAATAGCGGATCAGGCTTTCGGAAATACCGAGCGCGGCGCGCTGTTCGGCGGTGCATTCGACATGGCTGGTCGTGGCCGGCGGGCCGACGGTGGTTTCGACCGCTCCGAGATTGGCCGCGGCATGGGCATGTTTGAGACGCGGCAGGAAGCGTTTCACATCCTCGAAGTCCCCGCCCTTGAGCGAGAAACTCAGCATGCCGCCAAAGCCGCGCATCTGACGCGCAGCGATCTCGTGGCCCGGATGCGACTCAAGCCCCGGATAATGCACCGTCTCGACCTTGGGATGACCCTCCAGGAACCGCGCCACCGCCAGCGCATTCGCGTTCTGGCGCTCGATCCGCAGCGCGAGCGTCTTCATCCCGCGCAGCAGGAAATAGGCCGCCATCGGGTGCAGCGTGGCGCCGTTGATCTCGCGGAAATGATAGATCTGCTCGACCAGCGGGCGCGCCCCGCAAATCACCCCGCCCAGCGCATCGGCATGGCCGCCGAGGAATTTGGTCGCGCTGTGCAGGACGAGATCGGCCCCGAGCGAGAGCGGGTTCTGGTTGATCGGCGTGGCAAAGGTGTTGTCCACGACAACCATTGCGCCCGCCTGCTTGCCCGCCGCCGAGAGCCGGGCGATATCGAGGATCTTCGCTGTCGGATTGGTCGGCGTTTCGAGATAGACGAGCTGACAGCCCGCTGCGATCTCGCGCTCGATCGCCTCATGGTCGACCGTATCGCACAGCACCGCCTCGATGCCGAAGCGCGGCAGGAACTCCTGAAACAGGACCGAGGTACCGCCATACGTGTCCTTCACCGAAACCACGCGGTCACCTGGCTTCAGCAGGCCGAACAGGGCCGAGCTGATGATGCCCATCCCGGTCGCGGCACTGGTGACGGCTTCGGCGCCTTCCAGCAGCCGGACCTTCTCTTCAAAGGCGGCAACCGTGGGATTGGTGTTTCGGCCATAGATGTGGCCCGGCGCCTTGCCCAGTGCGACGGCCTGCCATTCATCGACATCCTCGTAGCCGAAGGCAACGCTGTGCACCACAGGCACCTGCGTGGCCCGGTCCATCCACGATCTTTCCTCGCCGCCCCAGATGCAGGCTGTCGATGCCGACTTGTACGAGATTGGCTTACTCATTC
The DNA here is from genome assembly GCF_002088975.1 of Henriciella aquimarina. Classification (GTDB taxonomy): domain Bacteria; phylum Pseudomonadota; class Alphaproteobacteria; order Caulobacterales; family Hyphomonadaceae; genus Henriciella; species Henriciella aquimarina. The sequence continues at coordinate 118,022 of NZ_NCST01000041.1, forward strand.
TATGTCTACGCTCCCCTGAAACGCATTTTCACAAGCCGGCCTGAGCCGGCGGCGTGGCCTAGCTTGCACACATACATTTTGCATACAATGTTTTTGTTCGAGCATGACAGGGCTTGAGGCCCTGCCTGCCCGCGACACGGTCAGTCCTGCTTGTTTTCGTCGAGACGGTAGATGTCCGACCGCCAGCGGTCGCCCATCATGTGACGCGCGAAGAACTGCCAGAGACGGCGCTGCTCATAGCTTCTGTCCTCGGCCATATCGTGGTCCTGACCGGGATAGATCATGAACTCGAACGCCTTGCCGGCCTCGATCAGCGCATCGGCCAGACGCACAGAATGGGCGAAATGCGTGTCGGTGTCGCTGTCGCCATGATAGAGCAGGAAGGGTGCGTCCAGGCCGTCGGCGATGGCCTGATTGGTCTTCATATTCACCACCCACTCGCCATCTTCCTGCTCGACGCCGAAGAAGTATTCGCCGGAATTCATCTCCGCGATCCGGTTGTCATGATTGCCGGAGCCAGCCGCCCCCGCCTGGTAGAGGTCTGGATAGGTGAACAGCAGCGCTGCCGTCATGAAGGCCCCGCCCGAATAGCCGAAGACACCGGCGCGGCTCAGGTCGAGCGCGTCGACCTGTTCGCCCAATTGCTCGAGCGTGGTCCGGCTGTCGGCCAGCGGATAGTCGCGGACATTGCCACGGCTATAGGTGAGGTACTCCTTCGCGCGCACGCCCTGCGCCTGCCCTCGCGTGGACGACGCCATGATGGCGAACCCCAGCTGCGAGAAGGCGACGCGGGAATCGGTCGGATAGAATTCGAGCGCGAAGTTGCCATAACCCGACGGGTTCGGCTGCGGGTTCACGAGGATGGGCACGGTCTCGCCCGGCTCGACATCGAAGGGCATCCAGAGACTGCCATAGAGCGGGGTCTCGCCGTCGGCGGCCACCGCCTCGAAGGGCAGCGGCGGCTCCCAGCCGGCCTCTTCCAGAGCGGAGATGTCGGTCTGGTAGAGGTCCATCAGCTTGTTGCCGTTCCCGTCCAGCAGGACAGAGCGCGGCGCCAGGTCGGGGCGGCTCCAGGTGTCGACCATATAGGCCCCGTCCGGCGACGGATGGAGGTGGTGATAGCCCGACTCAGGATTGAGCAGCACCGTCTCGCCCGTCTTGAGATCGACCCGGAAATGGTGACGGTAATGCGGATTCTCGCCTTCCTGAGCGCCATAGCCCGACACGATCAGGGTCCGGTTTTCCTCATCCACATGCAGGATGTTCTCGATCACGACCTCACCGTCTGTCAGCTGGCGCACCAGCTCCCCCTCGCCGGTATAGAGGTAGAGATGGTTGTAGCCGTCGCGGTCCGACAGCCAGATAATCTCCTTGCCGCCATCAAGCACCCGGAAGACTGGATAGCGGACCGTAAAATATGGATCGCCCGTCTCGTGCAGGATGACATGGCTCTCGCCCGTCTCCGGATCGGCGGCGACCAGTTCGACCTCGCCATAGCCCCGGCTCATCCGCACATAATAGATCTCGCCGGTGCCTTCGGGCGCCTGGATCCCCTTGCCGATCGTGCCGACACCGATGTCCATATTGCCGACGAACTGGCCCGGCCAGCGGGCGGTATCGATCTGCACGGCCGTCTCGGCTTCGGCATCGAACACCCAGAGCTCCGGAATAGGAACATGCTCGTCACCGGCCGTCGCGAAGTGAAACTCCCGCAGTGCCGGACGCGGTTCGGCCAGCGCGTTCAGGATCCAGTACTCACCGACCTCACGATTGTCCCAGCGCTCCATCCAGAAGCGCTTGGCATCGGGAAACCAGCCCAGCCTTGCCCGGAAAGCTTTCTGGGAGTCCCAGCTGCCATCCTCGGCGGCAAAGCTGCGGCCCGGTTCGCCATCCGTGGTGAGCTGGGTCTGCTCACCGTCGGGCGAGATCAGGACGACATTGTGATCAACGACGCCGACACGGAAAGAGCCGTCGGGAGACAGCAGCCCGGCTGGGCGCTCTTGCGCCGCTCCGCTGGCCGAGGCCTCCGGAGCAGCCGCGAACGTCTTCTCGCGCGCGGCGATGTCCACCGTCGCGCGAAAAGCCCCTTTGGCTGTGCGATAGTCGAAAGTGAAGCCCTGCCCGTCTTCGGACCAGTCGGGTTTCACAATGTCCGGATCGAAGCGATAATCCCAGGAGAAGCTGTCCTTCCGGCCCGCTGCCTGATCGACCGCGTCTTCCCCGTAGAGAAGCGCATAGACCTCTTTCGGCGTGAACCGTTCGGCCGCGGCATAATCCGGCCCATCGGCCATGGCGGCCCCGGGCACGAGCAGGAAAGCGGCGGCGAAAAGACTGGCGGGCTGGAGAAGACGCATCGTCCGGACCTTTCTGTAATCGGCTTAGAGAACCTGCAGCGTATGAGGGATCTTGGACAGGCTTTCACTGCCTGTCTCGTTGACGAGCAACGTGGCCCCGGCGCACCCGGTCGCCATCGCATCGGTATCGAGGAAAACCATGTGCGGGAAGAACACCATGCCCGGTTCGATAATGCGGTCATTGCCCCGGAAGATGAAGGCGCCTTCCATCCAGGTCGGCGGATAGGCGATGCCGATGGAGTAACCGCAGCCATTGAGCGCGCAATCGCGTTCGCCTGCCTTTTCGGCAACGCCTCGATAGGCATCGAACATGGCGCTCACCGGATTGCCCGGCTTGCAGGCTTCCTTCGCCGCCTCGAAGGCCTCGATCGACAGCTTGCGGAGGTCTTTCTGCCGCTCGGTGACGCTGCCGACATAGAGCGTATGGAAGAGGCAGCCATGATAGTGGAGATAGGCCGCGCCGAATTCGAGCTGAACCTGGTCGGTCTCCTGGATGACGTTGTGGTGGCCGGTGAAGTGGCGCACCAGCATGGCGTGCTCACCCGTGCCGAGGATCCAGCGGCTGGCGGCATAGTCCCCGCCCATCTCGAACATCTTGTTGTGCATCGCGCCCATCAGCTCGCCTTCGGTCAGGCCGGGCTTCACAATGTCCATGGCGACGTTCAGGCAGGCATCGGCGATCTCGGCGGCCTTGCGGACATATTTGATCTCGCCGGGCGTCTTGATGAGGCGCAGGTCGGCCACAAGGTCGGTCGCCTCGACGAGCTCTGCCTTGCCGGCAAAGGCCGTCTCGACCATGTTGGCGCGCTTGGCGCTCAGGCCGAAGGAATCGTATTCCACACCGAACCGCTTGCCCGAGCCGACAAGCTCCACCGCGATCTCAGAAAGGATCTCGGCCGGATTGATGTCTGGGTGGTCGTCATAGATGCGCACATCCTCGATGATGGAGGTCATGCGCGCCGCGCGCCGGTCGGGCTCCCTTGTCAGCAGGGTGAACTGGCCGTCCGCTGTCAGGATCGCGGCCTGGAAGGAGATATACCCCATCGTGTCGTAACCGGTGAGATAATACATGCTTTCCTGACGGAAGAGCAGCATCGCGTCGAGATCCCGGCGCGCCATCTCCTGAAGCACACGCTTCTGACGCGCTTTCAGATCATCGACGGGAAAATGAAGAGCCATAGGCTTGCCTCTCTTTTACAATACAAGAACAAAAACCGGGATGCGCCCTATCCCGCGTCAGCGCGTGACAGCATGGGCCGTCCGCGGCTGGCGCGTTTGATGGATGGACGCAGGAGGATGAGCGCCGCTGCGCTGAAGCAGCAGGCGAGGAGGATGCCCCAGAAGACCGTCTTCTGGCCGACATCATAGGCCAGGGCCCCGAACTCGCCGGCGAGCCATGTGCCGATGCCGAAAACGGAGTACCAGGCCCCGAACACGAACGGCACGAGCCGCTCGGGCGAAAAGCGGCTGACCGCCGCAAACATGGTCGGCCAGAAGAAGATGTCGCCCAGGCCGAAGCAGATATAGGTCGCCACGATCCAGAGGACGTTGCTCTTGCCGTCCACGGCGAGGTCACGCTCATAGGCCGCGCCGAGCTGGAAGACATAGCCGATCGCCAGCAGCGCCAGCCCGATGGCGAGCTTCTGGGACACGTCCGGAGACCGTCCGGTCTTCTCCAGCCGGATCCACAGCTTGGCGAAGAGCGGAGCGAGCGCGATGAAGAAGCCGGTACTGATCGTCAGAAACCATGTCGCCGGCACTTCAAACCCGATCACCACACGGTCCGTCTGGGCGTTTGTGATGAGATGAAGGAGGCCGCCCTTCTGGTAGAACGCGAAGGCGTACACGATCGAGAAGAAGCTGCCGACGACAATCACGTTGAGCTTGGATCGCTCGCTGGCGGTGAGTTTCACCCGTTCGGCACCCGCCTCTGTCGGCTTGCGGTTGCCGGCATACCTGCCGACATCGCCGAGATAACGCCGCCGCAGCAGGATGAAGAACAGCACACCGAAGAACATCCCGGCGCCGGCCGCGCTGAGGCCATAGTGCCAGCCGAGCTTCTCACCCATCGTGCCGGCCACGAAATTCGCCGCGAAGGCGCCGACATAGACGGCCGCCAGGAAAATGGTGAAGGCCGCGTCGCGCTGACGGTCGTCCTTTTCGTAGAACTTGCCGACCAGGGAGGTCACTGTGGGCTTGATGAAAGCCGTGCCGAAAATGATGAAAAACAGCCCGGCCCAGAAGCTCAGCGACGTGCAGACATAGGCCGCCTGCGCCACCAGCGTTCCGGCCTCGCTGCCGGTCAGCCGCTCGACAGCCGCCGCCAGGTCTGCCTGCATAGTGTCATTTACGAAGAGCAGGCCGCGCGGGAAGCCGGCGCTCGCAATCGCGTCATGCACGGGCACGCCGGAAATCTTTTCGAAGAGAAACGGGAAATAGGCCGGGCCACCGAGACAGAAATGGCCAAGCGTGACGAGGATACCGCCCCAGAGGACGCAACGCTGCTCGCCGAGCTTGGTACTGGCGAGCCAGCCGCCAAAGGTGGGCGTGATGTAAACGAGCGCGATATAGATGCCGTAGAGGCGGAGCGCGTCGGCTTCGTTCCAGCCGAACCCGTCATTGACCACCGGGTCGGTGAGAAAGAGGACCAGGAGCCCCAGCATCCCGTAGAAGCTGAACCGCTCCCAGAGCTCGGTCCCGGCCACCAGGAAGAGCCCCTTCGGATAGCCGAACAGCAAACCGCCGGGAGCTTTGACACCTGATTGTTCCGTGGAGGTCTCGCCTCCGCCCGGCTTGCTGCCGGCTTCGTTCTCCGTCATCTGGGACCTGCCTTCCTCTTCTGCGTCTGACTGTCAGCCTGCTTACCGGCATGTGCGCGCGTGTATGAGGGAGCACGACAGCACACATGCCGGAAGCAAGGCAGGGCAGCCCCAAGAGCGCTGCCCCACCCGCGGGACTTTAGAAGGTCTTCTTCAGACCGGCATAGAGATAGCGTCCACGCAGATCGCCGATATAGCGGTCCCAGCCATCGGTGCTTTCAGCCACGAACGGCAGGTCGGCATTGAAGAGGTTCTCGGCTCCGACATAGGCCCGCAGGCCGGACAGGAGGCCGAAGCGCTCGGCCGCGGCAGTGTCGGTGAACTCATAGCCGAGCTGCAGGTCGACCGTGGTGTACTCATCGACACGGCGGTCGATGCCGGCCGATTCCACAACGTCGCGGTAACCATCGGTATAGTGGATGCCGAGGGAGGCATCGACCGGCCCCCAATAGCCATTCACCGTGCCCGACAGGCGAAGCTCCGGCATCGGGCCGAACGCACTGCTGTATTCATCGAGATATTCGATGGTCACGTCCGCGCCGGTTTCCTTGAACTCGGTCAGACGCGTGGCATTGAGCAGGAAGCGGTATGTCCCGTAGCTGTCGGTCTCATAGTCATAGTTCAGGCTGATATCGACGCCCGAGACAGACCGCGTACCGCCATTGTCGAGCCGCAGATCGAGGGTCGGATAGAGCGTCACCGGATCACGCGTGATCGAGCCGGCGGTTTCCGTGCCGTTGAGCAGGGCCTGACCGTCCGGCTGACGGATGATGTTGGAAATCTCCATGTCCCAATAGTCGACCGTGAAGAAGAGATTCGGCGCGAAGTCGGGCTGGAAGATCACACCGGCGCTCAGCGTCTCGCCCTCTTCCGGGTCGAGTTCGCTATTGCCCCCATAGATGCGGTCGACCGGGAGGAAGCCATCCCGGACCGGGTCATAGTAGAAACCGCCGCCTTCTGTGTTGTAGCGGACCGGATCGGTCAGCGCGGACACGCTCGGCGCCCGGAAGGTCTCCGCATAGGAGCCACGCAGGACGACACTCTCGCCGAACAGGCCGATGCGGCCGAGCACCTGGCCAACCGTCGAGGAACCGAAATCGCTATACTCCTCGCTGCGGAGCGCGCCGCGCATCTCGATGGACTGGACCGTCGCATTCTCGACCGGCGCACTGAAGAGCGGCACACGCAGCTCCCCGAAGAAGGCGTCGATCTCGCGGCTGCCGCTCTCGCTCTGGAGCGGACCGCCCATCCACCAGTAGCTGGCCGTGGACCAGCCGCCGCTGGGCGTGAAATCGAACGAGACATCGCGGTGCTGATAGCCCGCCGCATACTGGACATTGCCCTGCCCGAAGAAGTCGAACAGATCACCGCTGACGGTGGCGTCGAAGGTCTCGACCTGGTTCTCCTGCACCCAGTGCGCATCCGGGCTGATCGCGTCGAGCACGTCGGCATCATTGCACCAGTAGCAGAAGGGATTGAAATCCCCGGCCGTGGCAGCCGCCTGGGCCGGCGCATAGTTGATGTCGTTCTGGTAGTTCTCGTCGATTTCCTGCTTGTAGTAGGTGTAACCGACATCGTAATTGAACCAGCTGGCCAGCGCGCCTTCGAAACCGACCGTGCCCTGCAGCGAGGTGGTCTCGAAATCTTCGGTCATCAGGCCAGCGGCCTGCTCGCCGAAGGTGTAGACGACAACGACGTCCTCGCCGAAGGGATTGTTCGGATTGTCGGCGCCAACCGCGACATCGGTATAGGGCGGGTTCGCGATGAACTTCTGATCGCGCTGGTCGTAGACGCCGCGGGAATAGAATTCCAGCTTGTCGGGAATGGCCTCATAGCTGGCCGCCCAGTGACCGGACAGACGCTCTTGCGGCGGATAGGTGCCGTACTCGTTCGTCGATTCCGCCTGACGGTCGAAATCATAGGCCATGAAGTCGCTGACATCGGTCGGCACATAGCCCGGGTCGAAGCGGTCGATGTCGACGCTGTAAGAGGAGCCGGCATTCGGGCCGCTCTGGACGATGATCTGGTGCGGCGAACCATTGAAGCTGCTGCGCCGGTCAAGCCCGCCATACTCGGTATAGTCCCGGCTGGCTGTCAGCTCGCGGTCATGCTTGTTGAAGCCTTCCCGGTCCTGATAGGCCAAGCTGCCGGTGAAGTTGAACGGACCCTTGTCAAAGCCGATGACGCCGGCGATCCGCGCGGTCTCGGCCCCGCCTTCGGTGGCCCCGCCATAGGAGGTGGTCAGCTCGAGACCGTTGAAGTCCTTTCTCAGGCGAATGTTCACCACGCCGGCCACGGCGTCGGAGCCATAGATGGCGGACGCGCCGGTTTTCAGCACTTCGACGCCTTCGATGGCCTCGGCCGGGATCGCGCCGATATCGGCGACATTCTCACCGGCCAGACGTCGGCCGTCGACCAGGACCAGCGTGTACTGGTCGCCCACGCCGCGCAGGTTGATGGAGGACCGGCCGCCGCCATACTCGTCGGTCGTCGAGGAATTGCTGATACCGGTATTGACCGGAAGCTCGCGGAGGAAGTCTGCAGCCGACTCGGCCGGCGTGTTCTCCAGCTGGTCGCGCGTCACATACTGGACAGGCTGGGCTGTCGTGTCGGACGTCATCGACGGCGTCTTGATAAGGCTGCCGACCACGACAACCGTATCCATCTGGGCCTCATCCTCCCCCTGCTGCGCTACCGCAATCGGTGCGGTGGCCGCGAGCACGGCCGCCGAGCTGGCGACGAGCATTGTGCGCTTGAAACTGATGCCTGCATTCATGGCTTTCCCCTTTGTTGCCCATGAAGCGACCCCCGCAACAGGAGAGTCACTTTCATACATTGCAAGTGTTATGTATTTTCTCGCGGACCCAGCATGCACATTTTTCATGAAATGTAACTGCTTAATCCGGACGCTGCCTTTTTCTTGTGCCGTTTGTGGCGATAAAGTCACTTTTTTGGGCAGGCGACCCGGCATCTTCCGGGGCCCGCCCTCTCCGCTATTCGCTATCGGTCCGCGCTTGTGCCGGCGCCGGCAGAATCACCTCCGCCAGGCTCTGTCGTCTTAGAAGAAGAAGCCCCCGCAACAGGCCCTGTTTCATCCCAGCTCCGGACGCTCGCCCGGCAGCCGCCATCTTCATGGCCAAGCCAGCCGCGGCCCCTGATAGCCCGGCCCGGCAAGGCGCCCGTCGGCTCGCCATCCCGCAGGGCGGCAACACCATTGACGAAGACCGTATCAACGCCGGTGGAGAACTGGTGCGGCTCGATATAGGTCGCATGATCCTGCATTGTCTGCGGATCGAAGATCACGAGATCCGCGCGGTAGCCCTCAGCCAGGACGCCGCGATCCTCGAGCGAGAGCACGCCGGCCGGCAGGCTCGTCATCCGGCGCACTGCCTCGGCGACCGACATAACATCTTCTTCGCGGACATAATGCGCGAAGACCCGCGCGAAATTGCCATAGCTGCGCGGATGCATGCCGCTTTCGAGGAAGGCCCCGCGCGGCGCCATCGCCACGGCATCGGAGGCGAAGCTGACATAAGGCTTGCGCATCACCTCCAGCAAATTGTCTTCCGACATGGTGAAATAGATCGCTTCCGGACGCCCCTCCTCCTTGATCAGGAGATCGAGCACCGCGTCTTCAGGGCTGACGCCCCAAAGCGCCGCGATCTCGTCGATCCGCATCCCGATCAGGGGTTTCAACGTTTCCTTGCTGGCGACGACCAGCATGACATTCTCCGGCCCGCCGGCCAGCGCCATGACATTTTCCCAGTCGGCATCCGGATCGCGCATCTCGGCGATGACCCGGGCGCGGATCTCATCATCCTGCAGGCGTTCGATCATCGCTTCGGTGCCGCCGGCCTGTACCCATGGCGGGACGGACGCGCCGAGCGTGGTCCCCGACGCATTGTAGAGATACATGTCCGCGGTGACGGTCATCCCGTCCGCGCGCGCGGCATCGATCGCGCCAAGGGCATCGGCCATTTTCGGGAAGTTCTGCTCGCCGCCGACCTTCAGATGGAAGAAGTGGATCGGCGTGCCGGTTTCCCGGCCGATGGTCAGCGCTTCGTCGACGCTTTCCAGGAAGCGGTCGCCCTCGCTGCGCAGATGGGTCGCATAGATGCCGCCGCACTGGCCCGCCTGACGCGTCAGCGCGATCAGCTCGCCGGTCTCGGCATAGGCCCCGGGCGGATAGATGAGAGACGAGGCCACGCCCATGGCGCCCTCTTCCATCGCCTCGCGCAGGAGCGCCTTCATCTCGTCGAGCTCCTCGGCGGTCGGATCGACATCCGCCTTGCCGAGAACGTTCATCCGGATCGTCGCCGCCCCGGCATAGGAAGCCACGTTAATCGCGATCCCGCTCTCTTCCAGCGTGTCGAGATACCCGCCAAGCGAGCGCCAGCTGACATCATAGGCGATACTGCCCTGCGCGGCCGCCATATCCTCGGCCATGGTATCGGTCAGCGGCCCCATGGAAACGCCCTCGCCCATGACTTCCAGCGTCACGCCCTGGCGCAGGGCGCTCTCACCGAACCCATCATAGAGCAGCGCCTCGTTCGACCAGCTCAGCAGATTGATGAAGCCCGGCGCGACCGCGAGGCCGTCGGCATCGATCACGTCCCTTGCCCGGCCCGGCGCATCGTCCCCGACAAAGGCGATCCGGCCCTCTCTGAGCGCGACGTCGCCAGCCCGCCCCGGTCCGCCAAGCCCGTCATAAATGACGGCATTCTCGATCAGCACGTCATAGGTCTCCGCGGGCTCCACGCTCTGGCAGCTAACCGCAAGAAGCAGGGAGGCGGGGAGAATGGCTCTGGCGACGTTCATCTGGCGGGGCCTCTCAGTGAAGCGGTTTGATACGGCGCGGCAGAGCGGGCATTTGCCGTAAGCGCGCCCGCCGCCTCGTCTGGACGCGTGGGCCGCAAGCCCTGAAAACGCATAGCGCCGCAGTCTCTGCCCGCAGCATGGCATCCCCCCCCGGGACGGCTTGCCTGTCGGGGCCAAAATCTATTCCTTCCGGGCCTGCCGCAGCGGGCCAGGCTCAGCACAAGGGGGCCGGCACCGAGATTCTTCCCTGCCCCGGACGCCTCATGACGCGTGGGCTTCAAACCACCCGGGAGCCGCCCTCTTCCTTGTTTTCAGAGGTGTTTCGACGCCTTCCCGGCCCTGTCGCCATCACCGGACAGGACAACCGCGCCAGCCTGCCGGAAACCGTAACGCGCATGCCGGATTGACAATTAAATGAACTACAGTAAAAAAATACTCATTACGGGAATACCACACCATAGGGAGGACTATATGGCCAAGTTGGTTGGCGTGGATATCGGCGGCACATTTACGGATCTGCTGAGCATCGACGATTCCGGCGAAGTCTCCTTCGCCAAGGCGCGCAGTACGCCAGGAGACCTCACGTCCGGGATCCGGTCATGCATCGAACAGGCGGAGATTCCGCTCTCCGACGTGAAGACCCTGCTGCACGGGTCGACGGTTGTCATCAATGCCGTCCTTGAGAGGAAAGGCGCCAAGACCGCCCTTCTCACCACCGAGGGCTTTCGCGACGTGCTTGAGATCGGCCGCACGAACCGTCCTGAAAACTACAATCTTTTCTTCCAGAAACCGGAGCCGTTCGTCCCCCGGGAGCTGCGCTTCGAAGTCACCGAGCGGATCGGCCCGGATGGGGGCGTGATCAAGCCGCTGGACACCGGCGCCCTGGAAGATATGGCCAGGAAGCTCAAGGACGCCGGCGTCGAAGCGCTCGCGATCTGCTTCCTGCACGCCTACGCCAATTCCGATCATGAGGAAGAGGCCCGCAACGCGCTGCAGGCGCTTCTGCCCGACATGTACATCACGACCTCGAGCGAAGTGGCCCGCGAATGGCGCGAATTCGAGCGCTTCTCGACAGCCGCGATCAACGCGTTCGTCGGCCCGAAGGTCAATGACTATATCGACGATTTCGAAGGCTGGTGCCACGACTCCGGCTTCGACGGAAACCTCTACCTGATGCGCTCGAACGGTGGTGTCATGTCGACGCCTCTGGGCCGCAAGATCCCCGTCACCATGGTCGAGTCCGGCCCGGTGGCCGGAATGATCGGCGCCGGCCAGCTCGGCGAAGCCATGGGCAAGCCCCTGGTGGTCGGCTTCGACATGGGCGGCACGACAGCCAAGGCCTCCCTCATTGAGGACGGCTTCCCGCGCATCGTGGAGACCTATTACGTCAACGGCTATGCGAACGGCCACCCCCTGCAGGTCCCGACCATCGAGGTCATCGAGGTCGGCACCGGCGGCGGCAGCATCGCGGCCCTCGACCAGACCAGCTCTCTGAAGATCGGCCCGCGCAGCGCCGGCTCGGTTCCCGGACCGGTCTGCACCGGCAATGGCGGCACCGAGCCGACCGTGACCGATGCCAACGCCCTGCTCGGCCGCCTCAACCCGACCGACTATCTGGCCGGGCAGATGACGCTCGACCTGGCAGAGGCCGAACGCGTCATGGAAGAGCGCATCGCCAAGCCGCTGGGCCTCGATGCGACCAAGGCCGCCTCCGGCATCCTGACGATTGCCAACTCCAACATGGCGCTGGCCGTTCGCGGCATCACGCTGGAGAAAGGCGTCGACCCACGCGATGCGACGCTCGTCGCTTTCGGCGGCGGCGGTCCGCTGCACGCCTGCTCGGTCGCCCGCTCCATCGGTATCTCGACCGTGATCGTGCCTCAGATGCCGGCCTGTTTCTCGGCGCTCGGCATGCTGCTCGCCGACATGCGCCACGACCTGGTCCAGACCTGCCCGCACAAGCTCAATGAAGAGGCAATCGACTCTATCAATGAAAGCCTTGCCGAGCTTGAGGCAGAAGGCCGGGAGCGTCTGACGGAATCGGGGGCTTCGGATGACGAGATCGAATGCCTCTTCTATCTCGACCTCTGCTATGAGGGCCAGCAATGGACCCTGCCGACGCCGATCGAGGCCTCGCGACTCGACAAGGTCGCCCTCAAGGCCGTCCGCGAGCGGTTCGACGAACTCTATGAAGGCCGGTTCGGCCACTCCTTCTCGGACCTCGCCGTGAACGTCGTCAATGTCCGTGTCGTGGCGGTGGCCAAACGGGCGCGGCCAAGCTTCCCGCCCGTGCCGGCGCGTACCGAAGGCAAGCTTTCGCCGACCTATCGCAAGGTCTATTTCGACGAACTCGGCTTTGTCGACTGCGCGATCTACCAGCGCAATGACCTCTTCGCCGGTGACGAGCTGGAAGGCCCGGCCATCATCGAGGAAGAAGTCTGCACAACGCTTCTGAACAAGGGGGATCGGGCCACGGTCGATCCGTCTGGAGCGATAATCATATCCGTGGGTCAGGAGAGGAGCAACGGTCATGGCTGATACAGCAATCAAGGAACCCAAGGCGGCAGAGGTCGATCCCATCACGCTGGAGGTCGTTCGCAACGGCCTTCTGTCGACCGTGATCGAGATGACGGAAAATCTCGTCCGGACCGCCTACAGCCCCATCGCCGCGGAAGTGAAAGACTTCTCGCTGTGCCTGCTCGACGCCAATGGCGACGTGATCATGCAGACACCGCACGCCGCGCCGGGCTTCGTCGCCGACCTCGACAAGACCATCAAGACCGGTCTCGACCTGTATGGCCGCGACGGGCTGGAAGAAGGTGACGTCATCGTCGCCAACAATTCCGAGCTCGCCGGCCAGCACCTCAACAATGTCGCGATCTATACGCCCGTCTTCGTGGGCGGCGAGATCGTCGCCTTTGCCGCGGTGCGCTCGCACTGGATCGATGTCGGCGGGGCCGTCAGCGGCTCGATGTCCTCGAAGTCCAAGGACATCTTCGCCGAAGGCATCCAGATCCCGACCATGAAGGTCTACAGTGCCGGCAAGCCCGTGGCGGAAGTCCACCGGCTGATCGAGACCAATTCCCGCTTCCCGGACCTCGTGCTGGGCGACATGCGCGCCCAGATCTCCGCCTGCCGTCTCGGTGAACGCCGGTTCGGCGAGATGGTGCGGAAGTACGGCCTGGACGCGGTCAAGTCCTGCATCAACCGCATCTCGGATGACGCTGAAACCGTTGCGCGCAACGCGATCAGCGCCATTCCGGACGGGGTCTATGAAGCCTCCTGCCACCTCGACACGGATGGCGTGAACCTGGACCAGCCGGTGCCGCTTCACGTCAAGCTGATCATCGAAGGCAGCGAGATGACGATCGACTTCAGCGGCATGTCTCCGCAGGTCGAAGGCCCGTGTAACTCACGCGCGGCCGACACCATCGCCCGTCTCGGCTTCAAGTTCATCACTGCGCCGGGCACGCCGGTCACCTCAGGGGCGTTCCGCAACCTGAAGATCGTCTGCCCGGAAGGCACCATTGTCAGCGCCGACTGGCGTGCCCCGATGGGCTGGTGGGGGATGACCATCAACTCCACCATCGACCTCATGCTGCGCGCCCTCTTCCCGGCCCTGCCGGATGGCGTGACAGCCGGTCATACCGACAATATCGGGGCCGGTGCCGTCTCGGGCGTCGATCCGCGCAATGGCAAGATGTACCAGACGCTCGTGCCCTTCACCGGCGCCTGGGGCGCCACCAGCCAGCAGGACGGCCTCAGCGCCGTCGTGTCTCTGGCTCAGGGCGATGTCCGGATCACGCCGGTGGAACTGCGCGAGGCGATGTTCCCGATCCATATCGAGCAGTTTTCGCTGCGCCCGGATTCGGGCGGGCCCGGCCGCAATCGCGGCGGTCTCGGGGCGATCATGGTGACGAAGGCTCTGGCGAAGTGCAATTACGACTCCCGCTATGAGCGCACCTTCGATCCGCCATGGGGCCTTGCCGGCGGCAAACCCGGCAAGATCACGGAGACCTACATGACCCATGAGGGCTCCGACGAGAAGATCGACCTTCCGCTCACCGCCCACCAGTTCGTCTTCGAGAAGGGCGACACCGAACACCTCTATGGTGCCGGTGGCGGCGGGTTCGGCAATCCGTTCGAGCGCCCGGTCGAAAAGGTCCAGGACGATGTCGTGAAGGAATATGTCAGCCTGGAACAGGCCCGCGAGTCCTATGGCGTCGTGCTCGATCCCGACACGCTCGAGGTCAACGCCGCCGAGACCGAAGCCCTGCGCAAGAAGCTCATGGACTCGGCTGCCGGCTAAACAGGGGCTGGCCGACCCGCCACCTCAAATCCGGATAATTTTCGGGGGGCGAACCGCGTTCGCCCCCCGTTTTTCGTCTTGCCCCCGGCCAGGCAAGTCTCATCCAATGCATTGATAATCTTACGCCTGTCATTACAAAGCATCGGTTTCATCGGGTGCTTTCCGCATCTGACGACGCAATGGATGACTGAATGGCAGACACTTCCCCGCCCAAACGCCGACGCGGCCGCCCGCCCCGCATCAGCCGGAAAGCCATTGTCGATGCCGTGATCAAGCACGGCTCGGACCCGACGCTGGCGGCGATTTCCCAGCAGCTGGGCGTAACGCCGCAGGCGCTGTACCACCATATCAGCAGCCATTCCGACCTGGTCGAACTGCTGCTCAAGGAGATCGTGAACGCCGTCGGTGTGCCCGATCCGGAGGGGCAGACCTGGCATGACTATGCCATCGATCTCGGGCTTTACATGTACAAGGTCTATTCCGCCGTGCCGGGCCTTGCCGAATATGCGCTGAGCACGCCCTGGCGCGAACCGGTGATCTATCAGAGGCAGGAACGCCTGCTCGAAATGGCCGAGGCCGACGGCTTCGATCCGCTCAAGGCCTTCTGGGCCTCACGGGCCATCGCCGATTTCGTGCATGGCTGGGTCTCGCGCGAGCACAGGCGCCAGCTGGGCTCCAGCGACGCCGATTCCGATGAACGCGATCTCTACAAGAAGATCCCCGCCGACTCGCGCAAGAAGCTGCCGCTGACCGAACAGGGCTTCCATCTGGAATCGATTTCCGAGGAATCCCGCTTCGAATTCACGCTTCGCGCCCTGATCACCGGCCTGGTCGAAACGTCGAAAAAGCAGGACTAGCGCCGCCGGTCAGCGGGTCGCTCCGGCCTGCCCCGAGCGCTTACCGCCAGGGGTCCTGCCACCACTCCAGGCAATCGAGCGCCAGCCCGCGAATATAGATCGAGGTCTTGCGAACCAGATCGGTCGCATCCTCGGGGGCCGCGCCCAGGGCGCAAAGGATCGTCGTGGTCAGCTCTTCGACATAGTCGCGCCGGCGCTCGCCTGTCTGGTGGACGGAGCGGATGCCCTCCAGCGTTGCGCCGAGAACCAGGCTGCGCATGGCATCGAAATTCCGGATCTCTTTTCCCTTTTCCTGCAGCGCGCCTCGAAGGTCCCGGTCGATCCCGCTGAAAACATCGGCATTTTTCCGCATCTGGAACGCGCGTGAGACGAAGGAGCCCCATGCCGGGTCCACGGCGCTGCGCATGAGAAACATCTGTATGCCGATCGCGGCCCGTTCGATCGGAGGCTGATCGAGCGTGATCATCTTTTCCAGGCTGACGGTCATCTCATCCAGCATGGACTCGCCGATGGCGTCGGCCGCGTCCTGGACGGAGTCGAAATGCTTGTAGAAGGTCGCCCGAGAGACGCCGGCCTCGGCACACACATCCTCAACGGACGGCAGTTGCAGGGTCGGGCTCAACGCATAGGCGGTCACGATGGCGTCCTGAAGGCGAAGACGCATGCGGTGACGCCGCTCTGCCGCGACGCGAACCCGATGGTCTTCTGCTTCCGGAATCACTTTGTCAGCGGCTGTTTTCATGAGGTCAAGCTACCGTCGATGCGCAATGGGGTCCAGTGCAGGCATTCGTCGCACCCGGCGGCTAGTGCCTTAAAACTTGGTCACTCTTTCAAGGTCTGTGCCATCAGGCCGCGGGCCATATCGGGAATGGCCCCATGAAGACCCTGCCCGGCCAGGTTTATCCCGGCAAACCCGTCCATGGCCGCGCCGCGGAAAGGGCAGTCATCATGTCTATTCTGACGACACGGCAGCGCCCATACCGTCAGACTGGCAAGGACGGTATGGGCGCTCTGGCCGTGATCCGCGGGAGCGCCACGGGAAGGAGACGCTCAGCGGACACATCGGACCAGCCCGGTCAGATAAGCGGGTGCGTGAACGGCAGGTCGAGATATTGCCGGCCGAATTGCTCGCGCGTGATGTCCCAGTCAACAAAGGCGTGCGAGCAGACCATGTTGAGGTCCCGCCAGATCCGCTGCAGCGGCTGGTCGGTATGGAAGTTCGACGATCCGGCCACGGACATCATCTTGTTGACGGTGTCGCGGCAATGGTTCGAGGTAAAAGCCGTCTGCCCCTTGGCATAGAGCCGGTCTTCGACCGTGAACGGACGGCTGTGCATGATCTTCTCGGTGCGCTCGAACGCCGCCCGTGCGAGTTCATTGGCCACCTGCGTGGCGACCTGGAAATTGCCGAGCAGGATCTGGGTGTTCTGCTGGTCCTTCACGACGCTGCCGCTGAAATTGCGCACGCGCTTGTCGACAATGGCCTCATAGGCCCGCAGGGCGCCCGTCAGGGACCCGGTGATGACTGGATAGAAGGTGCAGTAAGCGAGCATCAGCAGCGGCACGGAATAGAGCGGGTTCTCGTGCAGGCGCGAGCCTTCGGTCGGCCCGGCAAACACCTCGTCCATGTCCAGCGACAGATGATCGGGCACGAAGACCTTGTCGGCGACATAGTCATTGCTGCCCGTGCCGGACATGCCGATAAAGTGCCAGTTATCCTGCACATCGACATCTCCGACCGGCATGAGGAAGGAGCGCTGACCCAGGTCGGTCATGCCCGACATCATCACCCAGTCGGCATGCATCACACCCGAGCCCCAGAGGGCCCGGCCGCTGACTTCCCAGCCACCGTCGACCTTGCTGGCCGACAGGTTCGGCGCCGTGGCCGCCGGCAGCAGCACATAGCCATTCTTGCCGTAGAGCTCCTCCTGGGTGCGCTTGGGATATTTGCCGATATAGATGTTGTGGACGATGTAGAAAGCCGCGATCCACCCGGTCGACGGGCACGCCGCACTGATGATCGAGACAACCTCCTGCATGGTCGAGAGGCTGGCTTCCGAGCCGCCCCACTTCTTCGGCACGAACATCTGCACGATACCGGCATCGATGAGCTCCTTGATGGAGTCGTCATGCGGTTTGCGGCGCTTGTCGGCCTCGGCGGCGCGCGCCTGGATCCCTGGCGCCAGATCCCGCGCGCGCTGGATCAGTTCGGCATCGCTTGGCGCGGCTTCGACCCTGGACGTTTCAGCTATGGACATTTCAACTCCCTCTCTCTTGTTATCCGGCTCCTGCAGAGCCCTTGAGGCCGGAACCCCAGATCAGACAGCGCGCCGGTCTCAGGCCTGACGGCTGCTCGACGGTCTTCCGGATCGGCCGATCGCCCCTCGGGCAAACGCAGGCGCTGATGTTGCGCCAACCTCAGAAAACACAGTTTGTATATTCTGAAAAATGGCGACCCCTGTCAAGCCTTGAGAAATGCTTTCACCATGATGCAAAAGGCAGCCGGCCAAGCCTGCCGGGAAACCGATCCGGGAGAATGGGCATGGAGAGGATAAGGCGCGCCACCGCCGAGGGGCTGGCGCATCCGTGGGCAAGTACGGACACGCCCACCCGCATAGCAGGCCTGGAGAAAAAGCGCCCCGGCGATCAATCGTCCGGGGCGCAAGTGCATCAGAATTCCTTCGACAGGGTGATGCCGTAGGTGCGCGGCGGCGCATACGCCGCCGGGTCCTTGAAGAAGTCGCCCTGCAGGAAGGTGAAGTAGCGGTCGTCCGTCAGGTTCTTGCCCCAGAGCCGGATGCCGAGCCCATTGTCGAACTGATAGCCAAGCGAGGCATTCACCAGCTCATAGCTTGGCTGCTCCAGCCGGTTCTCCGGGTCGGAGTAATAGCCGGAATTGTGGTAGTAGCTGGCCGCCAGCGTGACCGCGCCATTCCCGGCCCGGAAAGTGTAGCTCGGCGCCACACTGAGCGTGAGCTCAGGCGAACGCTGGGTCTCGTTGCCGCTCAGATCGGCCGAACCGACGATGAAGCCGAAGGGCGGGTTCGGATTCGGCGTATAGGTCGGCCCGTTCGGGAATTCCGAATACTCGCTGTCGATATAGCCGATGCCGCCGGCAATGCGCAGCCCGTCCATGGGCGAGAAGACGAAATCGGCATCGACGCCCTTGATCTCGGCGGCCGCCGCATTGATCACGAACAGTGAGCCCTGCCGGGTGATACTGACGGCCAGATCCTTGTAATCATAGTAATAACCGGCAATGTTGAAGGTCAGCCGGTTCTCCATCAGGGACGTCTTGAGACCGATCTCATAGGCATCCAGCACTTCCGGCCGCACCGCCGCCTGCGTATCCGCCGTGCCCGGCTCGGCCACATTGTAACCGCCGCTCTTGAAGCCACGGCTGTAGGAGGCGTAGCCCATGATGTCGTCGGTGAACTTGTGATCCAGGATCGCCCGATAGGTGAACTTGTCGAAGTCATCCTCCAGGGTGAACTCCCCGCCAGGGACATCGAATTCCGGCACAACGCTTGAGCGGATCGTCTGCTCGATGGATTCGAATTCGTACTCATCCAGCGTGTAGCGAATGCCGAGCGTGAGGCTGGTATCCGGCAGGAAGCGATACGTCCCTTCCGCGAAACCGGAATAGGAGTTCAGCGTCTGCTTGTCCTCGAACTGGTAGACCGCCGACTCGTCGCCGATCGAGGCCGGGTCGAAGATGATGCCCGTCAGCGTGGCCGGGTCGTACTTGGAAATGGCGTTGAGGTAATACACCCCCGTCACCCACTCCAGAGGCCCGTCCGTGTTCGAGACCAGGCGGAATTCCTGCGAGAACGTCTTGGTCGGGGAATCGAGATCCAGCGTGAAGAAAGTGATCGGGCTGGCATCCTGATCGAGCAGCGTGTTCATCTCCGTGTTGCGGTAGGCGCTGACGCTGACAAGATCGGCAAAGGACATCTCGTGATTGACGTGCATGCTGAGGCCAGCCTGCTGGATCTCCACGAGATCGTTGCCGTCGGTCGCCGTGTTGTACTCGCCGGAGAAGGTCGTGCCGCCAATGCCGACCGAGCCGGGCAGCACGCCGAGATTGGCGCCCATGTCGGACTCGGAGTCGGAATAGTCGGCGGCGAGCTTCACGCTGGTCTTTTCGCTCAGATTGATCAGCATCTGGGCGCGAATGTTCCAGTCCTTGCTCTTCTGGGTTTCGACGCCCGTCAGGACAGACTCACCATAGCCTTCACCCTGGTCGCTGCCGGAGACGGCGATGTTCGCCGCGATATTGTCGCTCAGCCCGCCCGTGGCGTAGAAGCTGCCTGAGATCGTGTCGTAATTGGCATAGCCGGCTGTGACCTTGCCGGACGGTTTGAACTCCGGCTGCTTGGTCTTCACCTGGATGACACCGCCGGTGGCATTGCGGCCGAACAGCGTGCCTTGCGGCCCCTTCAGCACCTGCACGCTTTCGATATTGTCCAGCGTGAAGAGCTTGGCGTTCGGCGATGCATAATAGACATCGTCCACGTAAATCGCGATAGGCGACTCAAAGCCGGCCCCGCCTGACGAAGAGCCGACACCGCGCAGGAACGGGATGGCGGCAAAAGGCTGCTGGCCGAAATCCAGCGACGGGGTCACCACCGTCAGCAGATCGGTGCTGTCGACACCGATCAGGTCGGCCTGGGCACCGGTGATGGCGGAGACCGCAATCGGCACATCCTGCAGGCGTTCGTCGCGCCGGCGGGCCGTCACAATGACCGCGCCGAGAGTCGACTCTTCATCCTGAACATCCTGTCCAGTTTGTTCGCCGGCCGTCGGCATCGGATCGGCCTGAGCCAGTTGCGTGCCTTCGGCTGGCGGCGCACTGGCCCCGGCGGTTTCCGTCTCGGCATGGGCCATGCCGACCGAAAGCGCGAGCGCCGATGCACCCAGCAAGGCGCATTTGTGGTGTATAGTCAGTCTGCTTTTTCATATTTTCCTCCCTCTTCCCGCACCTTGCAGCTATCTGGCACGCGAAACCTGAAGCCCCCGATTTGTTCAGGAGCGAAATTTTTTGTCGTTTTTTCTTGGCGAAACTCGCCGAATACTGTCGAAACTCTTCCCCAATATGAAAAGGATGTCAAATAGGCAAAACCTCAAAATGCGAGAAAATCTATATGATTTCCACACGCCGTGAGGCCTGTTTACCTGCATCACTCCGATCCAGTCAGGGCATCTACCCCCTGCCCTGGAAAGGCATGGAAGCGCCCTGGCGAAACGAGGCGCGGCCCCAAGCGGCCGCCTAATTCAACATTGAGGAAATTGTCCCCTTTCGTAAAATTTGTGTCCTGTCCTCCTGCCCCTTTGTCCCCCGGGGCGCGGTAAAGCCAAGCCAGCCTCACTGCCTGAGACTGTCGGCAGCCTTTTCGCGGAAAGTGTCGTTCATCGCCGTCGGGTCGAAGTCGTCCCCGAACTTGCGCATCTCAGGCGTCGGGAATTTTTCCGGCTGCGCCAGCATCCACTCGGCGGCTTCGCCCATGGTCGGCGACCAGACCCGCTCATCCGATTTGAGATCGACCACCAGCTTCTCGAACGCGGCCTCGCGCTCCGGCGTGTTGAGCGGCGTCGTGACGTGGCAGGTCAGCGACTGGCAATCCTTGGCCGCCAGCGTGTCTTCCCGCGTGCGGCGGAACCCGTCGATCATGCGCTCCCAGTCCGGGGCATCCGGATCGACGTCGGGGTGCGCAAAGTGACCGGCCACGACCGGCAGGTAATAGGCAATGTCGACCGCCTTCAGCGCCACCGGGATGATCCCGAGCCCATTGCGCGTTCCGGCCACGCCGCCAACCGGCGAGACGTAGCGATAGCCCATGGACAAGGCGAGTTTTTCGGCGAACTCGGAACTGATCGCGCCCGGCATGCGGAAGCCGGTCGGCTGGATGCCGATCTTTGTGAAAGCCTTGGTCGCCTTGGTCAGGAGCGCTTCCTGGTCGCTCTCCGAGAGCCTGTACCAGGTTTCGTGGCAATAGGCGTGACAGGCGACTTCATGGCCATCCTTCGCGATGGATTCCACAGCGTCCGGATACCGATCCGCCGTCCAGCCCTCAACGAAGAAGGTCGTCTTGAAATCGTTGCGGCGAAGCACATCCAGGATGAAGGGCAGCGTCTTGAACACGCTCGGATGGTTTCCGAAAGGCTCATCCTTGGGCCACACGCCCTGCTCGATCTCGCCGGGCTCGCCCAGATTGTCGAATGTGAAGATGAACGCGCCATCTTTGTTCTGCGGGCCCCATACTCCCATGATACACTCCCCCTGTATGCCGCCGCGACCCGGTCGCGGCAGCTTACAGTTCCTTACGTTTTGAAACGGCGGCCTATGCGCGGCCGCGAGGCGTCAGGCCGGGCTTACCGGCCTACCAGCGGCGCCCGTTCTTGTGCCATTCCTCGATCCGCTCATGCGCCGCTTTAGGGTCGATCAGCGTGTCGAAGTGCGGACGGTGGTGGTTCACTTCCAGCATGAAGCCGTCGGGATCCTCAAGATAGAGCGACAGCGATTCATCGTGCGGGATGTAGAAGCAGTTGATACCGGCTTCCTTCGCGCGCTTCTCGACGTCGCGAACTTCCTGCTCGCTGCGCAGCTGGATGGCGAAGTGCCATTGCAGGGCATCGCCCGGCATCTCGTGGAGTTCCGGGCCGGTGCCCTCTTCCAGCTCGAAGAAGGCCAGCAGCGAGCCGTCGCCCAATTCGAAGAAGAAATGCATCATGTCGAAAGGCTTGTCATAGGGCGGCATCGCCGTGAGCTTTTCGACAACGTCGGTCCGCACAAGCGGAAGACCGACGACTTCTTCGTAGAATTTGGTCGTGACGCGCGCATCTTTCACGCGCAGCGCGGTGTGCGACAGGCCTTGTGCCGGATTCGCGTCGCGCCGGATCTTGTCGAGGCGCTGATCTTCGGGCGAACGGGTCGCGTATTCCCGCTCCTTGTCGAAGTCTTCGTGACCTTCTTTCAGGATCGGGTTTGCTGATGTTGCTGCTGTATCCGCCATGCTTTTTCCTCCGTGATCTTTTGAGCGGGAGAGGGATCAAGCTCGGGAAAATCCCGTCGGGCCCGCATGTTCATCAGGGTAATAATAGACACCCTGACTGCTCCAATATTACCGGGCAGGCCGCCCCTACGTCAATTGTTTTTTTAATATCCTACAAATAATTTCGCGGGTCAGAAACTGATCAGGGAATATACATCCGGTTTCATGCGACCACCGGACCACCCTGCTCCTTTCCAACCCTCCGAAAACTTACGAGGGCTGAACCGAAACACGCTTGTCGAGCAGGGCCAGAAGCTCCGTCTCCGCCTCGGCCATGCCCTTCGCGCGGGCTTCCTCGCTGATCGCCAGCCCCTCGGCATAGACGAAGGTCACATCGTCAAATCCGACCATGGTCAGGAACTGCGTCAGGAGCGACGTCATCGGGTCGGCCATGCCTCTTTCATAGATCCCTCCGCGCGAGGTCATGATGTAGGCATGCTTGCCGCCCAGATGGCCGATGACCTCGCCTTCCGGCGTGTAGTGGAAGGTCTCGCCGGCCCGGGCGATGTGATCAATATAGGCCTTGAGGGTCGAGGAGACCGTCAGATTGTACATGGGCGAGCCGATCACCACGGTATCGGCCGCGCGCAGCTCGTTGATCAGCTCGTCCGACATGGCGATGACGGCGTTCTGCTCCTCGGTGCGCTGCTCGGGCGGCGTCATGAACGCGCCGAATCGCTCGGCGGTGATATGCGGGACCGGATTGTAGGACAGGTCGCGGACGGTGACCTCGCAGCCGGGATAAGCTTCCTTGGCGGCTTTCACGAACCGGTTGGCCAGCTGAGTCGATGCGCCCTCATCATGGAAGATGCTCGAATTGATTTGCAAGATATGCTGCATGTTTCATCGGCCAAAGGGCGAACCGTCAGGAAGACCGATCTGAAAACACCGCCCATGCCAGCCCCGCACACCCTGGGCTGAACCGCCTCGACGAGGCTCAAGCAGGCATTTTCCAACCTCCCGCAGTTTCCTTCGACCCTCCCTCTTTTTGGTTTATTTTTGCTCATTAGAAAATTCATTGCCCGAAGTAAAGAGGCAGCTCCGGCCCAGCCATCCGGGGCCGGGCGCGCTTTTCGCCATGTCCGCCTGCCCTTCCCCTGCCGGAAATACTTCAATCTTCTTGCCATAACTGGCCGCGCGAGACCGGCCATCCTGCCGGCCTGCTTACAGGTCCAGAACCAGGTACGGCGTCAGCGCCCGCGAACAGCAGACCGTCATCACATTGTTCGCCTCATGCTCGCGGCGCGTCAGGAAGGAATCGCGATGATCCGGCGTGCCTTCCAGAACGTCCACGAGGCACGTGCCGCAGATCCCCTGCTCGCAGCTGACCGGAACCTCGATGCCATTGTCCTCGAGCACATCGACGATCGAACGGTCGGCCGGAACGGTCAGCTCAAGCCCGGACTTTGCCAGACGCACCTGGAAGGCGCCGCCCGCCTCCTCGGCCTGCGTCATGGGCTGGAAGGCTTCGTAATGGACCCGTGCCGGGTCCCACCCCGCACGCCCGGCCGCGGCCTGAACCGCCTCGATCATGCCGGTCGGCCCGCAGACATAGAGATGCGTTCCGGGCGCACTGGCCGCGATGACCGCATCGAGATCGATACATTGCGCCGCCGGGCCGTCATCGAAGTGGAAATGGATCCGCCCCTGATACTTGCCGCTTTCCAGGAGATCGAGCAGCGCGGCGCGTTCGCGTGAGCGGGCGCAATAATGAAACTCGAAAGACTTGCCGCTTTCCAGAAGCTGCTCGGCCATGCCGAAAATCGGCGTAATGCCGATCCCGCCGGCCAGGAGCAGATAGTCCGGCGCATCCATCCCGAGCGCGAAACTGTTGCCCGGGCTGGATATACGAAGCGTATCGCCTTCCCGGACCGTCTCGGCGATGGCTTTGGAGCCGCCGCGCGATTCAGCGTCCCTGAGTATACAGATCGTGTAATGGCTACGGTCGCCGGGCGCGTTGATCAAGGAATATTGCCGGATCAGCTTGTCGGCGATCTCAACATTGATGTGCGCCCCCGCACTGAACGCCGGAAGATCGCTCCCGTCCGGCGCCACCAGCCTGAGCCCATAGGTGTCTTCGGCCTCCAACCATTTCTTTTCAACGAGGACGTCCATCCATTCGAGGGTCATGCTTGATAGTCCACTGGCGGATGCGGCGCCGCAGGCGAGACAGCTCCCGCCCTGCACTCGGCACACATCCTTTTTCCTGACGGCCGGAAAAGGCGAAACCTGTTGCCCTGTCTGGCAAGGGTTCTGACAGGAAGGCGGCCTCCGGCCTCTAGCTCACCCATCCGGCAAACCGCCCAGCCTGCCGGATGGAGAGCCTCCTCATCCTGTCCGGCGAAAAGCTGCCGGCCTGTCCCTTGCAGCCTGCTTACTCCGCGGCGACTTTCGCCTGTTCCTGCTCATCCTGGATGAGCTCTTCCAGGCGCCGTCTCGCCTTCACGGCAACCCCATCGGTCGGCAGCAGGACAGGCCGGAGCGAGAACAGATCCGACGTCTCCCCCATATAGGCCTGGCAGTCCTCGACGATGGGGCCGTCCTCATCGATGATCGTCTGCAGAACGATCCCGAGGACGCGGTCGGCTGCCTCCTGATCCTCGATATTGGTGTCCCAGCCAATGGCGAAGAAGTAGTAGCAATTGAACTCGTCGATGGGCGTGAGGAAGTGCATCACGATCATCGTCGCCGGGCCTTCATTCGAGCCCCGCTCGGACAATTCGAGCGTCAGACGCAGATTGGACGGCGCATACCAGGTGATCCACGAGTGCAGGTCGGTCATCTCATAGTCGACGATCGGATCCCACAGCGGCGGCTTCGGCTTGTTTCGCATCATCTGGTGGGCGGTCATGGTGTCCTCGGTTTCCTCGAACCAGACTTCCTGCATGACCTCTTCGCCACCCTCCGAGGGCTTGCCGGTCTTGCTGACCTGCCAGCGGTCGGCAGAGCCTTTCCCGAACACCGTCTCCGGGTGAAGGAACTGGGCGTGGGTCAGGTCGAGCAGGTTGTCGACAACCAGCATGTAGTTGCCCCCCACCGGGTGATAGCCGGTCCGGCTGACGAAGGTCTTGTCGGCCAGGAATTCCGTCTCGATGATCTGCTCGGGATCGGCCTTTTCCGGCTCGCCCATCCAGATCCACAGGGCCCCGCCGCGCTCTTCCAGGATGAAGGCATCCGTCTTCGCCGAGCGGGGGATTTTCCCTTCGCCATGCGGGTTGAAGACGCATTTGCCGTCGCCGCCGAACTGGAGCCCATGGTAGGGGCATTCGAGATTTTCGCCCTTTATTCGGCCCTGGTGGAGCGGCGCAAATCTATGAGGGCACTTGTCTCCGAGCGCGATTACTTTGCCGCTTTCGGTGCGATACAGGACGATCTCTTCGCCGAGTATTTTGCGGTGAACCGGTTTATCGGCAACCTCGGTTGACCAACCAGCACAATACCAACTATTTCGCATGAATGACATGTGTATTCCTCCCATACGTCTTGTTTTGTTGAGAGGAATGATATCGGACCCGAAGGGCATGCAAAGTCGTTCAAATGAACCACGTGCGCAGCTGCACGTCCCAACAGCCCAGACACTGTCCGGTCTGCTGCTGGCGCTTTACGACGCCGCCAGGACCCCCGCCGTCACAGCGTTTCAGGACGAAGCCCTCACCATAATCTCACGCATCATTCCCTTCGACGCGAGCATCTGGGGCATCGGCACGGTGGGCGGCGAGAAGACCGATGTCCAGGGGGCCCACCTGCGCAATTTCGGACAAGACACAGTGGATTTTCTGAACCGGAAGGATGCGCAAAACATCGTCGGCCAGGCCCTGCGCGAACAGCCGGGCGTGGCCCATATCTTCTCGGCCAGGGACGTGTTCCACGACCCGCAGACCGAATATATCTGGCGCCATATGGGCGGGGTCCGGCAGGTGCTCTGTCATGGCTCGATCGACCCGAAAACCGGCTTGATGAGCTTCTTCGCCATTGCGCGCCGCGATGACGACCACCCTTTCACGCAGACCGACAGGCACTGGATCGAGATCCTCGCCCCGCACCTTGAAGCCACGCTTCAGATCTGCCGGGTGTCGGAACTCCAGCAGCTGATCTCGCAATCCAGCCCGCTGCACACCAGAAGCGCGGTCTCGGATGCGCGCGGCGTGCTGCACATCGCCGAACCGGGCTTCGCCGAACTCCTGCGTGAGGAGTGGCCCCAGTGGCGCGGCCCGCACCTGCCCGAGGAGCTGACGGATCTTGCCGCCGCCCCCGACAGGGAAGAAATGGTCAGGAACAATATCACGATCTCGGTAACCGGGGTGGCCCACCAGCGGATCATCACCGCCCGGCGGCGTCCGGCCGTCGACCGGCTGACCGCGCAGGAAAAGGCCGTTGCGCAGGCTTTTGCGCAAGGCGCCTCCTACAAGGAGGTGGCTCAGAAGCTGGACCGCTCACCGGCGACGGTGCGCCATCACCTGCGCTCGATCTACACCAAGCTCGGCGTTCGCGATAAGGGCGCGCTCGCGCGGATCATCTTCGAGACGGCGGGCACGCCGGACTAGGCCGGCCCGCAAGGGCCTTTAGCTGCCCGCCGCATCCTCAAGCCGGCAGGCCTGGCGCTGCATGGCGAACTCCACCACCTCGCCGGCCAACATCTCGATCTGGGCCTGAAGCCTCGCCGTCAAGGCCTGCCCCTCTGCGTCGAAGCCGCCCTCGATCGTGTTGATCGCCAGGCCGAACGGCGTCGGCCAGCCGCGCAGGGCATGCACCACATTACGCAGCGCCTGCAGGGTACCGACCGCGCCCTGCCAGCCCGCGCCGGTGGCAATGATCCCGACGGCGCGCCCCTTGAAATAGGGCTCAGCGTCCTTGCTCATATCCTCGACATAATCGAGGACGTTCTTGACGTAGCCCGAGAAGGAGCCGTGATAGCCGGGCGAACCGATGATGATGCCATCGGCCTTGCGCAGCTCTGCAACAAGCGCTTCAGCCTCGGCCGAACGCTCCGGCTTTTCCGGCGCGTAAAAGGGAAGATCGAGAGCCGGCCCGGCAAAAACCTTTGTCTTCGCGCCCAGCTTTTCGGCAGCCGCCGCGGCGAGACGCAAGGCTTTCTCGGTCGAGGAGTTCGGCCTGAGCGCCCCGCCCAGGACCACGATGTAAGGCGTTTTTTCCGTCGGTTCTGCCCGCATTTTTCCTCTCTCCCTCAGATTAGGCGACCGTCCTTAGCCTCTTTTGCATATAGATGAAACGTTTGGTTATAAATTTTCGCTGGGGCAGACGAGAAAAAGGCCGGAGCTCCTTGCATGAACTCCGGCCTATCCTGTCGTGACAGCGGTGGAAACAGGCCCCGCCTGAAAGACCGGACGGTCAGTCCTCCGAAGGGCGATATTCCTGTGTAATCGCTTCCCACATGAAGGTATCCCCGACATGCTTGCCCAGTTCGCTGGGGAAAGGCCGGGTGCCGGCTTGCGGGCCCTCGCCGGGCGGCCGGGTATGGGTCGTCAGGAAATCGTAGCCATGATCATTGACCTCGTAGAAGGTCAGCAGGTCATAGGGCGGCTGCGTCTCCGCGGTGTCCTTGTGAGCGTATTTGAACTCGAGTGCCTTGAAGGCCTGGGTGCAATGGAAGATGTCCATCTTGATCATGTCGTGGACATGGTCTGCACCCCACTCCGGCCAATCTTCGCGGTTCCCGCTCGTGTCGGTCAGCACCGTCACGAAGCGCTTCTTCGAGATCGGCAGTTCCCGGACAGCATGGTATTCCGGCGTGATCGCCTCCCACAGATACTCATTTCCCGTATAGCCGCCGAGCGGGGTCGGGAATGGCGCGCTGTCGGCCATGGGCGGAGAGCCCTTGGGACGCTCATTGGTCGAGAGGAATTTCATGCCCTCTTCATCGACTTCATACCATGTCATCAGGTCATAGGGCGGCAGGGTCGGAATGACCTCGCCGTGCTCGAACGAGAATTCACGCCGCCGCACAAAGGCCTGGGCGGTCAGGAAGCCCGGCACCTTGATCATGTCGGCCGCATGCTTCTTCGCCCATTCGGTCCACGCCTCGGTCTCGTCGCCGGCATGGATCAGGACCATTACGATGTATTTTCTCAATTGCTTCCTCCCTGCATGAGAACTTCTAAGCGTTCTTGAGGGGTATTTTTTACTTATATAAGAAAATAGTCAACCGGATCGTGAAAGAAGGTGACCGGACACGCTTCCAGCGCTCCTCGCAGGCACTGCAGTCATGAGTAATCATGCAGGAAATTATATCCGCTGACAGATAATCAGTTATCGGTGTATTGCGGAAAATATTCAGGCCGAAACAAGCCCGCCGCCAATCGGAATATGCCCGGCCTCACGGCCTATGAGAGGCGACACCCCGGAGGCGATTATTCCCACTCGATAATGAAAGAGAGACAATAATTTCATTAAATCAACTTGTTATAATCTTGTGGATAAAACTGTACCGTCACTAAAACCGGCAATTGCGGTCCCTACTATTTCGCCTCATGCAGTGATGGAATCGCGATAAATGGAGAGCCATCATGGAGAGACTCCACAGGGGACAGGATCTACATAACTGAGCCAAGACCTCGCACGCCGTCAGCAAGGCAGTAGAGCGATCGCAGGCTTCGATCGCGGAATTCGTCGAACAGAATGGCGCAGACCCGAAGACGGTGCGCGAATGGCGGAGCCGGAAGAGCGTCGAGGATGCGCCAATGGGGCCAAGATCAGTGTGCTCGGCGAGCCTGTGGGTGACGGAAAAGGCAGGCTGTGACGCTTTCCGCACGCACGCTCGTGACGCTCGATAATTGTCACTACGCCCTGTAAGTCTCGATTCCGCATCTGAGCCGCACCGGCTGTTACAGCGCAACAGCATCTCGCGTCTACCAGACACCGAAGGCGGCAAGTCGAAGAAGATGTTCGTCTATCCCATTGGCTATGTCCACATCGACGTTATTGACGTACGCACCGACAGGCAAACTCTTCACGTTCGTCGCCCCCGGCCGGATTTAAAAGCCGCCTTCGTTCAGCTGCATGAGCGCGCCATATACAGACGGCCGCCGACTTACTCAATGATCTCATCGACTCGATGACCTATGCGATCTGAACCGCGCCGGGTTTGCCGGAGGCCATTTTCATTGAGAGAGTGGTTTTATGACAGACAGGAAGCAGAGACATCCTTACTCGCCAGAGGTGCGTGAGCGAGCCATTCGGATGGTGATGGAGCATGGCGGGGAGTACCCGTCGCAATGGGCAGCGATCGTCTCGATTGCCGGCAAGATCGGGTGCGTGCCGCAGACGCTGCATGGCTGGGTGGCGCAGGCCGAGCGGGATGCCGGCAAGCGGGCGGGACCAAGCACCGAAGAGCGCGAGCGGATCAAGATGCTTGAGCGCGAAGTGAAGGAGCTTCGCCAGGCGAACGAGATT
>NZ_NCST01000042.1 GCF_002088975.1 Henriciella aquimarina
CAGCAGCGGATGACCCATGCCGGCCAGGCTGCCGCGCATTCCATACGCGATGGAGACCGCGGCTCGTCCGGTGCCGTCCCCAGCCTTCAGGACAAGGACGAATAGATCATGCGGTTCAGACGATCAGCAACACACTATGGGGAAAGCCCCTTCCCCGAAACACCCTACCAAAAGGCGGGACAGGTCTGGGACGAACGCATTGGCTCCGCCCGTGTCCAGGCGAAGAACTGGCGGCTGATGGCGATTGGCTGCCTCTCGCTCTGCTTCGTCACCTCCGGCGCGCTGGTCTGGCGGAGCCTTCAATCGACCGTCACGCCTTATGTGGTCGAAGTCGATGAGACGGGCGCCGCCCGCGCCGTCGCCCCAGCGTCCGAGCGCTATGTCGCGAGCGATGCACAGATTGCCCACCACCTGGCGAACTTCATTGCCCAAGTACGCGGACTTTCTGTCGATCCGGTCGTCGTTCGCGAAAACTGGCTCAAAGCCTATGACTTCGTGACGGCCTCGGCCTCGACGACGCTCAACGAATACGCGCAGGCAAATGATCCCTTTGCCGACATCGGACGCAAATCCCGCACAGTCGATGTCGTCAGCGTCGTGCGCGTCTCGGATGACAGCTTCCAGGCCCGCTGGATCGAGAAGACCTATGAGAATGGTGCTCTGATGAAAGCGCAGCGCTTCACGGGTCTCTTCTCCATCGTGACGCAACCTCCAAAGGATGCGGCAACGCTCCGCGCCAATCCCCTCGGCCTTTACATCAACAGCCTCAACTGGGGCGAAGACCTCGTTACAGGAGACTAGACATGATCCGCTTGCCTTTGGCCATGACGGCCCTTGCCCTGACAACTGCCTGCGCAACGACAGAGCTTGAACCCATCGACACGGCCGCCTTCATTGAAGCGCAGCCGCTTGAAGAAGAGGTCGACCTGCCGGTCGAGATTGTCGAGACGGCTGTCCCGCTTCCGCTGCCCGGACAGATGATGCCTGTCAGCGACAGCGAGACGCGACGCACCTATACGCGCACACTCACAACATCCGCCTCCCCAGCAGAAGCCATCGAAGAAGGCCGCGAACATGCCCTCGTCGAGCCTTCCGTCGATGGCTATGTGAACGCCATTCAGGTCTATCCCTATACGGAAGGGGCGCTCTACCGGCTCTATGCCAGTCCCGGACAGGTCAGCGACATTGCCCTCCAGCCCGGCGAGACGCTCGTTTCGGTCGCGGCAGGCGACACAGTCCGCTGGGTCGTTGGAGATACCGTTTCCGGCTCTGGCCCGACTGCCCGCGCGCATGTGTTGGTCAAACCGATCAGCGCGGGCATTCGTACCAATCTGATGATCGCCACAGACCGGCGGACTTATCATCTGGAACTCGAAAGCATGGAAGGCGGCTATATGGCGGCCCTGTCCTGGCGCTATCCGGCTGACGAACTGGCAGGCCTCACGGTAAAGAACGACCGGGCCATCGCACGGGAAGCCGGCTCCATCGAACAGGGCCTGAAGCTTGAAGGCCTGAACTTCGACTACCGCCTGAGGGGCGACACTCCCGACTGGAAACCTGTACGCGTGTTCGACGACGGACGGCAGGTCTATATCCAGATGCCTGCCAGTATCGCCACCACCGACATGCCGCCACTGTTCGTACTCGGCGAGGATGGCGATGCCGAACTCGTCAACTATCGCGTCCGTGGCAATTACTACATTGTCGACCGGCTGTTCCGCGCCGCCGAACTGCGTCTGGGAGAGAAGAACCAGACTGTTGTCAGAATTGCGCGCACCGAGCGGCGCACCGGGCTTGCCGCCCTCTTCGGGGGCTGAGCATGAGCGAGCCCATTCCCTTCGATGAACATGCCGAACGGCTGAAGATCCGGTCTTCCCCGAAACCCGTCACACGGATCAACCGCAAAGTGCTGATGGTCGGTGCAGGGCTTGGTGTGCTGGCCCTGTTCGCCGCCGCCAGCATAGCCCTCAAACCACCGACCGCGGCCGGCCCTCCCGCACAGGAACTCTACAACACGACCAATACGCGAAAGCCCGAAGGCCTTTCCACCCTGCCGGCAAGCTATGACGCGATGCCTAAACTCGGCCCGCCGCTGTCAGGCGATCTCGGTTCGACCATGCTGGCAGCCGAACGCGAACTGGGCATCGAGCCGGAATATGTCACAAGGTTCGAGGATGATTTCCGTCCCAATCCGGCTGATGAAGCCGCACGGGCGAGGCGCATGCGCGACGCCGCGATGGCCGAGGAAGCCGCCCGCGCGCCGGTCTTCTTCCGCCTGCAATCTGAAACCGGTGACACAACACTAGCGCAGCGCGGAACCACGCGGTCACGTTCCGGCACGGACCTCACCTCCGAACTACTGGCTCTCGCCGCAATGCCGCAAGGGACACCGTCGGCGTTCGGCGCAGCCGATCCCAATCTCCAGGACCGCAAGCTCGCCTTCGCCGGTGAAACTGCATCAACGGACATCTACAACGAATATGGCGTTCAGGACGTCGTCTCACCCTATCAGGTCATGGCAGGAACGCTCATCCCGGCCTCGCTCGTCACCGGCATCAATTCTGACCTGCCGGGAACCATCGTCGCCCAGGTAACCCAACCGGTCTATGACACGGTGACCGGACAATATCTCCTTATCCCGCAGGGCTCGCGCCTGATCGGACGCTATCAGTCTGGAGTCTCGTTCGGACAGGGCCGCGCGCTCGTCACCTGGGACCGGATCATCTTCCCGGACGGATCCTCAATTGTGATTTCGGCGCCGGGAGCCGATGTGCAAGGCTATGCCGGTCTCTCTGATCGCACCGACCATCATTGGGGCCGCATGTTTGCGGCCGCAGGCCTCGCGACCATTCTCGGGATTGGCGCGGAGCTTGGATCGGATGGTGACGGTGACATCGAACGCGCTATCCGGCGCGGAACCACCGACACGATCAATGAAGCCGGTCAGCGTGTGGTCGACAAACAGCTTGGCCTCCAGCCCACCATCCGTGTCCGGCCCGGCTGGCCGGTCCGGGTCGTGGTAACCAGAGATCTTGTCCTCCGGCCCCTTCCACAGGGAGACCAGCCATGACGCTTCGACTGGGCAAGCTCCCCGACCGCACGCCCGTCCGCATGACGGTGTCGGTCGATCCCGACCTCGCATCGGCACTCGCGGACTACGCAACAATCTACCGCCAGACCTATGGCGAAGAGGAAAAGCCCGAAACGCTGATGCCCGCCATGCTTGAGATGTTCCTGGGGTCCGATCCCGGGTTCAAACGGGCGCGCAAAGCCCTCCACGCCAATGCCAGCACGAAAGGATAACCCAGACATGGCACAGATTGGATCATTCACACTGAAGGATGGGAAGTACACCGGCACCATCCGGACCATGACAATCAATGTCAAAGCGCAGCTTGTCCCGAACAAGGCCAAGGCCAATGAGGATGCCCCGGACTAC
This sequence comes from Henriciella aquimarina, assembly GCF_002088975.1. Lineage (GTDB taxonomy): Bacteria > Pseudomonadota > Alphaproteobacteria > Caulobacterales > Hyphomonadaceae > Henriciella > Henriciella aquimarina. The sequence continues at coordinate 3,440 of NZ_NCST01000042.1, forward strand.
CGCCTCTATGCCGGCGGAGCCGAACTCGGTGCGGCCTGGCGTCAGGAGAGCAAGGGCGAAACACCCTATCTCGCCGTCAAGCTCGATGATCCGAGTTTTGCGGCACCGGTGCGGGCGGCATTCTTCGAGAATACTGAAGACAGCACCGGCGTTATGGTGTGGAGTCGGGCAAGGTCGAGCTGACCAGGAACGCGCGGGCGGGTAGACCTCACTCCATTTCAAAAGGCCCATGGACCAGATGACTGTTTTTATGTTACAAAACCTATGACAAAACTATTTTTCGTCCGAGTTTTTGCAACATATGTCAGCCACCACGTCGACCCAGCGAAATCGTCTACTGTCCTATCTCGAGCGGCACGAGATCGCCCGTGCCTTCGAACTGCGCAGTATCGGGGTCAGTGCGACGACGATCTCCCGCGCTGTTGAGGCAGGAGACATCATCCGGATCGGACGCGGGCTTTACCAGGCCGCAGACAACGAACCGGATCTGAACATAAATCTTGCCGAGGTCGCGAAGCGCGCACCCAAGGCTGTTATCTGTCTGCTCTCCGCCCTCGCATTTCATGGTCTGACGGACCAGCTTCCGCGCAAGGTCTGGTTCACAATCGGAGCCCATGACTGGCCCCCCAAGATCCCCTATCCGCCGACACGTATGGTGAGGTTTCGCGAACCCTACTACTCTGAAGGCATTGAGACGCACCCGATTGGCGGGACCAGGGTACGGGTCTATTCGATTCCCAAATCCATTGCCGACGCCTTTCGTAACCCGAAACTGGTTGATCGCTCAGTCGCCATCGAATGCCTTAAATCGGCCCTCGAACAGCGAAAAGCCCGGCCCGCAGAGCTGATGCTTGCCGCCAATGACTATGGTGCCGGAAAACGGATGCGTCCCTATCTGGAGGCGCTAACATCAAATGGCTAAGCGCCCGAAAAATATGGCGGCGTCCGTGCGTCAGCGTCTGCTCAATCTTGCGCGAAGTGACAAGCGGGATTTCCAGACAGTGCTGGTCGCATTTGCCCTGGAGCGACTGATCTATCGCCTTTCCGTCTCGGAATATCGGACCCGCTTCGTGCTGAAGGGCGGGATGCTTGTAACTGTGTGGACTTCGGACCCAGGCCGCTTCACGAGAGATGTCGACTTTCTGGGCTTCGGAGAGTCCGGTGAGGCAGACCTCCTGAAGGTCTTCCGAGAGATCCTGTCTATTGACGGGAATGACGGTCTCAAATTCCGCACTGAGAGCCTGACGGTGAGCGATATCCGCGAGGATCAGGTTTATGGTGGCAAGCGTTTGCGAACAGTGGCCAATCTGGAAAAGACCCAAATCCCGGTCACGGTGGATATTGGATTCGGCGACGCGCTAACCGCCCCTGAATTCGAAATCGAGTATGGCTCTCTACTCGATTTCGAGCCGGCCAAAATCCGCGCTTACTCGCCCGCCACTGTCGTCGCCGAAAAGTACCAGGCCGTGGTCGCGCTGGGTCTGATCAATGGGCGCATGAAAGATTTCTACGACCTATGGGCCATTCCCCGAGCAACTGAGATCGAACCCCAGGATCTTCGTACTGCCATTCTGACCACATTCGAACGCCGAAACACGCCCGTCCCCGAGGAAAGGCCGGAGGGCCTGAGCCGAATGTTCGCCAACGATCCGGTCAAGATAGCTCAGTGGGCAGCCTATTCCGAAGCCACAGAACTTGGCCGGGTCCCGCTCATCCAGGTTCTGGATGAGATCTGGTCGTATATCGGCGATCTCAAGTTTGCAAAGAATAGCTAATCCATCTTACTTTTGACGGGACAATCGGCCTCTTGAACCGCGCCGGTAACCCCGGAGGCTGTTTGGTTGGGGTCAAGCAGCGATAGCGTTTTCCTTCAGCGCTGCAAAGTAGTTGGCCTCGGCTTCTGCCGGTGGGATGTTTCCGATTGGCTCGAGCAGGCGGCGGTGATTGAACCAGTCGACCCATTCGAGGGTGGCGTATTCAACGGCATCGATGGATTTCCACGGGCCTTTCCGCCAGATGACTTCGGCCTTGTAGAGTCCATTGATGGTTTCCGCCAAAGCGTTGTCATAGCTGTCACCAACACTGCCCACCGACGGCTCAAGACCTGCCTCGGCCAGACGCTCCGTATACCGTATACTGACATACTGGCTGCCACGATCTGAATGATGGACAAGACCACTTCCAGAGCAGGGCCGCCGGTCATGCAAGGCCTGTTCAAGGGCATCAAGCACGAAGTCCGCATGCGCTGTCCGGCTGACCCGCCAGCCGACAATGCGGCGGGCGAACACATCGATGACGAAGGCGACATAGACAAACCCTGCCCAGGTCGAGACATAGGTGAAATCGCTGACCCAGAGCCGGTTCGGCGCCGGGGCCTTGAAGTTGCGGTTCACATGGTCGAGCGGGCACGGCGCCGCCTTGTCGCTGTAGGTCGTGCGATGCGGCTTGCCGCGGATAATGCCCTGCAGGCCCATGGCCTTCATCAGGCGCCTG
>NZ_NCST01000043.1 GCF_002088975.1 Henriciella aquimarina
CTGGCCTGGCTCTCGGGCGCGAACACCATGCTTGTTGCCGGGGAGACAGGCTGGGAGCTTGTCGCCTTCCGCTCCGCCGAGCTCATTGGTGAGAACCGCTGGCGTCTGTCCGGCCTGTTGAGAGGTTTGCGGGGCTCGCCTGCGAGTGACATCGCGGCTGGCGCCATCTGCGTCATCGTGGATGAGAGCCTTGTCGCCACCGCGCTCGAGCCGGACGAAACCGGGCGCGAACTGCTCTGGCAGGCAGGCGGGAGCGATACGCAGGCTTTCACCCATAGGGCGGTTTCCAGCCTGCCCTGGCCGGTCGCGCATCTGCGGGCGGTGGACGGGGGCGCTACGCTCTCTGTCACCTGGCTGCCCTGCGGCCCGGACATTCCCGACAGCTGGGACCTGCCGGACCCGACCGGGCCTCGCCGCTTCCACGTCCAGGCCGAGGCGTCTGGCGCGCTTATCCATGACGCTCAGACCCAGGAAAACACGGCGAGTGTGCCCGCTGAGGCCGATCTGGTGCGGGTCGCTGAGATCGGCGCTGATGGACGTATGGGAAGATGGGTTTCAATCCAGCCCGGGACTCCTTAATTAACGCCTGACGAATCTATTAAACAGAGTGGTCTGAGAAGCGTGAGCCGCGACCTTTACAAGATACTCGGCGTTTCCAGGACGGCGACAGCGGATGAAATCCGCAAGGCGTACCGCCAGAAGGCGAAGACGCTGCACCCCGACCTGCACCCGGACGACAAGGACAAGGCCGACCAGTTCAAGGAAGTCTCCGCCGCCTTCGAAATCCTCGGCGATGAGGAAAACCGCGGCAAGTATGACCGTGGCGAGATCGATTCCGATGGCAATCCGACCGGCTTTGCCGGCGCGGGTCCGGGCGGCGCCGGTGGCGGATTTCGGGGCGGCTATGGCGCCTATGACGATTTCGCCCGTGGTGGCTCCTTCCAGGGTGATGCCTTCGAGGACATCCTGTCGGGCATGTTTGGCGGTCAGCGCCGCCGGCCCGGCCCGCAAAAGGGCGCCGACCTGCGCTACCGCGTCGACATTTCCTTCGAGGATGCCGTTCAGGGCGCCAAGCGCCAGATGACGATGGGCGACGGCAAGGCCCTCAACGTCTCCATTCCCGCCGGCATCGAAACAGGCCAGACCCTGCGCCTGAAAAGCCAGGGCCAGCAGTCCCGCACAGGTGGCCCGCCCGGCGATGCGCTGCTGGAAGTGTATGTCCGGCCAAGCAATATCTGGACGCGCGACGGCTCCGACCTGCGCATGAATGTGCCGGTGTCGCTGAAGACGGCGGTGCTCGGCGGCACGGTCGATGTGAAGACGCCTGGCGGTGTCGTCACGCTGAAAGTGCCGGAAGGCTCGAACACCGGAACGGTGCTGCGGCTGCGTGGCAAGGGCGTCCAGTTCAAGGACAAGCCGGGCCATCTCTATGCCCGCCTCGAGATCGTGCTTGAAGATCCGAAGGATCCGGGCTTGCGTGAATGGGCCGGAAAAGGTTGATATAGCCGTGGGGGAGGACGCAAGACCGCGTTTCCCATTCACGGAACGTTCAGGGCTGATGGACGATATTACCGCACCATGAAACGGATGCTTCTCGCGCTTGCGCTCTGCGCCACTGCAGTGAGCCCTATGGCCTACGGCCAGGGTCAGTGGGGCAGTTCGTTCACCGCCGACGAAGCCCGCGACGCGCGTGAGAAGGGCGAGATCAAGCCTTTGAATGATCTCCTGCGGCCGATTCGCAACCAGTATGGCGGGAATATGCGCCGGTTCGACGGCCTCTATGAAAGAGGTGGCCGCAAGGTGTATGTGATTGACTGGGTTACGGGCCGGGGCGAGCTGGTGACGTTCACGATCGATGCCCGGTCTGGACGCGTGCTCAGCAAGAGCTAGGTTGTTTCCATGAGAATTCTTGTCGTTGAAGATGATGCAGACCTGCGCCGGCAACTCGCCGACGCGCTGACACAGTCCGGCTATGCCGTCGACCTCGCCGCCGATGGCGAGGACGGTCACTTTCTGGGCGATACAGAGCCCTATGATGCGGTGATCCTCGATCTCGGCCTGCCGAAGATGGACGGCGTGACCATCCTCGAACGCTGGCGCGAGGACGGGAAGGATTTTCCCGTCATGATCCTGACCGCGCGCGACCGCTGGAGTGAAAAGGTCGCCGGCTTCGATGCGGGCGCCGACGACTATCTGACCAAGCCGTTCTATACCGAAGAGCTTCTGGCCCGCCTTCGCGCGCTCCTGCGCCGGGCGACAGGGCATTCGGCGGCCGCGCTCGAAGCCGGCAGCCTGCGCGTCGATACCCGTGCCGCCCGCGCCACCGTTTCCGGCCGGCCGGTCAAGCTGACCGCGCATGAATATCGCGTGCTCTCCTATCTGATGCACCATCAGGGCCGGGTCGTGCCGCGCACCGAACTGGTCGAGCACATCTACGATCAGGACTTCGATCGCGACTCCAACACGATCGAGGTCTTCATCGGCCGCCTGCGCAAGAAGATCGGCCAGGAGCGTATCCAGACCGAGCGCGGCCTCGGCTATCGCCTGGTCGTGCCGGAGGGCGAGACGGCTGGCCTTGCCGGCTGAGCCCGGCCCGCCGCGACTGACCCGCAGATGAGCGGAGACGAGCCCCCCAAGCCCCCGAAACCCGAGCTGTCGCTCTCGCGGCGGATGCTGATCGGGGCGGTGATCTGGAGCCTGATCGCCGTCGTCGGCGGCATCGTGGCGATGACGCTGTCCTATCGCGCCCAGACCATCCGCCTGCTGGAGCAGGAGCTTGATTCGGTCTTGGTGACGCTGCCGCGCGCGCTCGAAATCCTGCCCGATGGCCGGGTCGTCGACCTGGAAGACAAGCTGCCGACCGATGTGCGCTACGACCTGCCGCTCTCGGGGCGCTACTGGGCCATGATCGCGGTCAATGAGGACAATTCCTTCGGTGACGATATCCGCTCGCAGAGCCTCTGGGACGGGCCGCTGCCGGTTCCGGACGACCTTGCTGCCTCCGCGCTCGCCAATCCCGGCATGACGGTCTACGACAATGCCGTCGGCCCGGCAGACGAACGCCTGCGTGTGGCTGTGCGGGCGATCACGGTGCCCAATCGCGAGCAGCCCATCCTGCTCATGGCGGCGGCCGACCGTGAGGCCACCGATGAGGGCGCCAACCAGCTGCGCCTGCTTCTGCTGATCAGCATGACCTTCCTCGCCGCCGGCACGCTGATCGCGCTGTGGGTCGGCCTGCGCCTGGCGCTCCTGCCGTTTGACCGCGTGCAGCTTCACATCGCGCAGGTGCGCGAGGGCAAGCGTGCCCGCCTCGACGGGGACTATCCGGTCGAAGTGCTGCCGCTGACGGAAGAGCTCAACAAGCTGCTCGACAATAACCGCGCCATTGTCGAACGCGCGCAGACCCATGTCGGCAATCTCGCCCATGCGCTGAAAACCCCGCTGGCGGTGCTGCGCAACGAGGCGACCGGCAGCTCCGCGCTGGATGATGTCGTGCGCCGCCAGACCGAGACGATGCGCGCCAATGTCGAGCATTATCTCAAGCGCGCCCAGGCCGCGGCCCGCTCCGAAGCGCTGGGCGTGCGCACCGAGGTCAAGCCGGTGCTCGACGGCATCGTCCGCCTGCTCAATCGCCTGTTCGAAGAGAGCGGGGTGTCTGTCTCCTCCACGGTCGAGCCGGGCCTCTTCGTCCGCGTCGAACAGCAGGACCTCGAGGAGATGCTGGGCAACATCATGGAGAATGCCTGCAAGTGGACAAAATCACGCGTTGAAGTCTCTGCGGAGGCGGGTGACAACGCGCAAATGCTGATCCATGTCGACGATGATGGCGAGGGCCTGACCGATGAAGAACGCGCAGCGGTCGTCAAGCGCGGCGTGCGTCTGGACGAGACCGCGCCGGGCACGGGGCTTGGCCTGTCCATCGTCGCGGATATTGCCGAGATGAATGGCGGGCGGCTGACCCTGTCCGACAGCCCGCTGGGCGGCCTGCGCGCAACGATTGCGGTGCGCCGCTCATGACCCGCAAGACGCTCTATCTCCTGGCAGGCGCCGTCATCGTGGCCGCCGGCCTCTACCTTCTGAAGGGCCGTCCGCTGCTGGCCGAGCAGCCCTATGCGACGCGCGAGGCCGAGCTTGCCAATCGCAATGCGGAGGATCTCTCGCCGCCGGAAATGCTGGCGCGTCTGCAGATGGCAGCCCGCCAGCAGCCCGATGCGCCGGAGCCGCAATACTTCATCGGTGTCCTGCTGCGCACGCAGGGACGCACAGACGACGCGCTGCGGGCGTTCCAGTCCTCGCTGCGCCGTGATGATGAATATGTCCCGGCCCTGATCGCGCTCGCCGATGCCATCATGATGCGCGATGGCGGGGTCGTGACCGAGCCGGCCGCACGGCTTTACGACCGCGCCTGGCGTCTCGATCCGACCAAGGTTCGCGCCGGGATGCTTGCCGCCATGCCGGCCTATGAAGCCGGCGATGTCGAGGCCGCCGAGCAGCACTGGGCGAAGATCACGGGTGAGCTTGAGCCGGGAGACCCGCGGCTCGGCATGCTGGAGGCGTTCAAGTCGCAGGCCGACGAACGCCGGGCCGAAGCGGCTGCGGAACAAGAGTAGGGAAGTTTACGGAGCTGTTTCGGTCGCAGTGTCATTTATAGCGGCTTTCGGTATAGGATGAGCGCATGAGAGCACGAACCAAGAGACTCTGGGGTGTCGGAACAGCCGCTGCGCTGCTGGTCTCGGCCGTGGCCCTGTCGGCCATGGCGCTGAAGCAGCATGCCGACCTGTTCTACACGCCCGGCCTGATTGCCCAGAACGGCATGCCGGATGAGGGCAAGCGCGTCCGCGTCGGCGGTTGGGTTCAGGAAGGCTCGCTCGCCTATGGCGACGGCGCCGAGATGAATTTTCTGATCGAGGACGGCTCCGGCGAGACGGTTATGGTGAGCTATACCGGCATCGCGCCGGACCTCTTCCGCGAGGGCGAAGGCGTGGTCGCAACCGGCCGGTTCGGCCCGCATGGCGATTTCACCGCCGAACAGATCCTCGCCAAGCATGACGAGAATTATGAACCGCGCGAACTGAAGAAGGTTCAGCAGGCAGCTTCATGATCGAAGCAGGGCATTTCGCGGCATTCCTCGCACTGGTGTTCAGCGGGCTGCAGGTCGGCTTCGGTCTCCGCACCGACCGGGAACGGGCCGGGCTGTTTGCGAAGCTCGCCTTCGTGACGATGCTGTTTGCCTTCTTCACGCTGATCTGGGCCTTTGCCCGCTCCGACTTTTCCGTCGAACTTGTCTTCGAACACTCCCACACGCTGAAGCCGCTTGGCTACAAGATTGCCGGGACGTGGGGCAATCATGAGGGCTCGATGGCGCTGTGGTGCGTGGTCGGGCTCGGCTTCGGGGCTGCCGGCGCCTGGCTTCTTAAGACCGGACGGCCGGCCTTCGAGGCGCGCGCGCTCGGTATTCAGGGGCTGCTCAGCCTCGCCTCGCTCGCCTATCTGCTGCTGGCTTCCTCGCCCTTTACCCGGCTCGATCCGGCCCCGCTTCAGGGCAGCGGTCTCAACCCGCTGCTGCAGGACCCGGCGCTCGCCATCCATCCGCCGATGCTCTATCTCGGCTATGTCGGCTATTCCTTCGTCTTTGCGCTGGCTGCGGCCGGCCTCATCGAGGGCCGTATCGACCGCGACTGGGCGAAAGCCGCGCGTGGCTGGGCGCTGGCCGCCTTTGTGCCGCTCACGCTTGGCATCGCGCTCGGCAGCTACTGGGCCTATTACGAGCTTGGCTGGGGCGGCTGGTGGTTCTGGGACCCGGTCGAGAATGCGAGCCTGATGCCCTGGCTGATCGGGGCCGCCCTGATGCACTCGGTCATCGTCACCGAGAAACGCGGCAGCTTCGCCGCCTGGACGGCCCTGCTGGCTGTGCTCGCCTTCTGCTTCTCCATGCTGGGCGCCTTCCTCGTGCGCTCCGGTGTCCTGACCTCGGTGCATGCCTTCGCCGTTGATCCGTTGCGCGGTTCGGTCCTGCTGGCTGGCCTTGTGGTGCTGGGCGGTTCGGCGCTGCTGCTGTTTGCGATCCGCGCGCCGAAGCTCAAGCCCGGGCCGGACTATGTCGCCGTCAGCCGCGAAGGCGCGCTGATGGGCAACAATCTCGTCCTCACCGTGGCGGCTGCGACTGTCATGCTGGGCACGCTCTTCCCGCTTCTCGCCGAAGCTCTGGGCGAGACGATTTCGGTGGGTGAGCCGTACTTCCATCTCACCTTCACCCCGATCATGGCGCTTGCCCTTGTGGCCCTGCCGGTTGTCCAGGCCTGGGCCTGGGGCAAGGCAGACCTCTCTTCACTGTGGAAGTGGGCGGCAGGCTTTGCCGGCCTGGTCGCCGTCTTCTGGCTCGCCGGGGTCGGTCCGCTGGACATTCCGCTGCTCGCCGGGGTCGGCTTGGCCATCGCTGTCTGGCTGATCTTCGGGGCCGCACAGGAAATCTGGCGCCGGGCGAAGACGGTTGAGCGCCTGCCGAAGATGCCGATGCGGGTGTGGGGGATGACGCTCGCCCATGCCGGGCTCGGCCTGTTCGTCGCCGGGGCCGTCCTCGAGACGACCGCGCGTACGCAGACCACGCTCGCCCTGCAGGAGGGCCAGAGCCAGGAGGTTGCCGGCTGGACGATGACGCTTGACGATGTCTCCAGCATCGAAGGCCCGAACTGGTATGCCGACCGCGCCACGCTGACGGCCACGCGCGGCGGCACGAAAGCCACGCTGAAGCCGCAGAAACGCTATTATCCGGCCGCCCGCATGCCGACCACGGAAACCGCCATTCACAAGACCGGCACGGCCGATCTCTATGTCGCGCTGGGCGACGGGCGGCGCAGCCGGGAAGGGGAGACGCGCTGGACCTTCGAGGTTTTCCTCAACCCCTTCATCGACTTCATCTATCTCGGCGTGGCGCTGATCGCGCTGGGCGCGGGCCTCAGCATGGTCGGCAAGCGCAAGCGCCCGAAGACGACGGAGGCCGCATGAAAGCCCTGCTTGCCTCGCTCATCCTGATCTTCGCTGCCGAAGGCCAGCTCGCCGATCCGCAGGAAGAGGCGCGCGCGCAGGATCTCATGCGCGAAATCCGCTGTGTGGCCTGCGAGAACGAACCGATCTCCAATTCCGGCTCCGACATTGCCGTCGATATGCGCGAGCGCGTGCGCGAGTTGGTGGCGGAGGGCAAGTCGGACGAGGAAGTGCGTAACTGGTTCGCCGAACGTTATGGCGAGTTCGTGCTCTTCCGGCCCTCCTCGCACGGGATTCGCGGTGTCCTGCTCTGGGGGCTGCCTTTCGCGCTGCTGATTGCCGGGGGGGCGCTCGCCTTTTTCCTGCGCCGGCGCCAGACGAAAGCCGATGTGAAGGCCATCGATCCGGAAGATGCCGTATAGCCTTCGCGCGCCGGCCTTGTGAGGAAGCCCTGTCTCGATCACCCTAATTGCAAGCAGGCGGGAGAAATTGGTCACCATGCATACTGAAACGGTCCGTTTTGCAGGCGCCGAAGGACAGGAGCTGGCCGGCCGGCTGGATCATCCCGTTGGCGAAGTGCGCGGCTGGGCGATTGTGGCCCACTGCTTCACCTGCTCGAAACAGTCGCACGCCGCGATCCGGGTGGCGAAGGGCCTGGCCGAGCGCGGCATCGGCGTGTTGCGCTTCGATTTTACCGGGCTAGGTTGTGGACTCATAAACCCTGGTCCAGAGTCGCGTTGAGGCGAGGGCGATGGCTGCGAGGAAGTTCCTTGCGAGCTTGTCGAAGCGTGTTGCGCATCGTCTGAAGTGCTTGAGTTTGTTGAAGTATCGCTCGACCAGATTGCGCTGGCGGTAGATGTCCCTTGCGACTGAGCGCTGGACTTTGCGGTCCCGCTGGGTGGGAATGTGAGCCTCCGCCCCGGCCGCTTCGATCTGCTCGATCAGGGCACGGGCGTCATAGCCCCGGTCGGCGACGACATGACGGGCCTGCCTCAGGCTGGCGATCAGGGCGGCCCCGGTGGCCTTGTCGCTGGCCTGGCCGGGCGAGAGCGCCAGGCGGATGGGCAGGCCGGCCTCATCGACCACGGCATGGATCTTGGTGCTCAGTCCCCCGCGAGAGAGACCGATGGCGTGATCCGGCCCCCCTTTTTTCCGCCTGCGGCGTGCTGGTGGGCGCGGATGATAGAACTGTCGATGAAGGCCATGGATTCCGGGCTCTGCTGCGCCAAAGCGTTGAAAACATTGATCCAGACGCCAGCCTTCGCCCATCTGTTGAAGCGGTTGTAGACCGTCGTGTAAGGGCCGTAGCGTTCCGGCAGGTCACGCCAGGGCGACCCCGTCCGCAGAATATAGAAGATGCCGTTCAGCACCCGGCGGTCATCGGTCCGCGCCACCCCGCGCGGCTTGTTCGGCAACAAGGGCGCAATGATCGCCCACTCCGCATCGCTCAAATCAAAACGGGCCATGAGACACCTCCTTCAAGGCAAGTGAATCATGACCCGTCCAATATGGGAATCCCGCTTATGGGTACAGAACCTAG
>NZ_NCST01000044.1 GCF_002088975.1 Henriciella aquimarina
AATCTCGTTCGCCTGGCGAAGCTCCTTCACTTCGCGCTCAAGCATCTTGATCCGCTCGCGCTCTTCGGTGCTTGGTCCCGCCCGCTTGCCGGCATCCCGCTCGGCCTGCGCCACCCAGCCATGCAGCGTCTGCGGCACGCACCCGATCTTGCCGGCAATCGAGACGATCGCTGCCCATTGCGACGGGTACTCCCCGCCATGCTCCATCACCATCCGAATGGCTCGCTCACGCACCTCTGGCGAGTAAGGATGTCTCTGCTTCCTGTCTGTCATAAAACCACTCTCTCAATGAAAATGGCCTCCGGCAAACCCGGCGCGGTTCAATCAATAGCATGCCGCCAGGTTTCAACAGGCGAAAGGCACTCGCGAGAATGCTCTTTTTTACTGGGATCGGGCATTGGTGGAGAACAAGACTGGTTAAAACTTTGTCAGCAGTTCCTGGCGCAAGCTGATCATCGATTTCGGCATCCCCCAATGCAGTTATAAACTCTAAATCGGTGCCAGCTTTCGCCGCTTTCTTTTCAGCGATGAGCCGAATGTCCGGATCCGGATCAAGGGCGATCATGCGGACGCCTGGGCGCTTGGTTTTGATCAGGATCGCCATGCTCGCTGTCCCGGCGCCAATATCGACAATGGTTTCCCCATTTTCGGGCGCGAGCGCTGCCAATAGCTTTGCGCGCCATTGTTTCTCGCGGGTCAGAAGCGCGATGACATGGTCATAAAGACCGATCGAACCGCGAGGGCCGAGAGCAGGGGTGAAATCAGGGGTCGGGGACTTTGTCATGGAGCGGTTTTAGGGCTGCGAAGCCGTGACCGTCTTGAACGTTTCAACGGCCAGGGACGCGAGGTCTCTGCAGCGTCAAGTGTAATGATTGAGGGAACGCGCCGTCTAAGCCGTATCAGCTCTTAGACTGCTTGCGTCTCATTCGCGGCAGCCTTCGACCCAAACACATTGGAGGATTTCGCCCATGAGACGCTCAACGGTATCCCGCATGGCATTGTCGCGCCCATGCTCGCAGATTAAACAAACCGTGCTGGCGCTGCCGGCGCGCTATCGTATCGCCAGGGCCGCCCTGCTTGGGGTCGCCACGATAAGTATCTTAGCCATTCCAGCTGCGGCACAGATCAATCTCTATGATAGCGAAGATGTCGCGATTGATGTCGGTCTTGACGCAGCCACAGCGGCTTTCGCACAGAGTAATCCCTGGTTTGGCGAGCCCGAGGCCAATATCGGCGTCGACACCAACAGTTGGGCCGAATTCGCGATTGAGCCCCAGCTATATCTAACCCCTGAAAAATGTATTGGGCGGTGAGGTCTCAGCTGGCATATCTGGCGTCGCGACCAAGACTTATGGTGAGAGCGCAGACGGCTTCGCTGCAGGGATCGACGATCCGGGCAAGGCCACCCTCGAAAAACTCTATGTCGGATGGAAAACCGATCTCGGCGGAGATGATTTCTTTGAAATTGTCGGGGGTGACTTCGATTATGAAATCGGCACCGGTTTCCTGATCAAGGACGGTGGGCGCGATGGCGGCGATCGGGGAGGCTTCTATCTCGGCGCCCGGTCTGCTTCTCGCAGCAGCGGCCTGGTTCGCCTTCAGAAAGGGGAGCTTCTGCTCGAAGGCTTCTGGCTCGGCAACAATCCCGGCCGCGGCGGCATCAAGGCGCATGTCGGCGGTGTTAACGCCGAATACGATGTCTCCGAGCGCGCTTCAATTGGTGCGACCTATATCGAGGTCGCTCATTTCGATGACCCGGTGACGGCGAACACGGCCGAAGAGCTGAAAACCTATGATGTGCGCGCCGCAGTCAATGTCACTGATCGTTTCACCTTATCAGGAGAATACGCTCTGCAGGACGGAGCCAGTTTCTATGAAGGCAATGGCTGGTATCTCCAAGGCGACTACGCCTTGGAAGACCTACGCTTCGAGCCGACACTCACCTATCGTTATGCGGTTGTCACCGGCGACGATCCAACAACGCCTCAGAATGAGGAATTTGTGCCGCTCGCCTATGGTTTCACCGATTATGGCCAATGGTATCAGGGCGAGATTACCGGCAATTGGATTTTCGGAAACTCTAACCAGAAAACTCATATGATCAAAGGCTCCGCCACGCTGACCGACTCAGTGTCGGTGACTGCGTCCTGGCTGAACTTCACACTGGATGAACCTGGTCAGATCGGGGTGAGCGATGAGGCTTTCGGCGACGAGATTGATGTTTTCTTGGACTGGCAAGCGACCGACCGGCTGTTCTTGTCAGCCGTTGCTGCTGTGATGATCCCGGGCGACGGCGCTGAACAGTTTACCGGCGGCGACAAGACCTGGTCTCACATCATGTTCTACGCATCCGTCGCGTTCTGAAAGAGGGGTTAAAGACATGTCCGATACGCTCCAAACGAAAGACACGCCAGCCTCTTCGAAGGGCTTCAAGTTTCCAACCGCTTATACAATCCTGTTCGCGCTGATCGCTTTGGTGGCCCTTGGCACCTGGTTTGTTCCGGCCGGGCAATATGAGCGTGTTGAAAACACTGAGCTTGGCCGCGAAGTCCCGGTCCCTGGAACATACGAAACTGTCGACGCGAACCCGCAAGGCCTTGTCGATATTTTTCTCGCTCCGATTGGCGGGTTCTATAATCCAGATAGCTATGAAGCGCAGGCGATCGATGTCGCGCTCTTCGTTATCATCATTGGTGGTTTTCTCGGCGTCGTAACCCGAACCGGTGCCATTGATCACGCGATCGAGCGCGCCATGTCGGCCTTGAAAGGACGGGAGATCTGGATGATCCCGATCCTGATGGCCTTCTTCGCCGCAGGCGGTACGACCTATGGCATGGCCGAGGAATCGCTTGCCTTCTACGGGCTCCTGATCCCGGTCATGCTTGCGGCGCGGTTTGACGCGGTCGTCGCTGTCGCGGTGATCCTTCTTGGGGCTGGGGTCGGCGTCCTCGGGTCGACGATTAATCCGTTCGCAACCGTCATCGCTTCTAACGCCGCCGGGGTTCCGTTTACCGACGGCCTGGGCTTGCGGCTCTTCATTCTCGTGACCGGCTGGGCGATATGTTCGGCCTATGTGATGCGCTACGCACTTAAGGTGAGAGCGAACCCCTCGAAATCGATCATTGCCGACAAGTCAGATGAAATCGCTGGCCGGTTCAAGGGCGATGGTCACGATCCGAATGCGCCGCTTTCAAGATCACAAATTCTGACCCTGATCATATTTGCTGCGACCTTTGCCATCATGATTTGGGGTGTCTCTTCACAAGGCTGGTGGATGGACAAGATGTCTGCACTGTTTATTGCCGCTTCCATCCTTGTTGGCGTTGCCGGCTGGATGGGAGAGGAAGGCTTCATCGACGCATTCATGGCAGGTGCAAAAGATCTGCTCGGCGTCGCTCTTATCATTGGCATCGCGCGCGGGATCGTCGTGATCATGGATGCCGGTAAGATGACCGATACGATCCTGCATGCGGGCGAAGGCGCCCTGAGCGGGCTTGGCCCGATCGGCTTCATCAATACTATGTTTGGAATTGAGCTCGGTCTCTCTTTCCTGGTGCCCTCATCTTCCGGACTCGCGGTTTTGAGTATGCCGATCATGGCCCCGCTTGCTGATTTTTCTGATGTCGACCGCTCGCTTGTTGTCACTGCCTATCAATCGGCCAATGGGCTTGTGAACCTAATCAATCCGACCTTTGCCGTTGTCATGGGTGCCCTTGCGATTGGCGGGGTGCCGTATCAGCGCTGGCTGCGCTTCATGTGGCCGCTTCTGCTCGTGCTCGTCATTCTGATCATGGGGTCGCTCAGTATTGCGACCCTGCTCAACTGAGCGTGGCGGCGCCAATTCCATTGCAAGCCACGCTTCATCTCAAACCGCCCGTGAAAGGACACTTCTCATGACAGGCTTCGGTGTACATTCCGAAATCGGAAAACTGCGCAAAGTCATTACCTGCCAGCCCGGCCTTGCGCATTCGAGGCTGACGCCGGCCAATGCCGACGCTTTGCTTTATGATGACGTCCTCTGGGTTCAGGAGGCGAAGACCGATCATGCTGATTTTCGCATGAAGATGAGCAATCGCGGGGTTGAAGTCTATGAGTTTCACGATCTGCTGAGTGAGATTGTCGCGATGCCGGAAGCGCGCGAATGGATCCTCGATCGGCGGATTACCGAAGACCAGGTTGGCGTTGGCATGCTTGAGGATTTGCGGGCCTGGCTGTCTGAGCTCGCCCCCTATCAATTGGCGGTGTTTCTGGTCGGCGGGATCGCAGTTCATGATCTGCCGTTTAAGGCCAAAGACATGTTTGGCAGCTATTTGGGGCCCGATGGTTTTGTGATTCCGCCGCTCCCTAATACGCAGTTTCCGCGCGATAATAGTTGCTGGATCGGCAATGGCCTGACGTTAAATCCGATGTTCTGGCCAGCCAGACGGCCGGAAACCCTGCTGGTGGCCGCTGTCTATAAATTTCACCCTGCCTTTTCAGGCGGTGACTTCAAAGTCTGGTGGGGCGATCCGGATACCGATCACGGCCCGGCGACGCTGGAGGGCGGCGATGTTATGCCATGGGGCAATGGCACTGTGCTGATCGGCATGGGCGAGCGCACCTCGCCGCAGGCCGTTGGGCAGGTGGCGCGCGCCCTTTTTAACAACGAAGCGGCAACGCAGGTCATTGCTTGCCAAATGCCGCGAGCCCGCAGCGCCATGCATCTCGATACGGTTTTCTCTCACTGCGACCGCGATGTCGCCACCGCTTTTGTCGAGGTCTGCGATCAGATTCAATGCTATACGCTACGCCCTTGCGACAAGCCTGATCGTGTCTGTGTCGAGCAAGAAACGCGGCACCTGTTTGCGATTGCGGCCGAGGCTTTAGGGCTCAAAAAACTCAATATCGTTCAGACTGGCGGGGATGCCTACAATCAGGAGCGAGAGCAATGGGATGATGGCAACAATGTCGTCGCCCTCGAGCCTGGCGTGGTTGTCGCTTATGACCGCAACACCTCGACCAACACGTTGCTGCGCAAAGCCGGTATCGAAGTGATCACAATCCGGGGGTCTGAGCTTGGGCGCGGCCGGGGCGGCGGTCATTGCATGACCTGTCCGGTCTGGCGCGACCCAGTCGATTTTTAGAGTTCAATTGCTGAACCCAAATTTAAACAAGGACATATGATGGCTTATAATCTTCAAGGGCGCAGTTTCCTGAAACTGCTCGACTTTGATCAACGCGCCGTACGCTATTTGCTGGATCTTTCGCGGGATCTGAAGCGGGCGAAATATTCGGGCATTGAGCATCAAAGCCTGAAGGGCAAAAACATCTGCCTGATCTTCGAGAAGGCTTCGACGCGCACCATGTGCGCCTTCGAGGTCGCGTCTATGGATCAGGGGGCAGGGGTCACCTACCTTGGGCCGTCGGGGTCGCACATTGGCAAAAAGGAATCGATCAAGGATACAGCTCGCGTGCTCGGGCACATGTATGACGCCATCGAATATCGCGGGTTCTCGCAAGACATTGTCGAGACGCTGGCAGAGTATTCGGGTGTGCCGGTGTTTAATGGCCTGACCGACGAATGGCACCCGACCCAAATGCTGGCTGATCTGATGACGATGCGCGAGCATGCTGACAAACCGCTCACCGATATCTCTTACGCTTTTGTCGGCGACGCCCGAAGCAATATGGGTCATTCCTTGATGGTCGCAGGCTGCCTGATGGGCATGGATGTCCGTATCGGCGCGCCGCGTGAGAACTGGCCTGGCGAGGAATATTTGAGCGCGGCAAAAGCTCTGGCCGCTTCGTCGGGCGCGCGGCTGACGCTAACCGAAGATGCTCAAGAGGCGGTGAAAGGGTGTGATTTCATAAACACCGATGTCTGGGTCTCGATGGGCGAACCGGACAGTGTTTGGCAAGAGCGGATAAAACTGCTCAAGCCCTATCAGGTCAATACTGATTTGATGGCGGCGACGGGTAAGGCGACCACCAAATTCATGCACTGTCTTCCAGCTTTTCATAATGCCGAAACCGAAGTTGGCCGCGAGATGCTCAGCAAATTCGGAATCGCAGAAATGGAGGTGACGGAAGCGGTTTTTGAATCGCCTGCCGGCATTCAATTCGAGCAGGCAGAGAACCGGCTACACACGATCAAGGCGATACTCGTCGCGACGCTGGGAGGTTAGGCAATGCGAATTGTCGTTGCTCTTGGTGGAAATGCGCTGCTGAAACGCGGCGAACCCCTGACCGTCGCCAACCAGCGCGCAAATGTAAAGATTGCGGCAAGCGCGTTAGCGCCTCTGGCACGTGACCATGAGCTCATTATCTCTCATGGCAATGGCCCTCAGGTCGGCCTGTTGGCCCTGCAAGGCGCGGCCTACAAACCGGATGAAGCCTTTCCTCTGGATGTGCTCGGGGCTGAGACGGAAGGTATGATCGGATATGTCATCGAGCGTGAACTGCGCAATTTGCTGCCAGAGCGCAAAGAAGTCGCCACGCTGCTGACAATGATTGAAGTTGACGCCTCTGATCCAGCCTTCGAAAGCCCGAGCAAGTTTGTTGGACCCATCTATTCCCGGGACGAAGCGGAGCGTCTGGCGGCACAGAAGGGTTGGTCCGTGAAAGCCGATGGCAAGGATTGGCGCCGCGTTGTGCCATCGCCGGCGCCGCGGCGAATTCTCGAGCTTGAACCTATTCGATGGGTGCTGGATCGCGGGGCGGTGGTCATTTGTGCGGGCGGCGGTGGAATCCCGACGCAGCGCACCGGCACAGGCGCTCTTCAGGGGATCGAGGCTGTGATTGATAAGGACTTTGCCAGCGAGTTGCTGGCGCGCGAGCTGGGCGCTGATCTGTTCGTGATGGCGACAGATGTCGATGGGGTTTACACCGACTGGGGCAAGTCTTCGCAGCGGCGCATTCTTGAAGCTTCGCCCGATGCACTTAACGCCTATGAGTTTCCTGCGGGATCGATGGGGCCGAAGGTCACCGCAGCAAGCTCTTTTGCGCGCCAAACCGGCGCCAGAGCAGCAATAGGGGCGCTAAAAGATATCGAAGCGATCGTTGCCGGCGCAGCTGGCACGATTGTTAGCAAGTCAATCCATGGCATCAGCGAAGTGTCTGAGTGATGCGTTCGGATGTCGTTACAAAATCTGTTCGCGGCGCGCTGCCAAAGCTTCTGCTTCCGGAGGCGTTCGCGATAGAAGTAACCGCCTCGGATGCTGATATTGACGCCTTCAATCACGTCAATAATGCGGTGTACCTGAAATGGATGAATGACTGCGCGGCGGCGCACTCGGCTGCAGTGGGGCTGCCCGCGGAGGCGTGTGTCACGCTCGACCGCGGAATGGCGGTTCGGGAAACAAAATTGCTCTATCAGCATCCCGCGCGCCTCGGCGATGAGGTCATTATTGCCAACTGGGTGACACAAAACGATGGACGATTAAGAGCCAGCCGCGCGTTTCAGATCCTGCGGCGTTCTGATGACACGACGCTTTTGCTGGGCGCATCCAATTATGCCTGCATCGCGCTCTCCACGGGTAGACCGGTTCGCATGCCAGATATTTTCCGCGACCAATATCGGGTTGATCAACATGTAGAACGCCAGCTCTTAGCAGATGCTGATCTGCGCTCTAGACTCCTGTTTTAGGAACACTATCGATTGTCCGAACACCTATTCAGAAGGCCCGTTGCCATGCTCACAGAAACCGAAAAAGATCTATGTGCGTCTCGCCCGAACAGCGTGAGCTATGACCGTGTCGCGGACCTCCACTTTCTCGGAAACTATGTGCGCCGTCTGCCGGTGAATATGGCCCGAATGATGGAGAATGCGCATGATTGGGAGCATCTTCCTTATGTTCACGCCTCGTCATTCGCGTCGATCGATCTGATCAGCAAGGGCCCCTGGGGGTGGCGCGCAAAGATCGGACTTCCTGGCGGCGGTGATTATCAGCTTTTGGACCTCATCATTGATGAGACCAGACACTATTGGGTATCCACGGTGTTTTCCGGAATGGGAACAGGGACCGAAATCCATACGCAGGCGACAGAACTCTATGGCGATGAGATAGAAGTCGATGTCCGGTTCTATTTACCCGAAGCGCCTGCGGACAAATCCGTTGCCGACTTCGTTCTGAACTATCTGACAGATCAGTATCGCGTTTTGTACGATGAAGACCTTGGCTTAATGTCAGGGCGACAATCTGCGTTGGATGATCGGATGGCGCGGCGCGATGAACCGCCAGGTTTAGCGTCTGTTTTGGTGGGGGATGTATCTGAGCTGGACCCGCTCGGAACTCATTTGGTTGAGACACAAGCCGGTCGTTTCTGTGTGCGGCGATGGCGCGATGAGTGGATCGTTCATAGCGCCATCTGCCCTCACATGCTCGGCCCCCTAAATGAGGCCAAACTTGATGAACACGGCAACATCACCTGCCCATGGCACGGTTACAGGTTTGATGTTGCCACGGGTCAAAACATCGGCGCAAAGTGCAATGACCTAGCGCAGGCACCGCGACTGATAGAACGCAACGGCAAGCTCTATTTAGACTGAACCTCAGGGTGCGCATCAGCATTTGAAGTGAGTGCGAAATGGGAAGTCTCACATTTTCCGGATCGAGTACGAAACCATATGCTCGCGCTAAAATCCGTGGCGTTCTTTGCTTGGTCAGCAATCGCGTTTTCACGCGCGCTGAAAGTGACCGAGGATCATCCAGGCGCCGATCGCGACAAATCCCAAGCCTGCAATCATCTTCAATGGCAGCATGCTTAGCCAGCGCTCTGCGGCGGCTCCTAACATGACGGCGATCGCCGTAGAAGCGGTCAATGCGGCAGTGGCGGCAAAGAACACAAACCATTTGTTCCGATCGCCGTCCGATGCAAATAGCAATGTCGCCAGCTGGGTCTTGTCTCCCAGCTCAGCCAAGAAAACGGTTACAAACACTGTGAAGAAGGCTGTCATTTTACGCTTGTTTCCTAATGGCGTGATTGATCCCGTCAGCTAGGGTGACGGGCAGTTACAGCGATTTCTGGTTTTGCCGGAAGGGCGCAGCGACACACGATCATTCCTCGGTTTTGCTTTCAATGAGCTGCAGCACGCCCAGATCATTCTCCAGGGGCTGGCCGGCCTGCGCCCAGGTCTCAAACCCTTCATGAGCGACAACGCTTTGGTATCCTTGCGCATCGAGCGCTTTTTTGACGAGCGCTGCTCGACTTCCGGTCTTGCAGTAAACAATGATTTCGGTTTCCGCGTCGCGTACTTTTTCGGCGACTTCAAATTCGACCCGGCCGCGTGGGATCCAGATCGCATCCGGAATATGCCCAAGTTCGTATTCGTCTTCGGTTCGCACATCGATCAATATCAGGTCAGGATTTTCGGTCTTTCGCTCCTGAACATATGTGTTCCCAACAAATTCGATCCCATCTTTCGCCGCTGCGACAACCGCGTCGCGGGTCATGGGTTCATCTGCATACGCGGCCCCTCCGAAAATCACGAGCGCGCAATAGATTAGTGAACTCCGCATCATTGGTATCTCCACAATATGTTTTTCATCTGCCCAACTCACCCCGACTCTAAAAGCGCCTGTTTGATATACATCTCGACATTAAGCTACTACGCGAAACGCAATCAAACCCCTGTAAATCGTCTTCAAAAGCGTTCCGATGCCGGCTCTAATCTCCAATGTCGGACTTCAATACAACAGTTGCTCTTGTCACAAAACTGATGGGCGAGTGACCCATCTCAAAAGTTTTTCGCTGCGCCTCTGAGAGACTCGTTCGATCCACTACACATCCGACGACGGCACAGAATCCAGCTTTTGCTGCATCGTTTTGGCGGCTCGGGAGCATGTTGCCAACTGTTCGGGATAGCCCTCAGTTTCAAAGACCCGCGCTGCCTTTTGAAAATGGGCGATGGCGGTTTCGCAATCATGGCGAACGCTGGTTGTGCCATCGAGCTCTGAATGGGCGGCATAGATGGTTCCCAGATAGGTCTGGATCCTCGCCCACATCAGTGGATCACTGTCTTTGGAGAAGACTTTCAACGCTTCCTCATAGGAGCCGATGGCGCGCAATAGATACAATTCCGTCAATTCGTTCTGCAGCGCCATGGCGTGAGCCTGTAATATCGCCGCCAATCCATATTGGGTGTGGCCGTACTGAAAGGGAAAGAAAGACAGCGGATAGACTTCGATAGCGGCGCAATAGGCAGCAATTGCTTGTATGCGCATGAACGCCTTCTCATCAGCGTTCTCGTTGAGATCAGACAAGCTCGCCAAAACGTTGCCGGTATTGACGTGAGCCGCAGCCCAAATGTCGGGCTGATTGGCATGTGCGCTGAGTGCTGTCGCACGCCGAAATGATTCGAGTGCGGCGTTGAGCGCCTCGAGATCGTTGTTTTCGGATTTTGCGAGATGCGCCGTTCCGAGATTGTTGCTGGCGTGGCATGCGAGTTCAGGGAAATCCTGTTCAAGCCCTTTTTGCGCCAACACTTTTTCAAATAACGCAATGGCCTCGTCAAAATAGATGATCCCTGCCTCACTCCCGAGCTGTTTGCCCTTATCCATCAGGCAGTTGCCAAGATTGATCCGTGTTGTCGTGGCGAAAAAGGCATCTTCGCCGCGAACAAGAACAGCTTTGGCCTCGCGGTTCAAACGGATCGCGCGGTCGATGAGGTCGCTGGCTTTATCCCGGCTTTCCTTGATCGATTGGTTTCGGGTGATAAGTGCCGCTTTGTAATTGAATTGCGCCGCAGATTGTTCGTTTCCTTGGTCAAGCCTGATTTCTGTCGCCTTGGCGAGCAGGTCTAAAGCGACCTGGAAATGGCTGTCGAAAGAGCGGCGGCCCGCCTCATAGATTCGGTTGGCCACAACATCCAGAGTCATGACCGATTCATCCACATCGAAGGCACAAAAGAAATCTGCTGCGCCCGCATAGGCATCATAAGCGCCCAGGCGATCTCCACTGAGGAGTTTGACATCACCGCGCGCGATGCGAATGGCTGCGAGCTTGCGGATCTCGCTCAGCGTATGTTCAGTCTGGCACAGTGCCTCGGCCTGTTCGAGATATCCATCAGCTGCCCCAAAGTCGCCTTGCTCCAGGGCGGCTGTGGCATTGTCTTTCAGCCTTGTTAGTTCGATTTCTGCACCTTCGAGCGTTTGGATGCGGTCTCGCAGTTCGCGCCAGTCTCTCGCCTTGGCCTTTAGAAACGCGTCGACCTCACCGAAACTTGCATCTGGATTGTCATGTTCGAACTGATAGAGCAGGGCGTCGATCAGGTTGCTGGCATTTCGGTAGGCGTCTTCAAGGTCGGCATCCGGTTGAAAGTCACTTGCACGCATGCACTGGGTGAGTTCCTCGTCACTGATTTTGAGAGCCACAATCAATGGATCGATAGTCTTGGGATGTGGGTTCGCGACCGTGCCGCTCTCGAGTTCGCTGATGCGACGGACCTTGCTCGGCGATTGGTAAGCGTCTTCAGACAATTGCAATTGCGTCAGACCAAGGATCGTTCGTTTTTGCTTAATCAGCGCGCCCAGTGCGGCGCCAAAGCTTTGTTTCTTCATAGGCGCATGTGCTCCGCATCTCTTCCGCAATTCATCCGCATATCTGGCACAACATATCACGCGACGTTGTGACATGGGCTGCCCATGAAGGGCGGCCCGATCAACGGAGCCTTCATGTCATGCAGACCCTATCCATACCGAAATTCACCCTATTGATAAGCATCGCCTTGCTCGCGGGATTAGATATCCAAACGATTTTGATCTTGCTGAGCGCGTTATACACTGTGATTGAAGAGCGTTAATTAGTGAGGCCCAAAGCATCGTCAGGCTTCCACGGTGAATTGACCCATCATACCAGCATCCTCATGTTCGAGAATATGGCAGTGATACATGTAAGGCGTGTTTGGGTCGCTATAGTCGGAAAATGCGAGCAGAAGTCGAACCGTTTCGCCAGGTGAGACAAGAACGGTATCCTTCAACCCGCTTTCGGCCGCCGACGGTGGACGACCGTTTCGGTCAAGTATCCTGAATTGTACATCATGGATGTGGAATGGGTGTGCCATCGTCGAGGTGTTCTCAATGTGCCAGATTTCGCTGGTGTCCAGTTTTACCCGTTCATCAATCCGGGTCATATCCATTGTCTTACCATTGATCGTAAAACCTCCTCCCATCATCCCCATCGGCATGTTCATGACAAATCTGCGCGTTCGAACCGCGGTGGCTGGATTGGGTCTAGGCAATTGTAGCAGTTTCCCCGGCACCGGCTCGGCTGATCGCCGCGTAGGCGCTGGCAGCAGCGATAGAACCGGCAACTCTGGACCCGACCCTCGCATTTGGCGGTTGCCCATCCGGCCTCTCATCATGCGCCCGCCCATCATCGAATTCTGGACTGGATGGGCGACAAGCTGAGCGGGCTGACCGTTGCTGAGGTCAACGAGAATCTCTGCACGCTCACCAGGAGAGAGGATAATATCTGTCAGAGGCACCGGTGCCGCTAGCAGACCGCCATCGCTGGCAATTTGGCGCATGCTGCGACCATCATTGAATGAAAATCTGTAGATGCGGGCGTTCGATCCGTTCAGGAGGCGCAGCCGAAGCAGGTCGGTTGTATATTCAAATACAGGGTCGATCACGCCATTCACGAGAAGCGTATCTCCGAGCATACCCATCATCAAAGTATGCATCGAGGTGCCATAAATAAGCTGACCATCACGCTGGAAGGCGCGATCTTGAACAATCAAAGGCAGGTCGGTTACGCCATACTCGCTTGGCAAATCCAGTGCGTCGCTTTCTTCTTCGCGAACATAGATCGGTCCGGCCAGCCCGCGATAGACTTGCGGGCCTGAGCGTTTATGCGCGTGCGAATGGTACCAGTAGAGTCCACCTCTCTGGCGAACGACGAACTGAGCTGACCAAGTTTCGCCGGGGGCAATTGCCTGATGCGGATTGCCGTCGAACCTCGCTGGCAAGTGAAAGCCATGCCAATGAAGTGTCGCCGTTTCATCGAGCGCGTTGTGGACATTTAGTTTGACGCTTTCACCCGACTGCATCTCAAGCAATGAGCCAAGATACGGTTGATTGATCCCGATTGTCTCGGTTTGCAAACCTTCCAAGAAATTCGAGGTGCCCGTCTGAAGCTGGAGATCATAAACTGTTTCAGCCCCCTTCCGCGTTCCTTTAAGTATTTCAGGCAGTTTGAAGGAGGATTGGACCGATGATGCTGAGGGCCCCGCATGGCTTCTCAAGTTAGATAGCAGGGATAGGCCGCCGACGGTTGCAACCGCTGCACCACCGAGTCCCCAG
The DNA here is from genome assembly GCF_002088975.1 of Henriciella aquimarina. Classification (GTDB taxonomy): domain Bacteria; phylum Pseudomonadota; class Alphaproteobacteria; order Caulobacterales; family Hyphomonadaceae; genus Henriciella; species Henriciella aquimarina. Next base: position 13,281 of record NZ_NCST01000044.1, read on the forward strand.
AGTGTTTGTCTTCTTGTCGGCATGAGTATTGGTCCTCTCAGACAAGGAGCAAACTGATATACGGTGTCGGCCTTGTGGACGCGATCGGAAATTCTGGAGCGCTCCAAAAACCAGTTCTTTAGCTTCTGATTTGTATTACGCGACATCTCGCGCGCCCCCTCGGAAAACGATTTGTGATGCGTTTCTGTTTCGCGAATGAGCGCTTCAAAATCCCCGGCCGATATTGGAGGGACCAGCGGTTATCTCTAAGACCTCATACGGCCTCGAATGAACCTTCTAAGCGGCGTTGCGGCGCGCCATCGCCCTTGAACATCATCCAGACGAGATAGAATGACATTAAAGCACCGCCGAAACAAAAGACTGACACATAGGCGTATGCAAAGAAGGTATAGGTGGTGATGAGCACACCCAGCGCCAGCAGGCCAAAGATGCGCACACCGCGCACGGATGATAGCAACAACGGCAAGATCACGACCGATATATAGATTGCATAAGTGACTTCTCGGCGGCCAACAAAGTCCAGCAGCTCAGTACCTTCATAGATGATCACGTGCGAGAGGAAGCGCGTGTTGAGCCAATCCGCATGCGCGAAGTAAGGCACATATTGCAAGGCGCCGAGCATCGCGCCGACAATCACGAATATGAGGAAGTAGGGCTTTCGCTTCGCCGGCTCCAAGGCGAAAGTCGAGACCGGGATCCAGACAGGCCATGCGAGCCAGGAAAAGAACATATAACTGAGTGAAGCGGTGGCAATGAGCTCGGTATTCTGGCCGGCGCCGGCAACCCAGACAACGCCTTCAGCAAGCTGTTGCAGTCCGAACAGGAGTGGCAGGGTTGCCAGTGGCAAATAACGCCGGTCGCCCCGCCAGGCCTGGCGCATGCTAAGCGCGCCTGCCGGGATAAGCCCTGCGGCGGCGATGAAACTGACTTCTGCTGATAGGCACATATTTTTGGTCCTCTTGATTGCTTAATTTTGGGTCAGGACACGCGCCTGCGAAACAGCCAGGCGCCTGCGGTAAGGGTCACGACAGCGATAACCGCCATGGGCCAGGTATGGTGGAAGAAGAGTTCAGCTGGCGCGTCCTTCATATAGACGGCCTTGCTGATCACGATGAAATGCATGATCGGATTGGACTCGTTCAAAGCTTGGAGCCAATCGGGCATATTGGCGACCGGGGTTGCATACCCTGACAATAGGACAGCTGGCATCATGTAGATGAAAAGACCGATGATCGCCTGTTGCTGTGTTGCTGCGAGCGAAGAGATAAACAGACCAATCCCGATGATCGCGGCGAGATAGATGATCATACTGGCATAAAGCAGAAGCAGAGACCCGCGCAGGGGAACATCCAGAACCAGCCAGCCAAGGATCAGCATTGCTGTCGCGCTTGCCAGGGCGATCATCAGAGCCGGCACCGCCTTGCCGATCAGAATCTCTGTTGGCCTGAGCGGCGACACAAGCAGCTGCTCGAATGTACCAAGTTCGCGCTCGCGTGCGATGGACAGGGCCGAGACCATGAACCCGACAATCGCGGTCAGGACGGCAAACAGCGCTGGTACGGCTGACCAAAGCGGATCGAGATTTGGATTGTACCAAACACGGGTCACGACCTTGGTGAGGGTCGGCACACCGAGCGCGGTCGCTTGATCTTCGTTGAAATCCTGGACGATCCGCCCAGAATAACCTGCAAGGATTTGGGCGGCGTTGGAGGCGCGGCCATCCAGAATGAGCTGTACGTTCGCTGGTTCACCGCGCTCCAATTGCCGGGAAAAGTCCGGACCGATCCTCAAGACCAAATCGACCGAACGAGAATCAATTGCCGCGGCGATATCGGCGTCGCGACGCAGATAGAGAATTTCTTCAAACGTCGGTGAACCCTCGAATCTGCTGATCAGTTCTCGCGCCTCGACGCCGCGATCCTGGGTGTACACGCCGAGCGTGACGCTGGAGATTTCCTGGGTGATGGCGAAGGCGTAAATCACCAGAAGGAAAGGCGGCGAAAACAGCACGACCCAGCGAGTTTGCGGGTCGCGGGCGCTGGCGAGAAGCTCCTTGATAATGAGAGACCAGATGCGTTGAAACATGCCGCTATTCCAGACGCGTGCGCGTGGTCAGCGCCGTGAGAGCGAAGATGATGAGCGCAAACACGCCGAGCCCAATCAGATCCGGAACGATAACGCTCCAGACGTCGCCTGCGAGAAACTCAGTTTGCAAGGTCGAGACATAGTATCGGGCGGGGACGCCATAGCTGATCAGGCGCAATGCGAGCGGCATGCTGTCAATTTCGAATACGAAGTTCGAAAAATAGAAAGCCGGTAGGAAGGCGGTTAAAACTGAGGTTTGCGCGGCGACCAGTTGGTTGCGGGTCAAGGTAGAGATCAGAAGGCCCTGACCGAGCGAGCACAGCATGAAGAGCGATGAGGACAGAATGAGCACGGCGAGCGAACCCCGAAACGGCACGCCGAACAAAAGCACGGCTGTGATGACCGCGAGCGCCATGGAGCCCAGCCCGAGCAGGAAGTATGGCACCAGTTTGCCAATCAGCAGCTCCAAGATACCAACCGGCGTCGCGAGCAATGCCTCCATCGTGCCACGCTCCCATTCGCGTGCGACGACCAGGGCGGTGAGGAGCGCGCCAATCGTTGTCAGAATGATCGCAATCGATCCTGGCACGAGATAGTTTCGGCTCGAAATCTCCGGATTGAACCAGACTTGCGGTTCCAGCTGCACACTTGGCGCCAGGGCCGGTCGTCCACGGCTGATCCATTCCTGTTCCAGCCAGTTGGCCCATAGGAGCTCGACATAACCACTGACCAGATATGCCGTGTTCGGATCACCGCCGTCCACGATAACCTGAATAGGCGCGCCTTCGGCCCGAAACGCTTTCTCCGCGAAATCAGCTTGCAGTACGATTAACCCATCCAATTCGCCAAGTGTCAGCGCGCGCTCGAACAGGCGACGATCCGGGCCCGTTTCGACCTCGAACAGGGTTGAGTTTTCAAGCGAGGCTTGGAAGCTCGCAGTTTCCGATGACTGCTGCTCAACCACCAATGCGACATCAAGTTGGCGTGGATCAAAGGTTACGCCATAGCCGAACAGGAAGAGAAGCAAGAGCGGCATCACGCCCGCGATCAAGACGGAACTCGGGTCGCGCAGAACCTGGCGCGACTCCTTTACGATCAGGCCGGTCAGACGTCGCCACCGCAGCGCAAGGGGTTCGCGGTCCTTCATCCCGCCTCGCGCTCTCGATCACTCTGCTCAACCAGCGCAATGAACGCGTCCTCAAGCGTTGGGTCCATCATGCCGCTTGCGCGGGCGCGGTCTTTCAACTCATCAGGTGAGCCACTGGCGATCATCTTGCTGCGATAAATAAGCGCCATCCGATCGCAATATTCCGCCTCATCCAGGAAGTGCGTTGTCACCATGATCGTGACGCCATTGGCGACCATCGCATTGATATGGGTCCAGAACTCTCGCCGGGTGCGTGGATCAACACCGGATGTCGGCTCATCAAGGAAAAGGACATCCGGTTCGTGCATAACCGCGCAGGCGAGCGCCAGGCGTTGTTTATAGCCAAGCGGCAGCCCCATGGCGTTGACATCCAGCCTGTCAGCAAACCCGAACGTCTCAATCATTTGAGAGATGGCGTCTTTGCGGGATTTGCCTGTCAGGCCATAAACACCAGCAAAAAAATCGAGGTTCTGCTGAACGCTAAGATCGCCATAGAGCGAGAATTTTTGAGCCATATAGCCGATCCGGCCGCGCGCCTTGCTTGGGGCGTTTTGCAAATCAAGGCCAACCACACGGGCCGAGCCCTCGCTCGGCTGGAGCAAACCGCACAGCATTTTGAACGTGGTCGACTTGCCAGCGCCATTGGGTCCAATCAGGCCAAAGATTTCACCGCGCCCCACTTCGAAGCTGATATTATCAGCAGCTGTGAAATCCCCGAACCGCCGCGTTAGCGCACGCGCCTCGACCACCTGATTCATAGTATGTTCGGCGCTATCCTCTCGATTGGCAAAAGGTGAGGTCGCGCGAAATCCACCGCCGATCAGATCCATGAAGGCATCTTCAAACCGCGGCGGGATTTGCGAGATTTCAGCTGCTAGGCCCGCGTTCAGCGGCGCGAGATTTGGCGGATCGGCACCTTCGGCCATGACCAGACGCACGCGGCTTCCCTGGATAACGCCGTCAATCACGGTTGCCAGCTTTGTTGCTTCGCTTAGGACTTCGCGGCGATCGGTGTCGATATGCCGGATCTGGTAGGTGCGACCGGCGACCCGGTCTGTGAGGTCTTGCGGCGAGCCTGCATAAAGCAAGGCGCCTTCATTCAGGAGCAGCACGCGGGCGCATTGTTCAGCTTCATCTAAATAGGCCGTGCTCCAGACGACGCCAATCCCCTGATCGACCAGTTCATAGACCATGCGCCAAAGCTCTCGCCGGGAGATCGGATCGACGCCAACGCTTGGTTCGTCAAGCAACAGCAAGTCGGGTTTCTTGATGAGGGCGCAGGCAAGGCCAAGCTTTTGCTTCATACCGCCGGAAAGCGCTCCAGCCAGCCGGTTTGTAAAAGGTGCGAGGCCTGTAAATCCCAAAAGCCGCTCGAAGGCCTCTTCGCGGTCTGACCCTAGAACTGACCGCAGATCAGCGTACAGCGTCAGGTTTTCCTGGACGCTCAGATCTTCGTAGAGCCCAAACCGCTGGGGCATATAGGACACAATCCGGTGAACCGCTCCGCTATCCGTGACAGGATCCAGACCGTTGACAGTGATCTTACCGGTTGAGGGAACCAGTAAGCCTGCGATCAGACGCAGCAATGTGGTTTTTCCAGCCCCATCGGGACCAACCAGACCAGTGACTTCCCCTGCATTGACATGGGCCGTAACAGAATCGAGCGCCGCAAGGGCACCCTTATCAAAGCGCTTGCTGAGTTGATCTATCTGGATCAGCGGGCCCGGCACGCTCAAACATCCCGGTCGGGGCTGAGCATGACTGTAACCGGCATGCCTTGTTTCAGGCGGTGTTCTGGATCTTCAACGATGATGCGCACGCGGTAGACAAGGCTGGTTCGCAATGACCGGGTTTCGACCGTCTTTGGCGTGAACTCGGCGACCGGCGAAATGAACCCGATTTGGCCTGTGTAGACGCGTCCGGAGTCGGTGCGCACCTCAGCGTCCATACCGGCCTGGATCAAATCAAGATCTGGCTCTTCAATATAGGCGCGCACCCAGACCGGCGAGGTCAAGGTTAAGGTATAAATGGTTTCCCCTGCGCCGATGATTGCGCCCGGCTCGCGAACACGTGTCAAAATGATGCCTTCATTTGGGGCGGTCAGCATCGTATCGGCGACGCGTTGCTCAGCCAGGGCGCGAGCGGCTTGTTCGGCGGCCAGCACCGAACGCGCCTGATCGATATCCTCAGAGCGCGGTCCAATGCGCGCCAACTCCAAGCTTTTTGCGGCGGCGTCACGCTGCGCAATGGCCGCGCCATGCCGCGCTTCGGCTTCCTCATGTGCCTGGTGTGAGGCGATATCTCGCTCGGCAAGAAACTCCTGTCGCGACAGGGTGGTTTCAGCGACGGTCAGAGCCGCTTCTGCTTCGGCGAGCTGCGCTTCAGCTTGCGCGATTTCCTGGGGTCGGGAGCCGGCGAGCAAAACGTTGAGCGCAGCTTGAGACCGCGCAACCCGCGCTTGCGCGAGTTTCACCTCATTTTCATAGTCAATCGGCTCGAGTTTTGCGACAACTGCACCCGCAGCGACCTTGTCGCCCTCATCGACCATCATTTCGGCGAGGCGCCCGGGAACTTTGAAACCCAGATTGACCTGGCGCACATCGACATTTCCGAACACTTCGATATGGCCGCGCTCTTCATGGGGGTTGCGTAGCTGTGTCCAGCCGACAATCGCGGCAGCGAGGAAGACGATGGCGATGCCGATCAGACCATAGCGTTTTACCATATTGGTCATTTGTGCCCCCATTCCTCAATAATACGCGTGGCCGAGTTCCTTCCCTTATAGGCGCAGGCGCGCGCCAAACATTTCAGGTGTAACTGTATTGAAGCGCGTGTGGGGGGTCTCATTGCCTGCTTTCCCCGCTCTGCTCCGTCATGAACAGAAACAGCATCGCCGCCGAGCAACTGATGAGCAGAAAACCATTCAGCGCCTCGACACCGGCGACGAAGCGCAAATGGCCGGTTGGAACAATGTCGCCAAGACCGAGTGAGGTGTAACTGACGAGCGAAAAGTAAAAGACGTCCATGGCTGTCGTCGGCGTATCACCGCTTAGATCACCTATATCCAGGGCGCGGCCCAGGCCATAAGCGAGGGCGTAAAGACTGGCCGCCGCGAGATGCGCAATCCCCGAGACGCAAAGCGCAGTGACCAGTTTGCGGCCGCGATGATAGCTGGCCGCTCCGAGGTGGCGGAATGCGCCTGAGACAATCGCATAGTGAAGCGCGCCGGATAGCACGAAGGTGACTGCGGAGATGACAATCGCCAGGATCATGGCGCGAACCTCGCGGTGTGCCGGGTCCGCGAAAGCGTTGTCACACGCCCCGCGATAGGATGCGCCATCGCATTTAAACCAATAAGGATCCCAGTCCTGCTCACCGCTCGCTCACAGAACACCACCAGGTTTACCCCCGGCGGACCAGTTACATCACGAGTGAGAGTGCGCATGATCGGGCGCCTCCTTGCCGCGGATCCGGCCGAGATAGAGCGCTTCGAAAGCAAAGATTGCAGCCATTGACCCAATCGCGATGACGACAATCATAGGGTCTGCGGTCGCTTTGATGAACAGGAAGGCGCCAAGGGCAATCAGATCGAATAATATGGCGGCGACTAGAATAGAGGCGCGGGCGCCGACATCTTCGCGTAAATAGCGCAGCACGCCATAATGGATAATAATATCCATTACGAGATAATAAATCGCGCCGAGTGAAGCGATCCGCCCAAGATCGAAGAAAGCGGCCAGGAAGGCAGCCAAAACAACGGTATAGACAAGCGTGTGTTTCTGGATGCCGCCGGGCATGCCAAAATGCTTGTGGGGGATGAGGTTCATATTCGTCAGCATAGCGAGCATGCGCGAAACCGCGAAGACACTGGCGAGCAGTCCCGACGCGGTGGCGATGATTGCAATGATCACGGTAAACGCCACGCCAAAATCACCAAAGGCCGGGCGCGAGGCTTCTGCGAGCGAGAAATCCTTGGCTGCGACAATTTCTTCAAGTGTCAGTGAGGACCCGACCGCTAGAGCGACAGCCATGTAGACAACAAGGCAGATCGCCAGCGACCAAATGATCGCGCGGCCGACATTCTTATTGGGGTCTTTGACTTCATCGCCGCTATTGGTGATCGTGGTGAACCCTTTAAAAGCAAGAATGGCGAGGGCGACGCCGGCGAGGAATCCCGCAGGTCCAGTCTCATTTGTTGTGGCCGAGGAGGCTGCTTCAAAAGAAAGGCCGGAGGCCCAGAGCGCCGCGCCAGCAAAGATCAGAATGCCGCCAACTTTCAGGACCGCAGCAATTTTGGATACGCCGCCAATGATTTTGTTTCCGGATATGTTGATTATAAACGCAAAAACGATCAATCCGACGGCCAGAACGGGTACCAGAATACTGTCTTTCGAAACATCAAAGAGTTGCAATGTGTAGGCGCCGAATGTGCGAGCGACGAGGCTCTCATTGATAATCATCGACATAGTCATGAGCAGCGCGCTGGCGGCGGCAATTGTCGTTGGCCCATAGGCTTTTTGAAGGATCATCGCGATGCCGCCGGCCGACGGATATTTGTTCGACATTTTGATGTAGGTGTAGGCGCTGAACCCGCTGACCACGGCCGCAAGCAAAAAGGCGAGCGGAAACGCCGGTCCTGAGAATTGCGCGACTTGCCCGGTCAGTGCGAAGATCCCGGCGCCAATCATGACACCGGTGCCCATCGCAATGGTTCCTGCGAGACTTAGCGAGCCTTTTTTATAGGTTTCGGATTTCATTGCCCGACCGCCTGTTCAGCTGGGAAGCGGCCGACATAGCTCGCGAATACGCTTTGCTGTTTCGCACTAAACAGAATGACATCATAGGCGTCAGGCGGGCTTGTCGTTTCCATTCCGGGAGAGCCCATTGGCATGCCGGGCACCGAAAGCCCCGCCGCATCTGGCCGGGTTTCCAGAAGCTTACGAATTTCCGAGGCTGGGACATGGCCCTCAATCGCGTAGCCATCAACCGACGCAGTGTGGCAGGAGGCAAGCTCATCGGGCACGTTCAGCGAGGCCCGCACAGGCGCAAGGTCTTCGCGTTCGATAACACGTACTTCAAGACCATCGCGCTGAAGGTGTTTTATCCAGGCCGTACAGCATCCACACCAGGGTGTTTTATAGACGGTAATGGTTTGCGCATTTGCAGGGCTCGCCAAACCGCCCGAGACGAAAAACCCAGCGGCAAGCGCAAAAAGGGCGGTGGCCAAGGCACCAAGAATCCATTTTGACATAAGAATTTCCTTCGAAATTATAGTTTGACGGAGCGAAGTCGCAGCGCATTCGCGATGACCGAGAATGAGCTGAGGCTCATCGCGGCGGCGGCGATAATTGGACTGAGAAGCAGTCCAAAGAACGGATAGAGGACGCCGGCAGCAACCGGCACGCCGAGCGAATTATAGATAAAGGCAAAGAACAGGTTTTCGCGAATATTGCCCATCGTCGCGCGGCTCAGCCGCTGCGCGCGGGCGACACCGCGAAGATCGCCTTTGACCAGGGTGACACTGGCGCTCTCCATGGCCACATCTGTACCGGTTCCCATGGCTATTCCGATATCCGCTTGAGCAAGGGCAGGCGCGTCATTGATGCCGTCGCCGCACATGGCGACGACCGCACCTTTCGATTGGAGTTCGCGCACGATCCGGTTTTTGTCTTCTGGTGACACATCGGCCTCTACCTCATCAATGCCGATTTGGCGTGCAACCGCTTGTGCTGTTGCCAGGCTGTCGCCTGTCAGCATGACGACTTTCATGCCAGCCTTGTGCAAGGCGGCTATGGCTTCAGGGGTCGTTTCTTTGATTGGATCGGCGACACCAATCAGGCCCGCCGGTTTGCCGTCCAGAGCGGCGAACATCACCGTCTGGCCGTCGCGGCGATAGGTTTCAGCATGGGCTTTCAGTGTTTCGTCAAAAGCACCGACCCGGCGCATCATCTTGGCGTTGCCGATGGCGAAAAGCTTTCCATCGACCCGGCCCTGCGCGCCTTCTCCGGTGACTGATTCAAAATCGGTCGACTTCAGGCGCGCTGCGCCGCGCTCTTCGGCCCCGTTGACGATGGCTTGCGCAAGAGGGTGCTCGCTCCCGCGTTCAATCGCGGCAGCGTAAGCCAGGAAGTCTGCTTCTGCGAGACCACTCGCAGGCTCGACTGTCACAAGTTTGGGGTGGCCCTCTGTCAAAGTGCCGGTCTTATCGACGACGATCGTGTCGACTTTTTCAAACGTCTCGAGCGCTTCAGCATTTTTGATCAGAATGCCGCTCTGTGCGCCCTTTCCTGTGGCGACCATAATTGACATCGGCGTTGCAAGGCCAAGCGCGCAGGGACACGCAATAATTAACACAGCCACGGCGTTGACGATCGCAAAAGCCATGGCCGGGTGAGGCCCAAAAATCGCCCAGACGATGAAAGTGATAATCGCGATCACGACGACGGCCGGGACAAACAGGCCGGCCACTGTGTCGGCGAGCTTCTGGATGGGCGCGCGTGAGCGCTGAGCTTCGGCGACCATGCGTACGATTTGCGATAGCATTGTATCTTCGCCGACGCGCGTCGCGGCCATGACGAGTGATCCGGTGCCGTTAACTGTACCGCCGGTAATCGGATCCCCTGCTGCTTTCTCGACTGGAATAGGTTCTCCAGTGATCATGGACTCGTCGACATTCGAACGCCCTTCAACAACTTCGCCGTCGACAGGTACTTTTTCGCCTGGCCGGACCCGTAGCCGGTCACCGCTCTGGACATCGTCGACGGAAACCTCTTCTTCCTGTCCGTCCGCCACGATTCGGTTTGCTGTCGGCGGGGTGAGTTCCAGGAGCGCGCGGATTGCTCCCGATGTTGCGCTTCGGGCTCGCAGCTCAAGAACCTGCCCGAGCAATACGAGCGTCGTGATCACCGCGGCCGCTTCATAATATACAGCGACTTCGCCAGCCTCATTGCGAAATGCGTGCGGAAAGATGCCTGGCAAAGCTGTTGCAACAAGCGAGAAGACAAAAGCAACGCCTACGCCGAGAGAGATAAGGGTGAACATGTTGAGGTTCATCGTCCGTACCGACCGAACACCACGGACGAAGAATGGCCATCCGCCCCAGAGGACGACAGGAGCCGCCAGCACGAATTGAGCCCATTGGGACCAACCGGCGGGCAAAAGCCCTTCGAGGGGTTTGCCGGAGATCAGGTCACCCATGGCGTAAATGGCAAGCGGGATGGTGAAGATGGCGCTGATCCAGAATCTACGGGTCATATCGTCGAGTTCTGAAGTGTCTTCTTCGCCTACGACAACACCTTCTGGCTCCAGCGCCATGCCGCAGATAGGGCACCCGGAGTTTCGGACGTCGCGAACGTTTGGATGCATCGGGCATGTATAGACCGTGCCTGTGTAGCCCTGCGGGACGAGATCATATTTGCCGTCCGCGCCGGCATCGGCGTCTCCGCCACCATGGCAACAATCATGATCATCCCCGTGGTGGTGATCATGATGTCCATGGTCGTGATGTTTATGATCGGTATTGGTCATATCCGCCCCTCCGGGGTTTGGCTTCAGTGTCACTCTTAAAGGTCAGCGCCCGGGTTGGGCGGCTGATCTCTAATGGAGTTCTGGCATTAGGCTTTTTGGCGATTGAACAGCCGGTAGAGCGGTACGAAGACAAGCGCGATATACCAGCCGTAAACGTAGGACTCGATGAGGCCGAGGAAGAAGCTTGAAACCGAAATGAATTCAAATCCGGGTAGGAGCTCTTCCCACGCACCGTGCATGTGGAGACTAGGCGGTGCGACCAACCCCCATGCGATACAGAGCGTAAACGTGATGGCGAGAAAAATGGATAGGGCGTGCCCAGTGGGGATGAGGCGCATGGTGTTTTCCTTCTCTTTGGTTGTTGCCGCCACATAATTCGTGCGACAGCGATGCGTTGCTTCGAAAATGAGTTAATACCCATAGGGGGTATTGGTTACTCCGTATATATACTTAGGGCCCGCATCGTTGTCTTGAGCAAGACAAGCGCGCCGACCAATCCGCGTTGGGTGAGGGATCAGCTGAGATCATCGACGGACACCTCCAAACCCGACAGGCCAATTTTTGGGGTCACCCCGAACCATTGTTGCAGTCGGCGAGTGAAATGCGCCTGGTCAGCAAAACCGCCCGCGGCCGCTGCATCAGCGAGACTGGACGACGCCTCCATTGCCTTAGCGGCGCCGAGCAATTGCAACCATTGCAATAGGTTGCTGGGCGGAACACCGAAGTCCGCCTTGACGATCTCTCGCAGCCGAGTTGGAGACAGCGCGAGCTCGCGCGCCAGAGCGGCGGGATTGGCGAGTGCGCGAACGTTGCCAAGGGCTTTTTGTAGGCGTGAATCTATGGCCGAACCAGGCAACCGGCCCGCGAACCTTTTCGCCCAATCGCGCGCCTGACTAATGTCGCTGATGTGCTCTAGAGCGGCTGATAGATCATCCGAAAGGCAGGCAGGCTGATTGCATTGCTGATCGTTTCGAATTCCGGAAAAGCGCGGGTCAATATAGATCGAGCGCGTCAGGCGTCCCTCAGGACCGATGGAATGGGTCTGCCCAGTAGGGATGTGAATAGCCTTGCCGGTCGGGGCTACTATCTCTGAGTTTGTCGTCACCACGACTGCGCCATCCAGCCCGAGTATGGCCTGATGTGCCAAATGAGCATGTGCCGTGTTCTTGCCAAGGCGAGCGTCGAGCGCGGCCCAGCCGACCCCGATGGCCAACGCGCCAGACCAGGGCGCCGCGCTCATTTCAATCTCCCCTGAGTGTCAGGCTCGGTTGCTTTAAGAAAAGCGTAGATCGCTGTTTCGCATTGACCGCACGCGGTCCCGAGCCTGTTCGGGCTGTTGCTCGTCGTTTCCAGCGAGGCTCTTTCAAGGCCTCTGAAAATACCTGCCATCGCTCGTAGTGCCCTGAGGAGATTTTCTCGGCGGTGTTCGATCGACTTCGCAAATGCCTCAGAAAGAAGAATGCACACCTCGGCCGTCATGAATGCCATTTCTGCAAACTTAGTTGCGGGTGTGTTTTCAGATGCGCTGCTTATAAGCTTCTCAAATTGGCTTTGAGCCCGAAGCAATGTTTCAATCAGTGAATGCGACGCGGAGGTCATGCGGCCACCTCCGGCGATACGGTTTTTTGGTTTATCGAGCGGGCGCGCAGCTTCAGAGCAAGCACTGGCTTTTCGATGACATGCCACGAAGTGGCCGCGACGAGCAGAATGAGCGGCGCGGTCATTATAGCCAGGACAGCGGGGCTAACATCTGGTTGTCCAACCAGAAATACCTGCAAAAGCGGGTAGTGCCAGATATAAATCCCGTACGAATAGTCCGGAATTTTGGCGATGCGGACGGACGCACGTTTTGGCAATCCAGCTCGAAGCATTAGGCTTGTGAGGGCAAGGGTCGCAAACAATTCGCCGAGGGGGCCGCCGCCAAGGAGCGCGAACGCTGCAATCAGACCTGCGACCGCCAAGAGGGGCGGTCTGCGCAAAATAGGCCACTGCCAAAGCGTCATTCCGAGCAGAAAGGCCGATGAGAGGCGGAGCAAGGACATCACGCTCGGCGGGAGCGCACTCGTATCGATGAACAAAGGCGCGCTAAGATAGACCGATTGCACAAGCAAGAAGACGCTAAGAACACGCCATGGGCCGTTGACGGTGCCAAACATGAACGCGATGCCCGCTAGGATGTACGCTGCTAGCTCGAACCGAATGGTCCAGAGCGGCCCGTTAAAGTCGGTTTCCAAATTCTGAGAGAATATCTGTGCGGGCGCGCTGTCGGGATCGCCAAGCGCCAAGACTTTGTAGGTGTATTGCCAGGTCTCCGGCTGAAACAATGATCCGCCGCCCTCGGCCGAATAGACAGGCGCGAAGACGAGGACAAAAGCCGCAAGTATAATCACCAGAGCTGGGTAGATCCGCAGAAACCGTGAAACTGCATAAGCCTTCATATCGCGCCTTGTATGAAGACTCTTGGCAATCAAGAGGCCTGACAGGACGAAGAACCCGTTCACGGCCATATAGCTGGCAGTCCATTCGTGGATGCGAAACGGTTCGAACCCTGTCGTGAGGAGCCAGATATGACCGAGTACTACAGCGATCGCCAACACCCACCGCACCGCGGTGAAGTGGTTTTGACCCATCAGCGGGTCCGCAAGCTGTGTTTGGCCACCCCCAGCCATTTATCAGTGCTCGTGATCTTCGGTGATCGGCGCGGATGACCAATGGACATGGTGAATCTTCCAGACCCCAGCGTCGCGTTTGAGAACCATGGTTTCCATAGCTTGGCGGTGCACGGGCTCGCCTCTATAGGCGCCATTAATCTCCGATTGAGAGATCACCGTAGCGATATCGCTATTCTCGAGAATGTTTCGGTCTTTGAGATCGAATGAAACCGCGGCTGTATAAGCCATGTCTGCGGGCATATGATGGCCGGCATACTCTTCGAATGAGCGCTCGGCGCCGCCGCCCTCAGCGATCACGACGTCGGGGGAAAACAGCGCGCGCAGCGCCGCCTCATCACCTGCTTTTAACGCTTCGCCGAAAGCGTCAGCGACGCTCGCCGGCGATCCAGCTTGTGGCGCGGGTGTTGTGGACGGGCTGTCTCCATCATGGTGCCCATCACTATTGTCATGACTGATTGGAGCGACGTCGTGATGGCCATCGGAGTTTTCATGGGCAGCCGCGGTCGGCGCTAAATCTGGCATGGGATCCATATCATGATCTGCCGTGACGCCGCCGCCGCCATGATCATGGTCGTGGCCATCTCCTGTCACCTGCGGCAGGCTTTTGACCCCAAGGCCGTAGCCATAGACGATTTTGCCGCCCCACCAGGCCGTGACGGTTAAGGCGAGCGCGGCCGCAGCCAAGCCTGTGACGAAAATGCCTGAGGCGGCTTTTGCTCTTCCCGTCCATCGCCAGGCCGCCAATAGGAGGATGGCGAGGCCGGATGGTACAGCCCAGTTGCGGTGGGTGGTCATCGCTGCATGCGACGGCGCGTCATGATCTACCGTGTAATAGGCTTGAAATCCTGCCGCGATTGTCAGCACGATTGCGATCGCACTAAAGGCCAGCATCCAGTCCGCGGCCGGGCGCAGAGTCTCTCGCCATCGCTCGACAGGCGAAAAGGCGGCCAACACATAAGAGGCCAAAGCCGTGAGGCTAAGCGCATAGGCAAAATGCACCAGAATCGGATGCAGGTTCGGTTCAATCAAATCGCCCAAAAGCGCCTCCCAGTTAGCCATATGCGTGAGCGTCGCTATCTTCAGCGACTGGCATTGTCTGGGTGATACGCCGGACACTTGCCTGACCCCTCAAGAATTGTGGGGTCTGCAAGCGGCGTTAGCTCAGGTCTTTCATGCGACGATCAAATTCTTCCTTGTCTATTTCGCCGCGCGCATATCGTCGCCGGAGGATATCGACCGGGTCGTTGGACTTGGAGTCCGCCCCGTCCCGATTGATGGTCGCACGCACAGCGACATAGATCAGCAATGCCAGGACGCCCCAAAAAATCAGCGCGCCAAGATTGCCGAAAATCATATGCCCCATATCGGCCAATTTAGATCTCCATCATGTTTAGAACCAGGTTCGCACACCGACGAGCAATGCCGTTTGATCTTTTTCGCCTCCAGACGCCTCAATGAAGTCTGCGGTATCGCCAATAGCGCTTTGCCATTCGACGCCAATATATGGCGCGAATTCGCGAACAATTTCGTAGCGAAGGCGCAGGCCGGCATCAACGCTGGTTAAACCAGAACTGAGTTGCAGGTCAGGCATATCCTGAGCAGAAAGGCTCGCTTCTAAGCGGGGTTGAAGGATCAGACGCTGGGTTAGCAGCAACTCATATTCGGCCTCGACCCGTGCCGTGACGTCGCCTTCGGTGCTCACAAAAGCAGCAGCGTCAGCTTCAAACCAATGTCCAGCCCGCACTTTATGGGCCAGTTTGAAGTAGGGTTTCTGGGGGAAGGACAGGACAGTCATGACCTAATACCCATATGGGGTATACTCAATATCATCGCCGCTTGCCGATTGCATTTCAACTTGGCCAGCACGCGGCAGTTTGGATTTCCTCCTTATCGCGGCGCACGAGAGGACGAGTGCGTGTGAATGACCTGCCAGGTGCCGGCGACCTTGCGGAACAGCACCGTTTGTTTCCCGATACGCTCCAGGCGTTCGCCATTGGAGCTGAACGTTCCACTGATCGCTGTGTCCGCGACAGCCCATGCAAAGTCACTTCCCTCGAATTGCACGTCTATATTCGAGAAGTCGAGTTCGAGATCCGGAATGGTATCTTTTTCGGGCTCGACATGATTTTCGACAAGGTCGAGCAGGCCAGTATTCTCGCCGCCTGACTCAAAGTACCGGGCGCCTGACCAGTCGAGAAAGTTCTGTCGGAACAGTTCGCCATCGCCGGTCTCCCAACCGGTTTCGATCGCGGCCATGATATCCAGGATCGCCTGTTCATCAGTCGAGACCGGTTTGGTGTCGTGATGGCCGTCGGAGTTGTCGTGTCCGGCGGGGACCGTGCCTGACATTTCTCGATCAGCTGCACCGTCGGTATGGTCGTGATCATGTCCATCGCCGCTCGCCGATGATCCATCCATCGTGTCGGATGGAGGCGCTCCGTGAGCGTCTTGATGATCGTCTGTTGAATTTACGGTGCCTTGGTCGCCATGACCGGCTCCGCCGCCATGATCATGATCGTGGCCTGGCCCGCTGGCTTCAGGAAGGGTCTGCACGCCAAGTCCGTACTTGTAGACAATTGTGCCTCCCCACCACGCTGTAACCGTCAAAAGACCTGCCACCGCCAGGGCACTGATCGCAAATACCGGGCCGGGCGACGAGGCCCTTCTCAGCCAGCGCCAACCGGCGAGGGCCAGTAATGCGAGGCCCGTGGGAACAGCCCAGTTGCGATGGGTTGTCATCGCTTCATGGGACGGCGCATCGTGAGCAACGCTGTAATAGGCCTGAAACCCGGCCGCGATGGTGGCCAGAACCGCCAAGGCAGCCAATGCCAGCATCCAGTCGGCGGCCGGTCGAAGGCTGTCGCGCCAGCGGCCTGCAGGTACGAGGAGGCCAGCCACATATGCCAAGGCTGCAGATGTGCCGAGGGCATAGGTAAAATGCACCAGCACGGGGTGAATATTGGGTTCTATGAAACCGCCCATTTTGTTCTCCTAATACCAGGTCCGCAGGCCCACGAGAAAGACGATATCGTCGCCTTCACCGCCTGCGGCTTTGATCATGTCGCGTGTCTCACCGAAGGCGCTTTGCCATTCGACGCCGACATAAGGCGCAAACTCCCTCCTGATTTCATAACGAAGCCGCAAGCCGGCATCGAGTGTGCTAAGTCCCGCGCCCGTTTCCCTTTCCGGTATGTCCTGCGCGGAAAGATTTGCTTCGATCCGAGGCTGCAAGATCAACCGCTGGGTCAGGAGCAACTCATATTCAGCCTCGATGCGGGCCGTTACATCGCCTTTTTCACTGAGAAAGGCGGAAGCGTCGACTTCGAACCAGTAGGGCGCCAGACCATTCAGTGCGACGACCCCATGCGCGAGACTATCCGGTTCGATGTCGTAGCGAACGCCCGCCTGAACATTCCAGAAAGGCGCAACCGCGCGGGAATAGAGCGCCTGGATCTCGGCATCATCCACGCCCTCTCCATTCAGAGAGGCGCGGCCCTCGCTCTTGAACCAGAGCTTGTTGATATCGCCCCCATACCAAGCCTGTCCGTTCCAGTACAAACTGTCGCCCTCGTCAGACATCTGAGCCTCGAGCTGGTTGAAGAGGATGTAGAAGCTCTTCTGGTCTCCGCCTTCCGCAAGAACGTCCCGGCGAGCGTCCGCCATTGCATCCTCGCCGTAGATGGCGTCGGCCTGATCCCAGGGCGGGGTTTGATTTGTGTCTTCCGCGAACGCGCTGCCGGTCGCGTAGAGCGCGAAGCCGAGGAGGAGAGGGGCTGCCAAATTCGGTTTCATCATGATTTTCCCTCCCCATGGTTCATGCCGTGATGGTCCATGGGCATATTCATCTGACCTGCCGGCATTTTTTCAGCTGGTGTCGTATCGTCTGCTGGCGGAATGACGCTGACGACCTGCATCATGCCAGCGTGCATGTGGTAAAGCAGATGGCAGTGGAACGCCCAGTCACCGACATGTTCTGCGGTGATGTCGACGCTGACCCTGTCTGCAGGCTTGACCGTTACTGTGTGCTTGCGCGGCATGTGATGACCACCGCCATTCACGAGATCGAAAAACATGCCGTGCAAATGGATCGGGTGTGGCATCATTGTATCGTTTACGAGCGTCAGGCGAACACGTTCACCCTCGTAGAACTTGATTGACTCGGTTACCTCGGAGAATTTTACACCGTCGAACGACCACATGTAGCGTTCCATGTTCGACGTCAGATGAATGACAATTTCGCGGCCAGGCGGGCGATGGTCCTCATTCATGTCGAGCGCGCGAAGCTGGTTGTAGGTGAGCGTGCGGTGGGGGACATCATCAAGCCCGAGACCGGGTTCGCCCAAGCGGCTCATCGTCATGCCTGATACTTTTGCGACACCGGGGCCGCGCTCTATATCTGCTTCAATCTTGACGGGCTGGACCGCCGGACCATGAGGATCGGGCATCATCGACATGGCACCCATGTCGTGGCCTTTCATGTCGTCCCCGGCCGTCGCGGTGTCCGGACCATGATCCATTCTCCCCATGCCTGACATGCCCGCCATGTCTCCATGGGCCATTCCCATGTCCCGCATGGTCAGCATCGGCACAGCTCGAAGCGCAGGCGCATCGACCCGCATACCGGCACGCGGGCCGAGCGTGGCGACGGCCTGGCCGGAGCGGTCGATCGATTCGGCAACAAAGGCGTAGGCGCGCGCTTCGGTCGGCGCGATGATGACATCATACGTCTCGGCCACGCCCATCTGGAACTCGTCGGTCTCAACCGGCTGGACATTCAGACCGTCGGCCTGGACCACCGTCATCGGCAAGCCCGGGAGGCGGACATTGAAGAGGGTCATGGCGGAGGCGTTGATAATGCGCAGGCGAACCCGCTCGCCCGGCTGGAAGACCATATTGAAATTATCGGCCGTCGAATGGCCATTGATCAGGTAGGTGTAGGTTTCGCCGGTCACGTCTGCGAGATCGCGCGGGCTCATTCGCATCTGCCCCCACATGCCGCCAAGTCCGGTTGGGTTCGACAGGGTCGGGCGGTTGAAATTCAGGCTCTCGGCATTCTTCTTGAGCTTGTCGAAGATCCGGTGCGGATGCGTGAAACTCCAGTCGCTGAGGACGAGCACATATTCCCGGTCATAAGCCACTGGGTCTGTACCTGCCGGATCTATGACGATCGGACCGTAATGGCCGAGTTGTTCCTGCAGACCAGAATGGGAGTGATACCAGTAAGTGCCATTTTGCGGCACCTTGAACTGATATTTGAACGTTTCGCCCGGTTTGATGCCCGGGAAGCTGACGCCCGGCACGCCGTCCATATGGAAGGGGACAAGCAGTCCGTGCCAATGGATCGAAGTGTCTTCGGCAAGCCGGTTGGTGACGTTCATTGTAACGTCATCGCCCTCGCGCAACCGCAAGAGCGGACCGGGAAGTGTGCCATTGATTCCGGTTGCCATACCGACTTTGCCGTTGAGCCTGACCGGGAACTGCCCGATTTCGAGGTCGAAGCGCGTGCCCGAAAGTGAGGGCACACCAAGGTTTCCGTTGCTGGAAGATTTTGCCCAAGCGGGCAGGAGGCTGCTTGCCCCCAAGGTTGCGCCGGTGCCGAGCACCGTCTGCAACATACGTCGTCTGTTCAACATAATCGTCTCCATGAGGTGAATTTATGCAATCGGGCTGCTAATGCAGCGACGCACGAAATCAGCTCAGGGAACGCACCTTCAATGTGACTGGCGTTTGTTGCAGCAGGTAACTTCGGACCTCAGGCCAGGGCGTGCGGACATTGACGACGCGCTTCCATGCGTGTTGCCATGAGGGTGTAGCAAGCCCGATGGGCGTCGTATCGCCTAATACGTGCTGGACCGGGTTCGCCGTCTTGTCGGCTTGGGCGACCGTTGCTGTCTGAAGCTTGCAGTGATCAGTCTCATCATCGCAGGGCGCCTCAGGCCCATCGGCGGGCGCCTGGTGAGAATGAGCGGTGAACTCGGTTGCCATGCTATTCGTCGCCGACATATCGACGGGACACGCGCAGAGCACCTGCGACAGGCTGAAAAATACCGTCACGAGAGTTGCGACAACAAAGTTCATGACTACCACTTATACCCCATAGGGGTTTAAATCAAGAAAGAACCTCTGAGCACTCAAGGTTTGTCGTAACGGAGCAGGATCAACCCAGACCCGCGGGTCAGTCCCGAGCGAAAAGTTGCATGGCTACGCTCCAGCGCGAATTTGAACGGCCAGCAAATCATGTTAGCGATGTGAATGTCGTTGATAGGCAGCGTCGAACTTTGACAACACGAAAGGGCTGCACCACAGTTTGCACTACAAATTGCAAACAATCTGCACAACAAGCGAAGTTTTGAGTGCCATAGTGCGTTGAATTAATTTAATTTCAAGCACGATTACTGGGCGCGTCACTCGCGGTTCGGAATCCATTGTCGGCTCTTGGCGAAAGGGCAACCTGGTTTCGCTGCGTACGAGCTTCAATTCATAAATAAATTGGACCCCAGACCCTTTTGTTTAGTACGGATTGTGCCATTCCGGTGATTAAGAGACCTGCTTCCTCATTCTATAAAACATCGTAAAATCAATATCTTGCACCTGTGTCGAGAGTATTTATTGTCTTTGTTGTGCATGACTTTTTAATAAGAAATGTTGCATAATATGGAGCATGACCCCTATATTGTGGGTGATGGAGACAGAACATGACCGCGCTTGCAAAACTAAAAAGGAAATTGCGCCCCGGACAGGTGTACCGGCGCAAGGAGCTTGCGACCTGGTCAAACGCTGTCGATCGACATGTTGGACAGCTGCTTGACGAAGGACGCCTCGAAAAGGTTGGGGCAGGGCTCTATATGGCTCCGAAGAAAACTCGGTTCGGGCAGGCACCCGCCAAGCCGGAGAAGCTGGTTGAGTCATTCCTGGGGGATGACCGGTTTCTTATGGTTTCGCCAAACGCCTATAACAGCCTCGAATTGGGAACGACGCAGCTCTACAATGAGCCGGTAGTTTATAATCGCAAACGGCACGGCCATTTCGAGCTGGATGGCCGACGCTATGACTTCCGCATGCGGACCTCTGTTCCTTCAAACCTCAGCGAAGAATTCCTCCTGGTGGATCTGTTGCACAACCTCGATCGGCTTCCCGAGGAAAAGGCAGCAGTGCTTCCCAAGGCACTTAGGCGTGCGCGACGTATGGACCGCGCGCGACTGTCACGTGCGGTGAAGGATTTCGGATCGGCGCGGGCTGCAAGGCTCCTCAAGCCTGTATTGAACCCTGATCAGGCAACCGCCGCGTGACCCTCCTGCACGCACTGCCTGATTTTGCCGACCTCATCGCTGTTGCTGCGCGAAACAACACTATCGATCCGGGCCTCATCGAAAAAGACTACTGGTTGATGCACTGCCTCTGGGGACTGCAGCAGCTTGACTATAAGTTTGAGCTGAAAGGCGGAACTTCGCTGTCAAAGGGATACGGCCTCATCGACCGTTTTTCGGAAGACATCGACATCCTGATCCACCCAGAGACCGACCTCCAGTATGGCCCAAACCACAACAAGCCTGCGCAGGTAAAGGCGCGTCTCGAATTCTTCAACGGTCTGGCCGAAGCCATCAAAATTCCTGGCATTATCGAAGTGGTCCGCGACGAAGAGTTCGACGACACACGCCACTATCGCGGCGCAGGCATTCGATTGAAGTATGAGTCGGTGAATCCACTGCCAGAAGGGCTGAAGGCAGGCATCCTGCTCGAAGTCGGGTTCGACCAGGTGGCGCCGAACCGGCCATGTACGATTTCGTCCTGGGCTTACGAACTTGCAGTCGAGAGTGGGATTGCAGACCTGACCGACACCCGCGCGGTCGATGTGCCTTGCTATGAGCCGGGCTATACTTTTGTCGAAAAGCTCCAGACCATCTCAACGAAATTCCGAAAGCAGCAGGCGGACGGCGACATGCCTGTCAATTTCATGCGCCACTATTATGACGTGTACTGCCTGCTCGCTGACGCCTCAGTGAAAGAGTTCATCGGAACAGACGCGTACAAGGACCACAAGGCCAAAAGGTTCCGCAAGGCAGATGAACCGGACCTCACCAGGAACGAAGCCTTTCTGTTGAGCGACGCAGAAACGCGAAAGGCGTACGCGGACGCTTATGCGAAGTCACGAGCGCTTTACTACAGGGAGCCTGCACTCTTTGACGATATTCTGGCACGCATCAGCCGGCGCCTGCCGGAACTTTGAATGATCGTTGCTCGCAGGGAAACCTCTAACCCTCTGAAATAAAAGGAATTACTAGCTTACTCTTTTGTTGGGTGCGCCCTCCCGCACCCAAACAGGCCCCTGAAGTCCTCACGGATTTCAGGGGCTTTTTTTATGCCTGCAACAAAGTTGATGGACCTGCGCCGTATGCGCGAGCTGTGCTAGGCTTGTCCCCAGCCATAAGAGCAAAGCATTGGGAGGAGATCGAATGTCAGCCGATTCTGCAGGAGGGGCGCCCGCACGGACCGACTTTGTTGCGCGGGCCGGAAGCTATCGCGAGGAGCTGGCGCGCCGCGCCGACGAGACCGAAGCGCTGCGACGGCTACCGCAGGATCTGGCCGACCGGTTCTCCGCCGAAGGCTTTTACGCGCTGTGCAATCCGGCCGACCATGGCGGCTCGCAAGCAAGCCCGCTCGATTATGTCGGCACCGTCGAGGCGCTGGCCCGCGGCGACGCGTCGGCCGGCTGGTGCACCTTCATCGCTGTGACGGCGGCCTATGGCATGGCCTTCGCCGGGACCGAGACCGTCAGACACCTATTGAGCCAGCCGGGCGTCATAACTGCCGGCGTGTTCGCCCCGATGGGGCGGGCGAGACCGGCGACGAAGGACGGCGTGGAGGGCTATCTCGTCAACGGGCGCTGGGCCTGGGGCTCGGGCTCGCAGAATGCGCACTGGATCAGCGGCGGCTGCCTGCTCGCCGATGAGGAGGGCGGGCTGGTCCTCGACAAGGACGGGCGCCCGCAATCGCTCTCGGCGATCTTTGCCGCCGACCAAGTCGAGTTCATCGACACCTGGACGGTGACAGGGCTGCAGGGCACCGGCTCGACGGATTTCCAGGTGACGGACGCTTTCATCCCGGCTGACCGCATGGTGCATGGCTTCGGGACGTCGCGCGACGATTATCCCATCTTCCGCTTTCCGGGCTTCGGCCTGCTCGGCATCGGCATTGCCGCGGTGGCCCTCGGCGCGGCACGCGGGGCGATGGACGATTTCTACGATCTCGCCGTCGACAAGGTTCCGGCCGGGACGCGCAGCACGCTGGCCGAAAAGGCCGGCACCCACCGGGATGTCGCCCTGGCAGAAGCCGCCATCCGGCAGGGCCGGGCCTTCTTCACCGAAGCGATCGAGGCCGCCTGGCAGGCGGCCGAAGCCGGGCCGGTCCCTGTGCCGCTGAAGCGCGACCTGAGGCTGGCGACGACGTCGGCGGTGCGCTCGGCGCGGACGGCCGTGGACCTGATCTATGAGCTCGCCGGCGGCACGGCGGTCTACCGGACCTCGCCCATCCAGCGGCGCTTCCGCGACATCCATGTCGCCACCCAGCACATGATGGTGAAACCGGCGACCTATGAACTGGCCGGGCGGCTCTTCCTCGACCAGCCGACCGACACCAGCCAGCTCTAGGCGAGGCGGGGCGCGGTTTTGGAACGCCCGGCGCGCAGCTGCATTGCCTTTCAGGTGAGCATGACAAAATGGACATTCGCCCGATGAGTACGGGCTCCTGGCTTCAGCGGCGCTACAAGGCCCTGGCCAGCACCATGAACCCGCCCGTCTTTTTCGGCGCCGGCGCGGTCGTGATCGCCTTCTGCATTTTCGGAGGCGGGTTCACCGGATATGCCGAAACCCTGTTTTCCAGCCTGCAGGCGGGCATCGCGCGCTATTTCGGCTGGTATTATGTCCTGCTCGTCACCGCCATTCTCGTCTTTTCGCTCTGGCTCGGCCTGTCGCGCGTCGGCAAGATCCGGATCGGGGGCGCAGGCGCCAAACCTGAATTCAGCCGGCTGAGCTGGCTCGCCATGCTGTTTACCGCCGGGATGGGCATCGGGCTGGTCTTCTGGTCGGTCGCCGAACCGCTCACCCATTTCGATGCCCCGCGCGTCGCGGACTCGCAGTCGGAGGCGGCCGCCCGGGAGGCGATGCGGCTGACCTTCTTCCATTGGGGGCTGCATGCCTGGGCGATCTATTCCATGCTCGCCGTGGCGGTGGCCTATTTTCACTTCAACAAGGGGCTGCCGCTGGCGCCGCGCTCCATCCTGTATCCGTTTCTGGGCGAGCGCATCCATGGCTGGGCCGGCCATATCGTCGATATTCTCTGCACCGTCGGCACGCTGCTCGGCGTGGCGACCTCTCTGGGGCTCGGCGCGCAGCAGATCAATGCCGGGCTGAAGGCGCTCGCCGGGATTTCGCTCTCGGTCGGCACGCAGCTCACCCTGATCGCGATCATCACGCTGGTCGCCACCGTGTCCGTCGTCGCCGGGGTGAAGAACGGGATCCGCCAGCTCAGCCGGCTCAACGCGGTGCTGGCGCTCGTCCTGGTGGGCTTCGTCCTGCTGGCCGGGCCGTTCCTCTATATGCTGCGGCTCTTCGTGACGACGTTGGGGGAGTATCTGCAGGAACTGCCGGCGATGAGCCTCTATGTGAACACCGATCCGCAGGACACCTGGCAGGCCGACTGGACGCTGTTCTACTGGGGCTGGTGGATCTCGTGGTCGCCCTTCGTCGCCATCTTCGTCGCGCGCATCTCGACCGGGCGCACGCTTCGGGATTTCGTGATGTCGGTGCTGATCGTGCCGGTGCTGGCGACCATGATCTGGCTGTCCATCTTTGGCGGGGCCGCGCTGCACCTGGAAAGCCGGGAAGGGGCCGCGCTGGTCAGCGAAGCCATTTCGACCCCGGCGACCGCGCTGCACAACCTGCTGGAGCACTTCCCGCTGACCGGCCTGATGCAGGCCGTGGCGACCGTTCTGATCACCATCTTCTTCATCACCTCCTCGGACTCCGGCTCGCTGGTCGATGACATGGTGACCTCGGGCGGACACCTGCATCCGCCGAAATGGCAGCGCATCTTCTGGGCGACCTCCGAGGGCGTGGCGGCCATGACGCTGCTGGTCGTCGGCGGGCTTCAGGCCATGCGAAATGCTTCTATCTCGCTCGGCCTGCCCATGTCGCTCGTCCTGATCGTCGCGATGGTAAGTCTGGTCCGGGCGTTGCCGCAGGATCCCCAGATCAGGCGGCCACGCAAGGGCGGCTCAGGCCCGGCGGCCTAGTCGAAATCCCGCTTCCATTGCACAGAGAGCTGCTGGCCGTCTTCGGTGCTGGTCGCGGCTTCCACCTCGATATTGCTGAGCGGTTCCCACTCGATAGCCACGCCGGGTGCGCCGGCGGCCCCCGAGCGAACCTCCAGATAGACATCTTCGGTGAGATACTTGCCGCTGGTCACCTGGACGTCGCCGCTGGAGCCGGACCCGAGATCGAAGGTGTCGAGGCCGAGGGCCTGTTCGAGCCCGCCCAGCAGGTCGAAGCCACCGCCGCCGGAGAGCTGGGCGAGGGCTGCGGCCAGACGGGCCGTCTCGAGCGCGGAGAGCTGTGTGGGCGAGCGTCCGAACAGCACGCGCGACAGGACTTCGTCTTCCGGCAGGACCGGATCGGAGGTCAGGCTGATGTCCGGACGGTCGATCGTGCCGGTCACGTTGAGGATCGCGGTGATATCGTCCTTGGCGTCGTGTACCGCGGAGATGTCGAGCCGTGACTGGCCGAGTTCCTGGGCCAGGCGAACCGTGCTGTCTGTAAAGCGGAAGCGCTTGCCGAGGAGGTCGAAGCGTCCGCGCACGACGCTGGCCTGTCCGGTAATGACCGGGTTGCCGAAGGAGCCGGTAATCTCTGCATCGAGGGCCAGTTCGGCATTCGCGCCGCGGCCGCTGACATTGATCTGGTCCGGCGCGGTCAGCGAGATGTCCAGCCGGGTCGCGGCTTCTTCCTGTTCTTCCTCGTCCTCGGACGTGCCGTCCTGCGGCTGGGTGAAGGAGACATCGAGCGTCGGCGGGCCGCCATCGGGCAGCTTGTCGATATTGATCTTGCCTTCGTCGACGGTGAGGTCGCCGGTGACCTCAAGCAGGTCCGGCTTCTGGTTCATGGACATTGTGCCGCTGACCGTGGCCGAGCCTTCGCGGCGTTCGGTGACGACGAGCTTGTCGGCTGTGAGCTCGACATCGCTGCGGGCCGAGCCGTCGATCGCCATGGAGCCGCTGCCGCTCAGCGTGCCGCCGGAGCGTCCGCGCGCTTCCAGACTCTCCAGGGTGACACTGCCGCCACCAAGGGTTGTCTGTGCACGGATGTCCTGCAGCACCATGCCGAGATCGCCATGCTCGAAAACGCCTTCGCTGAGCGCCATCTGGCCCTCGAAGCTGTCATTGAGGTTGGGCAGGCGGCCGGAGACCTGGCCTTCGACGAGACCTTTCAGCACCATTTGCGGCGGCACGACGAGAGCGGCGACAGCCTCGATCTGGCCGTCCAGCGTGGCATTGAAGGGGATGTCGCCGGACGGGTCACGCGTGATGAACGGAGCCGACGCCGAGGTCGTGACCGGGACTTCCGTATTGATCAGGGCGTCCAGGATATCGCTGTCCTGGGCGCGCAATTGAAGGTCGAGACGTTGGGGCTGGAGCTGCCCGTCGAGGAAGAGGTCGATGGGGCCGATCTCTGTTTCCGGACGGGCGACCGAGCTCAGCTCGGCCCTCAGCGGGCCGGCCAAGCCGCCTTCGGTCTCGCGGAAATCCACGCTGATATCCATGGCCCCGGTCAGGGCCTCGCGCCCGGCAAGGATGAGCAGCGGCGCAATGCGGAGGTCTTGGGCTTCGAGTTGCAGGCGCGTCTCGCCGCGGGTCGTCAGCTGCGGAGCGAGCGTCCCGTCGAGTGCGGCGAACCGGGCGGAAGCCTCGAACCCGTCCTCATGCTGAACGAAGCGGATAGGCTCTTGCGTGGTCAGCGAGATGTCGCCGAGCAGCGCAGAGAGCGAGGCGGTGAGATCGGGTGCGCCCGAGCTGAGGCCTTTCACTTCGCCATCGAGATCGACGCTCGTTTCGTAGTTCAGCTCATTAAGCTCGGTGCGCCCGTCCATATCGACCACGAAATTGATGGCCTCCGGTGTCCCGGTGGCACGCACGACGAGCGCATCGGCCTGGGCGGGGCCGAGGGCGACCGTGGCGAGTGTCGCATCGAGGGTGAGCTGTTCGCCCTCGACCTGGCCGGTGGCCTCGATGCTTCGCGCAGGCAGGCCGGCGGGCAGCTCGCCATTCACATCGAGATTGCCGCGCAGGGTGCTGAGCTTTCCGCCATTTGCGGAGAGGTTCGCCGCGGCGACAAGATCGCCCCACTCGCCTTCAAAGCCCTCAACCTGCCAGGCAGCGCCATCGAGAGTGAGGCCCGTGCGTGCGCTGAGCGGGCCAGTTTCAGTGTCGGCGTCCAGCGTGGTGTTGGCGCTGACGACGCCCTGGCGGTAGCGCCCGTCGCTCGCAAGGCGGACATTCTCGAAACTGAGCGGGCTGCGCGTGATGGCGGGCGCGTTGAGCTGGGTCTCGAAGCGCAGATTGTCGACCGGACCGTTGATCGTCGCGCGGCCCGTGAGGCCGCTCAGCGTCGCGCCTGCGACACCGGCTTCGCCGGCTTCAAGGTCTGCGGTGACCGACAGGATTTGATCGGCGGAGAGCCGGCCCGAGCCATCGAGCCGCAGCGTGCCGGTTTCGGCGGTGACGGCTGAGAGCTTCAGCGCGCCATCGGCCATAAGCTCGCCATTGGCGGTGATCCGGGCCTGGCCGTCGCTCCAGTCGCTGACGGGGCGCGGCAGTTCGCCGAGATTACTGGCATTGATGCGCGTTTCGAAAGTGGTGCGGCGGTCGCCGGTTCGGCTGGCCTTGAACTGGCCATTCGCCTTGACCGGACGGGCGAGACCGGCGGCAGCGCCATCGAGCTGGAAGCTGCCGGCCAGTTCGGCGCCGAGCGGCTGTTGCAGCGTTGCGGTGCCGGCGGCGCTGATCCGGGCCGCCTTGCCGCGCACGCTCAGCTCGCGCATGGCAAGCGCGCGTTCGGAGAGGTCATAGCTGAGATTCGTCGACACGACAGGCGCGGCGCCGGCTAGCTTGCCGGCCATGCCGGGCAGGGTGGCGCCTTCGCCGGTGAGGGTCGTGTTTACAAGCACCTGGCCCTGGTCATAGACGGCTTTAAGCGGGCCGGAGACGGTCTCGGCGGCAAAGCTCGGCACGTCGACGGCGTCGGCCTCGATGGTGCCGTCAAAGCGGACAGAGCCGGCATCGTACACGGCCGTCCCGTCCAGCAGGGCGCTGCCGACGGAGATGGAATCGGAGCCGGCATAGCGGTCGGGCCGGTCGGCTCTCAGGCGCAGGTCGGCACTGTAGACGCCGGACCTGTCCTGCCGGGCGCGGGCTTCCAGATTGAGCCCTTCGGCCCGGGCGTCGAGATCGAGGACGGGCTGGCTGCCATCCTCGCGCAGGATCGCGCCGTCAATGGTGAGTTCGTCGCCCAGCGTGTCGGCAATCCGGGCGGTCAGCGGGTGGCGGGCCGGATGGGCGTCGATGTTGAAGGCGATGGTCTCGTTTTCCGATTGCGCGTCGATGCTGATCAGAGACTGCTCTGAAACAGCGATCTCGCCATCGGCCTGCCATGTCTCCAGCGTGCCGTCGGCGTCGAGCCGGGCGTTCAGCGACTGGCCGGGCTGCAGCCGGGCAAGCGAGGCGAACAGGCCGCCGGCCGGGCCGTCGAGGGCGAGATTGCCGCGCACGCGGAAATCCTCAGACCAGGTGAGGTCGGCAGTCAGCCGGTCACCGTCGCCTTCAAGCGGCAGGACGGCCAGTTCGGTGCGCCCGCCATCGCGGCCAAGCCGGCCCTGGCCATTGATCTCCAGCGAGAGCGGGCGGGGCAGGACGCCCTCATCGGTGCGCACCTCGCCAATCCTCAGCGTCTCGATCTTGCCCGCGCGCAGCGGCATGGTGCCGCTCCCGGAGGAAGACTGGCCAGACGACACAAGCACCGGGCGGCGCATGACATGGATAAGGTCTGCCTCAAGCGCCTCGACCCAGAGTGATCGCTTGCGCAGGGCCAGCGGCTTCCAGTCGGCCAGCACATTCTCCGCCTCGAGCCAGATGCCATCCTCGTCGGCCACGGTCAGGCGCTCGATCCGGAAGGTGCCCAGCAGGTCACCGCTCAGCCCCTCGATCTCGATATCCTGGCCGGACGGGTCGGCGGCTTCGATGCGGGCTTCGACAAAGTTGCGCCCGATGGAGGATTGTGCGGCAAATCTCAGCGCAAGCAGGATCACGACCAGCAGGCCGACAAGCCCGGCCAGGGCGATCAGGCCCCATTTCACGAGGGGGCGGCGTTTGCGCGCGGTCTGCTGCTCTCCGGTGTCGGTCATCAGAACGCCTGCCCGATGGAGATGTAGACCTGGACGGGATCGTCAAAATCGGTCGGGTTCAGCGGCGCGGCGACATCGAGCCGGATGGGGCCCGCCGGGGTGGAATAGCGCACACCGATGCCGGCACCGTACCGGGCTTCATTGAAGTCCGAGAATTCCTCGGTCGAGACATTGCCGGCATCGACAAAGGCGACGACGCCGATCTTTTCCCGGATCGCATAGCGCGCCTCGAGCGAGGCCTCGATGAGCGACTTGCCGCCCAGCGGTGTGCCATCCTCGGCGCGTGGGCCGATGCCCTGATAGGCATAGCCGCGCACACTGCCGCCGCCGCCGGAATAGAAGCGGGTGTCGACCGGCAGGTTGGCGGCGCTCGCCCCTGTGACGGCCCCGGCCTTGAACCGTCCGGCGAGCACGAATTTGCGGGCCTCGTCGAACGGGAAATAGGCGCTGATCTGCGCGACGGAGCGGACATAGGGCGTGGTCTCGTCGCCGAACGTATAGCTCGGTTCGACGCGGCCATTCAGCCGCCAGCCCTTGCGCGGATCGAGCAGGCTGTCGGTCTTGTCGAGACGCCCGTCGGCGAAGACCGACAGGATCTGCAGGTCGCGCTCGCCATATTCGTCTTCTTCGTGGGCAAGCTCGCCATTCACGCCATAGGAGTAGGTGAAGTCCGGGCTCTGGACGACTTCGAAGGCGGCGCCGAGCGTGAAGGCCTGGCGGTCATAGGCGTCGGTCAGTTCCTGGATCAGGGCGGTGTTGAGCACAAGGCCGCGGCCATAGCCGAACTGGTTGGGCCGGCGCCAGGTCACATCGAGGGCCTGCTTCATCTCCGCCATGGTCAGCTCGGTCGTCAGCGTGTCGCCCCGGCGCATCAGGTTGCGGCGGGTGAATTCGGCATTGAGACCGGCGCCTTCATTGGTCGAATAGCTGGCGCCGAAGGCGATGGTGTGGCGCGGACGTTCGGTAAGGGTGACGTGAACATCGCGGATCTCGTCGCCGGACTCGGTCGTCCCGCTCGGTTCATCGGCGAGCGAAGCGCGGGCCACCTTGAACATGCGCGTTTCGGCCAGACGCGTGTTGAAGGCCGACAGGGCGTCGGGCGAATAGATCTCGCCCTCCTCATACGGAACAAGCTGGTGAAGATATTTCGTCTTGGTGACCAGCTCCTCGCCGTCCGGGAACGTGGTTTCACCCAGCTGCACGCGCGGGCCGGAATGGACGATATAGGTCACCGCAAGCGTCTCGGCCTCGCGGTCGCCGATCACGCGGCGTTCGCGGACTTCGGCGAAGGGATAGCCCTCATTGCGCAGGGTCGAGGTGATCCAGCGTTCCGCGTCGATGACTTCGGACGGGATGGCCGGGCGGCCGGCGCGCACGGGCAGGTCCTGACGGATCTCCGAAAGGGACTCCTCGCGCGGGGCCGGGGTGTCGAATTCGACGGTGACGGTTTCGAGTGAAAAGGACGGCCCCGGATCGACGCGCAGGCGCGCGGCCGGCGGCTCGGTGCTCTCGATGCTGAGGTCGATGCGCGGATCATAATGGCCAAGGCTGTTGAGCTTGCCGCGGACGGCATCGGCTGCCCGGCGCCCCTGACGGCGCGCCTCCAGCTGGGTTTCCGGCGTGCTCTCGTCGGGCAGCGCGTCGCGCACGGCCTGTTCGATGTCCCCGGTGACATAGTCGCCGGTGAACTCCACCTGCACGCTCGCGGCTGCCGCGGGCAGGGCGGGCAGGAGGACCGCGGCGATGAGAGCTGTTGTGTATCGTGCCATTCAATTCAAACCGGGCTGAGACAGCGTGTAACCAGCCATGCAAGTTCCGCACTAATCACGGCAGAACGAGGACAAGACTGTATATGGTTGCAAACGCGGGTAAAAACCAATGTTTACAGCATCAGACAGGGCGGTAAGGCGTGGCTGGCCAGTCTTTCTGAAGCCGGTGGTCCGGGCGGGAGAGGCAGGGGCGTTCCATGAGGCGGGCCTTCATTCTGAAGCTGTAATCGCACGCGCACAGTGTCACAGAGAAACATAGAATTCGTTACCGGTACGGATGGACTTGCGTGGAGTGTGCATGCGCGTTCAATCTCCGTCCCGGTCAGGGTTTAACGCGCCGGGCGCGTGTTTCCGTCGCTGATCTTTCGAGGGGGCCTATCATGAACCGTTCCGCCGCGCCTGTCTGGAGACTGGCCGACCGGCGCGAGGAAAGCCGGACGTTCAGCCCCATCGGGGCGGAGGAGGCCGCGCGCGTGGAGCGCTTACGGGACGCGGAGACAGCGCAGGATTTTCTCCATGCCCGGTTTCTCCTGCGGCAGCTCGCCGGCGAGATGCTTGGCTGTTCGCCGGCCTCTGTCAGCCTTGAGGGGCATGACGATGCCCCGCCCCGGCTGGTGGACGCGCCGGCCATGGGGGTGTCCTGGTCGCGCTCGGGGCCGCTCGCGCTGGCGGCTCTTTATCCGGGTGGACGCGTCGGGGCGGATCTTGAGCGTGTGCGGCCCATCCGTTTCGAGCCGATGCTGGACATGATCGCGCAGGCATCCGAGCGGGCCGCGGTGCTGGAAGGCGCGGATGAAGCCGACGCGCGCCTTGCTTTCTACCGGCTGTGGTGTGCGAAGGAAGCGGTCCTGAAATGGCAGGGGACCGGGCTCCGGGGCGGGGCGAAGACGGTAACAATCCCCGAGAGTTTCATCCGTGGGGAAACCGACAGGATGCAGATCGAACAGGCGGGTATCCCGCTGACGCTCCATCTGCTGCAAACGCCCCCCGACCGGGTGGCGGCGCTCGCCTTCAGCCGTTGAAGACGGGGCCGAACATCCAGCCGGCGAGCGACTCGCCATTGGTGTGGCGCGTATCGCGCATGTCAAAGATCATCAGCGCGACTTCGCCGGAGGCGCGGCCCGAAGCCAGACCTTCGCGCACGGTGTCGAACCCCATGGAGGCATAGAAGTCGCGCAGGGCCGGATCGGCCAGGACGGCGATATAGCGCCGCTTCTCCCGGGCCACGAAATCGAGCACGGCGCGCATCACCGGCTCCAGCAGGTTCGAGCCCTTGCGCACAGGCGTCGTGACAAGGTTCGCCACGATGACGGCGCCATGATCGGGCCGCGGCAGCGTGTTGCGCAGGTCGTAGACGTCATAGGCGCTCGCCGGCGTCATGGGCGAGACCGGGATGACCTGCGCGCTGGCGACGAGATCGGCGGCGTCGAAGAGGGCAAATGTCACCCCATGGCGATCATGCTCATGCGCCACGCGGCGAGCTTCATGATCGGCGCCCGCCACAGGGCCTTGTCCACCTGTGCAGAGCGCCCGGTAACGCTGATGCTGCACCAGGGGCAGGGTGCGCTCGTCGACGACGATCAGTTCGACTTTATTCGTAACGGTCATCACTCACGGCCCAGGCGCGCGCTTTCGAATCGAACTTCAAGTCGTAGCGGTGACGGCGCGCCGGGCCAATGACGAATGGCGGGTCGAGGTGTATGGCCTGCGGGTGGAGGCCCCATTTGCGGGCGAAATGCTCCTTCACGGCGACCGCCTTGACGAGGTCGCTGCCGGTGAGGCCCGGGCAGCCCCAGGCGGCGGCCACCGTGCCGGGCAGCCAGTCGCAAGCGATGACATCGGCCGGTGACAGCAGGGTCCGTCCTGCCTCGAAACGGCTGAGCGGAGCGGGGTGGACGTCGCTTGCGCCGGTCAGAAAAGCGCGTCTTTTCAGCGGGTTGAGCGCCGAAAGCGGACCTTTCGGATAAGC
The DNA here is from genome assembly GCF_002088975.1 of Henriciella aquimarina. Lineage (GTDB taxonomy): Bacteria > Pseudomonadota > Alphaproteobacteria > Caulobacterales > Hyphomonadaceae > Henriciella > Henriciella aquimarina. The sequence continues at coordinate 45,900 of NZ_NCST01000044.1, forward strand.
CTTCTCGATCAGGTCGAGCCGGGCCCAGAGGACGGTGTCCAGATAGGCTTCGATGGTGACAGGCAGCTCGCCCGTGGAGGCATCGCGCTGGCCGGGCACGCCGCGAACGGTGAGCGTCCCGTGCGCCGGCAGGTCCGAGCAGATGACAAGCCGCTCGATGCGCACCGGATAGATCGCGCAATCGTCGACACCGTCGAACCATTCTTCCGGCGTCTCGTGCGGGGGGCCATGCACCAGCGCGTCGAGGATGACGGCGTCGAAAGCGTCGCCCGGATCGGCGGCGAGCGAGAGGTCCACCCTGGCCTCGAAGCCGCGGGCATCCCGGTGCAGCTCTGTGACAGGCCGCAGGCCGGGGCCGTGGAAGAGGTCGGCGGTCTCGTACGGGTCCGGCCGGGCGGGGCCATGGTCCTGGGCGGCAAGCCGTGGGGCGGGCTTGCGCGGGCGTGTCAGGATCTCGCCGGCCGAGAGCGTCGAGAAGGGCGTATCCGGCTCGCCGGCCGGGCGCCCGCGCAGGCGGGCGGCGCCATCGGGCGTCACCTGGGCCTCTACGAGCAGGCCGGTCTCGGGAACAGACGCCCATTGCCGGGGCGAAAAGGCTTTCAGTTCGACCGGATAGCCGGAAAAACCCGCTTCGCGCGCCTGGCGCAGCAGCATGCCTGCCTGCGAGAGCAGCGGCAGCGCCGGCAGCGTATGCGTCGGGCGGTGCGCGCCGACCCAGGCCGGGCTGTCTGGCGTGAGCGTGTCGGACTGGCGATAGAGCAGCCTTGGCGCCGTCGCGCTGGAGAGGCGGACCGAGACCCCGCGCATCTCGTAGATGCGCAGGCCGTCGACCCAGAGCGAGCCGGTGCCGCTGACGATAGTCTCGGCCTCATGCTCTTTTACCGCATCGACCTCGATGGTGGCCGTGACCTGTTTCGCGGTCGGTGTGACCTGGCCGCGATAGGTCCAGGCGACATCCTCACCGGGCGCAATCGGGTCCCAGTGCGGCCGCTCGAAACGGTGGGCGAGGCCTTTCAGATCCGCCGCGCGGGCGAGCAGCTGGACCAGCATGTCGAGACCGAGCGAGCCCGGCTGGACCGGGTCGGAGAAGAAGTGTGCCCTGAAATACCACGCATACGGATCGACACTCTGGCGCGCGCGGATGCGGCCCATACCGGCGTTGCCGCCATCAGGCTCGAACCGGTCGATGAGGTCGAACAGGCCAAGCCGGCCCTGTGAGACGGGCAGAACGGTATCGGCTTCGCTCGGTGGATCGGCTGGCGCGGTGAGGAAGGCGCGGGCCTCGTCGCTCGCTTTCAGTCCGGCCTGGGTGGCGAGCGAAGCCTTGGTGAAGAAGCCGAAACTCGTCTCCAGCGTCACGACGGGCGTGCCGTCGGCGAGTGTGGCGTCGAGCTCGAAGAAGACGATGGTCATCGGCCCGACGCGCGAGCAGCGGGTGAGCGTCGTGCGCGTCCGGATGGTGCCGTCCTCGGGGCGGATCGGGCGCGCTGTCCTGCCGGCCCCGTCGAGATTGCGAAAGCGGGTTTCGCCCGACAGCGCAAAGCCCGAATAAGAGGCAAGCCAGCCGCAGGGCTGCAGGATCACTTCGGTCAGCACCGAGAAGGGCATGGTGGCCGTGCCGCCATCGCGGAAATACCAGGCATCCGGTGGAATGTCGTATTCGGCGGTGGCCGTCAGGCCGGCCTTCTGCTCGCCAGCCGGGCCGGTGACTGACAGCACGCGGCTCACCATGTGATAGGGCGGCTGCGGTAGGCGGGGCACGGCGCCCTTGGTGTCGAAGGGGGCATACATCGACCCGAAGGCCTGGCTCGGCGCACCGGAGCCGCACTCGATCATGGCGGCGGTATCGCCGCGCACATCGCACTCGTCATTGACATAATGTGGCACGCTCGCGGCTTTGGGCATGGCTGGCCACTTGCGGCGAAGCCGGATGCCGAAGCGCGGACAGTAGAAAATCTTCCGTCCGTCCGAACAGGCAAGAAGGCTTGCAAAAACAACCGGTTCTTCGCCATCGATCACCTCGTCGATGAAGACTTCATAGGTGACGTCATGATCCGTATCCGGAATGACCTGGCCGCGGCAATAGAAAGTGGCGGCTTCGCCCGGCACGGGCTCGAAGACATGGCTGTCGCGCTCCACCGTCAGGCCCAGCGCGGCGGCGGTAAATTCCAGCGCCTGCACGGCGGCCTCGGCCATGAGCGTGCCCGGCATGCAGGGGTCTTCATGGAAGTGGCCGTCATAGAACCAGGCATCCTTCGGCACGTGCTGGCGCGCCTTCAGATAGCCGCGTCCCCATGGCCCGCCCTGCGGGTCGAAATCGGCGACCTCGTCGAACAGGGCCAAATGCCCGCCGGGCAGGCAGGCCGGGCGGGTGTGCGGGGCGGCCCGCTCGAAACCCGCGCCGAAGCAGGCGAAGGTGTCACCGGCGCGGAAGGCGGCGACTTCTGCGGCGCTGAAGCGGCGTTTGGCGCTCGGCACCACCGGGTCGAGGACGGGCTCTGCCGTGGGCGCACCATCCTTGGCGGCGTCCCAGAGCACGCCCTTGGAGTGGGCAAGTTCCTCATCGGTGAAGAAGCCGGCCTGGCCGTTTCGCACCGACAGGATCAGCCGGTCCTCCGTATAGCAATCATATTCGAAGAAGAACATGCGCACGCCGGAAAGCTCGGCATGGCTCTTGATCGAGATCTGGAAGCGGATCGTCTCGCCGACGCGCGGCAGGCCGCCCTCATGGAAGGTCAGCTCGCAGCCGAGCAGGCGGTAGACCCGGTCGGAACAGTTCAGCATGTCCGCGCCCATCCAGGAGATGAGGGCGAGGTCGGCCTGCCCAGCCTCGATCATCGGGCCGGGACGCAGCAGGCCGTCGCTGACCGCCCAGCTGTCGGCGGTCACATCGGTCTCGGTCCAGATCGTGCCCTTGCCCTGGACCAGTGCTTCGGCATCGATTCCGGCAATCCGGTCGCAGAGCAGCATGGGCGGACGCGGCATGCGCACCTGGCGGCGGTATTTGTCCTGCGCGGCAAAGGCCGGCCCGAAGACCTCCGA
>NZ_NCST01000045.1 GCF_002088975.1 Henriciella aquimarina
AATCTCGTTCGCCTGGCGAAGCTCCTTCACTTCGCGCTCAAGCATCTTGATCCGCTCGCGCTCTTCGGTGCTTGGTCCCGCCCGCTTGCCGGCATCCCGCTCGGCCTGCGCCACCCAGCCATGCAGCGTCTGCGGCACGCACCCGATCTTGCCGGCAATCGAGACGATCGCTGCCCATTGCGACGGGTACTCCCCGCCATGCTCCATCACCATCCGAATGGCTCGCTCACGCACCTCTGGCGAGTAAGGATGTCTCTGCTTCCTGTCTGTCATAAAACCACTCTCTCAATGAAAATGGCCTCCGGCAAACCCGGCGCGGTTCAGTCTTATGGATGAGATGACGGCGTACAATGGTCGAAAAAGCCAGCTCCACGAGATGATTGATCTCGGAATCGGAAATGAAGACAAGGCGGCGGCGAACGAAGTCGTATGCGATCTGGCGCTCTTCGAGCGTCTCGAACTGCCTCAACCAGAGTGCCAGGCTTTCCAGGAACCGGCGCCCAGGGGCATATTGCTGATATTCGTCATACTTGTAGGCCGCGAAAGCCTCCAGGACCGCGCGCTCCGCAGCTTTTACATCGGTCCCCCAATCCATGATCCGGGTGAGAAGCTTTTCTGCAAGTTCACGACGCATAGACATTTCCCCGGTCGCCAGCCTGCACTCTCAACCTGCCCACCCCGTCCTCGATGATAAGGTTCTTGAGATAGTACAAGGTCGCCTGAACTCCCTTGACGCCAGCGGGTGCAAGCGCCCAGCAATGCTCGGAATGTCGGCTGGCTTCATCGACGGACAAACCGAACGGACTGTCGAGAAATTCAGCATCGTTTCCAGGCCAGACTCCCTTGTCTCCGAGCCGCATGATGACACCTGGAGGCTCGATCCGGTTCTGGAGTTCTTTCACCACAGCCAGCTTGGATGCGGGCCTGAACTGAATATCCACTGCATGGCTGGACGCGGTCACCGGAGCAGCAAGACCATGGTCGGACAGGAGGGCATTCACCACAGAAAGCGTCTCGCCGACATCAAGATAGGGTTTCAGCCTCAAGGCGATCTGAACCTCGTTCGCCCGGATGTCACAATCACGCAGCACAGGGTGCTGGCTCAGCGCCTCGACAAGCCCCGGATATCCGCAAGGGCCGACCAAAGGATCCCGGTCATCGTCGAGATGCGTCAGTACAGCTCCATTGTAATAACCCATGACGATGCCTGGCCAGAACCGCTTGGGGAGGCAGTTTCGCAACGCAACGCCTGCTGAAGGCCCCCGCCCGGTCGCCACGCCGATGCTCATTCCCTGTTCCAGCACTCTGGTCAGCGTTTCGGAAACCGCTCCGGACAGAGGCCCAAAGCGATTGCGGGAATCGCAAAGGGTTCCATCATAATCGAAGGCCAAGGCAGCAATGCATGTCTCCTCCCAGACGTGCAGCGCGCGGTCATAAGCTGCGTTCCAGGCCCCCATTACCGAAGCATTCAGATGAACCTCGGGCGCCTTCCTTTGAATGGCGATCTTCCGGTTGATCTCCGAAGGCCTGCGTTTTAATGCCCCAGGTCCGAGATTGTAGAGTTTGCGGCCAAACCCTGGAACACCGGGTTTGGCCGGATCTATGCCAACCACCGCGCCGGCCGCAGCGCTCAGATACAATCCTGCAATCAGGCCTGCAATTGCCTGCTCGTCAGCTTCTCCCGCGATGTCCAAACGCCAGATAGCAACATCTTCAGGGATTAAATCCAGGGTCCTCGAGGCCAGGGTCTTATGCTGCTTCCCGGCCAGCGCGATAACGCCCGTTTCCTCTCCCCGCTTTGCCATCCAATGATGGCGACCGTGACCAAAATTTCGGAAGTCCGCTGTATGAATGGCGCCGAGTGCCGCTTCAACAAATCGTGATTCCAGATCAATTGCCGTCGACACCAGGAATGGACTGTAGAGTAGGCTCAGATATGATCTTCCAATCACATCCTTGGCTGCGGTTTCCACAAATCCGAAGGTTGGCGATGCGATCGTTTTTTCAGCGAACTCTTGGAGGGACGGCGGAAGCGTTGATCGTTCCCCGAAGGCCGCATCATAAGCCCTTTTTAGAAGAAGAGCTGACCCGACCATGGAGGCAACAGCCAGAAAGCCGTCCTTGAATCGATGTGCCGAACTGCCCACGACATCGGTGTAGGCGTAGCGCGACTGCAGGGCATGCAGAGGTGTGTCATCGGCAAGGACAAGCGCCCCGACAGGTCCAGCTTCTGCTTGTGCTGCAATCTGGAAGGCAACGCCAATATCCCGATTGCGCCCGCTTGCAGAAAAACAAAGTGTTCCTGTTCGTCGCGGAGGCGTCGCAATAATCTCGAGCGGCGTTGCGGGCCGGGCCAACTGACCAGTCCTATACTCATGCAGACTGGCTGCAAAGCTCGCGGTCGAATAGGAACCGCCCGATCCGACCGTCGTCAGCGGATTGAGACTGAGGCGCTCAACGAGGCGGCAGATTTCTGATACATCAATGGAGTGCGCCGCGCGATAGACATCGGCCAATTGCTCCAACTCGCGTTTGTACCTGTTCGTCAAGCATCCCTCGTGTGACAGAATTTGTCTTCATCACCAGCCTCGTTAGTTTAAGGCACCGCACATTGAATCCTAACCTAAGAGCGATTCCGTTATCTGGCCATTCTTGAATGACTTATGAGCCAGTGCGTCGCTTATCATCGGACATGAGTAATGACCCTCCCGGAACCCCGTATCAAAGCGTCGTGCCTGGATCACTTATCAGCCGGCTTTCGGAGGACCTTTTCCAGACGGGGCTGCTTGAATCCGTATATCGTCGATTGCAGCTCAGGGGAATTTATTGCAGCCGCCCCTTGTCCACCCCAGCGTACAGGAAGGCCAGAGAAGGAGACTGACGCAGCGGCACCAATCGGCACCTCCCCCCCCTCAAGGATGCGGAATATACCGGCAGGATCCAGGACACATGACGATCAACGTCAAGGCCGAGCTTGTTCTAAACCGTGCGAAGACTAGCGACGAAGCGCTTCGATTGCCGCCCTTGTGCCGGAGGCGCTGAGAACTTTACGGCGTCTGGCCCCAGGACAGCCAGCATGCCGAACCGTCTTATCTTGCGGTCAACCTGGACGATCGGAACCTTTGCGGCGCCGCTGCGGGCGGCGGAACAGGCACAATGGGATGGAACCCGGCCAGGTTAAGCGTCCTTCTCCGGAACAAGGCACTAAGCACGCATCAGTCTGCCGAAGGGGCGATCGTAAACCGCCCAGCGCCGGTGTCTGATGGGAATGAGAGGCTGTCAAAACGCCCGAATCAGAAGGACAAGACAAGTTCGGCCGGCCAGTTGCCCCTTTAACGGAAGGGGGCCCTAGAAACCTCACGATCATTTGCCTTGTTTTTCGAGCGCCTTACCGGGCAGCAGGCGTGCGGACAGTCATGCCGTCCAGTTCATCCTGGACAACAATCTGACAAGATAACCGAGAATTCTCCTGCACGGGGGATTCAGCATAATCCAGCATCTGTTGCTCAGCCTCGCCCGCGAAACCTACCTTATCCAGAAAAGCTTCTTCGACATAGACATGGCATGTCCCGCACGCACATGCCCCGCCGCATTCGGCGTCGAGTTCGGGTATATCGGCCTTGACGCCCGCCTCCATGAGAGTTTCACCGACTGACGCTGCTACAATTCGGGCTTCCCCCGAATGATCAATAAACGTGATTTTTGGCATTCCACAAGACTGACAGGCCCAGAGGCCATGTCTCTTCCTTTCAATACATCAAGGCTTTCGCTATCCCAGCGATGCTATACTCGCCTGCTTTCGGCGCTGTCCCTTCAGCGGCCAAAGCCGCTCAGGCCCACCAGCTGCGCGTTTACATTTGTGCGTCGAGGCCAATGCTTGTCGAGCTATCTATTTTGTCAGCGCCTCAAGAGCGCCCACCTTGGCCATTCTGGGGTCGGGGACCCCCTCCCAGTAATCAATGGATTCAAGGGACGCGGGCATTTCGCGCGGATCACGAGGTGCGTTTTCCGGAAACTCCTCCATTCCGTAACTGTACTCGACCGTCATGCCGTCGGGATCGAGGAAGTAAATAAACACTGATTCCGATGGCGGGTGCTTGCCGATACCATAAACGATAGGAACTTCGGCCTTCTTCATCCTGTTATTAGCCTTCCCGACATCTGCCATCTCGGTTACCATGAAGTTCACATGATTGAGTCCGGGCTCTTTAGCTGCTCCAACGCCCAGGGAATGATGGAACCGATTCGGAAAACAGCGCATGAAGGTAACGACACCTTTTATCCTGTCGGACACACGAAAATTCAGGTCCTCCATCAGAAAGTTTTCCGTCGCTTCACGATCAGGACTGCTCAGAACAACATGGCCGAGCCGGGCAATTTTTGTATGTGTCGGCTCATACGCACAGGGGGCCTCGGCCATATCGCAATAGAATTCAAAAGTCGCGCCCGTGGTCGGCTCAGAGGCCCTGAACGCTTCGCCAATGCCTAGTTCTGCCTGCTCTTCCGGACTGACTGGAACACATTCAATATCTAGTTCTGCGAGGTGCTCCCGGGCCGCTTTGAGAGCGTTGTCGCTCTCCATCTGCCACGCGACGCGCTTCAAAGCCGGCTCGCCTCCCTGATAAAGGACGAGATCGTGATGCCTTCCGCTACACCGCAGGAATGCGACCCCATCAGCAGGCTCCTTGTCCATCTTGAGGCCGACAAGCGTCTCATAGAAATATCTGGACGTCTCAAGGTCCGTCACGGTCAGGGCAACATACCCCAGGCGCTTGTACCTGATTTCATCGACGCTCATTTGACTGACTCCTTTCCAGAACACCTCTCATCAACCTCGCAATGCAAATCCGCAAAGGGCCCACAAGGCAATTAATACACATGTATAAATTATAACGACAGAAAGGTGAAGCTTCAACATGTCTTATCGGGGCGCTTTGCGCTGTTGTGAAAGCTCGCCACGCCTTTAATCCATAAGGTAACGACACTCTCGTCGCCGTGAGAGAAGAGATCAATGCGCTGACACAGACAGGTTTTGACTAGCTTTCAACACAAACAGATGAATTATTGCACTGCAGCATAAATCGGTTGGCAAACTGTTTGTTCATGGTTTATGTGCAAGTAAATACGGAGGCATCGAGAGAAAATGGTTCAAATGGATGATCTAGATACAAAAACCAGGATCAAGGTTTGTGCCCGCCAGCTGTTCGCAGAGAGAGGGGTGGAAGCCGTTACCGTTCGTGAAATCGTTGCGGCATCGGGCGCCAAGAATGGCGGCTCTTTGAATTATTATTTCAAATCAAAAGAGGGGCTCATTATTGAGCTGCTCGCAGACGTGTTCAGGGACAGCAGCGATGGCTGGCTTGAGGGGCTGTCCGGGATGCAACGCGCCGGCGGGCCGCATTCCATCAAGGATGTCGTTACGGTGATTGTGCGTTGGCCAGACATGACCAAATTTGAAGATCCATCTCCGACCGCGAGCCGTTTCCTGAACAGCCTGTTGAGCACTAGACGGCAAATGGTACGCGATTTTCTGGAAATGATGAATTTCTCGGTATTCGGGCAGCTTCTCCGGTACATCCGCGATTTTCGACCCGATCTTCCCCAAGCCGTCATCGAGCAAAGGCTGATCTATTTTTCATGGTATGTGATGTCTGCAAAAGCCGCCCACGAAAGCTACCTCGCATCCGGCAAGAAAAATCCGATATGGGAGGAGTTCGACCCTCTTCAGAACCTTATCGACTGCGGAACAGGACTCCTTGAAGCCCCTTGCTCCCTCAAGGATCAAAAGACGGCGGAAAAGTTCCGCCGCAAGATCAATGGCAGCAAGGCGCATGCGCGGATTCGGGCACTTGACGCAGCCTTTCCGTCGTAAACGTCTGTCCTTCCGCGTTGGCCATGTGACTAACCTTTCCGGACCGTTTCAGCCCCTGTCTGCGAGTTTTTCCGCACAGGCAAGACTTTCAATTTGCCCGGCACACTCGCGAAGGGGGGCATAATAGTTTAGCGGGTTGTTTCGCCTGATCCCTCCAGTCGGCACGGCAACTGATATGGCGGCAATAGTCTTACCGCGTGGGCCCAGGACCGGCACGGCAATGCAGGTCATGTCATCTGTGACTTCACGGTCGTCAATTGCGAAACCAGACTGGCGAACAGTCAGGATTGCGGCCTCAAGCTCTTGCGGGTCGATGATCGTTCTCGGTGTTAGCGCAACAAAGGGCCCGTCAGCGAGATACTGCCCAAGAGTCTCGTCATCCAGCCCCGCCAGCAGTACTTTTCCAACAGCGGAGCAGTAGGCTTCGAGCTGCATGCCTTCGCGGGTGAAGCCTGCGGCCCTTGGAGCGCGCCCGGGTATGCGTATGTCATAGGTCACCATTCCTTCTTCCAATACACCGAGGTGCGAGGTTAGTCCCGTATAGGAAGCAAGCCTAAGCAGGTGCGGCTTTGCTAGGGGCACCAGAAGCCGCCGTGTTTCATATCCGCAATAAAGCAGGGACGCGAAAAGACCGGGACCATAATGATTGGGACCTAAGCGGGAAACCATCCCCGCATCGGCCAGTTGCGAGACAAGCCGGTAAGCAGTGGATGGGGGAAGGTTCAGCCGCGAGGCAACATCCTTGAAGCGGCCATTATCCCTGCTGGCGAGGATTTCCCTCAGTAGCTCGAGTCCTTTCTCCAGAGAGGTTCTGCGATCTTGGCTCATTCAAATGTTTTCCATATGGTGGGAATATTAGACGTTCTAACGTTTGAAATTACGCCAGCGCAAATTAAAATGTCCGTCTAATATTGCTTTGCCTGAGAGCAGTCAGTGAAAGAGGGAAAGACCGCATGACATCAGAACGGGACCGCTATAAAATAGCAGCTGGACGGCTTCTGCAGGCTTATGACGGCAATACGATAGAACCGCTGCGCGACATTGTAAGTCCGACAGATGTCGAAGGCGCATATGCCATACAGGCGATAAACACGGACTACTGGCAGGCTTCGGGGCGGCGTGTTGTGGGTCGAAAGATCGGTCTCACGGCAAAATCTGTGCAGCAGCAGCTGGGTGTGGATCAGCCGGATTTCGGGGTTCTTTTCGAGGACATGAGAATCGCGAATGGGGGGACCCTTGCACCTCACCGATGCATCCAGCCCAAGGCGGAAGCTGAAATCGCACTTGTTCTGGCCAAGGATATTCTGGCTGGACACGTAACACGCAGCGATATCGCAGAAGCAACGGATTATGCCTTGCCTGCAATCGAGATTGTCGACAGCCGAATCTCCGATTGGAAAATTACTTTTGCCGACACGGTCGCAGATAATGGATCCTCGGCGTTTTTCGTTCTCGGCGAGGACAAGAAGAAGCTTGACGACCTAGATCTCTACACCTGCGGCATGGCGCTGGAAGCTAACGGAGAAATCGCTTCACTGGGTGCCGGCGCAGCCTGTCTCGGCCACCCTCTGGACGCGGCAGCCTGGCTGGGCTCCACCCTCGCCGCGCATGGAACGCACCTCAAGGCGGGTGACATTGTGCTGACCGGGGCTCTCGGCCCCATGGTCCCACTCCATCCCGGTGACGAGGTTTGCGCGAGAATTGGGGGCGTTGGCACCTGCAGATTCACGTACGGGAATTAATAGAATGACGAAGAAAACAAAAGTCGCGATCATTGGCTCGGGCAATATTGGCACTGATCTTATGATCAAGGTAATGCGCAAATCAAAGCTTCTCGAAGTGGGAGCGATGGTCGGGATCGACCCCGATTCCGACGGGCTGGCGCGTGCAAAGAGCCTGGGAGTTGCGACCACGCATAAAGGAATTGACGGGCTTACCGCACTCGATGTTTGGCCAGAGATCGGCATCGTTTTTGACGCAACATCTGCTGGCGCTCACAAGCGGCACAATGAGATTGTGTCGGCATCCGGCAAGATCATGATCGATCTCACGCCTGCAGCCCTCGGTCCGTATGTCATTCCTGTTGTCAACGGCGACGACCATCTTGAAGCGCCAAACGTCAACATGGTGACGTGTGGAGGGCAGGCGACCATTCCGGTTGTTGCAGCTGTTTCGTCAGTGGCCGAGGTCCATTATGCCGAGATTGTTGCCTCGATCGCCTCGAAATCGGCCGGACCAGGGACTCGAGCGAATATTGACGAGTTCACGGAAACGACATCGGCTGGAATCGAGCAGGTCGGGGGCGCGACGCGAGGCAAGGCGATCATTATTCTCAACCCCGCCGAACCGCCCATGATCATGCGCGACACGGTCTTCACTCTGTCCAGTGGTGCCACTGAAGAAGAGATCGAAGCGGCGATCCTCGCGCAGGTGGAGAAGGTGCAAGCCTATGTGCCCGGTTACAGACTGAAGCAGAAGATACAGTTCGAGCGCTACGGTGCGAACAACCCGGTCCGGATTCCGGGCCTGGGGGAATTCGGAGGCATCAAGACCAGTGTTTTTCTCGAGGTCGAAGGGGCTGCACATTACCTGCCCGCCTATGCCGGAAATCTCGATATCATGACCTCTGCGGGCTTGGCCACAGCAGAGAAAATTGCTGAGCGGCGGCGTGAGAAGGAGTCCGCATAATGTCTTTCGATCCGACAACAGAGAAGCTCTATATCCAGGACGTGACCCTGCGTGACGGCATGCATGCCATTCGCCATCAGTACGGTATTGAGCATGTCCAGAAGATTGCTGCAGCGCTTGATGCGGCCGGAGTGGACGCCATTGAGATCGCTCATGGCGACGGACTAAACGGCTCCAGCTTCAATTACGGCTTTGGCGCCCATACGGACTGGGAGTGGATCGAAGCTGTGGCGGACGCCGTGAAGAATGCGGCTCTGGCCACGCTTCTGCTTCCTGGCATCGGTACCATCGAGGAACTGAAACAAGCTTACAGGCTTGGCGTTCGGTCCGTCCGGATTGCAACTCACTGCACCGAGGCCGACGTATCGAAGCAACACATCGAGACAGCCCGCGACCTCGGCATGGACACAGTTGGGTTCCTGATGATGAGTCATATGACAGATCCGCACCGGCTTGCCGAGCAGGCGCGGCTGATGGAGAGCTATGGGGCCGAATGCGTCTATGTCACCGACAGTGGCGGCGCGCTTGACATGGATGGTTATGCCGCCCGGCTTGATGCCTATGAAAGGGTGCTGCGCCCCGACACGGAGCGTGGCGTCCACGCCCACCACAATCTCTCGCTCGGCGTCGCCAATTCCATCGTGGCCGTCCAGCATGGCGCGCGGCGTGTGGATGCCTCGCTTGCCGGCATGGGTGCCGGGGCAGGCAATGCACCGCTCGAAGTCTTCATCGCCGCTGCTGACCGCAAAGGCTGGCAGCATAGCTGCGACCTTTACAGGCTGATGGATGCCGCCGAGGACCTCGTCCGGCCGCTGCAGGACCGTCCGGTCCGGGTCGATCGCGAAACGCTCTCGCTCGGCTATGCTGGCGTCTACTCATCCTTCCTTCGCCATTCCGAAAAGGCTGCGCAGCAATACGGCCTGGATACCCGCTCTATTCTTGTGGAACTGGGTAAACGCCGCATGGTGGGTGGGCAGGAAGACATGATCGTCGACGTGGCGCTCGATCTTCTGGAGCAGAACAAACAGTAAGATCGGCCCAGGGTTCGCGCCAACCTTGTTGCTCCACTGCTCAGTCGTGGCCGAAGGTCTCGCCCAGAAAAGCCTCGGCAGCGCCGCATCTCAAGCTTCGCACTTCGTGGTCTGACAATGACAGATTCGAGATCAGTTGGGCAGGATCCTGCTGCCTGATCAGGTACGGGTAATCCGTGCCGAGAAAGATTCGGCCTGGCGCAACCTCCCTGACCAAGTAGGACAGGTAAGCCGGATCCAGGACATTGCTGTCAAAGAACATTTTCCGAACGGCGGCGCTCGGAGCCTCCGCCATGCTTCCGCCAAACCCCTCGGTCAGTTCCCAGCCGGTGTCCATACGCCCGATAATCGAGCCAAGCGCTCCGCCGCCATGGCTGAACGCGATGCGAAGCCTTGGAAAGCGTTCGAGAAGGCCAGTCATGGCCACGGAAGCGGCGGCCATGGCTACGTCGAGCGGAAAGTAGACAAATGCTGTCTCACTTGGCGTGACAGCAACCGTCTTGGCCGCGACAGGATGTAATGCGTGTACAAAGACGGCTAGCCCTAGCGCCTCAGCTTCAGCGTAAAATACGTCAAAGGACGGGTCACCGAGCATGATACCGTTAATATTGCTTCCGATTTCTACACCTGACAGACCGAACTCTTCCTTGATGCGCTTTAGGTAACCAGCCGCCCTCTTCGGTTCTTGTAGTGGTGCACCACCGAGCCCACGGAACCGGCCGGGGGCCTGTGAAATCATCTCAGAAATCTGGGCATTTATGGCATCGCAGATGACAACGCCGTCATCCACAGAATGCCAGTAGGATAGAAGTTCTGGCATTGGCGAAAGCACCTGGATGGAGACCCGATCTCGATCCATGTCTTCCAGTCGGCGCGACACATCCCAAGACCGATCATCAAGTTCCCGAAAGGGTTTTTCTCCGATGAGGAGTGTACCGGCGGTCTTGGAGGCGCATCGCATGCATGGCCATCGCGCGCCGGCCTCGCTACTGGGCGCAGCCGGGAACTCAATTGGCGAAATGTGGCAGTGGACATCAATCAGCGGCATGTCATGTCCTCCCTACGGAGCAGGACCGAGCCGGAACACAATATAATCAAGGCTATAGAGGTCCCTAAAGGATGATAGTTACCTTGCCCTGATCCCGCAGGCTGTCCGAAGCAATAAATGTCCGCTTTGATGCAATGCGAAGCTTTCCATCCACCGTCCTCAAAATGTAGTTGTGATGTCCGGCATAAGTGTCGACGATCTCGTTCTTAGCCCTATGGGTGATGAATCGGCAGCTTACATGCACGCCCTCTTCATCACTTCCCTTGATACGGACATTGGAAATCATGTGCGACTGGACCGATCGTGGCCATTCTGCATGCGCTGCCTTGTCCAGCATACGCTTTACGCGGTGCCCGAGCCGGAAGTAATTATCAGCAATGTAGAATAGGTCTTCTGCGGAATCCGCTGTTTCGTCTGCTCCTGCCCGGGGCACTTCGTAGACCGCATCCTCGGTAAAGAGAGCCAGCCACTCGCCAAGCCGCCACTCGTCAAGCATTGCTGCTTCCTCAAAGAGAAAATCTTCATAGGCAGCACGGGACAAGGGCTGCTCGACGCTCTTTCTAGACTGTTGTGAACCTGCTGACATTACTCGCCCCCCATCCTGCGATCCCATTCGCGCCAGAAACAACGCATCTGTTCCTCATCATCAGCCTTGAAAGGCTCGCTCTCGGGCCGCGACAAGCCCCGCGATATGTCGTTCCAGGGCGCGAGCTGATAGGCAGCATACCCCCGGTGAGCAGATTCCAGCGCTTCGACATCATCGGGTGTGGCAAAGCCGCCAGGACCGAGGAATTCCAGGAAATTGTCCAGCCGGCGCTTGCGGAATTCGCGAGACTCGCCCTTCACGCCCAACGCCCATGCCGTGACATTCATCACGCCGGGAGCTACAGGATAGAAGGTCCTGATCGTGATCGCCATGATATCGTTGATTACCAGATTGGGAAAAATACCCGTATTGCGTCCCAGCCGGCAGACGCGTTCGGCGCGCTCCTTGCCGACGCGGCTCTCAACCTCACGCCGAATTTCCTCGACCTCTGCCTTGGCTTTTTCACCCCACGCCGGAATCCATTTAGCAACCGGCCGCCCCCAAGGCGCATCGCCCTCGATCGAAGCATGTCCATTTTTGAGGTCCATGACATTCGTAACAGTAGGCATTTCCGCCGGCCCGCCAATGGCTTCGGTCAGATATTTGAAATAGGTCTCATGAGTGTCGAGCGCGTGGTAGCCGTCATAACTATTCTCCATAAGGAGCTTCCAGTTCGCGCGGATGCTGTACTTCTGAGCACCGCCCACAACTTCCATGCCATTGGGGCTATGATCGCCAATGATGTCAAAGATCTGCTTTGAATCAGCGAGATAAGATTCAAGCGGCTCGGCCGCCTCATCGAAATTCACGAAGAAAAAGTCCCGGTACTGCTCAAGCTTGACCGGAACCAGATTTGCGCAGCCATCCTGATTGAAGTCTTCAGGATAGACTCCCTTCTCATGACGAGTGGCATAGTTCCCGTTATTATTGAAAGCCCAACCATGATAGAAGCACTTGAAGCCGAGAGAGTTGCCGGACTCCTGGCGCTCAACCATCGCGCCCCGATGCGGGCACGTGTTGAGGAAGGCGTGAAAGTTACCTTTCCTGTCCCGGTTGAAGATCATTTCCTTGCCGCCGACATTCCTCGTAACGAAATCGTTCGGGTCCGGAAGCTCCGACGCATGACCGATGAACAGCCAGCACCTGCTGAATATTCTTTCACGCTCCAAGTTTAGAACATCTTCGTCGAGAAAGACTTTGCGATTGACACGGAACAGGCCGTTCTCCCGGTCATCGACAACATATGATGCCTCCATTGTCTTGCTCGGGGAAACCAGCGAATCTGGCATTTTTCTCTCTCCTACCCTCTAACACGTCATTTTTTTTCGGCTCGCTTGATGACCAAGTGGAGCCAGCGCAGCATGCCTCAACAGCAACATCAACCAAGCCAGACGAGTTGCAATCAACCGACATTGGTATTACCAATCGTGCGTAAGGCTTCGGTCTACGCATGTCAAATTAAAATGCACGTTTCAAACAAGAGTGACAAGAGGTCAGTTCAGGAAAGGCCTGAGCTACCCCCCGAAATTTGGACACTGACATAAGCTACGATTTGCAGTCTGCTGATCTTCAACGACGAGGAGATCAGAGATGTCGAAACGCAAACAGCACGCGCCCGAGTTCAAGGCGAAGGTCGCGCTGGAAGCCCTGAAGGGTGAGGAGACGGCGGCCGAGCTGGCGAGTCGGTTCGGGGTGCATCCGACGATGATCCATCAATGGAAACGCGCTTTGCTCGAGGGTGCCTCCGGCGTGTTCGAACGCGGCGGCCGGAGGAAGCCCGAGATCGACGAGGAGCAGGTGAAGGAACTCCATGCCAAGATCGGGGAGCTGGCGGTGGCCAACTCTTTTTTAGAACGAAAGCTGAAGCCCTGGGGCGGGAAGTGAGGCGCGGGATGATCGAGCCTGACCACCCTGAGCTATCCATCGGGCAACAGTGCAAGCTGCTGTCAATCGCGCGCTCGTCCTTCTACTACACACCTAAAGGCGAGACCGAGCTGAACCTCGGCCTGATGCGGCTAATTGACGAGCAGTTCCTGGAGACGCCGTTCTTCGGTGTCCGCCAGATGACATGGCACCTGCGCAACGACGGGCACCTCGTGAACGAGAAACGTGTCCGGCGGCTGATGCGCCTGATGGGGCTCATGCCGATCTACCAGAAGCCCAACACCAGCAGGCCAGCGAAGGGGCACAAGACCTATCCCTACCTGCTGAGAGGTCTGCGGGTGGATCGTCCGAACCAGGTCTGGTGCTCGGACATCACCTACCTGCCGATGCAGCGCGGGTTCCTCTACCTCGTGGCGATCATGGACTGGCACACTCGAAAGGTCTTGGCTTGGCGCATCTCCAATACGCTGGAAGCCGACTTCTGCGTCGAAGCGCTGAACGAGGCCGTCCACAAGTTCGGCGCGCCCGAGATCATGAATACCGACCAGGGTAGCCAGTTCACGTCCTTCGCGTGGACCGACCGACTGCGCAGGACCGGCGTGCGGATCTCGATGGACGGAAAAGGCCGCTTCCTCGACAACATCTTCATCGAAAGGCTATGGCGAACCCTGAAATACGAGTGCGTCTACCTGCACGCCTGGGAAACAGGATCAGAAACAAAGACGGGCATCCGGAAATGGATGACCTTCTACAACCACAAGCGCCCTCACTCAGCCCTTGGCGGCAGGCCACCAGCGGTGGTTTACTGGCAAAGAAATAATATCAAGCAACCCGATCAGCAGGTGCAACGAGTAGCTTAATCTACGCCAGATCCTGTCCAAACGATGGGGAGTAGCTCAG
>NZ_NCST01000046.1 GCF_002088975.1 Henriciella aquimarina
AATCTCGTTCGCCTGGCGAAGCTCCTTCACTTCGCGCTCAAGCATCTTGATCCGCTCGCGCTCTTCGGTGCTTGGTCCCGCCCGCTTGCCGGCATCCCGCTCGGCCTGCGCCACCCAGCCATGCAGCGTCTGCGGCACGCACCCGATCTTGCCGGCAATCGAGACGATCGCTGCCCATTGCGACGGGTACTCCCCGCCATGCTCCATCACCATCCGAATGGCTCGCTCACGCACCTCTGGCGAGTAAGGATGTCTCTGCTTCCTGTCTGTCATAAAACCACTCTCTCAATGAAAATGGCCTCCGGCAAACCCGGCGCGGTTCATGCCATGTCAAAAACTCGACATTGGAAAATAGGACGCGCAATGCGTGAGCCATGCGCAAATCTCGACAAGCAGTCTAGTTATGCCGACGGCCTGTCCCATGTCAAAAACTCGTAACACCATGAACATATTATCTTTTTTTGCGCATCTCGTTTGTGCGCGTTACGAACTTAACCGGGTGCCAAGCTCTTATTCCTTGCTTGTCGACTTAAACTTTCCGAGATTTCTCCAAGCGATCGACATCAGGGTCATTGCTTTAAAAGAGAGTATGATGGCGAGTTTGCTATTGATATGCCCACCCAGTTGCAGCTGAGCGAGTGAGGCCCGTTCTTACAATGGGCATCCCTCCCTATGCTCGTGGGGCGGCGTCGCTCGGGATGCCCATTGTAATAACTCCGTCAGCGCTCCTGGCGGCGATAACTGCGCGTCTCTATGCCAGGTAGTTGATTGAGAACGTCGCCAGCTTCCTTCAACCGCTCGACCAGCGGCCCAACGAGTTCGGGTGGCAATTCAATACAAGCTATTTGTTTTACTGAGCCATCCGCAAGTTTCCGATCAACACAAATCATGGGAATTACCGCGCCAAATTTTACTCCCAGCGTAACTGCCATTTGGACATTTTCGCTCCAGCAGAAGCCAACGGGCCAAAGGCTGTCAGCGTCTTTTCGAGAGGTTCGCTTTGCACGTTTTGACATTCCATTTCCTTTCGAAGTGTCTCTACGCCCAGCTGCTATCTGTTGGTGGGCCAATGCGGGGTATAGTGGGAGCAGTCCCCGCCGAGTTGGCCGGGCGCTCCCACAACTCCATCATTATCACCGCTACCTGCCGGAGCCGCCGAACGCATGGAGTGCAAATGAGCCGCTCTGTCGACCATTCACTCAGACGCTTCTTCACGAGACAACTCAGAGCATCCCGCTTTGCCATGGGCATCGTCCTTCAGTGGTGCCCTTCCGGTATATGCAAAGGTCCCTTTCGTACCGGAGTGTGACGATGCGCCGAAAGTTTCTCACCAAGATCGCATCGCCCGCTGCCAAGCTAGGCAGCGAGAATGATGATCTTGATCACTTGGAAAGTTTTGAAGGTCGAGAGTGAACTTCATAGGGAAGGGTTAAAACCTTCAATGAATCCATCACACTCCTAGATCCACGCGGCTGCGAAAGTTCAAAAATTGCGCTTTTGCCTCGTCGAAACCCGTCACTTCAGTGATCGATACGTCGATCGTCTTTCCATGAGTAATTTTCTCGAAAGTCCTCGCCACCTCGATAGGATGCATACCGAGTTGATCCGACATTAGGCTTTTTAGCCGGAATGCCGCATCAACATATATCATTCGTGCTTCGATGTAGTTTCGGATGAATCCCCTGGGGCTGCCTTGATAATGACCGTAAACGCCGTGACGAAGGTGCTCTAAAAACGGTTCAAACCAGCCAGTTTCGGCTCCTGTTGGTTCAAACCCAAGCGCAATACACACTCGATATGCATCGTGCACCATGAACCAAGAGGGCGCGGCTCCGAGCACCTTCGAGACCTTTTTCGAGCCTCCGCGGTGATGAGCAGCAAGGGCTGCGGCGACTAAGCCGAACCACTCGCTCAAGAGCTCTAACCTGGCTGCTGGCTTAGTTAGGGTCTCGGAAGCATAGGAGGCCGAGTGTTGAATGGGCAAGAATTCCTCTCGACCAATGCCTTCGTCTAACTTCACCAGATTAGGGTGCTTCTCGATTTCGTCATTTTGAGCGACAGTTAGCAGAATGCGTAGGTCGTCAGTCGTCAGTGCGCGAATATCGCGTGCGAGCGCACCAGCTTTCTCTTCCAGCTTCCATAATTGTTTCGCCAGCTTCGCAATCTGCTTTGCCGCCAGTTCCTGACCCAGCCCCGTGATCCGGGCCGTTCATTCGGAGAGTCTGTTCGCCTTTCTTTCTGTTGTTGATGGCGTGGTCAAGGCCCGGGGAGTGGAGCTTCCCCGCGGCTCAAGCGAGCCGGGCCTTCGGCGGCGCAGCCGCCGTTCGTAGGTTACGGGGCTGAGGCCGCCGAGTGATGTGTGTGGCCGGACCGTGTTGTAGTCTATCCGCCAGGCTTCGATGATGCGCCGGGCGTCACCGAGACTGTCGAAGAGATGCTCGTTCAGGCACTCGTCGCGCAGCCGGCCGTTGAAGCTCTCGACGAAGGCGTTCTGTGTCGGCTTTCCCGGCGCGATGTAGTGCCACTCAATGCCGGCCTCGCGCACCCATTTCAGGATCGCATGACTGGTCAGCTCCGTGCCAT
>NZ_NCST01000047.1 GCF_002088975.1 Henriciella aquimarina
AATCTCGTTCGCCTGGCGAAGCTCCTTCACTTCGCGCTCAAGCATCTTGATCCGCTCGCGCTCTTCGGTGCTTGGTCCCGCCCGCTTGCCGGCATCCCGCTCGGCCTGCGCCACCCAGCCATGCAGCGTCTGCGGCACGCACCCGATCTTGCCGGCAATCGAGACGATCGCTGCCCATTGCGACGGGTACTCCCCGCCATGCTCCATCACCATCCGAATGGCTCGCTCACGCACCTCTGGCGAGTAAGGATGTCTCTGCTTCCTGTCTGTCATAAAACCACTCTCTCAATGAAAATGGCCTCCGGCAAACCCGGCGCGGTTCATTCCAACCAAACCTAGCCATGGTGTCAAAAGTTCACTCTGGCTTTGTGCAGCTCGAAATTCAACCGCTATATTCAAAGCAGGAAAAAAGTGCTGGCTAGATTAATCTAGCCAGCAAGTCTACCGAAACTGCGGAATGTAGGAGGAGGCCTTCCTGACGATGTGATACTTTCCTCACTTCGTCAGGGCGACTGGTTTGACATTCCACCGCTCAGACAAGCCGCAGGCACTCGTGCTACCGGCTGTTGCCAACCTTAATACACGAAATTTCCGCACGGGTCCATACTGTATGTAAGCAAACGGACTTTTGCCGACCCCTCATCGGCCTCCCGACAGCCCATTTGCTTGCATATGGTATGCATTCATACAATGTGACCTGATACCCATTTGGTTCCGCATTTGAATGGAGAGTCTGTCGCAACGGAGACAGACAATGCGCAAAAGCAAATTCACTAAGGAACAGATCATCGCGATCCTGGCTGAACAGGAACGAGGCATGGCAACCGCAGACGTGTGCCGGCGTCATGGTGTCAGCTCGGCCAACTTCTATATCTATGGACGGCTCTCCCGGTGCAAGCGATTTGAGTCCTGATCGAACCGGTATTGGATGCCAACATCTACTGGCAACGACCCGCAACGTGACGGCATCGCCTCGTGCCCAGACGCACATGCCCTTGCGCTTCTCCACCATCCGGACATGCTTCCGCCGGGCGGCATGGCGAAGGGCCTGGACGACCTTGAAGACGACCGAATTGCGCAGCGTGGCATCCGTCGCGTCAAGTCGGCGCTCGATCATCACCCGCTCAGCGAGATCCCGGGTTGTGAGTTCGCCATCGACCTCAAGATGGCGCACACAGATATCGGTGAACAGCCGGATCGACGCATTTATATGAGCCAGGTCTTGCTTCGCCTGCGCGATCTGAGCCTGGTACGCCGTGATCCGCCCGTGGATCTCGGCGCGCTTGTCCTTCACGCACACCTTGGGTGTGCCTGCGCCTCCCAAAGGGAGAGAATGCTTCTGAGCGCAGTTAAAAAAGCTAATGGCTGATCGAGCATCAAATGGTGGCGCGCCTCAGGTACGGCGATTATCGGAATGTCACCGCCCCCTAGCTCGCGGATGTAGTCAGCCGAGTCCCTGGTGAAGAGCTGACTCTTTCCGCCATGAACGATGATCTTGCGGCCCGGCGCATTCACGAGTCGATGGCCGATTGTGAGCCATTCGTCGGACTTATTGCTTCGTCGGAATACCTCGGGTGAGAACTTCCATGTCCAACCGTCTCCGTCGCGTCGCATTGAATGATACGCCATGTAATCTAGGAGGAACGGCTCGCCGACTGGCTGGGGCGGAGAAAGGACGTATCTTTTGCGCGCCTCTTCATAGCTCGCATAGAGCCGGTTGGGCTTGTCAGGATCACCTGATCCCGGGCTTGAGCGGCGATGGTTCCAGTATTGATCGAGGAGCTCGGCTCGCATGACCATCAGATCGCAAATCACGACGCCGGAGAAAGCATCGGGCGACAGGGTCACGGCTGTCAGCGCTGCGCCCGCGCCGAAACTGTGCGCGATGATGGTGGGTTTGTGGCCATCTGTAAACAGATCGAGTGCCTCGGCAATCTCACCAAACTCGCGCCCCCTAGCCGCGGGATCGGCTTGCCCGCGCATCTCCGTGTCGCCCATGCCGGCGAGATCGAACGCCACCACGTCGTAATCTTCTGCGAGAAACGGAGCGATGAAGGCAAAGCAACGGGCGTGGGAGAGAAAGCCATGTGTCATAAGCACTTTCGGCTTTTTCCGGTCGCCCCAGCGGAAGTAGTGCGTCCTGGCACCGTCGATCTCAACATAACCTTCTTCGCGCGGCACCTTGAGGGCCGACACAAACCATTCCGGCAGATGCGAACCATCGCCGGCCCAGACAGGGTCGATGTCGTCGGGAAAATCTCCAATCTTGGACAATACGTTCATTTCGTTAAGTGTTCCTTGCTAGTGGGTTTGTCGATCACGAAGCCGCGATACCCCTCGTTCGCTACATCTTCGCAGAGTGCGACATAGCCAGACACGCTTGGAAAATTGATCAGTTGACGCGTCTTGCCCGGGATGTTTGCGCCCATGTACCAAGAATCCGCTTCGGGAAAGAGCGTCATCGCGCCTGCTTGGGCAACCATTTCGGTCCAGCCCGTTTCAGCTGCCGGATCGGCTTCGAAAAGATCGACACCATTTTCCCGCATCCAGACCAGAAAGTCGCAGATCCAGTCACCCTGTATCTCTGCGCTGGTCGGGCCGTTTGAGAAACCCGACGGGCTGAGTGGCCCGTATGTGAACAGCATATTGGGAAAGCCAGACACCGCCATTCCCAGATAGGCGCGTACTCTGTCTTCCCACGCATGGGACAGTGATAGGCTGTTCGTCCCCCTGATGTTCATATCGATCAGCCCGCCGCGCCCGGCATCGAAGCCGGTGGCGAAAACGATGAGGTCGCATTCCATCTCGCCGTCTTTGGTCGTAATAGCGTGCGGTCCGATCCGGATGATCGGAGTTGCCTTGAGATCGACCAGCGCGACATTGTCTTGCGCGAAAATTTCGTAATATCCCTGTTCAAGCGAAGGCCGCTTCGTGCCGAATGGATGCGGCGGTTCGGATGGGGCGAGTTTCTCGGCCAGATTGGGATCGGCGATCCTTGCGCGAACCTTGTCGCGCCAGAAATCGTAGGCGTGCCGGTTGGCTTCGCGGTTGGTAAGCAAGTCAGCGAAGTTGTGATACCAGAACCTGAGGCCGCCCTGTTGCCACAGATCTTCAAAGTGCGCGGTGCGCGCTTTCTCGTCAACTTCGAGCGCCGATACGTCTAGCGATTGGCATTCGAATCCTCCGCTCGTCTGCTTGCGCGTTTCGAAGATCGCGGCATAGCCCTTCTTGTCCCGTTCCTGGTCTTCTGCCGAAAGCTTCTTCTGCTGCATAGGCAGCGCCAGGATTGGTGTTCTTTGAAAGAGGGTCAGCTTCGATGCGGATTTGGCAGCTTCTTGCGCGACCTGCACACCACTTGCACCGGTGCCGATCAAGGCAACCTTACGTCCGCTGAGATCGACACCCTGCTGCGGCCAGCGCGCCGTGTGAAACCATTGGCCTTCGAAATCCTCAAGGCCGGGAAAATTGGGGACATACGGCTTTGATGCGAAACCAAGAGCGGGCAACAGGAACCGTGTCGAAACAGTTTTGTCGCTGTCGAGTTGCAGACGCCATTGCTTCGTCTCCTTCTCATAGTGCGCGCCTTTGACCCCAGACCCCATGCGCATCATGGGCCAAAGGTCGAGCGTATCGCAAACATGCCGGAAATACGCTCTGAGCTCTTCCCAACCGGGAAATCGCTCGCTCCAGGCCCATGATTTCCACACTTCAGGTATAGAGTACTCGTAAAGCGGAACCTGTGAATCCACTCGTGCGCCTGGATAGCAATTCCAGTACCAGATGCCGCCGGGCTGGGCCGCAGCATCCACCAGCAACACGTTGAATCCAGCGTCACGCAACTTGTGGAGCAGGTATATCCCGCTGAAGCCGGCACCGACGATTACAACGTCGTAATCAGGAGACTCCCGATGGCTCACGGTGCGACCGTCAAACGTTCGGCGATTGCTTTCGCCGTTGCATAGTCGGCCTTGCCGTTGGATGCACGCAGGGGTTTTTCCGTCGGATGTATGGCCTTGGGCGTTTTGTATCCTGCCAGTTGATCGCGCACATGGTCCTTGACAGCTTGCTCGTCGAACGGGACGCCGTGGTTGAGGTGGACGACGGCCGTGACGGCCTGGCCCCATTTTTCATCCGTTACACCTACGACCAGCGCTTCACCGATGGCGGGATGGGTCTTGAGCACTTCCTCGACTTCTTCTGGGTATACCTTCTCGCCAGCAGTGTTGATGCATACGCTGCCGCGGCCTAGCAGGGTAAGGCTTTCATCGGCCTCTACCCGGCACCAGTCACCCGGAATCGAATAACGCACGCCATCGATTGTGCGGAATGTCTTGGCGGATTTTTCGGGATCTTTGTAATATCCCATGGGGATGGCCCCCTTGCGGGCGATAAAGCCAGGCACGCCGCTTCCTGGTTCGACTTTCTGATCGTTTTCGTCGAAGACATCGCAGAATTCGCCAATCCCGAATTTCGCGGTGTTCGTACCGCCCTGAGCAGTCGTGACGGAGAGGCCGAAGCCGAGCCCTTCGGAGGCGCCGAAACTATCCATCAGCACGATTTGGGGAATATGCTTGCATAGACCGGCCTTAATCTCCTTGCTCCACATCACGCCGGACGAGATTATGGAGACGAGGCTCCTGGTATCCCAGCGGCCCGGGTTTTCTTCGAGCGCGCGAAGCATTGGCTTAGCAAAGGCATCGCCCACAATTGCGATGCTTTCCACCTGGTGCTTTTCGACCGTTTCCCACAATTCTGAAGCTTCGAAGGAAGGGGCCGTCAGCGTGACGATCGCGCCGCCCGACATGAGCGCACCTATCGCGGTGATGAAGCCCGTCCCGTGCATGAGCGGGCAGGCGGAGAGAGTGCGCCTGCCGGGCCCCTCTTTCTCGATCAGCGCAACATTTTCTTCCAGCGTCTGCGGAACCGAGCCCAGTAACTTCTGCGCGTCCAGCTGGGCCTTGCGCATGTCGTCGTGCCGCCACATCACGCCTTTCGGCATCCCGGTCGTGCCGCCGGTATAGATGAAGAGCAAATCGTCGGGTGAGCGTTCGATGCCGAGTGCCGATCCGTCCCCTTTTTCCGCCAGCGTCTCATAGGGACTCGCAAAAGACGCGATTTCGGAAGGGTCGCCAATTTCGACGAAAGTGTGAACCTTCTCGAGCCTATCCTTGAGTTCGACGATGCATTCGCGAAACTCCGAACTGTAAACAATCACTTCGCTGTCAGAATCGTGGAAAATGTAGAAAACTTCTTCGGCGCGATAGCGGTAATTGATGTTCACATGAGTCAAGCGCCCCTTAAAACAAGCCGCCATCAGCTCGCCATATTCGGGTCGGTTGCGCATGTAGAAGGCCACCTTGGCACCATCGCACGCTCCGCGTTGACGCAATGCGCGCGCGATATTATTCGAACGCGCGGACATTTCGGGCCAAGTGACGATCCGGTCGCCGTGTATCAGCGCCGGAGCGTCCTGAGGCATGGCGGGCTCGACAGCGTCGAGAATGTCACCGAGGTTCCAGTCGATCATTTTCCTTCTCCCTGCCGGACGGGGCAGCCAGTCTCGGACGCCCCCTCAACGAGTGTGTTACGCGGCCTTGATCCAGCCTTGCAGTGCTGCCGCCTCGGCCCGCACCGTTTCGGGTCCGCCAAGCACCTGCCGGTCGAATCCAATGCGTTTGAACCAGTAGTGGAGACCGATCAGGTCCGTGAATCCCATCCCGCCATGCACTTCGGTGGAAGTGCGGGCGACAAAGCGATGGACTTCGCCGGTGTGTGATTTCGCGTGGCAGGCGACGAGCGATGCCTCTGTCGGAACTGCGTCAAAGGCGTGGGCGGCGTACCAGACGAGCGAACGGCACGGTTCATGCCGCGCGGCCATCTCGGCGCACATGTGCTTTACGGCCTGGAAACTGCCGATAAGGCGACCAAACTGTTCGCGCTGGCCAGCATAATCGACAGCCTTTTCGATCATGGCCTGACCTGCGCCAAGACTGTCGGCGGCGAGGATCACACGCCCCGCAGCGCGCAGCCGGCCCACTGCAGCTCCCCCATCATCAGCCAGTGGTTCCGCTTCGGCCCCGTCAAACCGCAACTCCCCGACGCTGCGGGTCCGATCGATGGTCGTCAGCGCGATAGCCTTCAGGCCCGACGCCTTGGCACCGACAAGGTGCAGCCTGCCGCCGGAATCGGCGACGATGAAGGCATCGGCTCCTTCGAAATCGAGTGCGAACAGGGCGGTGCCGTTGAGCTTCCCGGCAGCAAAGGAAACCCCCGCGCCGTCGCGCACCTCGATTGTCTCGGAAATCGCGACACCAATACGCGCCTCGCCGCTCACGATCTTTGGCAGCCAGTGGGCCTTTTGCTCCTTGCTGCCTGCCTCGCTCAGCGCGATAGGCGTCAGAACATGACTGGCGAGAAAAGGTACTGGCGCGACCGCATAGGCGAGCTGTTCCGCAACTATGGCAGCGTCGAGAAGGGTCATGCCGAGGCCGCCATGCTCTTCCGGTACCAGCATCCCGGGAATTCCCAGGTCCTGGACGGCGCGGAGCACCTTGTCGCTAAGCGGATTGTCACGCTCGGTACATTCGCGGACATGATCGAGCGGGCAGGTATCCGCAAGACACCGCGCAACGGCATCGCGCAGCATCTGCTGGTCCTGAGAAAGTCCGAAATCCATTAGGCTGATCCCTGTTTGTGACGCGGCATGTCTGCGGTTGCTTTCGCCGCATCCGAAATCTTCGCCAGCTTCGGTTCGCGCGGCATTTCGAGGCCACGTTCAGCGATGATGTTCTTCTGGATCTGGGCGGTGCCGCCGCCGATGATGAGACCGAGCTGGAACATATAGTTCCATTGCCACGCCCCCCCTTCCCGCTCACGCGGGCTGTGGTGATAGAGAATGCCCAGTTCGCCCATGGCGTCGATTGCCAGCGCGGATATCTGGTGAGCGAGTTCGCAGCTTTGCAACTTGACGATCAGTTTCGCCATGCCGCCCGGCTCACCCCTGAGGCTGTTCGAAAGGATCCGCATCCCATTGTATTTCATCGCCGCCACTTCGGCCTGCAGTGCCACCAGCCGGTCGCGCAGTACCGGATTGTCGATCGCGCGACCCTGGCCCAAACGCTCTTCCTGCATCAGCGCGATCAGTGCCTCCAGCCGGTTTTCAAGCGCGTCGGGATCGCCCAGCATTCCGCGCTCATGGCCAAGAGTTGCGTTCGCCACGAACCAGCCCTGGCCCCGCTGGCCGACGATCTGATGCATGGGGACCCGGACATCGGTAAAGAACACTTCGTTGAATTCGGCATGACCGGTCATCGTCTTCAAGGGGCGAACCTCGATGCCCGGCGTGTCCATCGAAAAGATCAGGTAGGAAATGCCGCCATGCTTGGGCGCGTCAGGTTCGGTCCTGACCAAGCAGAAGATCATGTCGGCCTGCTTGGCGGTGCTGGTCCAAATCTTCTGGCCATTGACAACAAATTCGTCGTTCTCGATGTGCGCGCTGGTCTTGAGATTGGCGAGGTCCGACCCGGCACCGGGTTCGGAATAGCCCTGGCACCAGACAACATCGCCTTTCAACGTGGGTTCGATCCAGCGCCGTTTCTGTTCCTCGGTGCCGAGTTCGAGCAGGGTCGGCACGAACATCGAGATTCCCTGATTGGAAAGTCCGCCCGGCACCCTGGCCCGCGCAAATTCCTCTGCGATGATGCGCGATTGGAGAATGTCCGGCTCCGCTCCATAGCCGCCATACGCCTGCGGGATCGTTCGAGCGGTATACCCATGCTCGATCAACAGCTTCTGCCATTCGACCGCCTTGGACGAAGGTCGGGCCGCCCGGTCAGAAGAAGGCGGAGCAAGATGGCTGTGCGCTTCGATAAAGGCCCGCACCTGCTTGCGGAAGACATCGTATTCGGGTCCATATTCGAGATCCATGGCGCTTCTAACTTTCACTCAGGCGGAAAACAGGAAGGCGGAAGTCCTCACCGATCAGTTCGAACTCCACGACCACCGGAAGGTCGAGCGCAAGACGCTCGTGATCGCAACCAACCAGCCGCGTGGCCATGCGCACCCCCTCTTCCAATTCAACCACCGCAGCCACGAAGGGGATGTCGGCGGCAAAAGCCGGGTGGAGGGCCTGGTGGGTTACGGTCCAGGAAAACAACGTGCCCCTGCCGCTGCTGCGTTCCCAGGAAAATTCCGGCGAGCCGCACTTTGCGCACATATAGCGCGGCAAGTGGCGGAAGCTGCCGCAATCGCCGCAGCGCTGGAAATAGAGATGGCCGTCCTGGCACCTCTTCCAGAATTCCTGCTCAACCGGGTCTTGTGGGCGCGGTCGCGGCTTGGGTGGCACAATCTGCGCGGAGGGCCGCATTTTGGGGGGCAGATCGCTTTCGCTGCTCATGCAAACCTCCTGAGAATGGCGATGCTGCCGTCGCCTAGGTCGCCCCAACCGGTCACGAGGCCGGTCTGGGCTCCCGGCACCTGGCGCTCGCCGCAGTCGTGACGAAGCTGACGCACTGCCTCGACCACGTGGTTGAGGCCCCAGACATGCGCCTCACTGAGCAAGCCGCCATGGGTGTTGATCGGAAAGCGGCCACCCAGCTCAATCTGGCCGTTGGCGACGAATTCGGCCTGTCCGCCTGGTTCGCAATACCCCATCGCTTCCAGTTGCAGCAAGACGACATAGGTAAAGCAATCGTAGATCTGCAGGAAATCCATGTCCTCGCGCTTGACGCCAGCCATATCGAAAGCGCGCGGGGCGGCATAGCTAAGGCCGATCTTGAAGGGATCGGGCCGCGACGGGATGTCGTCGGCGGGATAGGGGTGGCCTTCCGCGGCACCGGCGATGCTGACGGGCACATGGGGCATATCCCTGGCCCGATCCATTCGCGATATGACAACCGCGCAGGCCCCATCGGTTTCAAGGCAGCAATCGTAAAGGCGGAAGGGCTCGGATATCCAGCGCGCTGAATGATAGGTTTCCGCGTCGAGTGCGCGCCCATAGGTAAAGGCGCGCGGATTCAACTGCGCGTGACGACGGCAGGCCAGCGCGACGGCCGCCATCGCATCCGCACCCACGCCGTAAAGTTTCGAGTGGCGGGTCGCCAGCCAAGCATACATCTGCACCGGCAGGAACACACCATAGGGGATGTAATAGCCCTGGATGGTATTGGTCAGCGTGTTCATGTTCATCGCCCGAGTGGGCGGGGCACCCGGCTTGGACCTGAGGGCGGAATAGCCGTTCCAACCGAGCGTGACCAACACGTGATCGCAAAGCCCGCTGGCAATCGCCATCGCAGCGTTCTGCAGCGCCGTCGTCGGGCTGGCGCCACCCATGTGAACGGTGGCCGCATAACGCAGCACATCAATGCCGAGATTGGCGGCCATTTCCTCCGAGGTCGTATAAATCGGCGGCGGCACCATGCCGTCGATATCGGAAGGTTTCAGGCCGGCATCCGCGATGGCGCGGCGCGAGGCTTCCAGCATCATGTCCACTGCAGTCCGTTCGGTGCCCTTCACGAATACGGTTTCGCCCACACCCGTTATGGCGGCCTTGTCGGCAAAGGATAAGGTCTGTGAAGCGCTCATACCGCGTCCCCGTCTTGCCGGAATTCAGGAATAGAATCTGGCATCAGCCAGCGCCCTTTCGGCCCCGTCGACAAGATCGCGCATGACCTCTGCCGCTGGACGGATCGAATGGATCAGACCGATTCCCTGCCCCGCGAAGCCGGGCATGATATCCTTGCGCTGAGCCTTGATGCCCGAAGCCATGACCGGCCCTGAAATCATCGACTGGTAAGGCATGGGAAGCGGTTCCTTGCCCGCCGCAACCCAGGCATCGGCCCATTTGTTGCGGATCATGCGCGCGGGCTTGCCGGTCATCGAGCGGCTGACGATGGTATCTGCATCGCCGCTTTCGGTGATTGCTTCCTTCTGGAACCGTTCGATGCCGGCTTCTTCGGTTGCCAGGAACGCCGTGCCGACCCACGCGCCCACAGCGCCCAGTATCATCGCCGCAGCGACTCCGCGGCCATCGGAAATTCCACCCGCTCCGATCACCGGAACCCGGTCCCCCACCGCATCGACCACTTGCGGAATCAGCGAGAAGGTTCCGATCGGGGAGTTGTGTCCGCCGCCATCGTGACCTTGCGCAACAATCATGTCGATACCGGAATCGACCACCTGTTGGGCATGTTTGACCTTGCCGATCACCGCCATGACCTTGGTGCCATTCGAATGAAGGCGGTCCATCCACGGTCCGGGATTGCCGAGGCCGGCGGCATAGACTGGCACCTTTTCCTCGATTACAACTTCCATCTGCGCCTCGAAAAACTCCCGCGAGAACAGCTGCGGCCCGCCCTTGCCCATTTCCGGCGCGCCAGCCGCGCGCATGGCCATTGCGGCATCCACTTCGGGCAGATCCTCGCGTTCCATGAAATCGCGGGTGAACTGCTGGTATTCGCCAAGCAATGCCATCGGGTTTTCGGGCACGGCGCCGCTTTGCGGGGCCGAACCGCGCCTGACGGAGGCAGGCAGAAGGGTATCGACCCCAAACGGTTTGTCGGTCAGCTCGCGGGTCTGGCGGATCCAGCTACGCAACTGGTCCGGCGAGCAGGCCGCAGCGCCAAGAACGCCAAGCCCCCCCGCATTAGATACTGCAGCCGCGAGCGCGGGGATACTGGCCCCGCCCATCCCGGCCAGAAGGATCGGGTACTCGATCCCGAGAATTTCGCAAATGTGGCTCTTGAGTGCCATCGTGTTACCTTCTCCAAATTGCGCCATCCACGGGCGCCTGTTATTTTACGTCTGCCCCCACTTGACCTTCTGGGACACAAGCTCAGGGCGTCTTTCTGCGAGATAGGAGGCGGAGCCCGCCACGAGACGAGCCATCGACTGCCGCGCTCCTTCGGCATCGCCCTTGCGCACAGCTTCAAGGACGCGGCGCAAGAAGCGCAACTGGACCGCACGCTCTTGCGCCGAATACCCCAGCGAGAGCGAAAATTCGCGGGTAAGCATGTGCAACGCGGAAGTCAGAAGGCCGAAAAGCGGATTGCCGCTGGCCCAGCCGAGCATATCGTGAAAACGGCGATTCAGTTCCTCGAACTGGCTGCTGGCTTCGTTGCGCTCCAGCTCTTTGAGGCAATCGGCAAGTGCGCTCAGATCACCCGTGGTCGCGCGCTGGGCGGCATAGGCTGCAACATTCGGAGCTATGGCTTCGCGCAGTTCGAGCAGGCCCCTGAGGTCTGCTTCCATGAATTGCAGGATGAGAGAAAGATTATTCGCAAAATCACCGGTCTGCGGGCGGGCGACCACCGGGCCGCCACTACGGCCCAGTTGAAGATGGATTACGCCCTGAAGCTCAAGGAAGCGGAGCGCTTCGCGCAAAGTCGCTCGAGCGACATCGTATCGCGCAAGCATTTCGTCCTCGCGCGCCAACCTGTCGCCCGCAACATGCGCCCCGGCTTCGATATCGCGTACGATGTCATGCGCAAGCGTGAGCGCGCGCTTGGCTTTCCTGGAATCATCGACCTTCGGTTGCATCTCCGGGAATCGCTCCTCTGATAAATCCTTATAAGGGTTTATCGGCGGATATGTCTAGAGTTTTCCTAAACAGTTCACAGTTTGACCGAATCTTGCAATAATCCTTATAAGCTTTATTGACCACGGCCTGCAAATTCCCTAACTATCCGCAAACGAGGTGAGTCTGCTTGCTGGGTATGGAGGACAAGACATGAGCATCGACACGATGGAGCTGGATACTGCCGAAAAAATCGCGGCCATGCCGATCGACGAAATCGATGTCTCTCGGCCGAGCCTTTTTCAGCAGGACACGATCGGCCTGTTCTTCGACCGGCTGCGCAAGGAGGAGCCAGTCCATTACTGCCGTGAAAGCCATGTCGGACCCTTCTGGTCGATCACCAAATTCGACGACATCATGGCCGTCGATACCAACCACAAAGTCTTTTCATCGGAGGCAAAGCTCGGCGGTATCGCCATCCAGGACATGCATAGTGTGGAAGGTGCGCTCGAACTTGAAATGTTCATCGCCATGGATCCTCCAAAGCACGACCAGCAACGCAAGGCCGTCACCCCCGCTGTGGCACCGTCCAACTTGCTGTTGCTCGAACCGACAATCCGCGAACGAGCGTGTCAGATTCTCGATGATCTACCGATCGGCGAGGAATTTGATTGGGTTGACAAGGTCTCGATCGAATTGACCACGATGACCCTTGCCACCCTGTTCGATTTTCCGTGGGAAGAACGCCGCAAGCTCACCCGCTGGTCTGATGTCACAACCGCTGCTCCTGAAACCGGCATCGTCGCATCGTACGAAGCGAGGCGCGAAGAGCTCATCGAGTGCGCGATGTATTTCAAGGGCCTGTGGGATCAGCGCGTCAATGAGCCGCCGAGGAACGACCTGATTTCCATGATGGCGCATGCCCCGGCGACAAAGGATATGCCTTTCCTCGAATTTCTGGGTAACCTCCTGCTGCTGATCGTGGGCGGCAACGACACCACGCGCAATTCAATCAGCGGCGGTGTGCTCGCCCTCAATCAGAACCCCGACGAATATCGCAAACTGAATGACGACCCATCGTTGATCACCAGCATGGTGCCGGAAATCATCCGCTGGCAGACGCCGCTGACTCACATGCGCCGCACCGCGCTTCAGGAATGGGAGATCGGCGGCAAACAGATCAAGAAGGGCGACAAGGTCGTGATGTGGTACCTGTCGGGCAACCGCGACGACACGGTTATCGACCAGGCCGACCGGTTCATCATTGACCGCAAGAATCCGCGCCATCACCTGTCATTCGGCTATGGCATCCATCGCTGCATGGGCAACAGGCTGGCAGAACTGCAGTTGCGGATCATCTGGGAAGAGATTCACAAGCGCTTCGCCAAGGTCGAAGTGACCGGCCAACCCGAGCGCCTGTATTCAACCCTTGTGCGTGGGATCACCAAGCTGCCGGTGCGGCTGCACGCCCGCTGATTTACCAAAGCAGAAATACGGAGTTTATGATGGTCAAAGTGACGTTCGTATCCAGCGATGGAACGCGGCGGGAAGTCGAAATTGCTGAGGGCGAAACAGCGCGCGAAGCGGCGCTTTTCAACGGCGTGCCGGGCATCGACGGCGATTGCGGCGGGGCCTGCGCCTGTGCGACCTGTCATGTCCATGTCGACCCGACCTGGATCGACAAGGTGGGTCGTCTGAAGGAAGGCGAAGCGGAGGCCGAACTCCTGCAATTTGCAGAAGGGGCCAGCGAATACAGTCGCCTCGCCTGCCAGATACCCATGGAAGCTGCGATGGAAGGTTTGGTTTTGCACGTTCCTGCGCAGCAGTACTGACCAGCCAGAGCGCGGCCTTGTCGTCCGAGTGGGGTGCCACGAATTTGATTTTTGAACGGAGGTTTCCGTGCCAACACAACTAGAATCCGATGTCCAGACGAGCGAAGACGCGTTTCGCACCGAAGTGCGGCAATTCCTCGCCACCAATTTCCCTGACGAACTCAAGGGCACGGGCAATATGATGGCCGGGCTCGACGGTCCGACCGACGAGAACCCTGTCCAGAAGAAATGGCGAGAAGCCGTGGGCGGGCGTGGTTGGGGCACGCCAACCTGGCCCAAGGAATATGGCGGGGGCGGACTGACCAAAGGCCAGGCCAGGATCATCGAGCATGAGTTCGCCAAGGTCGGCGCCTACAATCCGATCGGCGGAATGGGTGTGATGATGTTCGGCCCGACCTTGCTCGAATACGGCGACGAAAGGCAGAAGCTGGAGCATATCCCGCCAATCTGCCGTGGCGAAATTCGCTGGTGCCAGGGCTACTCGGAGCCGAATGCCGGATCAGACCTCGCAAACCTGCAGACCTTCGCGGTCGACAAGGGCGATCACTACCTCATTAACGGCCAGAAGACCTGGACCAGCGGTGGCCAGTGGGCTGACAAGTGCTTTGCCATCGTCCGCACCGACCGGTCAGACAAACACAAAGGTATCAGCTTCATGCTGATCGACATGGACGCACCCGGCGTTGAAGTCCGCCCGATCACAATGATCAGCGGAACCAGCCCGTTCTGCGAGACCTTCTTCACCGATGTGAAGGTGCCGAAGGAAAATCTCGTGGGCAAGGAAGGCCAGGGCTGGACTATCGGCAAGCGCCTGCTTCAGCACGAGCGCACGAACATTTCGGGCGGAGGGCGCCTCGCCGGCATGATGGGCCAGAGCCTTGGCGATATCGCCAAGAAATACTGCGAAACCGGCGGTGATGGCGCGCTCGTCAACAAGGTCCTGCGCGACAAGATCGCCGATCTTGAAATCCGCTGGAACAGCTTCCTGCTCACCGCGCGTCGTGCGGTCGAGGAAAGCAAAGCGCAAGGCGGCGTTTCAGAGATCAGTTCGGTTCTGAAAAAGGTCGGCACCAAGTTGGCCCAGGACCGCAGCGAGTTGCTGATCGAAATCCGCGGCTTTCAGGGCCTCGGCTGGGAAGGCGACGAGTTTGGCAATGACGAACTTGAGGATGTGCGCGGCTGGCTCTTCGGCAAGGCAGCGACGATCTATGGCGGTTCGACCGAAGTCCAGAACAACATCATTGCCAAGCGGGTGCTTGGCATGCTCGACCACCAGTAAGCGAGGGTAGCAAGGACAATGGCAGTTCTCAGCGAAGAACAGGAAATGCTGCGCAACATGGCGCGCGACTGGGCGACCAAGGAAAGCCCGGTATCCGAGTTCCGCAAAGTCCGCGCAGCAGGCCAACCGCAGGCCTACAACGCTGACGCCTATGCCGCGATGGCCGAAATGGGCTGGGTCGGGATCATCATTCCCGAGGCCCATGGTGGATCAGATTTCGGTTTCTTGTCGGCCGGCCTCGTGATCGAGGAACTCGGCAAAACGCTGACCGCAAGTCCGCTGGTGGCCACAACCATCGCGGCGAGCGCAATCCTGCTCGGCGGAAGCGACGCGCAGAAGGCCAAATGGCTTCCCAGGCTCGCCAGCGGCGAAACCGTGGCAACGCTGGCTGTCGATGAAGGAGCGCATTGCGATCCCTCCGCAATCGAGACCAGCGTTTCGGGCGGCAAGCTGACCGGCAAAAAGGCATTCGTGCACGAGGCGCATGGCGCCAGCCTCTTCGTGGTCGCAGCCAAGGACGGCCTATACCTGGTCGAAAAGGGCGATGGCGTTTCACTGACCACGCGCAAGCTCACCGATCAGCGCAGCCACGCCGATATCCAATTCGCTGGCGCTGCCGCCGAGAAGCTCGAGGGCGGAGGCGACAGTCTGCTTGGCGACGTGCTCGACCGGGCGCGCGTGCTTTCCGCTGCCGAAATGCTCGGCATGGCGCAAGCTGTGTTCGACACGACCCTCGACTATCTGAAGCAGCGTGTGCAGTTCAATCAGGTGCTTGCTACTTTCCAGGCGCTGCAACATCGCATGGCGGATCTGTTCGCCGACCTCACGCAGATGCGCTCCGCGGTCGAGGCGGGTTTACAGGCAGTCGACAGCGGTTTCGGAGTCGCGCGTGCAGCGACCATCGCCAAGGCCGAGGCAAATCGCGTACTGCACGCGATCAGCAATCAGGGTATCCAGCTGCATGGCGGCATCGGGATGACCGACGAATTCAATGTCGGCTTCTACCTCAAGCGTGCTCGCGTGCTCGAGGCGAGTTGGGGGTCGTCAAGCTACCTCAGGGACCGTTTTGCACGATTGTCCGGTTACTGACGACGAAGGTTTCTCGCCACTCGCAGCTTGCCGTCAGCCCACAATTTCGTAGGCCGGGCCGTAACCCGCGTCTTCGGGAATAGTGAGGACATTCTTCCCGTCTCGCTGAATGATTTCAGGCAGAACCGTTACGATATCGCGGGTTTCAGCCTGCGCCACGCAATCCGCTGCGCTCGCAGATTTGGCCAGCAGTTGCAGGTTCAAGCGTGTAGGAAATATAATGGTTCGCTCGCCGCTGGCTTCCATTTCCAACGCCTTGTGCGGCGAAAGCCATTCCGCATCGACGGTTTCGTATCCATCGCATGCGGCAATCTGGCGTTCGGGCGCGCGAACAACGAAGAAATGTGTGTCGAAGCGCTTGTGCATGAAGGTGGGCGTTATCCACCTCGCGAAATTGCTTAACCGATCGAGGCGTAGGTGCACACCGGCCTCGCGAACGACGTCAAGAAATTCGCGCTCCCCTCGCTCCACCGCTTTGCGGCTTTCAAGATCACATGTATCCTCGAACGCGCCGCCGTCACGATAATCGCCTAGCAGGATGCCGGCTTCCTCGTACGCTTCGCGGATCGCGGCAATCCGCAAAGTGCGCTGCGTATCGTCGAAAGTGCTCCAGCCCTCGCAATGATTAGCCCATTCGAGAGCTTCATCACCGGCCGAAGGCTTTCCTCCGGGAAATACCAGCGCGCCGGAGGCAAAATCGATCTGGTGATGGCGTTTGACCATCAGGACCTGAAACTCCGGCGCGTCGCGAAGTAGGAGCATGGTCGCCGCGGGGACGGGATCGACGGGCTTCTGCATGGTCATCAGTTTCTCCAGTAGTCTAGGTTCGGACCCAAACGATTTGTTGTAGCACAGGGCCATTTGCAGAGGCTACGCCGCTGGATTTGCATTCTCAAGGCCGTTTGCCCTGACACTGCCATCGGACGAAATGAACTCGTCGATTCAGGTGAAAAAGTTCTAAACCGCAAAACATCGCCTCAGCCGTCCGAATGCAGACGCAACGCAGCACTGGTATCTCACAGTTTGTTATTCGGCCTTCTCACTGAATTTGCGAACTTTGATTTGTTCAGCGCAATCCGCCAAGATTGACCAAATAAAATCCCACCCACAGTGACCGGCACCAATAATTCGCCATCAAATGACGTCTTCTGTTGCCCCGCCGGTAAGGGCGGCCGATCGTGCAGCATCCTCGCCGCGTCTTAACCGCGTGAGCGGCCATAGGAACAGCCGCGTTAGCTTTCTGACGACGTTGGCAACATCACTAGGGATCATGAAGACCGCTGGAATGACGACAAGCGTCAGGATCGTTGAAGAGGTCAACCCTCCAATGAGAAGCGCGCCGAGCGCGTTGCGCCACTCAGCTCCATCCGAGGTCGCCAATGCGACTGGCACCATGCCAAAGATTGCGGAAAAGGCAGTCATGAGAACGGGGCGAAGTCGTTCAGGACAAGCTTGAAGGATCGCGTTTCTTTCTGTCATTCCTTCCGCGATCAACTGGTTTGCGCGGTCGACGAGCAAGATGCCATTCTTCATCACGATCCCCATCAGTCCGATCAGGCCAATCTGTGCGAAGAGGGAGGATTCTAGTCCAAAGTAATATAGCCCGGCGAATGCTCCAGAGAAGCTGAGCGGCGCCGTTACCATGATCAGAAGCGGCTGTACGAAGGAATTAAATTGGCTCGCAAGCACCATGTAGAGCGCCAGCAAGGCGAGCAGTAACGCGAAGCCGATCGCGCCGGCGGTCTCCTGCATGCGTTCCGACATGCCGCCGACCGAGTAAGTGATGCCAGCCGGCGGTGGGTTGACTTCAAGCACCTTGATCAATGTGGTTGTCGCCTCACCCAGGGAAACACCGGTTGCAGAACTGGCAAGCACCGAGATCTTCCGGGCGCGGTCTGATCGATCAATTTGCGACGGGCCGGAAGCGAACTCAACACGTGAAACCGCTCCAATATCTACCAGTCGCCCGTCTGCACCGCGCACTTGAATGCGATCAAAATCCCGCACGCTTTCCCTCTGGTCTTCCTCCAGACGCAGGCGCACATCATATCGCTTTCCGCCCTCTTCAAAGGTTCCTGCATCGAGTCCGCCCAGGGCAATCCGGGCTGTATCCGCCAAGGCACGAGCGGAAACGCCCTGGTCCCCGGCCCGCGTTCGGTCAAACAGAATCTGTGCTTCCGGTCGACCGCTCTCGAAGCTGGTTCTGACATCAGCAAAATCAGGTCGGGCACGCATCTCACGCACGAGATGATCGCCATATTGCGCAAGGGAGTTGAGGTCAGATCCCTTTAACAACAAGTCGATGTCCGAGCTACCGGAGGTCGTCCCGCTGACCCACGGAACTTCAAGGACGGATATCTTAACCGCCTCAGGGGATGCAATGCGGATGGCTTTCCGCGCTTGGTCCATGATTTCAAACTGACCCGTTTGGCGCTCCTGTTTCGGTGTCAAGGAAGCGTATAGATCGATGACACGGGCGTCCGCTTGCGCGCCTGCCCCGATCGAGACGAACACTTCTTCAACGTGCTCGATCTTGCGGAGTTCAGCATCAATCTTTTGCGCGGCGTCGAGCGCAGAAACAACGCCAGTGCCCAGCGGCAGCTCGATCGAACCCTGAAACTCGCTCCTGTCGGCGCGCGAGGTAAAACCGGAAGGAACGCGAGCTGCATACCACGCACCGGCAAAAACCGAGGCACACGCAATAAGAATCACAACTATGCGAAATCGAACGGCCAGCTTTACGAGACCTGCATAGGCCCGGTCAGTTGAGTCCCAGAAGGCTTCGAGCGGCCGAAAGACGGGTGAAACGCCACTGGATGTGAGGATGCGCGATGCAAGCATTGGCGTGAGTGTCAAAGCAACGAGCAAAGAGACCGACACCGAAAACACGATCGTCAGACCGTATTGGAAAAAGAAGCGTCCGACGATGCCATCCATGAAGGCAATCGGAACAAAAACGGCAAGTGTGGCTGCTGTGCCTGCAACCACGGCAAGTCCCACTTTACGTGTACCGTCCAGCGCGGCCTCAAGCGGTGGCTTCCCCTCTTCCAGCTCTTTCATGATCGCTTCAATAACGACGATGGCGTCGTCTACGAGCAGTCCGATGGCAACGGTGAGTGCAAGCAGCGTCAGGACGTTGATCGAAAACCCCAGAAGATAAAAGCCAAAAAAAGTGGCCACAAGGGATGTCGGGATCGCCAGGGCCACGATGATCGTCGCTCTGAAATTCAGGAGGAAAACAAAGGTCACGGCAACGACAAGCCCGATGGCAATCACGACGTCATGGGTGACGTCCTCGATTGAGCTCTCGATAAATTTCGACACATCTCTTGTCGCGACAATCGTCACTCCGGCGGGCGCAAGCGCGCGCAAGTCTTCTGCGGCGGCCTTGACCTTGTGCGAGACCTCGACAGTATTCTGACCTGATTGTTTCCTGATATCGAGCGAGATACCTCGTCTGCCATTCAGGAATGCCGCTGAGCGCTCATCCTCCAGGCCGTCCTCCACGCGGGCAACATCAGAAATTCGGATTGTGACGCCATTTTCCCGATAGGCGACTGGCAAGTCTGCAAAGCCATTCGCAAGGGTAACTTCAGCGACAGTTTTGACACCAAACTCCCGCGTGCGGGCATCAGTTTCCATCCGCCCGCCGGGAAGCTTTGCATGCTCACTCTGGATCGCACGCCGTACATCATCCGCCGTGACGCCAAACGCCCTCAGTCGCTCATTGTCGAGCCAGATGCGCACCGCGCGCTCACGACCCCCGACCAATTTCACGGCGCCCACACCGTCGAGGCGTTGAAGACGTTCCTTGGCCACATCGTCGGCGAACGCAGTCAACTCGGCGATTGGCAGATCGCCGGCGATCATGACGGAGATGATCGGCGCCGCGTCCGGATCGACCTTGTCCACGATGGGTGGATCCATATCCGCAGGCAATTCTGCCAGGGCGACCTGCACTTTGTCCCGAACATCCTGGACCTTCTCGCGGGCATTGGAGCTCAGATTGAACTCGATCAGAATTTGTGCGCGCCCTTCACTGGAAAAGGATTGCAGCGTTTCAATTCCGTCGATCGTGTTGATGTACTCTTCCAGGATGTCGGTGACTTCCGACTCCATGGTTTCCGCAGAGGCCCCGTCCAGCGTCGCCGTCACATTGACATACGGAAATTCAACATCGGGAAACAAGTCAACGCCCAATCGTCCCATCGACATAAGGCCGAGGCCGACCAAGGATGCGATGAGCATCACGGCAAATACAGCGCGGCGGATCGAAATATCGACGAGCCACATCATGAGGGTGTGAGCTCAATCCTGACGCCGTCATACAGCGGCTCCGAGGCTGTCAGCACGACTGTTTCTCCGATCGTCAACCCGTCAAGAATCTCTACACGATCAGCATCGATGTCTGTGATTTTTACGGGACGACGCTTAGCTTGCGCGTTTGTGACAAGGTAGACGTATCGATCTTCGCCCGTACCTTGAATTGCTCTACGCGGCAGGACGGTGGCAGACCGGGGATCAACTTCGACCTCGGCGCGGACCGACTGCCCGGCTTTGACAGCGCAATCGGGGTTCGCAAATGCCATGCGGAATTCTACCATCCGCGAAGTCGGATCAACTCGGTCGTTCAAGATGAGGATCTGTGATTCTATCGGATCACTGCGGCCATCGACGTAGAGATGACCTTTCAAGTCGAGCCGCAAACGCGCGAGCTCGGACTCAGGCGCAAACAAGATCGCCGCAGCAATCCCGCACTCCTGAACCTGAACAACGGCGGAGTTGCCCATTCCGGAGAAGCGGTTGGCCATGAACACGCCCTCATCGATATAGCGAGCTGTGATGGCGCCATCGAATGGCGCGCGGACTGTTGTATCCCCGAGCGCCTGCTTGGCGGTTTCCACTTTTGTCTCCCCGAGTCGCAGGTTGGCGCCGGCAACCTCCAGGGCGGTTTTGGCATCGTCAAAGACCACAGGGGACACGACGCCTTTGGTTTCCAGTGGCGTGTAGCGGTCCACGAGTGTCTGTGCGCGTCTAACTTCGGCCAGGGCAACGTCCCGCATTGCTTCGGCTTCGACGAGGCTGCGCTGATAATCGACCTGCCGGGTTCTAAAGAGCGGGTCGCCCTTACGAACCCTGTCACCCACCCGGACGAAAATCTGTTCAACGACCCCCTCCGCCAACGCGCCGATATTGCTGGTTTGCTTGGCGGCAATGGTCCCGGATGCAATCAAATAGTCGTCCCGCATGACCGTTTCTGCGGATACCGTTTCAACCTGGACAACCCGGGTCTCGACTTCAGCGGTAACGCCGGCCGCCGCAGGGACGGCTTGCCCTTCAGGCTCTGCGTCCCGGCATCCCGAGACCAGAATCAAAATCACGCAGAGAGAGAGCGTCGTGCGAATCCTCACGAACGCCCCTGCATCAGGTAGGCGCCGCGCCCGCTCGAAAGCAGGGCTCCGTCGGCGTTCATTACAGTTGCTTCGGCGACAGAGAGAGTTGCCCCAAGACGGACAATTCTTCCCGTTACACTCAGCGTTCCTGGCGTGGCCGGTTTGTGATAATCGACCCGCAAGTCCGCCGTCGCGGCAGGCATGTTACCCGAGGCGAGCAGGGCGTAAAATCCGGTAAGATCAATCAGCGCAGCGATGACACCGCCATGGGCGGATTGTATCCGCGGATTGGAAACCACTTCCTCTCGCCATGGCATTTCCAGCACCAGCTTTTCCGGGTCCGTGCTGATCGCCTTCAACCCTAACCAACGATGGAAGGGTGCCGCTTCGAGTGCAGCCTGCACCTGTTCCAGACTGAGCATGGAATCACTCATACAGGGGTCTGCTCTCGTATCGTTCGAAGAAAGGACACAACCGCTTCGATGAACACATCGTTGCGATCGCCGGCCACCATATGTCTTGCGCCTGCAACGTCAGTGTAATGTGCCTGTGGCGCGAGGGATCTAAACGCCGCGACGGAGTCTTCTGAAACCAGCTCGCTCATACGCCCACGAATGAGATGAAGCGGCACACGGATGTCCCGAACCGCTTGCTCCAGATCACCGGTGTGAGCAACTCCGGAGCGGCGCATGACGCCGGTGATAAAAGCAGGGTCCCAGTGCCATCGCCAACGCCCATCTTCGCCCTGCCGAAGGTTCTTGCGTAGCCCTTCAAGGTCTTTCGGCCTGGGACGGTGTGGTAGGTAGGTGGCAATCACATCAGCGGCCTGTTCCAGTGAGTCAAAGCCTTCGTGAACATGCGCGCCCATGAACCCGACAACCTTGGTGACACCCGCGGCGTCCATGTTCGGCGTAATGTCGACCAGCGTAACCGATTCAAACGCATCGCGTGACAACATGCCTGCGGCAACTATGGCTGCTAGTCCGCCAAGCGAAGCGCCGACCACATGCGGTCGCGTACCACCACGCGCCACGTGTTCACCAACCTTAATAAGGTCCCGCGCGATAGCTTCCAGAGAGTAATCACCATCTGCAGCCCAATCACTTTCACCGTGTCCGCGAAGATCCAAGGCAATAGAGCGATAGCCTTCAAATGCCACCGTCTTTGCGGCGCCGCTCCAGGCGTGGCGGGTTTGCCCTCCGCCATGGGCAAAGATCACCGGCGGGGCGGCTGGATCGCCAAAAGAACTGAGCGCCAGTTTCAACCCTTGTGCATGAAGATACCCGTCACGACTGCTCAAAATACCCATCCGCTTTGGCTACTTGTAAGGATACTCTTATTAAGTTACCTTATAAATATCGTCAATGGAGAAACGTATGACGTCGCCCACTCGGTCGCCCGCTGCCGTCCTTCAAGGAGATCCCAGAATAGATTTCAGCTTCCTTCTTGGTGACGTCACCCGCCTAGTGCGCCGGGCATACGATCAGGAAATGGCAGCGATTGGCCTGACGCGATCACAGTGGCACCTGCTTGTTTACGTGATCAGGCTGCAGAGCCCGACCCAGACGCAACTTGCGGAAGCACTCGATATTGCGCGTCCATCTGTCGGCACGCTGATCGATCATCTCGAAACCACAGGTTACGTCTCACGTGTGCGCGATGCTGGCGACCGACGTGTCTGGCGGATTATTCCGACCCGTTTGGCGATCCAGCGCGCAGAAGAGTTTGCGCGAGCGGCCGAGCGTGTTGCATCGC
This sequence comes from Henriciella aquimarina, assembly GCF_002088975.1. Taxonomy (GTDB): domain Bacteria; phylum Pseudomonadota; class Alphaproteobacteria; order Caulobacterales; family Hyphomonadaceae; genus Henriciella; species Henriciella aquimarina. Next base: position 22,861 of record NZ_NCST01000047.1, read on the forward strand.
AAGCCTTCGACTCGGTCGCGCGCAATGATCTGACCAAAGCAACGGCTTTGCTTTTGACAATTAGCGACAATCTGAAGTCCTGACTCGTCTTTGGCCGGACTGAAATGAGGAACTCCCGCGAAAGTCGCGGATCGGCACACAAACGAAACACTGCGGCACCTGACCCGCCACTGAGTTTCTGTCCGAAGGGGAATGGCGTTTTTCGGCGTCAAACCCCGAGCAATTGCTGGTCAAATGTCGCGTTTGGGCCAATCCAGCTCTGATGGCCAGAACATTACGACCGGCTGGTTCGCTCAACAAGCGCCGTTACGCCCAAGGGTGGAAGGCTGCTCGATTTCAAACTGAGGCACAACCGAACTGAGACCCACAAGGGCGGACATTCTCAGGAACAATTGGTTGAGGCAGCGACATGATCCTTCGGGAACATTCTTGGATGCGGCAATACGTCGGCCATCTCGGTTGTCGCTCATCACGACGTCGACCGCTTTCGGATCTGCAGATGCCGATCCCTCGTTTCCAATTGCTCCCCCCCTTACCGCCGCGGCGGCGACTCGACTTTTCATGGGCGGTGTGAAGGCAACCTGGCCTACCTATCGATATCCCGTGTATCGCGACCTCCAATCTTCCGCGCGACCTGCCCGATGAAATGATCGAACCGCTTCTGGCCGAGGGCATGGGCGATGTCGCGTTCGCCTTCCGGGATCGGTTCGGTGCGGGTCAGCCAATAGTAGATGTAGTGGGCGAGCGTCTCATAGGTGTAGGCGACATCGCGTTCGATCTCGGCCTGTCTGCGATCAAAGGCATCAACCCTTGCCAGCAGCCGTTCTTCCAAAACCGAGCGCGCCTCGGGGTCGAACCAGGCCCTGAGCGCATCCTCGACGATGGCGGTCTTGGTCGCTCCGGGCCTGTCGGCCGCCTCGCAGAGCTGGGCATAGAGCTTTGTTGAAATCCGTATGTTGACGCGTGGTTTGCCCATGGGATCAGAACTCCGGCAGGAAATCAGGATCACCTCGATCGGCGGCGACGGCGCGCCGGACGGTTTCGAGGTTGCGGTCATCGGACGGATCGGCGCCGTCCTGCGGATCCGGTGACAATTCGTGCTCAGGTTCCGCATGATGAGCCTCAGCCGTGATTTCATGTTCCGGCTCGCGGGTGCGTTTCAGCGCGAGGCCGTCTGTCTCACCGGGAAACGGTTCTGCTGCTTCGTCAACGACCGAAGCGGCAATACGTGTCGTCCAGGCGGCGGCGGGGGCATCGCCGGTCCATTCGATGGATGCGGGCGGCAAGACACGCCGGGTGAAATTTCCGTCCTCATAATAGCGCAGCTTTTTCGCCAAAACAGGCGGTGCTCCCGACGCCATGACGATCTCGTCGGTCGATGCGAGCTGCATGACTTCGCCGGGCGTCACCAGCGCGCGCTGGGTTTCCTGGCGCGAGACCATCATGTGTGACAGCCAGGGCGCGAGCCGGTGGCCGGTATAGTTCTTCTGTGAGCGGAGTTCCGTCGTCGTGCCGAGGGCATCGGAGACCCGCCGTGCGGTGCGCTCATCATTGGTCGCGAAGGCGATGCGCACATGGCAATTGTCGAGGATCGAATTGTTCGGCCCGTAGGCCTTCTCGATCTGGTTCAGCGACTGGGCAATGAGATAGGCGCGGATGCCATAGCCCGCCATGAAGGCGAGCGCGCTCTCGAAGAAGTCGAGCCGCCCAAGCGCCGGAAACTCGTCCAGCATGAGCAGAAGCTGCCTCTGTCCCTTGTCCGGAAGCTGTTCTGTCAGCCTGCGTCCGATCTGATTGAGGATGAGCCGGATCAGTGGCTTGGTGCGCGACAGGTCCGAGGGCGGAACGACGAGATAGAGCGACAGGGGCTCACCGGCCCCGACAAGATCCTCGATGCGCCAGTCCGAACTGGCCGTCACTTCGGCAATGACCGGATCGCGATAGAGCGACAGAAAGCTCATCGCGGTGGAAAGAACGCCGGAACGCTCATTCTCCGACTTGTTCAGAAGTTCCCGCGCCGCCTGCGCCACGATGGGATGAACGCCGCGCTCCCCCAGATGCGGCGTTGTCATCATGGCGCGCAGCGTGACAGCGAAAGAGCGCTTCGGATCGGACAGGAACCGCGCGCACCCCGACAAGGTCTTGTCCGCTTCGGCATAGAGCACATGCAGGATAACGCCGACGAGCAAAGCGTGCCCGGTCTTTTCCCAATGATTGCGCCGCTCTAGCGAGCCTTCGGGATCAACGAGAATGTCGGCAATGTTCTGGACGTCGCGCACCTCGTGTTCGCCGCGCCGGACCGCCATCAGCGGATTGTAACGGGGAGATTTCCCGTCGGTCGGATCGAACCGCACGCAGCGCGAGAACCCCGCGCGCCAGCCGGAGGTCAGGTCCCAGTTCTCGCCCTTGATATCATGAATGACCGCGCTGCCGGTCCAGGAGAGGAGCGTCGGCACAACGAGCCCAACGCCCTTGCCGGATCGGGTTGGCGCAAAGGCCATCACATGCTCGGGTCCGGCATGGCGCAGATACCGCCCGCGCCAGCGCCCAAGGAACACGCCGTCCTCTCCCAGAAGCCCCGCGCGTTTGAGGTCTGCACCATTGGCCCAGCGCGCCGATCCATAAGTGGTGACGTTGCGCTCATGGCGGCTGCGCAGGACCGAACCTACAATCGCCGCAAGAAATCCGAGCGCCGAACCGGAAACGGCGATCAGGCCGCCCCGCGCGAAGACCTCCGGCGCATAAGCCTCATAGGCATACCACCACTGGAAAAGCCGCCAGGGTTTGTAGACCGGCGCGTCGCCGACGAAGAACCAGGGCGCGCCGAGCGCAGGCTGGAAGCCCAGAGCCTCTGCCGTCATCTGAGTGGCGAGCCAGACCGCCCCGATGATGAGCGCAAACACCACCGCGATCTGGCCGATGAGGATTTTCGTGCCGGTCATGGCGGGTCCTTCCGGGAGCAGGTTTTGTAGGCTCCCAGAATGGTCGCGCGCGGGCGGGTGCGCCCAGCCGCAAAGCGCGCCAAAGCGCGCAACGCCCTGCAAAGGCGTGCAAGGAGTCAGCGCGACAAGCCCCGTGCTCGCTCCATGCCGAGGCTCCAGGAGAGGCCCCGCGCTGTTCGCTGGATGCTCAGCTCACGGCCGATCTGTCGACCGAGCGCCTCGCGCCAGGGCACGAGGGTGAACTCCTTGGCATTGCCGACAATTGCCATGCGTCCGGCCCCGAGATCGACATGGCCTTCGAGCGTGCCTTCGAACCCGTCGCCGGGCTGAACCGTGACTGCTTCACGGCTGGTGTGCGCCGCAATCGCGGCGCTGGCGCGTGTCAGCTCCATGACCCGAAGACGTGCACGCTGATCGTCTGACAGGCGGTCCTGCCCCTCGCCAAGGTAGCCTTGCTCACGGAGCCATGCCTGTCGCTGTGCCCGGAGCGTGCCGATCTGCGTTTCGGCTGGCGCTTCCGCATCTGTCGACCGATCGAGCCAGGTCTCACCTCGAAAGCGAACCTGCTCTTCGGCTGGCACCCAGGACAGGACAGCAAGTCGGACCCCGCCTGCGCGCTGCGCCTCATGCGCCGCCGCCCGCTCCAGAAAATCCTCGCCAATATGCCATTCGCCGGTGGCAAGCCGCGCACCGATCCCGGCCCGGCGCAGGGCTTCGAGCCTGCGTTTCAGGGAGAGCCGGTAATCCGATTTCGAGCCCGGATCGTGGCGGGCATGCAGCTCCTGCGACCAGACGCCGCCCGCAGCCTCCGCGACCGCCGCAATGGCCCGGTCGGAGGGGCGCGCCATGGCGCTTGCCCGCCTCAGCTCCACCACTGCGCCTTCAACAGGCGGCGCCGCCATGTCGACCGCGCCTGCCGGGACATGCCATATCCGGCCATCAAAATCCTCGACCAGCAGAAAGCGCGTGTCGCGCAGCTCATCCTCGGGACCATAGGCCTTCACAAGTCCCCGGATCGGGTCAGCACCGAGCTTCAGCTCCTCGATGAAGGATACGGCCCGTCCCTGTCGCGTGTATTCCGCCGCGAGCGTGCGGATGATGTCGCCCCGCCGGGCCTCGCGTTTGAGTCTGTCCTGCCAGCCGGACTTCATCTCGAAAACCCGCTCATCGAGCCGCCTTGCAAGGCCGAGGGATTCCAGATGCCGCAGCCGCCTCAGCTTCACCGCGCGGTCGAACCGCGCCGCGCTGCCGCTCGCGACATCAAGCTCGATGCGCCCGCCCTCAAGCGCCGCCTCGATCTCGCGATCAAGCCCGGTCCAGCGGTCCTGGCTAACCTCGCTCTCACGCGCCTGCGCAATCTCCAGCGCCCGCCTCGGACCGAGCCGCTGCGTGAGAAGGTCCTCGGCGGTTTCGCGAAGGCCGTTCATCAAATAGTCGCGGGCGATCACCACATCGCGCATGCGCGCATCGCGTCCGCGAATGACGATATGAGTGTGCGGATGCCCTGTATTGTGATGATCGACGGCGACCCAGTCGAGACGCCTGCCGAGGTCACGCTCCATCTGCGCCATGAGTTCTCGGGTGGCGCTTTTCAGATCGCCGAGGCGCGCGCCGTCTTCCGGTGAGACGATGATACGGAACTGGTGCCGGTCCTGCTCGCTGCGCTCAAGGAAACCCCGCGCATCGACGCTGTCGCTCTCCCGATCATAGAGCACGCCGCCTTCGCCGTACCTGTCCACACCGTCGCGTTGGAGATAGCCAAGATGGGCACGGTAAAGGCCGGACCCGGAGCGCCCGCCGCGCGCGATATGAACCTTCACCACGACGCGGCGCATATGCAGGCGTGAAAGACGCCCGGTCTTGAGCCCGCGCGTGCCGGCGGCGCGACCTGCTCCGGAACGCGCGCCTGTGAAGCTTGCCCGCGTCGCCTTGGGCAGCTTCGCAATCGCCCGGCGCAGCTTGCGTGAGGCCCGCCGTCCTGAGCCTCTTCCCTGATCGCCGATCCGCCCGAGGCGCGGGGTAAAGGGCGTCTCCTCGCTCATAGTGCGGCCTCCGGCCCGTGCACCCGAAAAACCCTCGATAAATCTGAGACTTGCCGGAAACCCGTGCACCGCAATGTTGTGCAAAGGGTTCCAAAAAAGAGATGTGCAGACAAGGCGTTAGGTGGCATGTGGTGCCACAGCTTCAATCTCGCCCTACCGGGTTCGCTTATCTGTTCGCTGCACCGCCTTGCATCGCTTTGCATCTGCTTGCAGTCCCGTCACTATTGCGAAGTCATGAGCGGGCGCGCCACGCCGACGAGATCGGAGCGCTGCATGGCCCCGAAATAGCGCCCGTCGAGAGAGTCCGGATGCGGCGAAAGAAGGAAGACCTGCCCTTCATTCAGGCGCACGCAGCCCTGCCAGACCGGCAAGGCGCGGCCCATGGAATCGCCTTCCCTGGCCGTCGCGACGGGCTTTCCATTGATCGAAACGTCAACACCAGATCGGCAGATTTCATCGCCGGGAAGCCCCGCAATCTGCTTCAAGAGCGGCCAGTTCCGGCCAACAAATCCGTGGTCTTCAGCCCACTGCGCTTCAACGCTCCTGGCTGAGACGACGACCCATCGGCCAGGGGTGAATGGCTCGTCGCTCAGCCAGTACAGCCCTTGCGGCGCGCTGCCGGTCCGGTTCCAGATCAGCCTGTCCATGGGGGAGAAGATCAGGCCGAACAGAGCAAGGCCGATGCCCGCGCCCGTCATCAAAAGCGCGCGGCGTTTCATTTGGTGTTCCTGATCTTCTCGGACGTGGAGGCATAGGCGTTGCGCTCCGACCAGGCGATGAGATCGGGTTTCGGATAGAAGACCCGTGCGCCATGTTTGCGATAGATGGGCCCCCGTCCTTCGCAGCGATAATGATCGAGTGTGGAGCGTGTCAGGCGCAGGAATTCTGCCGCCTCGGTCACGGTGAGAAGCTCCGGCCAGTCATCGTCATGTCGTCTGTTTCGTGTCATTGCAGCCGCTCCTTTTCTTCCTGCAGGCTTGGCAAAGACTTGCCGCGAACTGCGCCGGTCTGGAGGGATAAAATCGCGCCCGCGCATTTTCTCCCCCCTTCCTGAGCACAAAAAAGCCGCTCCGAAGACGATCTCCGGAGCGGCTCATTGGCGATGGATCGGCCCCCTAGTCCCGCGGGTTCCAGAGGATGACGTGACGCCCCTTTTTGCCTTTCACGGGGGCGAGGTTCGCGTAGATCTTGCGCGGGCCGATCTGCGGGTCAGCGAGGGTGATCGAGACATATTCGCGCCCCGATGCCTTGGCTTTGCGAAGCCATCCACCGCCGATTTCAGTCGAGGTTTCTCCGGCGAAGATGCGGTAGTCGGGCTGTCCGTCGGCGGCTTTCTCCGCATTCTTCTCGATGCGGATGGCAGCCGAGAGGTTCATCATTGCAAGAGCGCCTTCGAAGCCGGTCTTGGTTTCGCTGACGTATCCGAGTGCGTTGGCCATGGTTTGGTTCCTTTCGTTTCCATGTCGTCCCGGGGACCCCTTGTCCCCGTCGACGCCGGACCGAAAGGACGGGGCCGGACGGGTCTGAACCGCTCGCGGGCGTAGCGCAGCGGAGCACCGGCCCGAAGAAGAATTTTGATCCGCGAGGAGCCGCAAAGCGGCGGGGAAAATTCTTCGCATGGGCCGGTTTCAAGGCCCGACAGGCGTCGTCCAGGTCACACGGCATGAGACGGGAACAAGGGGTTCGGAGCGCATCGGTTGGAAACAGATGAACCCACGTTAGCCGACATTTCGGAAAGCCAAGCGAGACCCAAAGACGGGGCGATTTTTTTTGGCGCGGTTCAATCAATGAACCCTCTGCCTGCGCACAGACTGCATCCATCAGCGCGCGAAAAACCGCCCGGCGACTGTCACCGGGCGGCTCCGTCATCCGCCTGACGAGGAGACTGAAAGGTCAGGCGGCGTGTGGTTGATCGAAGGCTTCGGCGTCGGGCGCATCGGTGTCTTCACGTCCCTCGAACAGCCCCGCAATTCGCGCCCATGCATCGGCGGGCGGGGAACCTGCACCCTCGACAAGGCGGGCGGGCGGCACCTGCATCCATGCGGGCCGCCAGTCAGGATGGGGCTCGCATCCATGGCCCATGATCCGGTTGCCGATGATCTGTTTCTGGACCTTGGCGGTGTCGCAAGCGCAGCCGTCCGCCAGCGATTTCGATGCGATTTCGGCGACCATCGCGTTGATCGCGCGCTTGTCTCGCAACAGGTCGAAGAAGGCCGCGTTCGGCTTCCAGTACGCAGGCAAATCTGTCTCGCAGACATGCAACACGGCCTCAACGACCGGCCCGCCTGCTTCGAGTGTCTGCGCCATGGTGAAGGCCAGAACCTCCATGACTTCCTCGTCCGACATGGCGAGCAAGGCGGCGAAGATTTCGCAGAGCCGGTAGGCATCAGTATTGCGCCGCGCCTCAGCGGACACGCTCAGCGTCTCAAACAGGGAAGCGATGCGGGCGCGCTTTTCCTCTATCTCGGCGGCGGCTTTCGAGCCTTCAAGGCTGGCGCGCGTCTCCTCCTTGCGGCTTGTGCATTCATGGGCGCGAACCTGCCACAAGGCGCTGCCGGTCATGGCATGGGCGACCATCAGACGCAGCGCGATGGCAGGCTGGCCCGCAAGGCTTGCCGACGCTGCGCCATGGCGATGCAGGAGAATGTATTCGGCCAGCGGGCCGGACATTTCCGGTTTGACGGGCGCGGCAGGCACATCGTCCTTGCCAGCCTTCGCCGTTTGCTCCCGCCGCGCCTCCGCCTGCGAGATGTAGCCCTCATGGAAGGTCACGGTGCCGTCATGGCGTAGCTCGACGCACACCTTTCCGCCTTGCTTCTTCGTGCGGGTCTGATGGTCCCAGCGATGGAAGAACGCCCCTCGTTCAAGGCAGACAACGTCCTTCCAGCCTTCTGCAATGTAAGCCTCGATGCGCTGCGCCACGGCGGCGGACTGCGCCGTCCAGAAGGCTTCGGTATCGGCGAACACGCCATGCTCGCCGAAAAGGTCGGCTGTGATCTGGCCATCATAGTCGGCGATGTCGAACAGCGCTTTGTCGGTGGTGATGATCGCGCCGCCGGTGATCCATGCCTTGCAGTTGCGCCCTCGCGGGGCCCGTTCATCCTCGCTTTCATAGAGCCGCAGCCATTCGGCCTGCTGGTCTGGCGTGGCGAGCGTCAGGGCGCGGATCGTCTCGCGGTCGATCTCGTCCTCGGCATAGAGTTTTCGGATCGGTTCAGCGAGCGAGGCCAGCGCCAGAACGCGGCGCACCAGAAGCTCGGTGACGCCAAAGAAACCTGCGATATCGTCCACGCCTCGCCCCTCATCGTGCAGGCGTTTGAAGGCGGTGTACTGCTCCATTTCAGATGCTGGCAGGCGTCCGACATTCTCGATGACGGAGGCGGCAATGGCGCTCGCGGCATCCTCCTCCTTCATGATCGCGCAGGGGACATGAGGCGTCTGCCCCGTCTCCTTCTCGATCTCTTTCAGGGCAAAATAACGCCGCCGTCCGGCGACAACGCCATAGTGATCGCCTTCCTTGCGGACCAGCAAAGTCTGCCGGATTCCGCTCTCGCGGATGGATGGCAGGATGTCGGACACGTCCGGCTTCTTGCGGCTGTGGCGCATATTGAGTTTTGAAATCCGAAGCTCGGACAGGGGGATGATTTTGAGAATGGGCTGGGCCATGATCTGGCTCCTTTTTGATTGAGGGGTTTTGAGATTGGGGGCGCGCCGTCAGGCGCGCGCCCCGCTGATTTCCAGCGCCGCACAAAGGCGGCGGGCGGCGGCGCGGCCTGCGTCCAGCGCCTCGGATAGAAGCTCCTGCGCGACCTGCGTCAGATAAGCGTTGTCGCTGCCGGGATAGTTCGCCTCGATGCCCCAAAGGCTCGCCGCATGGGCGTCCAAAGTGACGCCTTCCAGCGCCACGGACAGGACGATCCCGCAATAGAACCATTCGTCCCTGCGCCATGCCTCCATGACCGCTTCGGCCTTGGCCTGCGCCTCGGCGAAGCGCTGTCGGTGGTTTGGTCCGGGGCCGATAAATCCCGGCGCGTCCTTGTAGAGCGAAGGCCAGAATCCGTCCTGGCGCTCATCCGGTGCATCGGGGCAATCATCGCGCACAATCCGCGCAGTGATTTCGATGCCTGCAACCTCGCAAGAGATGCTGTCGCCCTCCCAAACGAAGGTCTGAAAGCGCTGCGTGAACGTCATGCCGCGCCCTCCGAAAAGAGGCCTGCAATCGCGATCCAGTGCGGGCCGTACACGGCATGTTCGCCGCATTCATCGCAACGGTAGGCGCTCGCATCGGGTTCGCAGCACTCGCGTGGGGCACGGCAGGCAAGGCAGAAGCCTTCTGACCAGTCGTCAGCCTGCTGCAATTCTTCGAGCGTGAAACGATAGCGGGTGGTTTCGGGAGTCATGTCAAAGCCCTCCCTTACCGCGACCAGAAGATATGGACTTCATCGAAGCCCGTCTGGAACACCATGATCTCGCCATTCAGCGCCATGTCGCGGGCAAGGGCCTGCCAGTCGATGTAATAGCGAAGGCTCTCCGGTATCTGCGTTCCGGTGTCCTCGTGCAGGCTCTCGGCAAAGTCCGCCGCGCTGCGATATTCGCCCGCATAGTCCTCGAAGGCGGCGCGCGCCTCGGCGAGGTCGTCGCCGAAATGGCTCAACACCTTGCCGCCTAGCTCGCCATGCTCCTCGATAAAATCGGCAAGCTCGCAAACCGTCTCGAAGCTCGCATATTCCGACAGGTTCGCGCCCTCGAAGCCTTCATAATCGTGGATCGCCCATTCCTCGGCGTCGGACTCCGGCGAGTCCGCCAGCATGGCGCGAACCTGTTCCCAAATCTCGTCTGGGGTGGTCGCGTCGATCCATCGGCCATGCAGGCAGCCGGAATTGTAGGCTGCAAGGCAAGCCACATAGATGCGCGGTCTGTCGGTTCGCGCGGGTGCAGGCGTTGCCGCGTGCGCGTGGGTGCAAATCTGGTCAGTCATGTCAGTCTCCTCTCCCGCCCGCGTTCTTTTCCCGACAGTCGGGTGGGCGGCGAGGAGGTGCTCAGCCGGAGCGCACCAGGGCGGCGCGCAAGGGGAAGCTGTAGGTAGGACGCCTAAAGACGATCATAGATCACAAGGACCCGCCCCCTTGCGCGGCGACCGCGCTCTGGCAGACGCACCGTCCGCCCACCTGACTGATGGGAGAGATATTGAGGCGGAGGGAGGCTGGAGTGGTCGGGCGAGCATGCTGAACGCGAGCGACACCCCAACGCCGTTTCCCGGTTGTGCTATTTCCCGATTCTGCCTAATTTTCTCAAACAGGCTGATTTCGGCTCAAGGGGCGGTCATGGAAACCGACATTCTGACCATCAAGGAAGTGGCGGAATATCTGCGCATTACGGAGAAAACCGCCTACCGGCTGGCCTCCGAGCGCAAGATACCGGGCTTCAAGGTCGGCGGCTCCTGGCGGTTCCGCAAGGGTGAGATTGATGAGTGGATCGAGGGCCAGAAATCCTCGGGTAAAGAAAGCTAAATGGGGAGCAAATGGCGCAGCAGGACATTCCAATAAAGGAGCTCGTCGCAAAGATTGAGCGAGGCGAAATCCGTTTGCCGGAAATGCAGCGTCAATATGTTTGGCAATCTACTCGCGTCCGAGACCTGCTGGATTCTCTTTATAGGGGCTATCCGTCAGGTACGATCTTGACCTGGGAAACTGATGAAGGTGTCGCGACGCGTGAGTTTGCAGTTGATCAGGCCACTACCGATACGGGTCGGTTTCAATTGTTGCTCGATGGTCAACAGCGTCTGACGTCCCTATCGGCAATCCTGCGAGGACAACCTGTCCATGTTCGCGGAAGGAAGCGTCCTATAGATATTCTCTTCAATCTGGACCACCCGGACGATCTTCAATTCATCACAGAAGTCAATGAAAACGACGATACAGATGACGATGACACCGAGGACTCAGCCGACGCGTCGGAAGACGAACTCCTCCAGCGCTTCGACAAAATGGCCTTCGTTGTTCATTCCAAAAAACTCGCGGCAAAGCCGCATTGGGTCTCAGTAACAGGCGTGTTTAAGGAAAGCAGCGATACACCTTTCTTAAAAGCCGCCGGCGTCACCTCAATGGACGATCCGCGCTATGACAAATACACATCGCGCCTGAAGCAACTGCGCGCTATTCGCGACTACGGATATCGGGTTCATGTGCTCGAGCGCGATAAATCCTATGAGGAAGTCACAGAGATCTTCGTTCGGGTGAATTCCTTGGGCGCGAAACTTGGTCTGCCCCACCGGAGTGGTCCACCAGATTTATTAGCCCGGCGGTTTCCACGTAGCGGCGTTCATGCCGCTACCTCCCCACAGTAAGGCGGTATGAACGCCGCGGGCAAGATGGCTTGTGGCGCGGGCGGTCGGTAGCCCAGAGAAGAGTGCGGACGCGCGGTGTTGTAATGCCACCGCCAGGTCTCGATCAGGACTTTCGCCTCCCTGAGATCATAGAAGATTTCCCTCGCCAACAACTCGTCTCTGAGCTTGGAGTTGAAGCTCTCGCAGTAGCCGTTCTCCCAAGGCGAACCGGGTTCGATATAGAGCGTCTTCACGCCGATCCGGCCAAGCCACTCGCGCAGGGCCGTGGCGATGAACTCGGGGCCATTGTCGGAACGGATATGCTCCGGCGGGCCATGATGCACGAACAGTTCGCCCAGCGTGTCTAGGACATCGCGGGAGTTGAGCTTGCGTTCGACACGAATGGCGAGGCATTCGCGAGTGAACTCATCAATCACACACAGCATGCGGAACACCTTGCCGTCATGCGTGCGGTCCTGAACGAAGTCATAGGACCAGACATGGCCCTTGTGCATCGGCCTCAGCCGGATGCAGGAGCCGTCATTCAGCCAGAGACGGCCTCTCTTTGGTTGTTTCATTGGCACTTTCAGCCCTTCACGCCGCCAGATGCGATACACCCGCTTCTCGTTCACATGCCAGCCATCCCGTCTCAGCAGGGCCGTGATCCGGCGGTAGCCATACCGGCCGAACCGTTCAGCCAGGGCGATGATGGCCGCTGTCAGCACATCCTCGTCCTGGCGTGGCACACGCGGCTTGCGCTGGGTGGAACGGTGCTGGCCGATCACGCGGCAGGCCCGGCGCTCGGTTGCGCCGAGTGTCTCCACCACATGATCGACCGCCTCGCGCTTGCGTGAAGGGCTCAGAACTTTCCCTTGATGACTTCCTGCAGGATCTGGTTGTCGAGGGTCAGATCAGAAATGGCGCGACGCAGCCGCGCATTCTCCTTCTCGATCTCCTTCAGCCGTTTGGCCTGGCCAACCTGCAGCCCGCCATACTCCTTGCGCCACCGATAGTATGTCTGTTCCGTCACCCCGATCGAACGCACGGCCTGACCCGTCGTCTCACCCCGCGCGAGGCGGACCTCCACCTCCCGCAGCTTCGCTATGATCTCTTCAGGCGTTGATCTCTTGCCCATGTCTCA
>NZ_NCST01000048.1 GCF_002088975.1 Henriciella aquimarina
AATCTCGTTCGCCTGGCGAAGCTCCTTCACTTCGCGCTCAAGCATCTTGATCCGCTCGCGCTCTTCGGTGCTTGGTCCCGCCCGCTTGCCGGCATCCCGCTCGGCCTGCGCCACCCAGCCATGCAGCGTCTGCGGCACGCACCCGATCTTGCCGGCAATCGAGACGATCGCTGCCCATTGCGACGGGTACTCCCCGCCATGCTCCATCACCATCCGAATGGCTCGCTCACGCACCTCTGGCGAGTAAGGATGTCTCTGCTTCCTGTCTGTCATAAAACCACTCTCTCAATGAAAATGGCCTCCGGCAAACCCGGCGCGGTTCACCCTCCTTGGGAAGTTCATAATTATCAATCTGAGATATGGGGTGGAGATGCGGTCATCCGCATCAAAGCGACAGGCGCAACAATTAATATTGGTTATGTGGAGGGGGAATCAGAAACATTCGATGTGTCCACGCATATCAACGATGAACCTGTATCTTGGACAGAATATAGTTTAGATGCAACCTACACTAATGATCATGAACTGTTATTTGAAGATGCGACGGTGGTTCCGGATGGGCGCTTAATCAGTGTTATAGATAATACTGGTGCGGGGTCTGTATTTAATAGGGACTGGGGTGAAATTGCAATCGAAGACTTGTACACTGAAAGTATTTCGCAATATCTCACGGCTCCCAACGATCATGAGTTGGAGTGGGGCGAAACTCCTGAAAGCCCCCAGCAAAACGAAGTATCAGTTGATGATTTTCAGGGTTCGGACGCTATGGACCTCCTGCCTTCTGGTTATGTCGACGACATCCCGCGGGCTGACACGGTTCAGTTTAGTCCGGACTTGCTTGGTGCAATGAAAGCTGAATCAGATTCATCCACTTTAGAGAGTTTCGATCTCTATGCGCAGGAAAAACCTGAAGCATCGCTTGTTGGCCGACCAGAGGCCGTTTCGCTGCCGAGCTTCGACTTCAACGTCCTGGATGCGGAGATGCAGATGACGGTCTGGTCGTATGACGACCAGGCCTGGATCGGGGCGGCGTAAGGAGCCTGTCGCGTGACCTCTGCTCCCCCGCGCACACCGCACACCAGTGAACTGCGACAGGCCATGACACACCTGAAAGGGGTGTTTGCAGGGCTTGGCGTGTTCAGTTTCTTTGTCAGCCTGCTGATGCTGACCGGGCCGCTCTACATGCTGCAGGTCTATGACCGGGTGCTGGCGAGCGGCTCGATCCCGACATTGGTCGCCCTGACGGTGATGGTGCTCGTGCTCTATGCCGCGCTCGGCTTCCTGGAATGGATCCGCAACAGCGTCTTTGCTTCGGTCGGGTCACGGCTCGAGGACGAGCTTGCCGACCGCGCGCTCTCGGTCTCGCTCAATCAGAGCCTTGCCGATCCGGGGCGGCGCCAGACGCGAGCGCTCCAGAATTTGCGCGTGATCCGGCGCTTTGTGGCAAGTCCGGCCCTGCCGGCCTTCTTCGATGCGCCATGGACGCCGATCTTCTTCATCGCCTTGTTCATGATGCACTGGATCTTCGGGGCTTGGGCGATTTTCGGGGCGCTTGTCCTGATCGGCCTGACCACGATCAATCAGGCGGTTTCGGGAAAGGCGATAGCGGCCGCTGAGGAAGGGGATCGCAAGGCGCAGAGCTCTGCTGATGAACTCAGCCAGAATGTCGAGGTGATCGATGCGCTCGGCATGCGTGCAGCCCTGCTTGGGCGGTGGCGGACGACGCTGGACGAGGCCGATTCAGCGTCTGTGCGCTCGGCCCGCTCCGGGACCGCCTTCACCTCCGGCACAAAGGCCTTCCGCCTGTTCCTGCAATCGGCCATGCTCGGCTTGGGCGCATGGCTTTCCATCATCGGCCAGTCCACGCCGGGGGCGATGATTGCCGCCTCGATCATCATGGGCCGGGCCATTGCGCCCATCGAACAATGCGTCGGGCAATGGCGCTCCATCGTCACCGCCCGGCGAAGCTGGATGGCGCTCTCGGCAGCCCTCGACGCCGACGAGCCGGCCAGCGAGCGTATGCGCCTGAATGACATCAAGGGCGCCCTGGCTGTCGAGGACCTGTCCGCGGGTCCGCCGCGCGCGACCCGCCCCTTCCTGAAGCGGCTGAACTTCAAGCTCCAGCCAAGTCAGACCCTGGGTGTGATCGGGCCGAGCGCCTCTGGCAAATCGACATTGAGCATGTTGCTGGTCGGGGCCTGGAAACCCCTTGGCGGGACGGTGCGGCTGGATGGAGCCGATCTCTCGGCCTGGGATCCGGGCGAACTCGGCCCGCAGCTCGGTTTCCTTCCGCAGCGCGTCAATCTTTTCTCCGGCACGGTCCGCGAGAATATCGCCCGCTTCCAGAGCGATGCGAAACCTGAGGCCGTGATCGAGGCCGCCATGGCGGCCGGTTGCCACGAGATGATCCTGCAGCTGCACGAGGCCTATGACACCGAGATTGGATCGGGCGGGGCGTATCTGTCGGCCGGCCAGCAGCAGCGCATAGGCCTCGCGCGTGCGCTCTATGGTCAACCGAACTTCATCGTCCTCGACGAGCCCAATGCCAATCTCGATTCTGCGGGCGACGAGGCCCTGCAGCAGGCCCTGCTGGGTTTGAAACGGCGGGTGGCGACGACGGTCATCGTATCGCACCGGCCCGCCATCCTGTCGCAATGCGATTGCCTGCTTGTCCTGGACCAGGGCGAACAGCGCCTGTTCGGCCCCCGCCAGGAGGTCATGAACCGGCTTGCCGAACTGCGCCAGAAGGCCGCCGGCCAGGTCACGCCGCTCCGGCAGCAGGAGAGCGCCCATGGCTGAACGGACCTCCGGACAGATGCGTGGCCTGTTCATCCTTGGCTTTGCTGCCATCGCGCTGGTCTTTGGCGGCCTGCTGGCCTGGGCCGTAATCGCGCCTTTTGAGGGGGCGGTCATCGCCTCCGGCCAGATCACGGTGGAATCCCGCCACAAGGCGATCCAGCACCTCGAAGGCGGCATCGTTGACGAGATCCATGTCCAGGAGGGCGACCTGGTAGAACAGGGCGACCTCCTGATCCGCCTCGACGGCACCGGGATCAATTCGCGCCTGGCCACGCTGGACGCCCGCCTCGTTGACCTGCTGGCGCGCGAGGCGCGCCTCAAGGCCGAGCTTGAGGATACCGATATGGATGTGCGGGACGGGGTGGGCGCGCTTGCCGAGAGCGACGGGCTCGCCCGCTCCATGGCCGCCCAGCGCTCCATCATGGCCGCGCGCGCCCAGAGCCGGGCAACCCAGATATCCATTCTGCGCCAGAAGATCGAACAGCTGCAATTGCGCGCCCGCGGCCTGGAGGCGGAGGTGAGATCGACGTCCGAACAGGCCGCTGTCGTGGGCGAGGAACTCACCACGCTCGAGGACCTGCTCGAACGCGGTCTTGTCGGGCAGACCCGGGTGCTCGCCCTGAAACGAGAACGCTCGGGGCTTGCCGGAAAGAAGGAGTCGCTGCTCGCCGAAATCGCCCAGACCGAAGTCCAGATCGGAGAGGCGAGACTTGAGATCATCAAACTGACCGACGGGTTCCGGGAAACCGTTTCCGAGGAGCTTTCCCAGATGGTCACGGAGATCAATAGCGATCTTGAGGAGAAGATCGCGCTTCTCGACCAGCAGCGGCGTCTGGAGATCCGCGCGCCGCGCCGCGGCCGCGTCTTCGGGGTGAAGACCCATACTCTGGGCGGTGTGATCGCGCCGGGCGATCCGGTCATGTCGATCGTGCCAGAGGACGACCGGCTTGTGGCCATGGTGCGGATCCTGCCGCAGGATATCGACAAGGTGTTTGGCGGGCAGGCAACCCGGTTGCGCTTCTCCGCTTTCAGCCAGCGCCGGACCCCCGAGGTCGATGGAGAGATCATCCGGGTGGGAGCCTTGCATGATGCGCGCCTGACCCAGGGACGGGATGCAGGCCGGCGTTCTGACTATGCTGATATAGCCGTCGAACGCAACGATTATGAGCGTCTCATCTCAGGCGAGCATTTCGCGCGAAGCTTTCTGTCCAGCCTCTTCGCTTCGAACAATTTTAGACGCGTGGAATGCAGCGCCAGTTCAAGCCCTGATTGCGCTTTCGTTGAAAGGGAGGGCGGCGCCGCGCCGGCGCTCCTCAATGCCCTGAGATCAGGTGATTATGAGCTTGTTTCGCCTGTGGCCCATGCGTTCCGGTTTCCGATGAATGCAGACCGCATGGCGGTGTGCAAAGCGCTCAACAGGGCTCTGGAGAAGGCGGCCGATACAGGTATCTCGGATGTCACAACGGCGTTCGCGAACATGGACGAAGACATGAACCGGGGAGTCTACTTTTTCTGGACGGTCCCGGACCATGGCCTGGCCGTCATAAGCGAAGCGAATCTCCAGGATGAAAATCCATTTGCCCATCTTCGTTATTTCGTCGTCGATCAGTCTTCATGCCACCAGCTTTTCCGGCGCACCGTTCATTCATGGAAAAAAGTGTCGGCTTTCGAGCCGCCCGTAATTGCGGGTGACTTTCTCACGCGTCGGACCGATTTCGGACGAGTGGGCGTGAGCGTGGCGGATGTCCAGAGCTGGGCGTTCCTTTTGGCAAGATCGCGCTCATCGAAGTGAAGGGGGCCAGATATGTTCTCGCCATACAGGCCATGTCTGGCGGGCTTTATACGCACTTCGAGCTCGGATGCGGCGAGCGCATCGAAATAATCCTGGACGATCTGGAAAGCGCGGGAGACGGCAACCCGCAGAGCTTCGTGTATGCCGCGACCCCGGAAGGCGAAGGACGGTGGCAGGGCGCGGGCTGCAAGGCCGCAATCTCCCGCCTGACGGAACGAGTGGAGTAACAGGAGATGCGTAGAGTTCAGGGTGCTTGATCCACTTCCTCTTTAGGAGACCAGACCATGGCGGGTATTGCGACAAGGATGATGTCGAAGGCGCCTCCGACCACATCTTTGATGTCGTCGCGAATGAGTTCAGATTTGAAGCGGTGAGGTTATGCGCGGCCCTTATATTGTAGCAGTCTTGGCCACACTGCCTGTCTGGGCGGTGGCCTGCGATAATCTCCGAGAACCAGCTCCTGGGGACTCTTTCAAAGCCTACAGGGTTTGCGTCGGTGACCTGCGGCTGGTTATCCCAAGGGAAGAAGCGGCCGGTTTTGCGGTGGATAAGGGCAACCTCGCCAGGCAGAGGGCGGCCACCATATCCACCAAGTCATTCATATCGGAAGCGGGGACGGGGTTCGGGGTCACGGGGGACGCCGGAGCAGAGCTTGAAGGGGACTTTCTGCTATCGGACGCTGGGCCGCCTTTAGCAGGCCACGGTCAGACTGCGACATCGGCGAACACGACAGACACCCAGCCGTCAGGTGAACTCCTCGACCGTTCGATCACATTCAAGACTGGCCCGCATCCTGTCCCCGGCTCCGCCGATAAGGGCTTCATGATGACGGGATCTCAATGGATTTCCGACCGGGTTCTTCTGATGATGCGCGTCAATAGCGACGAGGTCCCGCCCGAGCGAATTCCTGAATTCCTCGCAGGCCTGGAGGAGGCACTTGTCCGATGGTCGTCGGGCCAGGTTCTGAACGAGCCTGATGGCAATGAGCGATGCCCTGAAGAAGGTTGAGTCCGAAACGGGAGCGCCCCATGTCCGGTTTGCTCAAGACGGTATCGATCAGCAGACTCTCACTGAGAGGAGGGTCTTGTCGTGAATTGGATCCCCCGATCTGAGGCGGCACCTCCAGTCCTGGGGGTAACCCTCCGTGGCGGGCAGGCGGCGATGGATGCGCGATGATGGACGGGCGCGTGGCGAGGCCCTGTTCCGAAAGGACTTGCATGGTCGTGGCGACCGGCTTGCTGCTGTTCGCTTCGTGCTCTTCCCCCGAGGAACTCTATGAGGAAGCGACCTTTTGCGAACCCTTGGGCCGGCCTCTTTCGGAAGAAGAGATAAAGGACAGGGCTATAGAACGTCTTCTGGATGGGCTCACTCGCGAGGCCGCGGAAGCTGAGAGAGAAGGGGACGGCGATCCTGACGGTTCCGGGGAGCGGATTCAGTATGCTTCGGTTGAGGATTTTTACGATGTGAATCCCGCGCCCACTCGGTTTTCGCATGAAAGCGCGCTTGCGGAGTGGATGAGCGACCCGAGACTTCGTGCGCTATACAGGAGCAGAAAGGTTTTCCGGTACGGTGTGTATATCAAATACAGAAAGTTCAAATCTGGCGCGAAGCCTTACAGGGGCATGTGGGTGCGCCTCGATCCCTGCGGCGACAGGGGCGAGGACTGGCGGCTGAATCTGAGTGACGAGCATAAATACGCCAGCGAATAGACCGGATTCGAAAATGGTCTGGAGGAAGATCGGTCGGCTCTGCTCTCTGCTGCTTCGGGCGATGTGGAAGAAAGGAATGCGAGGTCTCTACGCTTTGTGCGCGCTTGCCGTGATCGTCGGCAGTGCCTGGTCCCACGCGCAGGAGACTGCTGATGGTTCCGTAGCGGAAGGCTATCCGCCTCTCACGCGGGCTGCCTACAAACCCTTTGTCCATGGCGCAGCCATCACGACGAGGCCCGGGGACAAGGCTTTCTGCGATACCGTGCTCGGCTTTCTGAACGATCAGCGCGCCCGCGGCGAGCTCGCAACTGACGTCCCCTCCGGTCTGGTCGGAGGAGAGCCTGTGGTATGGACCGACCTGTCGGTCGAGGACAATATCCAGAAGATCCTGGACGGTGCCTATAATGGACGATGCCCGCAGGCGGATCGCCACTGTCGAGGCCGCCGCGACGAGACCCTTTGCGCCACGGTCTCGCCCTCCGCCAGGTTCCAGAAGACTTCCCTTGATGTTGATCGCGACGGGGAGCCTGAGACGCTGTACCGTTACCTGTTTCAGCGCGCCGATTTGTCTGGCCGGGACGAAACGCGGACGAATGTCATTTCATTTATCGGTCCTGAGCCCCGCGCCGGTGCAAGCGCGGTCGTGAACCGGCACTTGCGAGGGCAAGCAGCAGGGCCGCCGAAATGACCATGGCAACGAAGCCTGCAAAGGCCCGTATATGCCCCACTCTTCTGACAATCGGGCCGGATAACCACGATCCGCAAAGGATGCCAACGAAGTAAACGGATGCCACCAAGCTGATTGTCGAGGGGCTTTCGCCGGCCTGGCCAAGGCGCAGAGGAACCGCCGCCAGAAATATTCCCTGCCCCAGGAAGAGCAGGAATGCGCTGAGGAAAAGGGCCCCGAGTGACTGAAAATGGTGAAGCAGTGTAGGCTTTCCAACGCGCGGAAACGTCCCGTTCGCCCCGGCAAGGGACGGTTCAGGGCGGGGATTGCCTCCCGGCTCCAACAGCCGTTCGGCCTGTCCCTTGCGCGAACGTCTTTCTGGTTTGGATCGACCAGACGCGTCGGCCTTCCAGCTTGAATCCATTTGTCTTCAATGAAACTCCCAGTCAGGCTCGCCTTGATCGCTATCAAGACGCGGCTGCCAGAGCCCTTCGCCCGCGGCCTCGGCCAGCTCTGGCGGGCAAAGGACGCGGAACCGGTCCGGCCTGGGAAGGTCTATCAGCCCGAGGGCCTTCAACCGATGGATCATGCGGCTCACCGTTTCGAGGGTGAGCCCCAGATAGTCGGCAATATCGTTTCGGGTCATCGGGATGGCGATCAGTTCGTCCGGTGTGCGGTCCCCCCGACGGTCAAGGAAGACCAGAAATGACGCGATACGCTCCATGGCGCTTTTGCGGCCGAGCATCGCCGCCTGCTCCCGCGCGACGGAAAGCTCGTGAGTCAGGCGCTGAATCAACTGCCGCCCGAAGACAGAATCTTCCCGCAGAATATTGTCGAGCTTCCCCCGGCGGAAGACTTCCACCGAAGATTCGGTGATGGCCTCGGCACTGACCGTATAGAGGTCTCCCGTCCCGAGCGTTAGGAAATCTCCTGTTCTGGCGAAGCTGTGGATCTGGCGCCGTCCGTCTGACAATAGCCGGTAGGTCATGACCAGTCCGGACCTGACCCTGAAAACCGAGTGGGCACGCTCGCCGTCGATGAAGAGGGTTTCTCGGGGCTGCAGGCGCTGCAGGCATGCGCCATTTTTGCCGTTCGATCCGGTGCCTGCATGGCGTGGCTGCAGGCGGCCGTCATGTCTCTCTTGCATGGCCTGCCTCTCTGGGTGAACGGACAGTGCGAGACAATCACATTATGGTTAATTCGGAAGATTACCTAATCGGGGGGGTGAGCCCGGAAGCAGCCTTTGCTGGCGCTTTTCACACAGTGCAATTTTGCACGCCACTGTCGGACGCTTGTTGATCCGGTCGAGCTGGGCCCGTGCGGGGACCAGCCGGTTCAGATCAGGGTCCGGAGGGGATTATGGAATTTGGAAACGGTTTGCGGCAGCGGCTTTTATCGGCGGTTGCGGTCGGGGTGGTGTCGGCCTGGGCGGGACCGGTCCAGGCCGAGCCGCGGGAAGAGAGGGTTCAGCTCAGTATTGAAGCCCTGCCACTGGGCGAGGCGTTGCGGGCGTTCAGTGAACAGACCGGGCGGCCGGTCCTGTTCTCGGATGCGCAGGTGGCCGGGCTTTCCGCCGTACCGGTTGAGGGTGTGCTTGCCCCCGAAGCCGCGCTGGCCCGGCTATTGGAGGGCAGCGGTCTCGAAGCGGTCGGCGGGGCCGGCGACACGATCGTCATCCGGACCCGTCAGGCCGCGCCCCTCTCGCCTGAGGCCGCACCGCCACAGGAAGAGGCGGTCCGCACTGTGCCCGACCGGGCGACGGGGCCGGACCAGGAGGAGGGCGCGCTGCGCATCGGCACGGTGAAGGTCACCGGCACCAGCCTCAGAGGCATCGCGCCGGAGAGTTCCCCGCTGCAGGTCTACGACCGCGACGATATCCTGAATTCCGGCGTGACATCGACCGAACAGTTCATCCGGACCCTGCCGCAGAATTTCGGGGGCGGCTCGAGCGAGTTCGCCGCCGGCGGCCTGCCCGGCGACCGGAATTCCGCGCAGAACTATTCCTTCGGGACAGGTGCCAATCTGCGAGGCCTCGGCTCGCGCGGAACGCTGGTCCTGCTCAATGGCAACCGGCTGGCGCCGACCTCGGCCATCGGGGACTTTGTCGACCTCTCGCTCATCCCGGTCTCCGCGCTGGACCGTGTGGACGTGCTGACCGATGGCGCGTCCTCCATCTATGGCGGCGATGCGGTCGCCGGTGTCATCAATTTCGTCCTTCGCGACGATTTCGAAGGCGCCGAGACCTCGCTGCGCTATGGCAGCGTGACCGATGGCGACATGTCGGAATACCGTTTCGGCCAGACGCTTGGCGGCGCATGGGGGAGCGGGAATGCGATCGCCACCTATGAATTCTATTCGCGCGACGATCTCTCCCTGGCCGACCGGCCGGAGCTTGCCGCGCCCGCCCTGCGGGACGGCGCGCCGATCCTGAACCGGCGCCCCTTCGACCTGCTGCCGGAACAGGAACGCAATTCCGCCATGCTGTCGGTCAACCAGAAGGCCGGCTCGAAGCTCCGCCTCTCCGGAACCGCGCTCTGGTCAAGACGCGATGTCTATCAGACAACGGTCTATGCCGGCACGACGGCGCAAGTGAACAGCTCCGATACGCGCTCTGAGAGCCTCGCGCTCAATCTCGGCGCGGACTATGACCTCCCCGCCGGATGGCTGGTGTCCGCCGACCTCACCTATAATGAGGTCAAGAATGATGAGCGGCTCGCCACCCTGGTGCCTGTCGAGGACGCGCCGGTCCTGTCCGATTTCGACTCCGATCTCCTGTCCTTCGACCTTCAGCTCGACGGCGATCTCTTCCGCCTGCCGGGCGGGCCGGTCAGGGCCGCTCTTGGTGGACAGGTGCGCGAGGAAACCTTCTTTTTCGGGACGCGCGGCTTCGGCACGGTCCGCGATGGCAGCCGCGATGTGACCGCCGCCTATGGCGAACTTCTCATCCCTCTGGTGGGCGAAGACAATGCCCGCCCGGGGCTCGAACGGCTCGAACTCAGCCTGTCGGGCCGCTATGACGACTATTCCGATTTCGGGGACTCCGCCAATCCGAAGGTCGGCCTGGTCTGGGTTCCCGTTGAGGGCCTGCGCCTGCGGGGCTCATGGAGCGAGTCCTTTGCGCCGCCGACCGTCGGACAGTCCGGCGCCCTGGACCGGGTCGCAATCGTCCAGGATTACGACTTCATCCGCGACCTTTACGGCATCGACCTGCCTGACCCGTCCCTGGCCGGCGTCAGCTATATGACGCTCAATGGGACAGGCGACGCGCTGGAGCCGGAAACCTCCCGCACCTTTACCGCCGGGCTCGATTACGACCTCCATATGGGCATCCATAGCTGGTCGCTGCGCTCCAGCTATTATGACATCGATTTCGATGGCCGGCTGGGCCGTATACCGATCCCGGGCAATCTCAATCCTGCCTTTGCGCCGGCGCTCGCCTATGACGATCCGGATCTCTTCCCGGACGGGATGATCAGCTTCCTTCCGGACAGTGCCGAGGTGGACTCCGCGCTCGCCGCGCTCAGCCGTCCCGTCATCCTGGCCAATGGCGGGCGCCTGGACAATATCGGCATTATCAGCCGCGTGAACCAGACGCGGAATCTCGCCTCGACCGAGACCAGCGGCCTGGACATCCAGCTCAACTGGTCGGCCGATACGCGGGCCGGCACGCTCTCGGCGGGCCTGAACGCAAACTATATTATCGATTTTACCCAGAAGGCCGCGCCCAATACGCCCGACGTCGAGACGCTGAACACGCTGTACAATCCCGTCGACCTTCATTTGCGGGGCAATGCCGGGATCCGCCTTGGCGATGTCTCGGCGACCCTCTTCATCAATCACGTCGCCAGCTACAGGACCGACGATACAGTGTCGGGCCAGCGTGTGGGGGACTGGACGACCGCCGACCTGACGCTCAGCTATGCACCGGACGCCCCGGCGCTGAACTGGGCGGAAGGGACCGCTGTCAGTCTCTCGGTCCAGAACCTGTTCGACGAGGCGCCGCCCCGGACGCCACCGCTCAGCAGCTATGGCCTGACGGGCTACGATCCGGCCAATGCCTCCCCGGTGGGCCGGTTCGTCGCGGTCGAATTGCGCAAGCAATTCTAGGGCCGGTGATCATGAAACCTGCCAAATGGGTTGCCCTGGCGGTGCTCGCCCTGATCGGGGCGGCGCCGGTCACGGGGGAGGGCGCGCGCCATCCCCTGACGGTCGATGATGTGATGTCGGTCGAGATGTTCGGCCGGGCGGAGTTTACGCCCGATGGACGCTGGCTCGCCTGGAACCAGGTGCCGCCCTATGACAGCCTTCAGGACTATTCCTACTGGCTCTATGCCTACGGCCTGAGCGGGCATCAGGTCTGGATCCGCAACCTGGAAACGGGAGAGACGCGGTTGCAGCCGGGGCTCGACCCGGCGGCGACGCATTATATTTTCGGGATCTCGCCGGACAGCCGCCATCTGGTGCTGATCGACCATCGCCGCGGCCGCCTGCGTCTGGCCGCCTGCCGGATCGGGCAGGACGACTGTGTCCGTTTCGGCCCCATGCCGGATATCCGCGACCGCTATATCTCGGCGGGGCGCTATAATGAGCGTCTGGTCTGGACGTCGCCGGACCGGTTCGTCATGCCCGTGCGGTCGCCCTTGCAGCCGGGCTCTGAAATGAGGAGCCGGGGCACAAGCGGCGCCTTTCTCTGGAGGGCCTGGAACCGGGCCTGGGACGGTGAGATCGCCACCGCCAGCGAAGTCAGGAGCGTGGGCGGCAACCGGTCCGGGGACTGGGCGTCGGGGCGTCTTGTCGAATTCGACCTTGCGGCAGGAACGGTCCGGCCGATCGCCGAGGGGCGCTATGCCGGCGTGAGGGTTTCGCCCGACGGGCGCACGCTCCTGGCGGCCCGCCTCGGCGAAAGGGTACGCCCGGATCCGGGGGCCTCGGGCGGGATTGGCGCCACCCATCCCGTCTTTGACCGGCATTATGCCCTGCGCCTCGTCGATGCCGAAAGCGGCCATGTCACGGCCTATGACACGCCTTACACGATTGATCCCAAATCGCTCGTCTGGTCGGCCGGGGGCGACCGGTTTGCGGCCTATGGCTGGCAGGAAAGCGCGCGTCCCGCCGAAGGCTGTTTCCGGGTGTTCAGGCCGGGCGCCGGCACGCCGCCATGCCTCGAGACTGGCGATCTGATCCTGGCCCAGGACCGCGAAGGCTCGCGCTGGTGGGCCGGGCCGGCCCGTGCGGCCCTCCTGCCAAACGGCCTTGCCATCCTGGCTCGCGAGCCAGACGGGGAGCGGTTCGACTGGTACCTGCTCACACAAGAGGACGCGCCTCGCCGGCTGACCGGCGGCCTGGCTGCGCCGGGGCATACGCTCCTTCATGCAGATGGCCATTCCCTCGTCATCCTGGCCGGGGAAAGCCCCGTGCGGGTGAGGCAGGACGGAACCACCGCGCCGCTTGCCGATGGCATGGCCGCCCGCAGTTTTTCCTATCGCGGCAATCCCGCCCATGGCTGGGCCAATGAGTTCAGGAAGACTGACAGCCTGATCCGGTATGATTTCGGCGCCCGCTTCGCACTGATACTCCCCGGCGGCACGGATGAAGAGGATGAGGGTGTCGCCTTTGCCGGACCGGGCGGTCTTGCCCGGCTGGAGACCGGAGGGAAGGGGGCAAGGGTCCTGGCCGCTTCGGAAGCCGCCGGCGCGCTCCTGTTCACTGTGCGCGATGGGGCCGCGACGCGCCTCCTCCTGAAACAGGGCGACGACCGGGTCGAGCTTGCCCGAATCAATCGGCACCTGGAGGCCATTGCTCCTCCGCAGACACACACCGTGACCTATCGCTTCAGCGATCCGTCCGGCAAGCAGCCTTCCCGCGAGACGGAAGCCTGCCTTATGCTGCCGCCCGGCTACAGGCCGGGGCAGCGCTATCCGCTGCTGGTCGAAGCCTACCCCGTCGGGACGGCCGGGCGCTGCGGCAGCTTCACCGATGCCCCATTTCCTGCCGCCATGGTGGCCGATCTCTGGGCGGCGAGGGGCTTCATCTATGTCCGCCCGGCCTTCCCGCTCGATCTTGCCCGGACCGCGGCCGGGCCCCTCGAAGGGGCCGGGGCGCTCTTCGACCAGACGGTCGATGCCCTGGTTGCCCAGGGCTATGCCGATCCCGACCGGGTCGTGCTCTACGGATTCAGCCAGGGCGGCGCTTTCTCGCTCCTCATCGCGGCGCAGACCGTGACGCCCGCCGCCATCATCTCGCTGAATGGCTGGGCCGACTTTTTCAGCCACTATTACGGGGCGAGGGGCCTGATGCGCTATTTTCACCTCGATCAGAATGGGGGTGACAATCGCTGGCGCTATGAATGCGAGCTCGAAGGCCCCAATCATTACTGCCCCTTCGGGTTCGGATTGCCGGCCGCCGCGCAGCCCGGTCTCTATGCGGCCCTCAGCCCCGTCGCCCGCGCCGGTGCGATTGCCGCTCCGGTCCTGCTGGCCCATTCCGACATGGATTATTTCGACATGTCTCAATATGACGAGATGTTCGGCGCCCTCTACCGGGCGGGCAAGGAAGCGCGCTATATCCGTTATTGGGGCGAGGGCCACGGTCCCTCCTCACCAGCCAATATCCGGGACTTGTGGACCCGCATCGACGCCTTCCTGGCAGAGACCGGCGTGATGGCCCCCCAGGATCGCTAGGCCTGATATGATTTCCATCGCTGAAGCCAGGCCTCGATGGCATAGAGGACCAGCATGGTGCGCCCTGACGGCATGCGCGCAAAGGCGTCCGTCCGCATGAAGGCTTCCACCTCGGCGGCCTTCAACAGGCCCTGGCGGACGAGCTCTCCCTCCATCAGATGTGACACGATGCGCTGGCGAGCGGCGCTGATCCGGGCGGCAAAGAATTTCGAGGCGTTGCCCTTTGACCGGCGAAGCCGGACAGAGTCCGGAATGCGGCCCGTCATGGCGTGGCGTGCAAGACCCCGGCTCACCCCGCGGGGCGAGAGGCAATAAGCCGGGAGTCTCAGGCAGAGGTCGACGAGGGGCTGCGAGATAAGCGGATGGCAGGTCCGTCCGAGCCCGTCGCGCCGGACCGTGTCACGCAGATGAGCCATATGGACCAGGCTTGCGACCTGTTCGAATTTCGCCGGTGGGAGGCCGCCGCGCTCGCATGCCCAGAGCGGCAGCAGGTTGAGCGTGCCGGACGGGCCGCCGGCCGCTTCGTGCATCGGGAGGCTGCGCGCCGCCAGGTCGCGGGCAAAACGGCTCTCGCGATTGCGTCCATGCAGGGCAGACATGGCTGAGGCCGCGGTGCTCCAGATGGACTGACCGGACAGGCGGGCCGCTCCGAGCAGCTCCGCGGCAAGCCGCGGACCGGGCCCATGCCGGGACACATAGTCGGCAAACACAAGCGGTGACCGCGTCTCGAGAAAGAGATGGTCGCCGCCCTGGCCCGAAAACAGGGCAGGCTGTCCGGCCAGCAGATCCCCTCCGATGGCATCGCCATGATCGAGCGCGAGGAACTGGCGCCAGGGCCGGACGCTCAGCGGATGATGCTCCGGCGCCGGAAGGGCGGTGGCTGGATCAAGCGGGATCTCGTGAAGCGCGAGCCCGGCACACCGGGCCGCGTCGCGCGCATAATGCGCTTCCGGCGGGTCGTCCGACAGGAGGCGGAAATGGACGGCTTCGATGTCCCCGCGATCCATCTCGCCGAGACAGGCCGCGACAATGGCAGAGTCCAGGCCGCCGGAGAGATTGAGCAGGATCGCACCGCAATCGGCCGCCCAGGATTGAACGACGTAGCGCACCGTCTGCCGCAGAAGCCGGGCGGCGTCCGGCTCCGGCAGCTCGAGCGCCTGGCCGGCCACCTCTCGCGGATCCCAGACAAGTCCGCCGGTCTCTGCATCCAGGCTGGCGTCGAGCCGGCAGCCCGCATTGAGCTCATGTACGCCACAGAGGCCGGTCTCGCCCGTCTGGATCTTGTCGTACAGGAGCAGCCGACCGACGAAATCGTAATTGATGGACGTGTCCCGCCAGCCGAGACAGGCGCAGGCAGCGAGATCGGAAAAGACAAGTCTTACCGCGCCACGGCGGGTGTGAAAGCAGGGAATGGCGCCGGTCGGGCTTGTCAGAACGGCGTATCCGTCGGCATCCGGAAGGAAGGCGATATAGCTCCCCCAATAGTCCGCCAGGAGCGCACCGCCCCTGGAGCGAAGGATCCTGCGGGCCTCTTCCGGCATGACGTCGTGAACCGGCGGGGCCGGGACCAGCTTGTCCGAGCGCGCAAACACCGAGCCGAATACCGCGCCCTCGGGCGACCCGTCATGCGCCGACAGGGCAAGGAGTCTGTTCGGGCCATGGCGGTCCGACAGATCGAACAGGATCAGGCCCGGCCGTTCGAGCCGTGGAGCCCGCGGGTGGCTTCTGCCTGCCATCAGGGCAAGCGTCCTTGCCTCCATCGCAGCCTCGGCGTCTTCCGGATGACAGGTAATGGCGAGGAAGGCGTCCATCCTCGCCCGCCTAAACCGCCATGAGCGGTTCATACTCTGCCGCCACATCGGAACTTTCATTGAGAAGGAGGCCGTCCCGCTCGACCCAGCAATGCGCGCCGAAAGGGGCGAGCCGGACCCCGAAAACCCAGTCAGCGGAAATGCCAAGGCCGGCGAGATACCGGATGAGGGTCAGGCTTCGCAGATAGCACGCGTCCTGCGTGGTGAAGAAATAGGGGGTCAGGCCGTGAAATCGCCGCACGATCAGCTCGAGGTCTGCCGTACCGGGCACGCCGGCTCCCGAGAGCCGCGACTTCCAGTGTCCGACAGCCCTTAGGGCATCGGCCAGGGGGCGCCGGCGCGGCCCTGCTAGAGGCCGGCAGGTCCAGAGGGCCAACAGGAGATGCGGGGCACTGCGCCAGTAAACCAGGGGAGGGCGATACGTATCGACAAGCGAATTGAGCGCGCGTGGCGCGCACGCTGGAATTAAGGCGGTGCGGCCCGTTTCCGGCTCATTGCAGAGCAGTCCCCGCCTGGTGAGCTGCGTGGCGAGACATTCGGCCTGGTGTGAAAGGGTGTTTCCGTCTGACTGGCCGATCTCTGCAAACCAGGCAGACTGGCGTTCGTTCAGGCAAGCATACCGGTCATGCCGGGCGTCCAGAAAAATGACTGTGCCGCCCGTCCTGCAGGCGAAGACCCCGTGCGGAAGAAGATACCGGTCCCGCATTGTTCGAATCTCCGGAAAAAAGGAGGGGGCGGCCGAGCGTCCCCTCCTTCCCATGGGTCAGAAGATGCGAGAGTTCATCGCTCCGCCGTCGATTTCATCCTGTTGGCCGAGGAGACCGCGGGTCTCCTCGGACACAGAGCCGAGATCGACCGGTTCGAAGTCATCTTCGGTTTCATGGGGGACACGTCTTGTATCCATGGTCTTTCTCCTTCTTGAGAGTTGCGCCGTCTTTCTGACGGCCTCCGAATCATGAGCGCTTATTGAGGGTGAGTCAATAAAAAAAATGTTTAAAAACAATGTGTTACATATTTTTCGTAAGGCGGCTTGTCCGGGCGCTGGGGCGTGTCCGGAGACCCTGTCGGGCGAAGGCGGAAAAGCTGTTTCATCGCCGGCTCACAGCGTGGACAAATCCTCCATGAGGGGCAGGGGCGACCGGGCGGCCAGAGCCCTGGCCCGGTCGGCATCGCCCGCCAGCAGGCTGCGCCGGGCCCGGCCGGCGGCGTAAAAGGCGCGTGCATAGGGGTTGGTCGGGTAGAGGGCAGGTGCGCTGACGACAGAGGCAAAGCCTGGATCCGGTTCGCTCCAGCCGGGCCCATAGGTCTGCGCGAGATAGTGTTCGGCATTCTCCGGGACCGGCCAGGCAAACCGCCCGAACCTCGCCTTGCACAGGCCGAAACGGGCATAGCGCCAGGCAATGTCCCCCCGCCGGTCGCTGAACCCGCAGACCACATGTTCGCCGATGGGTGTATAGAGGAAGATGTCGACTGCGATACCCTGATAGTTCAGCGCAAAATAGCGATCGCCGGGCCGCGCGCGGCGCTCAAGAATGAGGGCGGGATGCCGGCGGATCAGACCGGCAATATCGGGCCGGCGGCCATCCTGCTGGAGTACACCGATATCGATATCCCTGTCATGAGCGAGCGGAGCGCCGGTCCGTACCAGGCCGAGCAGCGTGCCGGCTGCCGGAAAGCAGACCAGACCTGCACCGGTGAGGATGTTGTACACCGCCTGGAGCGCGTCGGTCGCTGCGGAGGGGGTGAATCGGGACGAATTTACCACTCGCTGGCTGGGGCCCTCTGTCGTGGCCTTGAGCGCCTCCTTCATCTGGACGAAAGCGTCGCTGTAATGCCCCATATTGTAGAGGGCGTGGGCATGGCGCTCATAGGCCTGTGCCCGGCTCGGAAATCGGGTCCAGTTCGCTTCGATGAAGGCGGCCATACGGGAAAAGTCATGCGCATCCCGGAGCGCGTTGACATAGGACATGATTTTGTGGGGATCCCGGCCGGCGGCGTCCTTGAGGCTTTGGCAGGCTTGCCTGATCGCAGCTCGCCGTTCTGCTTCGGAGGGGGTGATATCGGCAATGGATTGCCAGCTGCGCCAGGAAGTGGGGGCGACACGAACCGAATGACGGAAGGCAAGCAGGGCGCCTGCATGATTGCCTTTGGCGTGCCGGGCCAGACCGAGACCGTGCCACGCTTCGCTCATCCCGGGGGCCAGCCGGGTCAGGCGGTCGAAAGCAGAGCAGGCCTCCTCCGGTTTTCCGGCACGCAAAAGGACACCGGCAAGCGTCTGCAGGGTTCCGGGATGATGCGGGCGCGTTTCAAGGGCCCGCCGGAAGTCTCGTGCGGCAGCGGCAAAGTCGCCCGCGCGGAGAAACCCTGTGCCCGCGTGCATGAACGCCCTCCAGTTCTCGGAGGTCCTGGCGGGCCGGTCTTCTGCCGGTGGTTCTGCCATCCTTTCTGCCCTTGCCTGTTTCGGTCTCTTGCGAGCCCTGGTCCTTTCCATGCCTCCCGGTCTGCGCGTCTGCTTCGCGCGCTATTTGCGCTGAAGGATTATCCATACCGCAAAATGCACAGCAATTAAATTAAAAGTAGAGTCCCGTGTGGGTGTTTCTTCTCCGTGAACTGTTGTGTAGACTCCAAAACACGGCGTATTTATCCTTCCGGGCGTCATTGCAAGCGCTGTATTATAAGTAGAATCCTGTTTCGAATTGGGACCTGAGGGACTGCGAAACATGCGTTTCGCAGTCCGGAACCAATCAGGCCGTGTATTCATCCCTGGCGAGGCTGAGCAGGATGTCGGGCTCCGAAATGTCGTCTTCGGCGCGCAAATAGGCGGGACCGGGCCTAGTATCGAGCACGATCCAGACGGGCGCCCCCTGATGCACCATCCAGTAGCGGCATGTCTCCTGATGCATGTTGATGATGGCTTCTTCTATTGTATGGTTGAAACCATCCCCGCCGATCCGTGAGATGCGGCGGCTCGGATCGGCCTCATTGCGCTCGACCCATTTGACCTGTCTTGCTTTCATGATGTGCGTCCTTTCTGCACGTTTGTGCCGAAGGGTGCCTGTTGCCAGGCTTGCACATCCCGGGATTCTCCCATCTCCTGACCGCCAGCAGCCCCATCGGCGGTTCCATGGAGTGAGCCGGCAGCCTTCTGCCTGCGGACCCGTCTACAGGGAGACGCCGAACAGGACGGTTGTCTATAATGCAGGTTGAACGATTCACAGGATTTGCCCCTGTGCTGGAAAGTGGCCCCACCAGCGAACGTGGGAGGCAGATGAGACGGGCCGCTGCCCGGCCTCAGCGAATCCGGCTAGAAAAATTTTCATGAAATGGCTTGTCCTCGCTCTTGGTGTCAGCGCCTGTTCGGCGGCCTCTTCCGGCAGTCCGGACTCGCCCCGCTCCGTCTATTGGTCGGACGGCGACAGCGGCCGGATCGCCGGTATGGATTTTCGTCTCGCCGACGTCGATGCGCCGGAGACCGGCGGTGTGGGTGCCGCGATCGGCGGGGCCGAATGCGAGCGGGAGCGAGACCTCGGCTTTGAAGCCAAGGCTTTTATGGTGGACCTCACGAAAGGTTCCGAGCTGGAGATCACACACCGTGAAGCGCCCGATCGCTATGGGCGCACCGTGATAGGGCTTTCTGCGAATGGTCAGGATGTCGCCAGGGCGGGGCTTGCGGCTGGTGTCTTGAAGCCCTGGCCCCATGAAGGGGATCGGGCGATGAGCGACAAGCCGGACTGGTGCGGCTAGTCGTGCGATATGAAGGAGTGGGCCGATCAGGAAGAGGAAAGCCCGGATGCAAGACAGCAGCCTGACTTCCTTGTCGATGGCTGGTTCGGCTTTTTCAACCGGCTGATGTTCGTTATCTCCTTCCTTGCGCTCATGGTGATCATCTTCGTCGCCATGACCGATCTCTGGAAGCTGTTCTGAAAAACATGCCCGGCATCCGTCCATGATGGTGCGATCCCCCCGCAATATATGCGGGGTCCGTTCGCTGCCGGCTTGTGGCCGCCAGCGGCCCGGCTCGTCTCCGGACCCCATGTCTGCCCTGAGCGGGCAGCCCTGCGGCATGCGGGTGTCTCGCCGGGGATCGCGCCAGCCTGCGCTTGTCTTAGAGATTCCTGGTCTTCTGGTTAGAAAAGAACCGCTGGTGGGGACTGCGCAATTTCCCCGCCGGCGTAGAGGAACGGATCGTGCCTGCGCTGGCTGAGTAAGTGCCGTTGGGAAGTTTGATCGTCCTCTTCATTTCCATGCGACCTGAACGGATACGAGGGCATCTAGGCCCGTACGACAAGCAAAGGATCTGGAATGTCCATCGAACCAGTTCGCCAGCATATCGGCGTCGATATTTCAAAGAGCACTCTGGATGCGCACATGTATCCTGAGGGCAGGACCATAACTGTCCCGAATGATAAAAAAGGATTCAGGCAATTGCTGACCTGGATGGCAGGATGTCATCTTGAACAGCTACTCTATGAACCGACCGGGCAGTATCATCTTGCCTTCGAGAAGTTCTTCCTGAAAGCCGAAATACCTCTCGGCAAGGTCAATCCACGGCAGGCTCGACGATTTGCGGACGCATTGGGTGTGTCGGCGAAAACAGACACGATCGATGCCGGGCTTATCGCAAAATACGGGGCGATGATTTCTGTGCGCCGCGTCAGCGACAGAACGATCAAGT
The DNA here is from genome assembly GCF_002088975.1 of Henriciella aquimarina. Taxonomy (GTDB): domain Bacteria; phylum Pseudomonadota; class Alphaproteobacteria; order Caulobacterales; family Hyphomonadaceae; genus Henriciella; species Henriciella aquimarina. Next base: position 20,134 of record NZ_NCST01000048.1, read on the forward strand.
TCAATGAAATGAAAGAGCTACAATCGGCTCGGCGCGCTCTGGTGAAAGACAGGACACGCGCGTCCAACCGGTCTTCCGCCCGGATAGCTCCCTTGTTGCGGCGCCAGGCACGGGAAAGGATTGAGCAGATCGACCGTCACATGAAAGCAATCGACGCGGCTCTTCGTTTGCTGGTCCGTGATGATGAATTCCTGAAAGCCAGATTCGACATTCTACAGACTATTCCTGGCATTGGAGAAACAACCGCGATCATGCTTCTGACCGAGATGCCCGAACTCGGCTTCATCGATCACAAGGCGGCCGCCAGTCTTGCAGGACTTGCTCCGATCGCTCGGGACAGCGGCACGTTTCGAGGCAAGCGATACATACAAGGTGGAAGAGCACATTTGCGACAGGCGCTCTATATGCCCACCCTCGTTAGCATAAAGCATAATCCGGAATTCAGCGCGAAATACCAGATGATGGTCGCCACCGGAAAAGCGCCAAAACTGGCCATCACAGCCATAATGAGAAAGCTTATCGTCCTGGCGAACAGTCTGCTTCGCGATAGCCGAAACTGGGTTCCAAGCCGGACTTGACGAAGACGGATACTT
>NZ_NCST01000049.1 GCF_002088975.1 Henriciella aquimarina
AATCTCGTTCGCCTGGCGAAGCTCCTTCACTTCGCGCTCAAGCATCTTGATCCGCTCGCGCTCTTCGGTGCTTGGTCCCGCCCGCTTGCCGGCATCCCGCTCGGCCTGCGCCACCCAGCCATGCAGCGTCTGCGGCACGCACCCGATCTTGCCGGCAATCGAGACGATCGCTGCCCATTGCGACGGGTACTCCCCGCCATGCTCCATCACCATCCGAATGGCTCGCTCACGCACCTCTGGCGAGTAAGGATGTCTCTGCTTCCTGTCTGTCATAAAACCACTCTCTCAATGAAAATGGCCTCCGGCAAACCCGGCGCGGTTCATTGCGATGTTCAACCTCGGAGGCGTTCATTGGAACGATGGAAACATCATTGCAGCCAAGCAGATGTGGCGTCGAGCGATTGAGAGATTTCCCGATCACGAACTCGTGGAAGAAATCCGCGCGAGGATTCCGTCTCTCTTCTAGACTAGCGCCAGTCTTACCTTTCCAAAGTTCCAGATCGTGCGTCCTTCAAGGAGGTAGTTCAGTGCAAGCTATGGCCAGTGCGGTAGCGCGAAGCGAAAGGTGGCTGCGAGCCGGTTCTAGACCGCCGTCGTTGGCCTCGCTTCGATCAGCATGTCGTCAATTGCGCTCTGTCGGGACTGCCGATCCAGCGTGTAGGTGTTCCGTCTGAACTCTACGCCTTCAAGCAAAGCCTTCACGTAGCCTGACACAGTGTCTGCGGCCATGATCAGTGTGGAATCGAGCGTGTGGACGTATTTGCTCGTGACTGATCCTTTGGCATGACCGATCAGCGCGGCGATCGTGATCTCTGTGAAGCCCAGGTCGTTCGCGATGCTCGCGAAGCTGTGTCGCAAAACGTGAGGGGTTACGTCCCAAAGCGGCGTGTCCTTGAACATTTTCTTCCAACTCTGTGGGAAGTTCCCGACGGCGTTGTCCAAGCCCTTGCCGGGGAAGACATACGTGCCTGCCCGCCGCTTTCGTTCGTCTTCGAGATACTCGATAACAGGCAATCCGACAGGACGGACGGAAGATCCCTCCTTGCTATCGACCAGCCGCAGGCAGCTAGCCTCAAGATCGACATCGCTCCATTTGAGATTTATGATTTCTCCGCGACGGCAGCCAGTCAGCGCGATCAGCCTGAGGATATCGGCGTGTATGCGGTAGTGGTCGCTCTCCTGCGCCTCGCGAAGAATGCCGCCTAGAACCCGATACTCGGCTTCGCTGAGCCTTCGGTCACGGACCTGATATTTCGGTTTGCGGAGACCATGCGTCGGGTTGTGCTCAATCACGCCAGCCTCGACGGCATAAGAGAAAATGCCACCGAGCAGGCCCATGGTCCGGATCGCGGTGCCACGGCCGCCGCGAACGATGGCCTTACCACGGAGCTTTTCGGTTTTCATGGTCACGCGCGTCTTACCGGCAATGATGTCTTTCATCAGGTTGTTCATGTCCGGCTTTGTGATGTCCCGCACACGTCGTGTCCCAAGAAGAGGAATGATGTGCCTGCGGATACGGCCGACATCGGTGGCAATGGTGGTCTCCTTCTTCGGCCGGCCGCCTTTCCCTAAGATAAGGCCAGCTTCCATGTCGGCGATGTACTGCTCGCAGAGCTGCTTGATGGTAAGCGCCTTCCGGTCTTCTTCCCGTTCTTCGGCAGGGTCGTCACCATGAGCGACCCGGCCAAGTTGCGCTTTCGCTTCACGACGCGCGGTCTCCGGAGTCCATACGCCATGCAGCCCTATCGTATAGCGACGCGAACGTCCTCTTGATCGATACTGAATCACATAGCTTCTCTTCCCGGATGCGAAGACGCGTAGACCAAACCCAGGGAGTTCATCATCCCAAATGACGTAATCTTTGGTGCCTGTTTCAGCCGTATCGACGACCCGCTTGGTGATCTTCGCCATGGTTCCAATCCCTGCCGGACCCGACTTCGCGTAAGCACCACGTAAGCACTTGGCGGCAAATTCGGGCGTATTCTCGGATAGGGATTTCGGAGAGCGGATTCTAAAAATCAATAATTTTCAGATGGTTATCTCGCTCTGGCGTGCCCTATCGCGTAATTCGGATAGGGCAATGAACCAGCTCCGAAGGCAGAGGTCTTAGGTTCGAATCCTAATAGGTGCGCCATCTCCATTTCTCCCCTGCAAATATCACCTAACGCCTTGAAAGGTAAGGATATTTCTGGTGTTCGAAACCCCGAATTTCGGCAATACGCCAGTTGGTCCTTGAACGCGAGTTTGAGGACCGTTTGACGGTGCTCAATCCTTCCCTTTTTCCAAAGATTCCAAGGGTTTGACAAGAACGACATCGAGTGTTCGAAAGTCTCCTCGTAGGTCTGCAACGGCTTGCCGCAATTTTTGATCCGCTCACGGAGGACCATGCGCTCCATTTCCAGATTGCCGATGCGCTTCTCGTAAGCCTTGATCACAGATTCGCTGTCTGTTTCGACCAGCCGATCCATCAGTTGCTCAATTTTCCGGTCGATCTGGGACAGCTCAGCTTTCATCGACTGCCCCTGCGCTTTCATGGTCAGTGCACGCTGATCCCATAGATCGCGGAACAGTGCCGAAGCCCGTTCGAATAACTCCGGTGTGGGACGCAGTGATTGCAGCAGCGCCTCGAATTCCTCCTCGACCACCTCGCGACGAATCGATTTGCCTTTCGCCGCGCAGTCCTTCTGGCGGCACAAATAGTAGGGATAATGCGCCGCCTTGCCCTTTGACCAGTTGGCGGTCAGAGGATTGCCGCAGCAGCCGCAGAGGACGAAGCCCCGCAACGGGAAATCCTCGTTGATGTCCTTACGCGCCGGAACGCGCACGTTGCCGTTCAGGCGTTCCTGGATTGTCTTGAATGTCTCTAGAGTGATCAGGCCTTCATGTTGGGCTGGCCGCAACGAAACATCCCACTTCGGGAGTTCGAGATAGCCTGCGTAGAGCGGTTGCGTCAGAAAATCATTCACGCGCTGGTTCGTCACCTCGCCGCGCGGCGTTTTCGGGAACTCCGGCTGTGCTTCGAGAAAGCGCTTCACTTCAGCCTGCGTCGAGAAATGCCCGCTGGCATACCCTTCGAGCGCTTCTGTCATGATCGATGCTAACGGCTCATCGCGGCGAAGGACTTTCCCTTGTCCTGATGCACGCTCGTAGCGGTAGCCTACCGGCGCATGAAACACCCAATAGCCATTCATCGCGCGGGCGCGCATCCGGTTCTTTGTCTGCTCGGCGTTCTTCTCGCGCTGGTGCTGTGCGAATGTCGCCATCATGTTTTCGACCATGCGCGAGTCCGCATCGTCTTTGAATTCCATACTCGGGCTGATGAGCTTCCCGCCCGCCTCGCGCAGAAGATCTCTGAGGTCGAGATGGCCGCGTAAGTCGCGTGCGAAGCGGCTGATATCGTCAATAATTACCATCCGCTCGTCGTTGCGGTGCGCCTTGAGGTGCTTCAACATCGCCAACATGCCGGGTCGGTCGTTGCGTCCCCCGGTCATATCGTCACGGAAGACCTCGACCACTTCAAAGCCCCTGAACGCAGCAAACTCCCGGCAGCGTGTTTCCTGGGAGGCAAGGCCGGTTCCACGGATCGTTTGCTTTACGTCCGATACACGGCAGTAAATAACAGCCTTATTGTTGTTTCCTTCTTTGTCTTTCATAGAATCCATCACCTTTCCGCAGGCGGGGCCGCAGTCTCTTCTTCGTCACATTGTTTTGGTTTTGTTCCTATCCTAGCATAATGTGCCTTCGCTGAAAGTGATTTGTGCCTCGTCTCTTGCCTCGCAAGCTGAGCTGGATGGACTCCCCAAGCGGCATCGATGAACGCGGACATGATCGCTGATAACCTGTGGATAAGATCATCAGCTTGCTCGTCGGTATAGCCGAGTGCTTTGAAGGATTGCCGATGTTTTTTTACTATCTCTTTCATGCGAGCAAACTCCGCCCGTTTCAGCAATGCGCTGCATGCTGATCGATTACTTTCCTTTTGGGACAATAGAGCACCGGACCACCCGCAACGGGTGATTAACGCAAATAATTGCTGCACGGATGCTGCGTATTTTTCTACTATAAGTATAACTTATAAATATTCTGAAACGCAAACTCAGAGCGGCTTTCCGCTTAGTCTGTGCTGAGTATTACTATGCTGATTGAGAATTCTATCTCTCGCGTTTGAAGTGCGATTTGGCGTAGCCGAAGAGACGCGAAAAACTATGCTGCACCTCCACCACCTCATGTGCGTTCAGTAAAGAAGTCCGCAGGAGAGCGATGCGACGATCGTTCTCTCGCTGTAATGTCTTGAGCGATTCCGAAAGCTCCGGCCCACTCGGCGTAAGCCGGGTGTGTACTTGCGGCTTCTGACGGTCTCGCAAACGTTGAAGCAGCTCCGCCTTTGTTGCGATGGCAGAGCTGCCTGTGTTGTCGTACCTGGGGCGGTTCACCTGTCGCGGTCATCCCGATTGCGGCGACGGAGCTTTTCGTCCCGTTCCTCTTCCAGCCGCTCCATCGGCGTCCGAAGTACAATGCGACCATTGACCGGCACGGAATCCAGCACGACCGTATGTCCCTCACCGTCCTTGTGCGGAAAGGCTGCGCCGACGCGGTTGAAATACGATTTATCGTCCGGCCCATCCTTCGCATGGAATGCTTCGAAACTGGGCTGCTTTCTATCCGAACGTTCGCTCATGGCTTTTCTCCGTGGATTAGGAGGGGCGATGGCCCTCGACATAAGACCAGGTGCCGGAGGCATATTGCGGGTAGTGTGCAAAATGCTGCGGCACGGCTTGCGTGATTACCCTCGCACGGTGTTGCCCCCACCGTGAGGGGATAGGCACGGAATCGTGCGGCGGATGGAACGGATTGGGCAGGAAGCGGCCCGCGAAATCGCTGCGCGTGTAGTAGGGATGCTTTTCGGCAAAGACGTGTTTAAGATTCTTGCCCGAGATGAACAGGATTTGGCGGTCCTCGGGCATCGCCAGCACCTCTTCAGGCATCATCAGGGCGCGCGCCTGTTTGGTGCGGTTGGTTTCGGCGAAGGCGTGGTATTTCATATCGGCATAGGCCGAGAATGGATCGCTTCCGTTCATAATGCCAAGCGCAGCATTGAGCTTTTGCCGTCTGGCATCGGCCTGCCGCAAACCGTCATCATATTCGAGCGTTTCGGTCCCAAGCATCGAAGAGACCATCTGCGCGGTTTGGTAGTCACGGACGCCGAAGAACTGGCGCAATGCGGCGGAACCCATAAATCCCTGCAATGCCGGAGCGCCGAAGTTGCGCACGATCTGCCCGACATCCTGAAACAGCGCCCAGGTGCGTACACCCGCTCCGCGACCGAAGGTGAAGGCGCGCAACAGCGCCTCAAAATTACCGAGCTGTCCGGCCTCATCGATGATCATGTTCACAGGCGGCGCGGATGGCGCGCGCGACTTGTAGAGCATCTGCACCGTGAACATGGTGCGTAAGATTGGCGACCACAGCCCGACATACTCAATCGGCACATTGATCGCCCAGCTCGTCGCTTGGTGCGCATCGCAGGTGTCGGCAAGCGACGCATCGGCGTTATCGAGCGAGGCCAGCAACATCGGGTCATCGAGAAAGTTCAGGTGGGCGTATAGCTCACCGATGATCGAGCCGAATTCTTTCTCGCTCTCCTGCTGCTTGGCTAGCATCTCGCCGGCGGTTCGGCGAACGCTGTCCATAGAGGAACCCAACATGCATTCTAGGCAGTCGGCCCAACGTTGCGTATCGGACTCAATCCAGTTGATGACGCGATAGAGCGAAGGAAAGCTGACGCGTCCCGTCGTCTCGACCAGCATCTTGATGATGTTTTCAACCCACTCGCGCGCGCGCAGCTCGAAATACCGCCCGTTGGATGCGCCGCTCGCCGGGATCAGGCTTTCGGCGATGAACTTGCAGTCCGCATGGAAGTGCGGGTCATTCAGTTTGAGAATATCGAGCGGGTTCATCCGGTGTTGCGGCAGGCCGCGCATGCCTGTCGGGTTCCAGCAATAGAGGTAGCTACGCTCAAATGCGAAATTGACCATCGTGACCGAAGCGATTTCGCCACGCGGATCGAGGATGAAGTTGCGCCTGCCCGCATTGCGCGCGACGGCGAGCGCGAGCAGGTCGCGCATCTTACCTGAGCCTGCACCGGCGATAGTGATGATCGGCGCATCGGTTTCGAGGCAGAGCGGCTTGTTTGCGGCGTATCCGATTTGCAACCCGCGCGCGTCCGTCAGGCCTGCGCGCTTTAGATCGTGCTCGTTCGCCCAGGATGCTGATCCGAAACGGTATTCCTCATTATCATACATGGCTGCGTTCTCCTGTTGCTATTCGCCTTTGAAAATCCGGTCATGCGTAGCCATGATTTTCGTCTTCTCCGGTACGGTGAGGACGTGTTCACCTGCGTCGGGATGAAAGCTCTTGATGAAGTGGGAGCGTATTTGGCGCGGCTTCACGGTCGGGTGAAACGCGTTGATCATCCGTATCCAGACGCAGACCTTCACATCACAAGGGATGTCAGATTTGGGAGAGCCGGGAGCGAAGAGCAGCTTGAAGCGGTCGAATATCGGCTTCATCTCCGGTTCTACAAATTCGATCTGAATGTTCTCCATGGGACGCGTCTTTCGTTCAAAAAAGAAACGCCTGAATTCCGCGTGCGGGAACTCAGGCGTCAGGTGGTGAGCATGGCGGACTTACCCGCCAAGCGATCCGAGGACCGCGAGCCCCACGATCACGCAGAAGACGACCGCGATCACCGCGCTCCAATTGGTTTCCTTTTTGTAGATACCGCCGACGCGGCGATGACGTGTGAACATCTTCGAACTCCTTTTCATGGTTCACAGGAAGCGGGTCGCAAGTGCGATCCCGCCCATCACCAGCGCCGTCGAGATCGATGCGCGGGAGATGAAAAAGACCAGGGCGGCGCAGATCACACCCCAGACAAGGGCTGTCATGTCTTCAACGCCGTAGCCGTAGTGACCGACCGCGAAGGTCTGAATCCAGCCGATGGATTTACTGTAGAGCGGTGGCGCGCCGAGAAATGTCACGACTAATGCGAGAGTGTTCGCGAGACCCTGTATGGACGACATGAAAATCGACCGGCCCGCCTCTTGGTGCTTTCTCATAAATGACATGCGTAGACCTTGATGTTGCCGTCGAGCTTGATTGCCGACAGCTAGACCATGGCACACAGCCCAAAGCAGCTTGGGGGGATAAGCGGATTGATCGCGAAGAACGCATCAGCACGGATGAAAATTCTTGAGAAAACCAAAGACGAGAGCTATAGAACAAACGTAGAACATAAATATATGAGGTAATACGACGCTGTATGTGGAGCGCTTCTGCCAACCAAATTCCGAGACGACAGATAATCGAGAGTGCGTTCGAGGCTCTGGAAGGCGAGCAGGCGGCAATCTTCTATGAAGGCCCTTCATCTGAACGCGTGGATCAAGCGTTGGCCATCCTCGCAAACGGACCCGTAACGGAAGATGATGACGCGTGTCGCGTGCGCCGCGCGCTTTTTCATCCCACATATGACGCGGCGACACGGTTTCGCGCGACGGACGAGGCCTTGGCGCGCTGGAAACGACAATTCGGTTTCATGCGCTAGGGGCAACTTGAAAGGGACAAGCGGTGACGACGAACATTTTGGATAGCGAAGCCGAGCGGAATCCGCTCGATTTTGACAGCGTTAGCAGAGCAGAGCTGGAGGTATTCGGACTGATCCCAGAGCTGTGTCCGACGCTGAATATCGCTTATTGCCGGTACATGCGGATGGTTGGCTATCACTCATGCGCGGACGAATTCGAGCAGCGCCAGAAGCAGAAGGACAAACAAAAGTTCTGGCCGACGCTGAAAGAACAGGGAGGCCCGCATCCCGCGAACAATGCCAATCTCTGCGCATTGTTCATGAACCACTATTGCGGAATACCATTTGACCAGGCCTATCTTTGGCATCGCCGCGTGGAAGCGCAGGAATGGCGGCAGGGCTTGAGAGCGGTTCGCGGTGTTACCGTGTCGGAACGATACCAAGCCTTGCAAGGAGATAAGACGAACAAGCTGACCAAGGCGGCGCTGATCAAGAAGGATGGTAAGACCTCCATGATCGACGCCGACGACGCCCCTTTCTAACGGTCCTTCGCATGGACAGAGCGCTGATTGTCGTTCGCGGCGCGAACGCCCCACATGCTGGCTTCGAACGGAAAGCGCGTAGACAAGATGGTGGCCAGAACGCGGATGCGCTCGCGGGATTCTTCACGCAAGCGCGGCTGAGCACCGTCTCGCACTGGCGTACATGCCCAGTCACGAAACCACTCGCGGATGCTCGCGGCCTCAAGGGCTTGCGTATCCAGAAAGACTTCGTGACCCTGATGGACGATCCGACCGCGATAGTCGCGATAGGCGTCTGTGAGGAAGTCGAGCCAGTGATCGGGACTGATGTTCAGGCCAACCGTGAAGGCGCGCAGATCGACGAGAAAGTCCGGGTTCTCCATCCGCTTGTCGGTGACAAGGAGGGTGGTCGTCTTCCGGCAGTATCCTAGGCCGAGGCAGTGCCAACACAGGTTCATAGTCTCGCTCCATTCACTTCGTGAGGTGAAAACTGATGAATCCAGCGTGGCAGGCCGCCGCCGTGCATGGAATCGAGAGCGATTTTTCTTGTAAGGCAGAGCAGCCCGATCTGATTTTCTTGTAAGGTAGAGGGTACACGGTCCGTTGCGGCGCGGGTTCGGATTGAGGAGCTTAAGAAGCGTCTCTGGCTTTGGATGTTGAATGACTAAAGGTGCCGAACTGAAGAATCTGTATTGGAAGAATGCTGATCCGAGGAATACGGCGGCGCTCTTCAGGAATGTCGTGTTCAATTACGCTCACGGCACGACGGTTTCGGAAGTTGCCGAAAACCTGCCGATGTCGCGCGCGGCGATTTCAAACATGTACAAGCACATTGGCGAGCGGCTTTCGTTCTGGATGAACCATCGGCTTTTGGGATTCTATAGGGAGTGCCAGGGGCTGGCATGGGACGACGAACAAATCTCCGAGCCGACCGATCACTTCTGGAAATTTTCCTACGAGTATCGGGAAGAGCAGATCAAACATGTCGTCCATCAGAAGAGCCTCGAAGGTCGATGCGTCGTCTGTGACGCTTGCCAGCGGCTCCCGGAATTCCAGTGGATGTTCGCGCGGTATCGGGAAAGACGCGGACTGAAGACGGAGGACATCTGGCCGCTGGTCGCGCTGGGGTATGCACGCAGACAAGCTTTCGACCAGCTCAATTCATTCGACACCCAGTACGACAGCTTCGAACGATGCGGCATGAGGTTTCCGATAGAGCGCGGGAGTGATGGTGTTGTCCCGTTCGATTCGACCAGCGTATCGGGTTACGTGACGGCAACGCTTCTCCATCATATTCAAACATATCCCATAGGGACGACAGTCGGTCAGACCCTTGGTCCCGCCGCGTTCGGACGGTGGAGAACCTATGCCGACGAACTGGCATCCGTGTTCAAGCTCATCAATGACCCGCAAACCCGAGATCAGCGCATCTGGTATCATCAGGAGCTTTATCGCCGCTGATGTGCCACTCGGTCTAGAACCGCGTTCTCCTTCAAATGCTGCTGTGCGTCATGCATCTCCGTTTTTCCCAGTTTTATCAATAAGTCCGACCCGCAAGATGTGCGGTGTACTACACCGCGATCTTGGCAAGGGAGCCCGCTGCGCGCTCCCGTTGCATCCCTCCGGCCTTGGCTCTTCCTGGGCATTGAACCCATGCAGAGCCATCAGAACGTTTCGCCGTTCCATCACTCGCGGGAGACTTCGCTCTCCCTGCACCCATCGATCAAAGGGGCTATCGCGCCACCTTTGAAATCCACTCGTCAGGGTAGTGGCCCCCGACACCTGCCAATCAGGCGAGCGTTCCTGCTCCCACCGATACCCCCATGACCATTTCATGGAGACCAACCCTGCGCGGTTTGGATGCCGATCAGGTCTGTCGCGACCCGATACCTACGACCAAGAGCCTCCCCGTGCTCTTTGGATACATGGGCCAACCTTGCGCAGGTTGGATAAGCGCCAGCATTTCGCCGCTGGACTACGACCAAAGAGACGCCCTTGGATGCGGGTGGGTCTGTGGAGGAATCCTCGAAATACCGTTGGCACATTGTGTATCCAACGGCTACACTCGGTCAGATGAAGGACGTTGGCCTCCGAATACGCATCGACCGCGATTTGCGGGAGAAATTCCTCCGCGCCTGCAAAGCCGAGGATCGCCCTGCCGCGCAGGTGATACGCGAGTTTATGCGTGCGTATGTGGAGGACAAGGATCGCGACAAAACCAAGAAACGAATAAATGATTCTTGATAACAAAAAACATGGAAAAGTCGGCGATGAGCTGCGCAAACACCTGCAAGCAGGTGTGACCCTATCGGCTATATCGAGCGAATTCTCGATCTATGGCTTTGACGCGCTGAAATCCGAACTAAAAGCTATCGATCACGCGCGACTAATGCTTTGCCCGCTTCAGACGAACGAAAGCAAGGAGCTAGCTTTCGAAAGCCTCGCGGGCGATGATTCCGAGGTCCGATATCGAAATCAGCTTAGGCAGAGACAAATTGCAAAGGAATGCCAGCGCTGGATCAAAGACAAAACCTCGGTAAGGGTTGTGAACGATCCTAAATCCCTAAGCCAAAGCCTTCTTCTTGCGACCGATAACAATGGCCATGCCGTAGGAATACAGGGAAGCTCTACGTTCACTAGCACGGGCCTCGGTTATTCCGAGAGCAAGCGCCTTCACATGAATATGTGCGCGCGTGACGCGGAAAATACCGCAGCGATGCTCCAATGGTTCGATGCTCTTTGGAACGATGATCACGCGGCTTCCGATGCGAAGGCAGCCTTCCTAAAGCGCCTTGAGCTTCTATCTTCTGACCAGTCCCCAGAGTTCATTTACTTCCTCACGTTGTATCATCTTTTTCGGGACGTTCTGGATGATCTTGATGAGGAAAGCATCATCCGCTCCAAGACAGGTTTCAAGGATACGATTGTCTGGAACAAGCTATACAAATTCCAACGCGATGGTGTGCTTGGCGCTATCGATAAATTGGAAAAGTACAACGGTTGCATAATTGCCGATAGCGTAGGACTCGGTAAAACATTCGAGGCACTTGCAGTAATAAAATACTACGAACTTAGGAATGATCGTGTCCTCGTCCTGTGTCCTAAGAAACTACGCGACAACTGGACGGTCTATACGATCAACGACAAGAGAAACCTGCTCTCCTCGGATCGTTTCAACTACGACGTTTTGAACCATACCGACTTGACCCGAACACAGGGGCGGTCGGGAGAAATCAATCTCGAAACACTAAATTGGGGCAACTATGACCTCATAGTCATAGATGAATCTCACAACTTTCGGAACGCGAGTTCCGCGAAAGAAGGTCTCACCCGATACTCCCGACTGATGGACCAGATCATTCGGTCAGGTGTAAAGACCAAGGTGTTGATGCTTTCAGCAACACCTGTAAACAACCGGATGAATGACCTGAAGAACCAGGTAGCTTTCATCACTGAGGGTGTGGACAGTGTGACCCAGCCCCGTGATCCGGGCCGTTCATTCGGAGAGTCTGTTCGCCTTTCTTTCTGTTGTTGATGGCGTGGTCAAGGCCCGGGGAGTGGAGCTTCCCCGCGGCTCAAGCGAGCCGGGCCTTCGGCGGCGCAGCCGCCGTTCGTAGGTTACGGGGCTGAGGCCGCCGAGTGATGTGTGTGGCCGGACCGTGTTGTAGTCTATCCGCCAGGCTTCGATGATGCGCCGGGCGTCACCGAGACTGTCGAAGAGATGCTCGTTCAGGCACTCGTCGCGCAGCCGGCCGTTGAAGCTCTCGACGAAGGCGTTCTGTGTCGGCTTTCCCGGCGCGATGTAGTGCCACTCAATGCCGGCCTCGCGCACCCATTTCAGGATCGCATGACTGGTCAGCTCCGTGCCAT
>NZ_NCST01000001.1 GCF_002088975.1 Henriciella aquimarina
CACGTGAAGACTGTGCACCGGGTTCGGTGACGATTGTCGGCCACACCGACACGTCGGGTGCTTCGGCCTATAACGCCCGTCTGTCGCAACGCCGTGCATCGGCTGTGGCTGACGCGCTGACGAGCCGCGGTATCGGTTCCGACATGATCTCGACGGAAGGCCGTGGTGAGAACGATCTCGCCAAGGAGACCCGTGACGGTGTCCGCGAGCCGCTCAACCGTCGTTCGGAAGTTGTGATCGTCGTCCGCTAAGCGGAAGATATCCAACAGGAAAATCGGATATGGCCCGGCGCTTGCGCCGGGCCATTTTCGTATGGGGTGCGCTTTCGGCATCAGGTCGCCCGCGCATGCCGGCCGTCTTTAACTCACCCCAATAAAAAAGGCGGGACGATTGCGCGTCCCGCCTTCTTCATTGTCAGCCCCTGTCGAGGGGCTCGATTGGTGTCGCTCAGTCTTCCGCCTCGCGCGAGATATCGAGCGTGCCGGCCTTGTCCACGGCGGCGAGCGCGAAAGCGTATTCGATGGCCGTTTCCTTCAGCCCCTCGAAACGGCCGGTCGAGCCGCCATGGCCAGCATCCATGTTGATGCGCAGGAAATAGGGCCCGGCGTCCGGCGCTTCATGACGCAGCTTGGCGGCCCACTTTGCCGGCTCCCAATAGGTTACGCGCGGATCCGACAGCCCGCCGGTGATCAGCATCGCCGGATAGTCCTTGTCGGCGACCTGGTCATAAGGGCTGTAGGCGAGGATGGTGTCATATGCCTTTTCATCCGTGATTGGATTGCCCCATTCGGGCCATTCCGGCGGCGTGAGCGGCAGGCTCTCATCCGACATGGTGTTCAGCACGTCGACAAAGGGGACCGCAGCGATGATGCCGCCAAAGAGCTCGGGATCCATATTGGAGACCGCGCCCATGAGGAGGCCGCCCGCCGAGCCGCCATGACCGACGACGCGGCCTTCCGCGCCATAGCCGTGGTCGACAAGATAGCGCCCGGCGGACACATAATCCTTGAAGGTGTTGGTCTTCTTCTTGAGCTTGCCGTCGAGATACCATTGATAGCCCTTGGCCTGCGAGCCGCGCACATGGGCAATGGCATAGATGAAGCCGCGATCGACCAGCGACAGGCGCGAGGTCGAGAAGCTCGCCGGAATGGTTATCCCGTAGGAGCCATAGCCATAGAGCAGCAGCGGTGCCGACCCGTCGACCGGCGTGTCGGTCCGGCGCAGGATGGTGACCGGAACCGTCTCGCCGTCCCAGGCCGGCGCCTCGATCCGTTCGACGACATAGTCTTCCGGGGTATGCCCGGAGGGCACTTCGCGCGTCTTGCGCAGCGTCCGCTCCCGCGTGGCCATGTCATAGTCGTAGACCTGGTCGGGCCGGGCAGGAGAGGCGTATTCATAGCGCATCACGGTCGAGTCGAACTCGCCCGCGCCGAGGCCCAGATCATAGGCAGCTTCGTCCATCTCGATGGTGTGCTCCTCACCGCTCTCGCGGGCGCGGATCACGATCCGGGGCAGGGCATTCTCCCGCTCCAGCCGGACAAGGTGATCCTTATAGGCATCGAGGCCGAGGACCAGCGTGCCGGGCCGGTGCGGGATGACCTCTTCCCAGTTCTCACGGCCGGGCGCATCGATGGGGGCCTTCATCACCTTGAAGTCCACCGCGCCGTCGGCATTGGTGAGGATGTAGAAGGCGTCGTTCCAGTGGGTGACGGAGTATTCCTCGTCCTCATTGCGCGGGGCGACCAGCTTCGGTTCCGGCGTGCGCGCATCGGCCGGAAAGACATAGACTTCGCCAGAGGTGTGCCCGCCGGTCTCGATCATGATGAAGTCTTCCGACTCTGTCTTGCCGACGCCGACAAAGAAGCCCGGATCCGCCTCGCGGTAGATCTCGATATCCTCGCCCGTTTCCAGGTTGCGCTGGAAGACGGCCGTGGGGCGGCCCATCTCGTCGCGTTCCACCCAGTAGAGCAGGTCGGAGCCGGCGCCCCATTCGAAGCTGCCATAGGTGCCTTCGATAGGTGTGCCGACGGTTTCGCCGGTTTCGATGTCGCGCACGCTGATGGTGTAATACTCGCTGCCCTGGGTATCGATGGCATAGGCGAGACGCTTGTGATCGGGCGAATTGTCCATGCCGCGAATGGAGAAATAGCTCTCGCCCTCGGCTTCCTTGTCGCCGTCGAAGAGCACGGTTTCGGCTGCGTCCGCGGCGAAAGCCTGGCTGGCCGGCTTGCGGGCAAAGATCGGATATTCGCCGCCTTCGCGGTAGCGCACATAATACGCCCAGGGCCCATCCTTGGCCGGCACTGAGCTATCGTCTTCCTTGATGCGTCCGCGCATTTCCTTGAGCAGGGTTTCGCGCAGGCCCTCGGTCGGGTCTTCAAGAGCGGCCTTGGTGTAGGCGTTCTCGGCCTCGAGATACTCACGGATGTCCTGGCGCAACACGGATGGGTCGCGCATCACCTGCTGCCAGTTCTCGTCCTTCATCCATTGATAGGCATCCGTGCGCGTGCGTCCGACCTGTTCGATCGTGACGTCTTCGCGCTTGGCGACGGGCGGGGTCAGCTTGGCGGCTTTCGTCTCTGTGGTGGCTGCGTCGTCGGTCTGCGGCGTTGGCGTGGCAGTATCGGTCATGGTGTCGCTCAGCTCGGCTGCTCCGGTTTGGGTGGTGCACCCTGCAAGTAGGGCGGCGCCGGCGGCGCTCGCCAGCAGAAATGTCAGACGCATGGATGTGAGACTCCCCTCGATATCGAATAACGGAAACTTATCCGGTTCAGGGAGGCTGTCCAGCGCGCTTGTACGGTAGGGTGTCAGGCGGGACGGAAATCCAGCACGACGCCATTGATGCACCAGCGCTGGCCGGTCGGGGGCGGGCCATCCTTGAAGACGTGGCCCATATGCAGCCCGCAGCCTGCACAATGACATTCGGTGCGCGGCATCAGCATCTTGAAGTCGGTCTTGGTCTCCATCGCGGTTTCCCGGATGGGCTGCCAGAAACTCGGCCAGCCGGAGCCGGAATCGTATTTGTGCTCCGAGGAGAAGAGCGGCGTGCCGCAGCCGACGCAATGATAGGTGCCGTCGCGTTTCTCGTCATTGAGATTGCCCGGCGTGAAGGCGCGTTCGGTGCCTTCCTTCACGCCGACGCGAAACTGTTCGTCGGTGAGGATTTCGCGCCATTCCTTTTCGGACTTTGCAACACGCTTGAAATTGTCGGCGGGCTTGGGCGGAAGCATGGGGCGGCTCCTTTGTCTGTCGTCTCAGGCAGATATAGGGCGGCGGCCGGCAACAAAAAAGCCGGGCGCTTGAGGCCCGGCTTTTCCGTCTTGATCCTTGAGAGGCCGGCCTAGCCGTAAAGGACGGTCAGCGTTTCGGCGACGAGCGCCGGGCGCTCCTGGCCTTCGACTTCGATGGTGGCTTCCATGCGCATCTGCTTGCCACCGGCCTTGTCCTCGATGGCGAGACATTTCTGGCGCAGGCGAACCTTCGAGCCGACAGGCACCATATTGGTGAAGCGCACCTTGTCGGAGCCGTAATTGATGCCGCGCGTGGTGCCTTCGACGCGCAGCACTTCCGCGCCCAGCATGGGCAGGAGCGACAGCGTCAGGAAGCCGTGGGCAATCGGGCCGCCCATTTCCTTGGTCGCGCGTTCGACATCGACGTGGATCCACTGATGGTCGCCCGTCGCATCGGCAAACTTGTTGACGCGGTCCTGGTCGATCAGGTGCCAGTCGGACACGCCGACTTCCTGGCCGGCAATGGATTCGAGATCATTGTAATGAACTTTCTTCGGGTCAGCCATCTTTCGTATTTCCTCCTTGGGGGCAGACTTCACTGATGAAGACTTTTGCGGAACTTTCCCTTGCACTGCAAGGCTTGGCGTCGCGACACTCCATCCTGTAGGAATTAAACCAGAACGCACAATGGGGACGCATATATGGTCTTGGAAACTCCTTACCGGATAGAAGCTTTTCCTGTCAGCGAGGCACGAGAGGCCGTTCTGGACCTTCACCGACGCACCTATTTCAATTTCGACGAGCGTTTCACGGGGCCTCTGCTCGACAGGATGACGGATGGGGTCGCGGGCATGCTCGACGAGGCCGAAGCGCTCGGCCCCGAGGCCTGCCGGGTCTGGCTGGCGCTCGGCCGGCAGGGGCCGGCCGGCAGTGCCGCCTGGCTGAAGCGCGATGAGCGTGCCCAGCTCCGATGGGTGGCCGTGCTGCCGGAAGCGCGCGGTTACGGGCTTGGCCGTCAGCTGGTCGAAGCGGTTGTCGAGCATGCCCGGAAGAGCGGCAGTCAGGACATCTATCTCAAGACCGTCGACCGGCTCGAGATGTCGATGGCGCTCTACCACTCGATCGGCTTTGTCACGGTGCGCGAGGAAACCGCGCCGCTCTGGTACGGCGCGGGCCATGAGATCGAAATGGTCCTGCCGCTCGACCCGTAAGCCGGCGGCAGGCCATGGGGCTCGCCGCGTGTCAGACGATCCGGCTGTCGGTCTTGCCCCAGTAGCGGTCCTGGACGAGACGCTTGTACAGTTTGCCGGTCGGGTGGCGCGGCAGGGCCGGGTCGAAGTCGACCGATTTCGGGCATTTGATCTTGGCCAGCTTCGAGCGGCAGAATTCCAGCAGCTCATCGGCCAGGGCCTCGGTCGGCTCGATCCCGTCGGCGGGCTGGATCACGGCTTTGACTTCTTCACCGAACTCGTCATGCGGCACGCCGATAACGGCTACGTCGGCCACCTTGGGATGGGTGATCAGCACGTTCTCGGCTTCCTGGGGATAGATGTTCACCCCGCCGGAAATGATCATGAACGCCTTGCGGTCTGTCAGATAAAGGAAGCCGTCCTTGTCGACGCGGCCGACGTCCCCGAGGGTGGACCATTCCGGATGTTTCGGATTGAGGGCGCCTTTCGTCTTTTCCGGATCGTTGTGGTAGTTCGGCGGGGCGGTGCCGCCATAATATATGGTGCCGGGTTCGCCGACGGGCACTTCATTGCCCTCATCGTCGCAGATGTGCAGCTCGCCGTGGACCGGTTTGCCGACCGAGCCCTTGTGGTTGAGCCAGTCATGCGAGTTGATCCAGGTCATGCCGTTGCCTTCCGAGCCGGCATAATACTCCTCGATCACCGGGCCCCACCACTGGATCATCTGTTCCTTGACCGGGACGGGGCAGGGCGCGGCGGCGTGAATGGCCGAGCGGATAGACGAGACATCGTATTTCTCGCGCACCTCTTTCGGCAGCTTCAGCATCCGCACGAACATGGTCGGCACCAGCTGGGTGTGGGTGACCTTGTACTTCTCGACCAGTGCCAGGAACTGTTCCGGGTCGAACTTTTCCATGATGATCAGCGTCGCGCCGAACCGGGTAAAGGTCATGCACCAGCGCAGCGGGGCGGCATGATAGAGCGGGGCGGGCGAGAGGTAGACCATGTCCTGGCCGTCCGCCTTGGCAAGCGCCTTGGCCAGCGCGAGCAGGACGTTCGGGGCGTCGATCTTCTCGCCAAGCTCCAGCGGCGGGCGGATGCCCTTGGGCCGGCCGGTCGTGCCGGAAGAGTAGAGCATGTCGGTGCCAGCCATCTCGTCGGCGATCGGGGTGTCGGGCTGGGCGCTGCGCAGGCTTTCCAGCGCGTCGTAACCGGATATGTCACCATCGATGGACCAGTACTGATCGATATCCGTCAGCGTCTTGGTTTCGACCGCGACGTCCTTGAGCTTGCCGGACGCCACCAGAACCTTCGAACCGGAATCCTCGACGATGTACTGGACTTCCGGCGCCGTCAGGCGTGAGGAAATGCAGACATAATACAGGCCGGCCCGCTGGGCAGCCCAGACCACCTCGAAATAGCGTGGGCTGTTGTCGGCGAAGATGGCGATCGTGTCGCCCGGGTTGACGCCATGCTCACGGAAGAGGTGCGCAATCTGATTGGAGCGCTGGTTGAGCTGTTTGAAGGTCACGACCTCGCCGGAATTGGCCATGATGTAGGCGGGCTGGTCGGGTTTGGACTTGGCGAAATGGCTTGGATGCATGGGCGGTGGTTCCTCCGGTAGCGCGCCAGCTCAACAGTCCGGCGCGTCTGATCTGTCTGGGAGGATTTTTAGCAAGCGCCGCAGAGGCGTCCATGCCCGACGCAGGGGAAAGGAAAGCGATCAGGCCCGCCCGCCTTCAAGCGCATACAGCGTGCCTGGCCGCGCCATCTGGACCGGACGGGCCCCGCTCGTCTGCGGCAGGTGGATATCGTAGCCATGATGGGCAAAGCTCATGGCGATCTGGTCGGCCAGGCCGGTCAGCGTTTCATCCGGCGAACAGGCCGTCAGCCATGTCAGATGCGCATCCCTGAGCGCCTCGTCCTGCATCTGGCTGGCGGCGAAAACCGTAAGCAGCGAGAGCTCGTCGCGGGTGATGCGCACGCAGCCGGGTACGGCAAGGCTGACCTTGCGGCGCCCGTCATGGCCGATGAAGCGGGCGAGAGCGAGCAGGTTGCCGAGCAGGGGCGGACCCGTTTCGTCTCCGAAGGCACGTTCGAAGCCGCGCACGATGGTGCAGCAACCCGCGCCCCCGATCGCGCAGGCCCGGAAGCCCCAGATGGCGAGGCCGGCCCCGCGTCCGAGTTCGGGCAGGCAGGTGTCTGTCACGAAGGTGCTGTCACGCATGGGGCGGCTCCATCAGGATCAGGTTTGGGCGGGAAGAAAGGAAATGCCGTGGCGCCTTGCGGTCCGGGACGAGCTGGGAGGAAACGCGCTACCCCGGCAGTCCGCTGTCAGGAGCGACCAAGACAGGCGCCACGGCAAAAGGAGGAGGATGAGACGGGCGATCAGGCTGCCCGCCGCACGAGATCGCCAAGCCGGGCTTCAAGCCAGTTTTCATGCCTGGCGATGGCCGCGGCCAGACGTGGATCTGTCTGGCCCTGGCGTTCCATCGACAGGCGCCAGCCTTTCATCTCGTCGAGCTGCGCATGCAGCCATTCCACGGCATAGATGTCTGGGTCGGAAGGCATGATGAACCCCGTTTGGCTTCAGGGTCACTGTATGCAAATGAGAATGATTTGCAACTATAAAATTTTGCAATTTTCACAAGACCGGTCCGAGCGCTCACGCGAGACCGCTCGGACCGCTGCTGGGCCGGGCGGGATGCAGAGAAATCGTTATGGGGGGCTGCTTCAGGCAGGGGGCGGCAGAACCGGCAGCTTACTCTGCGGCCACGCGGAAGGCGTCAGCCTCTGAGTCTTCCCGCAGAACCGTGCCACCTTGCAGGACGCCCTGGCGGGCGCGCCATTCAGCCTTGATCTCGTCGCTTCTGTAATGGTCGCCATCGGGCGACCAGCCGGGCGGGTTGAAGGCACGCATCGCCCAGCGGTGTGGACGAAGCCCGTCACGCCAGAAGTCTGCGAACAGGCCGGCAAAGCCGTGATAGGCAACGATCAACGGATTGTAGCTGTGCAGTGGTTTGACGATGCCGAAACGTGTCCGCTCGCCGCTTGCCTCGGGCACGAAGGTACCGAACAGCCGGTCCCAGACGATCAGCGTGCCGCCAAAATTGGCGTCGAGATATTGCGGATTGGTCGCGTGATGCACGCGGTGATGCGACGGTGTCACCAGCACCGCTTCAAAGGGGGCGGGCAGCTTGCCGATCGCTTCGGTGTGGATCCAGAGCTGGTAGATGAGGTGGAAGCTCGATGCGCCGAGGACGAGCGGGATCGGGAAACCGAGCAGCACCATCGGTCCGCCGGTCAGGATCAGCCCGGTGATTGGCCCGGTCCAGGGCTGACGCAGGGCCGTGGTGAGATTGTAGTGCTCGGAGGAATGATGGGTGACATGTTCGGCCCAGAACCAGCGCGCCCGGTGGCCGATGCGGTGTTTCCAGTAATAGAGGAAGTCATGCACGACGACGGCACCGAGAATGCTCGCCACGCTGTAGCCGAAATCGAAGGCTCTCAGGCTTGCAGCTGCCGAGAGCACCCAGAAGGAGAGAAAGGCGAGCGCGGAATTGATCGCGATATTGCCCGCTCCCATGGTGAGCGAGGTCAGGGCGTCTTTGGTATTGTAGCGGCCGTGGATGCGGCCCTGGCGAACAGCCCACCATTCGGTCGCAATGGCTGCCAGCACAATGGGTGTTGCGATCATCCCCAGCACTGGCAGGTCAGCCATCCAGTCATCTCCTTACGGCATACTCACGTTTGCTACACGTAAACGTGAAGTCGGCAGAAAATAAAAGGTTCCCGGCTGCGACAGACTGTCGGAATTACTGCACGGTCAGGATTTGGGCAGGCCCGGCGTGCCCGCATGTTCCGGGTGGTCGCGGATATAGGCGGCCTTGAGCTCGTCAGAGCGTGTGTGCTGCCCGTCGGGGCTCCAGCCAGGCCCGTTTATGGCACGGCGGACCCAGCGGTCGGGGCGCAGGCCATCGTTCCAGCAGTCCCGGATAAGGCCGACCGCCTCGTGGAAGGCCACGGTAAACGGGTTGTGGCTCTTCAGCGGCTTGACGATGCCATAGGTGGGCGGGTCGCTTTCCATTTCCGGCACGAAGGTTCCGAACATCCGGTCCCAGATGATGAAGACGCCGGCATAGTTACGGTCGAGATAGCGCGGATTGGTGGCGTGATGGACGCGGTGATGGCTGGGCGTGTTCATCACCGCTTCGACCCAGGCCGGCATCTTCCCGATCGATTCGGTATGGATCCAGAACTGGTAGACGAGGTTCAGTCCGCCCGCGAAAAAGATGAAGAGCGGGTGGAAGCCGAGAATGACCAGCGGCAGGCCGACAAGGATGAGGCCGGTAAACGGCCCGAACCAGGGTTGGCGAAGCGCGGTCGTGAGGTTGTAGTGCGTTGAGGAATGGTGCGTCACATGCTCCATCCAGAACCAGCGCATCCGGTGGGCGAGCCGGTGCTTCCAGTAATAGATGAAGTCATAGGCAATGAAGAGCACGATCAGGCTCCACCAGGTGACGGGTATCTCCATGACCCGGTATGGCCAGGCGAGCATCATCATCCACAGCGCAATGGCGCCGGTCAGCGTGTTCACGACAAGATTGCCCGTGCCCATGGCGAGCGAGGTGAAGGCATCCTTCGTCTCATAGCGCCCGCCTGCGCGGCCGGTTTTCACCGCCCACCATTCCCAGATGACGGCGAGCACAAAGGCCGGGGCGGCCAGCGTTGTGGGCGACGGAAACTCCATGTTCAGGAAAATGACACGCCCGTCAGGATTTTTGAAGATAGCAAACGCCGTCGTCTTTGCGCTTGACGAACGCGGGGGAAGTCCGCCTCTGTGCCCGCAACCAAAGTCCTGGATCTAACAAGGAGAGAGGAGCCCATGAGCGCCACCGTCATCAAGGAATTCGACGAGATCAAGCTGGAGAAGGAGAACGGCGTCGCCGTTCTGACGCTGTACCGGCCTGAAAAAATGAACGCCTTCACCGGCAAGATGATGCAGGAGATGGTCGAAGCCTTCGACGAGACCGACAAGGATGACGATGTGAAGGTCGTTATCGTGACCGGCTCCGGCGACCGGGCCTTCTGCGCGGGGGCCGACCTTTCGGAAGGGGCGAAGACCTTTGATTATGTCGCGCGCGCCGATGAGGCCAAGGCGGTGAAGAAGGAAGAAGACGGTCACCGTGACAGCGGCGGACGGCTGACGCTGCGCATCTTTGAAAGCCTCAAGCCGGTCATCGGTGCGATCAATGGCGCCGCTGTCGGCATCGGCGTGACCATGCAGCTGCCGATGGATATCCGGATTGCCTCGGACAATGCGCGCTTCGGTTTCGTCTTCAACAAGCGCGGCATCAACCCGGAAGCCGCCTCCGGCTGGTTCCTGCCGAGGCTCGTCGGTATCTCCAAGGCCCTGGAATGGTGCTATACCGGCCGCGTCTTCCCGGCCGCCGAAGCGCTGGCTGGCGGGCTCGTCTCGGAGGTCGTGCCGCAGGCCGACCTGATGAGCCGCGCCCAGGAGCTGGCTCGCGAGATTGCCGACAATACCGCGCCGGTCTCGAATGCGCTGACCCGTCACATGATGTGGCGCATGCTGGGCGCCGCTCACCCGATGGATGCGCACATCGTCGACTCCGCAGCCATCTATGAGCGCGGCCAGTCCGGCGATGCGAAAGAGGGGGTGACGAGCTTCCTCGAGAAGCGCCCGGCCGAATATACCGGCAAGGTTTCGAGCGAGATGCCGACCTTCTTCCCCTGGTGGGAAGATCCGGCCTTCAAGTGGATTTCCAAAAAAGGCTAGGGAAATTGGGCGGGCGGGCCGTGTCGTGCGGTCCGCCCGCCAGCAGGGATCCGGCTGGGCGTCGGGGAGGAGGTTCGCCGGTTCCCTGTATTCCGTGTCTCCGATCGCGGGCGGCCATGTCTTTCCTGGCCGCTCCTGATGCGCTCGGCACATTACATTAGGCGCTAGCAGTCTAGCCCTCTGAAACAAAATGAATTGTTGGAAGGGTAGTTCCCTCGATCTGCCCTTGTGCACAGCACAAAGGCTCAATTGACGGGTTCAAACCTGCAGCGCTGCCTGCCTTTTAAACTTCCGTCATCTGGAGGCGCGTTTGAACTTTCCGGTCTGGGGCGGCACCACATGCTTCATGTTCCAGATCGGCGTGCGCACCACCATCCAGACAATCAGGATCGTCATACCCAGGGCCGGAACGACGGCCACGCGCTGGGGCTGCTCGGGGAAGAAGTCGACCAGCCAGCCCATCAGCGCGGCACCGAAGGGGGCGCCCGCCATGAAGCCGAGCTGATAGATCGAAAGGACGCGGGCCAGCTGGTTCTTCGGGGCGGCATCCTGGACGATGGACCGGCTCATCGCGATCGATACGCCGGCGGCCAGCCCCCAGGCAAAGACGATGGCGAGGAAGATCCAGTGTGGCGGCTTGGCCAGCATGATGAGGATTGCGAGCGAACCGAGCAGTTGGGCTGTCAGCAGCAGGCGGCCCTGGCGCTTGATATGCCGGAAGACCGACAGCGCGACGGACGAGACGAAGGCGCCAAGCCAGAAGGTAACGAACATGTCCCGGATCCCGTCTGAGGAGAGCCCGTAAATGTCGCGGTTGATGATCGGCAGGACGACGAGGAAGGAACCGATGACGAAGATGCCGACCCCGAACATGAGCGCCGTCATCGCCCAGAGCTTGCTGTTCTCCAGGACGACCTGGAAGCCCTCCTTGATGTCGCCGACGGCGGCCCCGAGGCCGGAGCGTCCGGTTTTCACGCCGCGTCCGCGCCCGAGGAAGATGGCAAAGCCCGCGCCGAGCCCGACAATGATCCCCTGAAAGGCCAACAGCTCCCAGCTTGGAATCGGGCCAATGGAGAAGCCGCCCATCCAGTCCGGCATACGGGTCAGCTTGTCGGCATAGCCACCGACGATCAGCCCGGCGATCTGGGCGGCGAACTGGGCGATGGTGGCAAAGGCGACGCCTTGCTGCAGCGTGACGCCAGAGCCAATCCGCGAGCGGCGTTCGACAATCTCGTTGATGATCGAATCGCGTGCCGGCATCATGAACGCGCCGACCGTGCCCATCGCAAAGCCGTAGATCAGCATGAAGGGGTAGGCGAGATTCCCGTTAGCGATGACGAAGGCGAGTGCGATGGGCGGCAGCGCCGAGCACAGGTGCAGAGTCATCAGCAAGGGCTTGCCGCGGGTGCGTTCCGCGATCACCCCGCCCAGCAGCAGGAAGACAACCGACGGGCCGGACAGCGCCATGTTGGCGAGGCCGAGCTCGGTCCCGTCCAGGCCCAGCCGGTTGGTGATGAGATAGGGAAACAGCACCATCTGCAGGCCAAAGGCGGTGAACCAGCTGCACTGGATCATCAGATAGGCCGGCAGTTCGGACTTCACGCGCCGGTGCGTGCGTCGGGCAAACAGCGAGCGTGCAGTAAACTGCAGGGTCGCGCCGGCCTCGGTCGCGCTGTCGATGCCGCTGACCGGGGACTTCACCTGGCCTGTGCGGTCTTCCTCCAGACCGTCCAGATCCTCGCCCTCTTCGGGCTGCCAGTCTCCGTCCTGATTGGCCATACAAGCAAAGTTCCTACCTTGGAAATCTCGGGGGACTGTATCTGCCCCGGATGGTGAGAAAAGTAAAATTGCAGGCAGAAACTGCATGACGCAGCGCCAACGACCGGCTGGTTAACGCCTCATTGTGTTCTTGCTGGCGGGCGTCTATCCTTTTCCCGGCGTTGAGGCGAGAGGGACGACACGGCCATGCGCGGACTGCGACTTCTGGTGAGCTGGCTGCTCGCCCTGTTCCTGATTTTCGTCTTCCTGCAGGTGACCGTACACCCGCTGCCCGACCCGCCAAAGGGCTGGGTTCTGCTGTTCGACCGGCCGGGCGAAAACATCCTCTTCCAGACCATGGCAGACAGGACGGGCCTGTTCTGGCTCGAACCGACGGGGCGGGTCATCGTGGCCGGGCTGCAGCTTCTGACCTGTCTTTTCCTGTTCTTTCCGCAGTCACGCCGCTTTGGCGCTGTCCTCGCCTTCCTGATCCTGGCGGGCGCGGTGGCGGTCCACCTGTCGCCCGACATTCTTGGCCGGGAGGTGCCGGCCTCGCTCGCGCCGGGGACCAACGAAACCGATGGCGGCCGTCTCTTCATGCTGGCCATTGCGACGCTGGCCATGGCGATGCTGCTGATCTTCGTGCACCCGGGCAAGAAGCGTCACCCCTTCCGTTAAGCCCGGCCGGGCGCTCCATACGGCCTGTTAACCTCTGTGTGACAGCGTGCGGGCGTTAAGATTGACCCGGTTAGGACATGGCAGACATCTCAGAGTTTCCGGAAGCTCCGAAGATCGGGCGGGCCCGCCGCCTGTTGCTGCGCCGGCTGATCGATTTTGTTGCACTGCCCGCCACCGCCGTGGCGCCGCAGGACCGGTCGATGGCCGGGGACATCCTGCTGGACATGCTGTTCGATGCCACCGACGAGGAGCGGGTCTTCTGCGCCAAGCGCCTGAAGATCACCAAGGAAGCCCCGCGCCGGCTGATGCGCTATCTCGCCCAGTGCGATCTCGCTATCGCGCGCTTTGTCCTTGAGGACAACGAAGTCTACGATTCGGCCGATCTCTGCGAGTTCATCGAGAATACGACGATGGACCACCGCCTGATGATCGCCAAACGCAAGCGGCTCGAGCCGACCGTCGCCGAGAAGCTGTCGGAACGCGAGGAGCCGTCCGTTCTCAAGGCGCTGCTACAGAATCAGGGCGCGATCATTCCGGAAGTCGGGATGGACCAGATCGTCCAGCATTCGCGCAAGATCGAGGGGCTGAGCAACCTGCTGATCAAGCGCCTCGAACTGATTCCCAGCCAGGCCATGGCCATGTTCTGGTGGTCGGACGGGCCGACGCGGCGTTTCATCCTGCAGCGCCAGGCAGCCGACCGGCTGGAACTGGTCGACCTTTGCTCGGATGTGTTCCCGATTGCGGCTGCCGAGAAATGGGCCGATCCGGTCGCACGCAAGACCCTGCAGCTGATCGAGCGGCGCCAGCGTAACCGGCAGGCCATCGAGAAGAGCCCGTATGACAGCCTCGAACATGCTGTGGAAGTGGCGGCTGAAAAGGGCCTCGACCCGGAACTGGCACAGGAGATCGGTTTCCTGGCAGGCGTGAAACCTGTGACGATCGCCAAGATCCTGTCCGATCCGGGCGGGGAAGGGCTGGCCGTGCTCTGCAAGGCGACCGGCCTCAAACGCCCTTATCTGACTTTGCTGTGGCAGGCGCTGCGCCGCCCGCTGGAGATCGATGACGGCGAGATGCACCCGCAATTCGCCTATGTGAAAGAGACCTATGAACTCCTCGCCGTGGCCAAGGCGCAGACGACGCTGCGTTACTGGAACTGGTCTCTGTCAGCCTCCTATTCGCCGCGCGCCGGCACGGCGGGGGAGGACGAAGAAGACCTCGATAACGGCATTGTGACCTTATCTGCGTCACAACGTACCGCGAGCCTCGTTTTCGGCCGTTAGGGTCTGGTCAAACGAAAACCGAACCTATAACAGCAACGCAGAGCGTAGATTTCGGCAGAGTTCGGAGCGGGTTTTCGTGGGTTATTTTCTGGGGCTGATCGTCGTCTTGGGGGCGCTTTGGCTCGGCCTGTCCGGGATATATGAGCCGCTGATCCTGACATTGTCGGTGATTTCCCTGCTGGTCGTCCTGCTTCTGGCTTACCGCCTGGATACGGTCGACAAGGAAGGCTCGCCCTATGCGCGCACGCCACAGCTTTTCGCCTACTGGGCTTGGCTCGTGGTGGAGATTTTCAAGGCCAACTGGCCGGTCATAAAGGCCTGCGTCAGCGCCGATCTCGACATCAATCCCGCGCTTGTGAAGGTGAAGACGCGCTGCGAAAGCGATCTCGCCAAGACCATCTTCGCCAACTCCATTACGCTGACGCCGGGCACGGTG
Source organism: Henriciella aquimarina (assembly GCF_002088975.1). Taxonomy (GTDB): domain Bacteria; phylum Pseudomonadota; class Alphaproteobacteria; order Caulobacterales; family Hyphomonadaceae; genus Henriciella; species Henriciella aquimarina. The sequence goes on from NZ_NCST01000001.1 coordinate 14,373, forward strand.
ACGGTCGAGGTGGAAGGCGACAAGCTGCTCGTCCACGCGCTGTTTGAGGAAGACGCGACGCCGGATTCCTTCGCCGAGATGGATGAACGTTCCTGGCGGGCGGCCGACGGGCGTCAGGCCCAGGCATCGAAACAGGTGCGCACATGATCGGAGCTGCCGCCATCGCCCTCATTGTGGCCATCGGCCTGATGCTGATTCGCGCGCTCAGCGGGCCGACCCTGTATGACCGCGTGCTGGCGATGAACTCGCTCGGCACCAAGATCGTCCTCTTCATCGGCGTGCTCGGCTTTGTGCTGGGGCGGCCGGATTTCCTCGATATTTCAGTGCTGTATGCGCTGATCAACTTTGTCTCGACCATCGCGATCCTGAAATTCTTCCGCTATCGCTCCTTCCAGGTGCCGCTGATGCGCAAGACCAATACGCCGCGCCAGCCGCGTGCGGCGGAAGGGGGTGAAGATGGGTGAGCTGCTTGGCTTCCTGATGGCGGCAAAGCCCGTTCTGGGCGCCTTCCTCTGCCTCGTCGGCGGCACGCTGGCGATCATCGGCACGGTCGGCGTCCTGCGCTTTCCGGATTTTTATACACGCCTGCATGCCGCCAGTGTCACCGACACCGGCGCGGCCACGATCACCATTATCGGCATGGCGCTGTTGGCGCCGAGCTGGCTGGTGGTTTTCAAGCTGGCGGCGATCTGGCTTTTCCTGTTCCTGACGGGACCGACAGGCACGCATGCGCTGGCCAATGCCGCGCACACCGCCGGCCTGCAGCCTGTTATCGGACGCCAGCGTGACCTTGCAGAGCATGCAGAGGAGGACGCCTGATGACCGGATATGAAGGGGCAGACCTCGCCATTGCGCTGATCAATGTCGTGCTGCTCGGGCTTCTTTTCGTTGTGGCCATTGCGATTGCGCGCATGCGCAGCCTGTTTGCCATCGTCATGCTGTCGAGCATCTATTCGCTGATTTCGGCGACCTGGTTCGTCGCGCTCGACGCCGTCGATGTGGCGTTTACCGAAGCCGCGGTGGGCGCCGGCATTTCAACGGCCCTGTTGCTGGGGGCGATGCTGCTGACCTCGCGCACGGCCAAGCCGGAACCGCGCAAGTTTGCCATCGTGCCGCTGCTCGTCTGCATCGCGACGGGGCTTATCCTTGTCTATGCGACGATCGACCTGCCGGCCTTCGGCGACCCGGACAGCCCGGCCAACACCTATGTCGGCACCGATTATATCGAGCGCACACCTGAAGAGATCGGCGTGCCCAATATCGTGACCGCCGTTCTGGCCAGCTATCGGGGCTTCGATACGCTGGGCGAGACCGGCGTGGTCTTCTCTGCGGCGCTTGCCGTCATCCTTCTGCTCGGCTTCGGGGAGCGGTCGCTCTCGGCCTCCATCGGACGCCGGAAAGGCGGGAAGGAATGAGCATGCGGACCGATCATCACATTATCCTGCGCGTCGTCGCCAAGCCGCTGATCCCGATCATCGCGCTGTTTGCGCTCTATGTTCAGTTTCACGGCGATTACAGCCCGGGCGGCGGTTTCCAGGCCGGGGTGATCATCGCCGTAGCCGTGATTCTCTATGCGCTGATTTTCGGCATTTCGCCGGCCATGCGCGCTGTGCCACCGGCCTTTACGCGCTCGCTGGCGGCGATCGGCTTCCTGCTTTATGCCGGCGTCGGCGTATGGGCGCTGCTGATGGGCGGCAATTTCCTCGACTATGACGCGCTGTTCAACGAGGCTGATGGCGGCCATCACGGGCAGCATTACGGCATTCTTCTCGTGGAGCTCGGCGTGCTCTTCGCCGTGGCGGGCTCGATGCTGTCGATCTTTTACGCCTTTGCCGGCCGCGTCACCGAGATCAAGGACGAGGACTGGTAATGCTGGAATTCATCCTCGAGCGTGGCAATTACTGGGCGATCATCGGGCTGATGATGATCGGGCTCTACACCCTGTTTGCGGCCACCAATCTGATCAAGCGGCTGGTTGGCCTGTCCATCTTCCAGACCTCGATCATCCTGTTCTACATTTCGCTCAGCCGCATCGATGGCGGCACCGCGCCGATCCTCTATGGCGAGGATGCCAAGTCGCATGGCGGTGGCCATGGCGAAGAGGCCGCGGCCGGTCATGCCAGCGACGCGACCCATGCGGCTGCTGATGCCGCCCATGGCGCGGTCAATCACGGCATGGAGCACATCTACTCAAACCCGCTGCCGCATGTCCTGATGCTGACCGCCATTGTGGTCGGTGTCGCGACCCTTTCGGTCGGGCTCGCCATCGTTGTGCGGATCCGCGAAGCCTATGGCACCATCGAAAGCGACGAGATCCGCGAGATGGATCTTGATGTCGCCCTGGCCGAATATGCGGAAGATCATCCTGGCGAGGCAAACCCGGCATGATGAACTGGATTCTGCAGATGGCGCCGGCATGGGCCGAAGCGCATGCCCCGGCACTGATCGTTCTCCTGCCATTGCTGGCTGGGCCGCTTTCGGTCTTCATGCCGGGCAAGGGCCGCTTTGCCTGGGGCGTGACGGTGGGCGTTACCGCGCTCTGTACGCTGCTCGCCCTCGTCATGCTGGCGCAGGTCCGTTCGGTCGAGGGCGGGGCGGTCATCTCCTACGCCATGGGTGGATGGGCGCCGCCTTACGGCATCGAGTTCCGCATCGACGCGCTGAACGTGCTCGTCCTGTTGCTTGTCAGCTCGATTGCCTTCCTGACCAGTATCTTCGGCTGGCCGACCATCGAAGCCGAGATCAATGCCGAAAAGCGCTCCATGTTCTTCGGCGCTTTCCAGGTCTGCTTCATGGGCTTGCTGGGCGTCACCGCCACCGGCGACGCGTTCAACCTCTTCGTCTTCCTCGAACTGTCATCGATTGCGACCTATGTGCTGGTCGCGCTCGGGGCGGGCAGGGACCGGCGGGCCTTGCCGGCGGCGATCAACTACCTGCTCATGGGCACGATCGGCGCGAGCTTCTACGTCGTCGGCGTCGGCTTCCTCTATGCCGCGACCGGCACGCTCAATATGGCCGATCTCGCCGTGCACCTGCAGGATGTCGGCGGCAACCGGGCCGTCCAGGTCGGTTTTGCCTTCATCCTTGTCGGCCTCGGCCTCAAGGCGGCAATGTTCCCGCTGCACCAGTGGCTGCCGAACGCCTATTCCTACAGCCCGAGCTTCGTGACCGCCTTCCTGGCGGCCACCGCCACCAAGGTTGCGATCTACGCGCTCGTGCGCTTCCTCTTCTCGGTCTTCTCGCTGGAATACATCTTCGAGGGCGCCAGCCTCGCGCTGATCCTTGCGCCGATGGGCATTGCCGCGATGCTGGCCTGTTCCTTCCAGGCGATCTTCCAGACCGATGTGCGCCGCACGCTGGCCTACTCTTCGGTCGCCCAGGTCGGCTACATGCTGCTTGGCATTTCCATCGGCACCGCCGCGGGTGTCTCGGCCGGCCTGTTCCACCTCGTCAACCACGCCCTCATGAAGGGCGCGCTGTTCATGGCGGTCGCCGGTGTCGTGCTGACCTATCAGGGGACGCGCATCCATGACATGGCCGGTCTCGGCCGCTCGGCCCCGTGGACCATGACCGCCTTTGCCATCGGCGCGCTGTCGCTGATCGGCGTGCCGCTGACGGCCGGCTTCCAGTCCAAGTTCGCCCTGGTTTCGGCGCTGCTGGCGAGCGGCTGGTGGTGGGCGGCGCTGATCGTGGTCTTCTCCTCGGTCCTCGCCGTCATCTATATGGGCCGAATCCTGGAGGCGGTCTTCTTCAAGCCGCCGAATAATCCGCAGAAACGACACAAGGAAGCGCCGATGCTGCTGCTCGTGCCGCTCTGGATTCTCGCGCTCGCCAATATCTGGGTCGGTGTGAATGGTGGCTTCGTCCAGGGGCTGGCCGAGGACGCCGCTCAGGCCCTCTTCATCGGAGGTGGCCAATGAGCGGTGAAGTCCTGATCCTGGCCGCGCTGATCGTCCCGCTTCTGACAGCGGCGGGTATCTTCTTTGCCGGCAAGCTGCCGGACGTACGCGAAGGCGTGACCCTGCTGGGCGCCGCGGCGCTCTTCTTCGTCTCCATCGGTCTGGCCGTCACGGTCAGCAGCGGCCAGCCGGCCGAATACCTGATGGGCACGTCGGTGCCTGGGCTCGATTTCGCGTTCAAGATGGAGCCGCTCGGTGCGGTCTTCGCGCTGGTGGCGAGCGGTCTGTGGATCGTCAACAGCTTCTATTCTATCGGCTATATGCGCGGCAATCGCGAGCGTAACCAGACCCGCTTCTATATCTGCTTCGCCATCGCCCTGATGGGCGCGATGGGCGTCGCGATGGCGGCCAACCTGTTCACCCTGTTCGTTTTCTACGAAGTCCTGACGCTGTCGACCTTCCCGCTGGTCGCCCACAAGGAAGATGCCAAGGCGCTGCGCGGCGGGCGGATCTATCTGATGACGCTGCTTGGCACGTCGATCGGCCTGTTCCTCGTGGCGATCATCTGGACGGCGACGCTCGCGGGCAGCATGGATTTCGTGCCCGGCGGACTGCTCGCCCAGGCTGAGGGCATCACACCGGTCATCGCGAGCGCGCTGCTCATCCTGTTCGCCTTCGGCATCGGCAAGGCCGCGCTCATGCCGGTACACTTCTGGCTGCCCAATGCCATGGTCGCACCGACGCCGGTCTCGGCGCTCTTGCACGCCGTGGCTGTGGTGAAGGCCGGTGTGTTCACCATGGCCAAGGTCGGGATCTATATCTTCGGCACAGACCTGCTGAAGGAGACCCCGGCGCGCGACTTCATTCTCGGCGTGGCCTGTTTCACCATTGTGGTCTCGTCTCTGATCGCCCTGACCAAGGACAATCTCAAGGCGCGGCTCGCTTATTCGACGATCAGCCAGCTCTCCTACATCACCGCCGGTGTGATGCTCGCCAACCAGGCGGGTCTCATGGGCGGGGCGCTCCAGATCCCGGCGCACGCTTTCGGCAAGATCACGCTCTTCATGTGTGCCGGTGCCATCTATGTCGCGACCGGCAAGTCCGAAATCTCGCAGATGCGCGGGCTGGGCCGGCGCATGCCTTGGGTGTTCGGCGCTTTCCTGGTCGGCTCGCTGTCGATCATTGGCTTGCCGCCCTTTGCCGGGGCATGGCCGAAAGTGCTGCTGATGCTCGGCTCGGCCGATTCCGGAGATAGCTATGTTGCCTGGGTGCTCGTCATCTCGTCACTGCTCAACATCGCCTATCTCCTGCCGATCGCGATCCTCGGCCTGATGCCGCCCAAGGGCAGCCCGGAGCCGGCGCCCTACAAGCGGCCGGAAGGTGCCCCGGTCTTCACCGTGGCCGCGCCGGTCTTTACAGCCTTCGGCACGTTTGTCCTCTTCCTCTTCATGGGCGAGATATACAATTTCCTTCTGCCAGCCATTGGAGGCCAGCCATGAGCGATCCCGCCAAGCCGCCCCATCTGAGCGATCACGGCGAACATGCGCTGCCGGATGACAGCCACACCACGCCAGTGGCGAAACTGCTCTTCGGCTGGACCTCGAAACCCTGGACGGGCCGGGTTGTCTTTATCGTTCTTGCCATTGTCTCGGTCGGCCTGATCTTCCTGGAGCCGCTGCTGGAAGCAGCCTCCGGCGAGGGCCATCACTTCCGCCACACCTATTTCGACATTGACGGGATTACCGCCTTCCACGCCTGGTGGGGCTTCGGTTCCTTCGCACTTGTTGTCCTGGCCGGCTGGCCGCTCGGACGGCTGATGCGGCGCGAGGAGGACTATTACGAGGACGAGGAAGAGCCCGCCGGTGAGGAGCCGCATCCATGAGCGGGCTGATCGACACCATCAATCCGGGCCTTGTGCTCATTCTGGCCGGTCTCCTGGCCGGGCTGACGCCGATCCAGCGCGTGCGCCAGGGGCTCACCCTCGGTGCGCCTGTCGTGGCGCTGATCATGCTGCTGACGGCAACGCGCGACACCGACCTCGCGACCATGAGCATGCTCGGCTTCGACATGGTGCTCTACCGTGTCGACTCGCTCTCCTTCATCTTCGCGCTCGCCTTCCTCATCGCGGCTTTCATCAATGCCGTCTACGCGCTGCATAATGACAGCCAGCTCGAGGACTCCATGGCGCTCAGCTATATGGGCGCGGCCGTGGCGGCCTGTTTCTGCCGGGACTTCATCAGCCTCTTCGTCTTCTGGGAGCTGACGGCGATCACCTCGGTCTTCCTGATCTTCCTGTCGGGCACACGCGCGGCCTACAAGGCCGCCATGCGCTATCTGGCGCTGCATGTGTTCTCGGGCGTGCTGCTGCTCTTCGGGGCGATGCAGATCTATTTTGACACCGGCGACATGAGCGTGCGCCATCTGGAGCTGGGCGATCCGGGCGTATTGCTCGTCTTCATTGCCTTCGGCATCAAGGCTGGCTTCCCCTTCCTGCACACTTGGCTGGCCGACGCCTATCCGAAGGCCACGGTCACCGGCACGGTGGTGCTCTCGGCGTTCACGACCAAGCTCGCCATCTATGCGCTCGCGCGCACCTTTGCCGGCGAGACGAGTCTGGTCTGGATCGGCGCGATCATGACTGTCTATCCTGTCTTCTTCGCCGTGGTCGAGAACGATCTGCGCAAAGTGCTGTCCTTCTCGCTGAACAACCAGCTTGGCTTCATGGTCTGTGCGATCGGGGTGGGCACGCCGCTGGCGCTGAACGGCGCGGCGGCCCACGCCTTCTGCCACATCATGTACAAGTCGCTCCTGTTCATGAGCATGGGCGCGGTGCTCTACCGCACCGGTACGACCAAGGCGACCGAACTGGGCGGGCTCTACCGCACCATGCCGTGGACGACCGTCTTCTGTCTGATCGGGGCGGCTTCGATCTCGGCCTTCCCGCTTTTCTCCGGCTTTGTTTCCAAGTCGCTCTCGATGAGTGCGCTGGCGGGCGCCGGCTTCCTGATCCCGTGGCTGATGCTGCTCTTCGCCTCGGCGGGCGTTCTGGAGCATTCGGGCATCAAGATCCCGTACTTTGCCTTCTTCGGGCATGACAGCGGCAAACGGCCCAAAGAGGCCCCGTTCAACATGCTGCTTGCCATGGGCGCGGCCGCTTTCATTTGCGTCGGTGTCGGCCTGCCAGCCTTCCTGAATGGCTTCGGCTTTGACTGGCTTTACTCGATCCTGCCTTATGCCGAGGATCCGAAGACCGTCAGTTACGAGCCCTATACGGCCGACCACATCCTGACACAGATGCAGCTCCTGATGCTGGCGGTGTTTGCCTTCGTCGTGCTGCAGCGCATCGGGGCCTATCCCCCCGAGAAGCGGGGCATCATCCTCGATACCGACATTGTCTTCCGCAAGCTCGGCTATGGCCTGGCTCGGTGGACAGGCTCGGTGTGGAACAAGGCCGGACCGGCCATCGGGTCCGCCTTTGGCGGTGTGTCGGCGCGGGCCTTCTCCAGGCTGGAGGCGGCCTTCAGTCCACGCGGGACACTGGCGCGGGGCGGGTTCAGCAACAGCATGGCGATCTGGACCGCCGTTCTGCTGGCGCTCGCCTTGCTGGTCGCGTTCTTCATCCGTTAGCGGGCAGGTATCGGCGTTTCGCGTCTTCTGTGAAGCTGAAGGTTTCGATCACGAGCATTATGCCGTGTCGAAGTAACTTGTGTTAAACTGTCAGCATTGTTTTTCAGAGAGGTCTACGGTTTTTGGGCCGAAGACTATTTACACTTGTGTTTATTTATCCGATGAGACGTCATCAAAGAGCAATATTGGAGTGCGATATGGACGCAACCGCAGAAAATGGCGTTTCGTCGACAGATGCCCTTGAGCTGACGACAGAAATCGTGGCGGCATATGTCAGCAACAATCCTGTCCAGAGCAGCGAACTCTCGAACCTGATCCGCAATGTGCACGACACCCTGCAGGGGCTATCGGGCACGCGCCCGGAAACCGTCGAGATGAAACCGGCCATCCCGGTGAAGAAGTCCGTGACCGATGATTACATTGTCTGTCTCGAAGATGGGAAGAAGTTCAAGTCTCTGAAGCGTCATCTGCGGGCCAAGTATGACATGACGCCCGAAGAATACCGCGAGAAGTGGGGCCTGCCGTACGACTATCCCATGGTCGCGCCGAGCTATGCCCGCAAGCGCTCCAAGCTCGCCAAGCAAATGGGCTTGGGCACTGGCAAGAAGTAATCGTTCTACTTATTAAATACTGAATATTGTTTCTGTGTCGTAACGTTTCGGTCCCGAAACAAAGTATTTCTTCAAACTAGATTAACTTTTTACACGCCGGAGTCTTGCGGCGAAAATCGAATTCAGCCACACCTGTAAGTGACAAATCACCACGGGGGTGGCTGACGATGTATAAGACTTCAGGTTTTCGCGGGCTCAGCGCTGCACAGCGCGAGATCATCACACACTGGAATACGGTTCGTGGCGACCGGGTCATGCCGGACAAGTCCGACATTGATCCGGGAACGCTGCGGGCGCATCTGGGCTCGATCTCCATTGTCGAGATCGACCGCTGGGGCGAGGCCCGCTTCCGCATTGCCGGAACGAAGTTGCGCCAGATCTTCGGCGGCGAGGTCCGCGGCCTCAGCCTGAAAGAGATTGCGCCCGACAAGGCGGAAATGTGGTCGCTCGGCCTGTCGGCGAGCCATGAACGTGGCGAACCGGTCGGCGGCATCATCGAGCGGCGCTTCGACCGGCATGCTTGGCTGCGCCTGCCGCTTCATCCCGGCCCCGGTTTTTCCGGCCTGGTGCTCTGCCATGACCTGATCCTGGTGCCGGAAAAGCAGGATGATCCGGATCGCTCCAGCCTGTTTTCCACGATTTCCGGAAGCCTTGCCGCCTGATCTATTGGGGATTGTCTTCCCATAATAGGAAAAATATCCTACACTTGGTCCAGTCGTCTAAGCTCGCAGGCATTGGACCGGGAGATGGATCATGAGACGACCAAAATATCAGAATGACGAATACATCGTCCGCCTGGCGGCCGGGCTGACCGGCTATGCCCTGCGCATTCCGGCGGAGACCATACTGAGCTTCAACCAGCGCGAACACCGCGTGGCCCGCGCCCGGCAGGTGACGATGTATCTCAGCCATGTGGCCCTGGGCATGAGCCTCGCGCGGATTGCCAGCGCCATGGGCCGCGACCGGTCGACCGTCGCGCATGGCTGTCACCGTATAGAGGATTTCCGCGACGATCCGGATATCGATGCCTGGCTCGACGAATTGGAAGGCCGGTTGCGCAGTGCGGCCATGCTGGAAGCAGACGCTGAGTCTATTCCGGCACCGATTGAGCGGCTGCAACTGACCTGATGCGCTCAAGCATGGCGTTGAGTCCGTTGGACCGCTGCGCCGACAGCGCGCCCGTGACGCCGATCTGTTCGAGGAAGGCCGGGGCATCGAAGTCGAGAATTTCCTGCTTCGGCGCTTCGGAGAACAGCCGGATCAGGAGCGCGATCAGGCCGGACACGATCATGGCGTCCGACTCGGCGCGGATCTTCAGGCGGTCGTCCGGTTCTTCCTCGAGCACCATCCAGACCTGCGAGGCACAGCCGCGCACGCGGGTCTCCTCGCTGCGTTCATCGGGCTCGAGGGTCGGGTTCTGCTTGCCGAGATCGATGATGTGCGCATAGCGCGTTTCCCAGTCATCGAGGAAATCGAACTCGGCGGCGATGTCGTCTGCGCGGTCCTGAACAGTCATGAATCTGTATTTGGGGCAGGGGAAAGAAAAAGAAAACCCCGGCATCCCTTTATGGAATGCCGGGGTATAAGAGATTGAAAGAGTGTCAGACTTTACTGGCTGACATTGCTGATGCAACTGCCGACCTCAGCCAGCGCATGCTCGCCGATGCAGAAAGGCACCTCAAAGTGCTGATAGGCAGCGGCCACGCAGGCCTGCAGCTTGAGCTGGGCCATGTTGATACAGCTGGCCGTCTGCTTTTCGCTCATGGCGCTCTGCATCGGAGCGGCCGAGGCGCCTTCGCTGCCGAGGATGCGATAGGCGGCAAGTGTCGCGATCTGGTCGGCGATCGGCTCCTTGCCCTTGGCGACATTGCTCTTGGAGATGCCGAGGGCGCCACTCACATCCGGAACGCGCACGGCCTTGGCGGCACCGGAGATATTCTCCCAGACCGACGGGCCGCCGGACTTGCCGGCATTGACGAGAACCGAGTCGATGCCCGGGGCGGAGAAGGTCGTCATCATCGCATCACTGGCTGCGCGGCCGTTGAGGGATTCGGCGCGAAGACGGGTTGCGATAGCGCCGGCATCGCCGACCTTGCCCTTCGCCCAGCCTGAGCCCTGAAGCGAATAGGCCTGTTCCTTCACGAAGGCGGCGGTTTCCCTGAGGCGTTTGGCATCTGAGTCGATGGCGCTGAGGGATGACTTCACGGCGGTGGTGCCGCCATTCAGCGAGCGGGCATAGCGAACATCGTTCTGCAGGCCACGCACGAGGACATCCTTGCCGTAGAAGCCTTCAATGTCGCGCACGGCGGCGCGGAATTCAGGGTTCTGGGAGGCGACCAGGGCGGAATAGGCCATCCAGCCACGGGTGAGCTGGTCGGAATTCTGTCCGCCCAGATTGTCCAGCGCCGACTGAATATCCCCCGAATTCTTGAAGGAATTGTGCCGGACGTCCGTGACGTCGCTGTGATATGTGGCGTAGACGGCGGCAGCCGACGACAGCGGATCGGGCGCCATGACCGAATCATTCGCTGAGGCAGGCTGTACCTTGGCTTCTGTTTCGGTTTGCGCGTTTGCGGCCAGGCCCAGTGCAAACACGCCTAGTGTCGCCGCACTCATTCTTCTGAATTTCATCGTCAGGCTCCCTCGATCTACCGACATAAGAGTGACCTATCTTTCCGGGTTTGCAAAGCGTATCCTAAGCCCTGAAAGCGGTTGTGACTGAAACTTTAATCTTTCAGCCAAAATTAAAATGACTAACAAATATCACCGGTCTGTTAACAAAGCCCCGGAATTCACCTTGTCCGGCACACTCCTTCTCTGGCTGATCCTGATTATGGTCGCCAGCGTCTTCGTGATGCTGGGCGGCGTGACCGTGTCTGTGGCCCTGCTGGGCGCAGGGCTTTGCGCGCTGCCGCTAGTCACCACGCTCATTGTGGCGGGCTATGGTCGTGAGTGGCCGCGCGGGCGGCGGGCGGCGCTCGCCTGCCTGCCATGGATCCTGATGAGCACGCTGTTCATCGCACTCTCCGGCGGGCTTGCCTCTCCGGCTCTGGCCTTTGCCATCTTCCCGCCGGTTTTCGCCATGGCCTTTGGCTGGAAGCGGCTGGCGGTGGAAGCGGCAGTCTTCTCGCTCATTGCCGTGATCGGCGCGGTCTGCCTGCCGCTTGTGCTGCCAGAGATGCAGGGCTTTGACCTGCTGGCGCCGGTCAGCGGCATGTATGCCTTCGCCGCGCTTTGTGCCTTGCCCTTCATTGTCTACGGGCTGGTGTCCTCCCGGCTCAGCGAGCCCGCCTCTGGCATGGCCGAGCCTGCCCGCGAGCCGACGAGGCGCGCTTCCGGCCAGCAGGGCTGGCCGGTGACGCCGCTGCAGGACCCGGCGGCCGGGCTGGACCCGATCGAGCCGGCGCCCTCGGACGAGGCGGAAACCGGGAACACGATCATCGATGTGACCCGGGAAGGCCGGATTCGCTCGTCCAGCGGGCCGGTCCCGGCGGGGCTTTCCTTCCGCCCGGGCCGGGTTTTTCTCGATGCCTTTCCGGAAGACATCCGCGGCGAGGTCGCCGCCCAGCTCGACAGCGGCGCGCCCTTCCGCCTGCCCCTCGGCGAGGGCCGCACGGTCGAGCTGACCGTCGACCGGCACGATCTTGGCATGCGCATCTTCCTCTCGGAGGTAGATGTGTCAGTGGAAAACGAGACGATTCGCCCGGAAGAGACCGACAAGCGCGTCGAGGCGCTTGAGACCGAGCTGGCCGAACGCACGGCCTTCTTCGCCGGTCTCGGCCATGAGCTGAAGACGCCACTCAATGCCATTCTCGGCTTTACCGAAATCATGCGTGCTGAGCTGCGCGGGCCGATGCCCGAGGGCTACAAGGACTATTCCAATCTCATCCATGAAAGCGGGCAGGACCTGCTTTTGATGATCGAGGACATTCTCGACTATGCCAAGGCCGAGGCCGGCCATTCGCGTCTCGAGCTTGAGCCGGTCGATCTCGTCGCCAGCGGGGAATCGGTCCTCGCCCAGCTCTCCGGCCAGGCCCAGCGCTTGGGCGTGACGGTGGCGCTGAAAGCCGAAGGCGAGGTCTGGGCGCGCGCCGATGCCCGGGCGATCCGCCAGATCTGGCAGAACCTTTTGTCCAATGCGATCAAGTATTCCGAACCGGGCGGCACGGTCACGCTGCTCGCGCGCGAGGGCCGCAACGCGGTGGCGCTTTCAGTGAAAGACGAGGGCGCGGGCATGGATGCGGAAGACCTCGAACGCGTGGCGCGTCCCTTCCAGCAGGGCCGCAACGCCAAGGGCCGCGCGGGCACGGGGCTCGGCCTCGCCGTGGTGCGCAGCTTCGCCGAAGCGATGAAAGGCAAGGTTGTCATCGACACCGCGCCGGGCGAGGGCACACGGGTGCGGGTCATCCTGCCAAAGGCCAACAAGCAGGATCTCGGTGATGTCGAGGATGCCGCCCAGTAGGGCGCAGGCCTTCAGCGTGACTGGCGCTCGATGCGCGACTCGCGGACCAGCAGGGCGAAGCCGGAGACGATCAGGCAGCCCAGAACCACAACGGCCACCCCGAGCGGAAAAACGCCCGACACGATGGTTTCATTCGCCTTGGCCGCAAGGTAATCCGATCCGGCTGTCGACAGGCTGGACGCCTTGGGGCCGGTATTCGCAGCCTGGGCGTTTGCGGTATGGATCAGCGTGGAGATCAGGGGCATTCCGGCAGGCGCCTTTTCATGGTTAGCAGGGTCTTAATCTGAGACATGATGTGCAAGCGCCATGCCGGTTGGCGCCAGACAGGAGAAGGTCCCCATGCAGGAAGACAGGTTGCCGAGCTGGCTCTGGGTGGACGCGCTGATCCGGCGCGTCGAGGTCGCCGGCTCGTCCTGTTTCGTGGTGCAGAAGGGCGACCGCTCGCGCGGGGACATCCTGCTCAAGGTTTCCGACCTGCAGGGCGGGGCGCGCGCTTACGTGCCCCGCACCAATATGGAAGGCGAGCGCATCTTCGCCGATGTGCGCCTTCAGGGGATTGGCGAGAGCGAGGCCGAGGTGGACGACTATGTCCGCCGCGCGCGTGAGCGCGACCCGGATCTCTGGGTGCTGGAAGTCGAAGACCGCGACGGCCGGCATTTCCTGACCGAGGAGGTCGAGACACCCGGCGAGCCGGAGTGAAATGCAGGTCCGGGCTTGGCAGCCGCGCCGCATCCCCGCATGAGCGGGAGAGGAGACAAGCGGCAACAGGGCAGGGGTGATGGCAAAGCTCTATTTCATCTATTCGGCGATGAATGCCGGCAAATCCACGATCCTGCTTCAGTCGGCCTATAATTACCGCGAACGCGGCATGCAGGTGATGCTGTGGACCTCGGGCCATTACCGCGATGGGGAAGCCGATACCGCCGACATCTGCTCGCGTATAGGCCTGAAGGCGGAGGCTCATCTGTACCGTGAGCGCGATGACCTGTTCGAGACCATCGCTGCCTGCAAGAACGATCAGCCCATCGACGCGGTTTTCGTGGACGAGGCGCAATTCCTGGTGCGCGATCAGGTCTGGCAGCTCGCCCGCGTAGCCGATGCGCTGGGCGTGCCGGTGATGTGCTACGGCCTGCGCACCGATTTTCAGGGCAAGCTGTTTCCCGGCTCGGCCGAACTGCTCGCCATTGCCGACCAGTTGCGCGAGGTGCGCACCATTTGCCATTGCGGACGCAAGGCGACGATGACCGCGCGGCTCGATGCGGAAGGCAAGGCGATCACCGAGGGCGCGCAGGTCGATGTCAAGAAATCGCACTATGTCTCGCTCTGCCGTCGCCACTGGGAAGAGGTGACGGATATTCACTGAAGCCCCCCCGGCAAAAGATTCTCCACGCCGGACAAGCCACGATGCCCTTTGGGCATAATATCCCGCAATCGCCCGCGACTGACCGTATTCCTGCCCAAATTCGGGGCCAGCTTTCCCATGCTGGGAAAGAGGAGACAGCCCCATGGGTGCCCGCCGCAACACAATACTCGGACTGGCCGCGATCGTGGCCTTTGTGGCGTCCGGCCTGCTCGCCAATGCGCAGGAAAGCCAGCCCGTCGCCGGCTCGCCCGAGATCGACTATCAGGGCTTCTCCGAGATGACGGACAAGGTCATGGCCTACCGCGAAGGCCGGCTGGTCAGCCTGGCGGCCTTCAACGAGATGAAGAGCGAGCCCGACACCATCCTGCTCGATACACGCAGCCGGCTCGCCTATGACATGGGCCATATCGACGGCGCGGTGCATCTCGACTTTTCGGATTTCACCGACGAGAAGCTTGCCGACGTGATCCCGTCAAAGGGCACGCGCATCCTCATCTACTGCAACAACAATTTCGCCGACGATATCGAGCCGGTGATGCTCAAGCGCGCCCCGCTCGCGCTCAATATCCCGACCTTCATCAACCTGTATGGCTATGGCTACGAGAACATCTACGAGCTTGGCGAAATGGTCTCGGCCGAAGACGAGGCCGTGAACTGGGTGAGTACGCTGCAGACGCCCTGACCCCCGTGCAGCGGTCGCCCCGTAGACGGGCGCAGCGGGCCCTCGCTGCGCCCGTTGTCCTGTCTGCAGCCCGACGCTGGATGAGCGCAGGCGCCACTTGTGTTGCAAATGATACGCATGTGCGGTACGGCGTTTCCCGTATCCGAACGACTATTAGTTCTGCTAATGCGATCATTTGCTGCCTTGCACAAAAGCTGCATCGCGGTCATGTGACCCCGCGAACCGACTATTTCAGGATCAGAGCATGACATCTGCCAGTAGTGAAACAGCCGCCCCGCGCGTCAATCCGAATGCGCCGACAGAAGAAACCGTGCTGGAGGTCCAGCACTATACCGACCGGCTCTTCTCCTTCCGGATCAGCCGTCCGCAGAGCTTCCGCTTCCGTTCGGGCGAATTCGTCATGATCGGCCTGCCGCGCGAGAACGGCAAGCCGCTGCTGCGGGCCTATTCGGTCGCGTCGCCAGCCTGGGACGACTCGCTGGAATTCTACTCGATCAAGGTGCCGGACGGCCCGCTGACCTCACGGCTCCAGAACATCCAGCCGGGCGACAAGGTCCTGCTCGGCAAGAAGCCGACCGGCACACTGGTGCTCGATGCGCTGACGCCCGGCAAGCGGCTCTACATGTTTTCCACCGGCACGGGCTTTGCGCCGTTTGCGAGCCTGGTGCGCGACCCGGAGACCTATGAAAAGTTCGAGGACGTGATCGTCACCCATACCTGCCGGCAGAATGGCGAGCTGCAATATTCGACCAAGCTGGTCGAGGATCTCGTCAACGATCCGCTGGTCGGCGAGATGGTGCACGGCAAGCTGAAGCTCTTCACCACCTGCACGCAGGAAGACTTCGAGCGCATGGGCCGGCCGACCGATCTCATCCGCTCCGGTGAGCTGTTCAAGACGCTCGATCTGCCGCCGCTCGATTCGTCGACCGACCGAGCCATGATCTGCGGCTCGATGCCGATGACGCTCGAGATGAAGGATCTGATGATCGAAGCCGGCCTCACCGAGGGCTCCAACGCCGCGCCGGCCGAATTCGTCATTGAAAAGGCCTTTGTGGGCTAGCATCCTCGGCGGACCATGTCTGGTCTTCAGGATTTCAAGCTGTCGGATCGCGCGCCATCCCGTCTCGGGCTGAGTGGCGTGCGCGCAGCCGGCGCGATGCGTGTTCATTGCCACAACTTCCGGAAAGTCCGGGCGCTTTGAGGGCCGGGCCGGGCACATCCCTGCGCATGGTCGCGCTCGTCATCGGCGCAGTTTTCGTCCTGACCGGGGTGGCTGCGCTTGTCGGCGATCCGGCAGGCGCCGAGTCGAGCCGGTGGACCGCGATCTATGTCCGGACCTTGCAGCTCCTGCGCCAGACCTTCGGAGATCCGGGGGCCGGCATCGCGATGATCGTGATCGGTTTGTTGCTGGGCGGCTTTCTCTACCGCGCCGCCGGGCGGAAGGGCTGATCAGCCGACCTGGCCGCGATGACGCAGCTTGGCATCGGCCAGCACGCAGGCGAGCATCGCTTCGGCGACCGGCACGGCGCGGATGCCGACGCACGGGTCGTGGCGGCCCTTGGTGCGCACATCGACCTCTTCGCCGCCGCGCGTGATCGATTTCGTCATGGACAGGATGGAGGAGGTCGGCTTGATCGCGAGACGCACAACGACATCCTGGCCGGTGGAGATGCCCCCGGCGACCCCGCCATTATTGTTCGACAGGAAGCGCACGCCCTCATCGGCCATGCGCATCTCGTCGGCATTCTCTTCGCCCGACAGGCTCGCCGCGCCGAAACCGGCGCCGATCTCGACGCCCTTGGCGGCATTGATACTCATCATCGCCCCGGCGAGTTCGGCATCGAGCTTGCCATAGACGGGCGCGCCCCAGCCAGCGGGCACGCCGGAGGCGCGAACCTCGACAATGGCGCCAGCGCTGGAACCGGCCTTGCGCGTCTCGTCCAGGAAGTTTTCCCATTTGGCGGCCGCTGCCGCATCCGGGCACCAGAACGGGTTCCTGGTCGTCTCGTCCCAGTCCCAGGCGGCGCGGTCGATGGCATGCGGGCCGATCTGGACAACGGCGCCGCGGATCTCGACCGCGTCCCCGAGTACGCGGCGCGCGACGGCGCCAGCGGCCACACGGGCCGCGGTTTCGCGGGCCGAGCTTCTTCCCCCGCCACGATAGTCACGAATGCCATATTTCGCGTCATAGGCGAAATCGGCATGACCGGGCCGATAGCGGTCGCGGATCTCGGAATAGTCCTTGGAGCGCTGGTCAACATTCTCGATCATCATCGAGATCGGTGTGCCGGTCGTGACCTGACCATCGGTGCGGTCATCCTCGAAGACGCCGGACAGGATCTTCACCTGGTCCGGCTCCTTGCGCTGGGTGACGAAGCGGCTGGTGCCGGGCTTCCTGCGGTCGAGGAAGCCCTGCACAAAAGCCTCGTCGAGAGAGAGGCCGGGCGGACAGCCATCGACCACGCAGCCGAGGGCCGCCCCGTGGCTTTCGCCCCAGGTCGTCACGCGGAAAAGGTGGCCGAAGGTGTTGTGAGACATGAACTGTCCGCCTTTATGCCTGTCGGCTCTTTAAGAGCCGAGCAGGTCCTTTACGGCTTCGCGCTCTTCGCGCAGTTCCTTCTCGGTGGCATCCATGCGCCCGCGCGAGAACTCATTGATCTCGAGGCCTTGGACGATCTCGTACTTGCCGTCCTTGCAGGTGCACGGATAGCCGTAGATGACGCCCGGTTCGATGCCGTAGGAGCCGTCGGCCGGGATGCCCATGGAGACCCAGTCGCCGTCTTCGGTGCCGAGCGCCCAGCTCTTCATGTGGTCGATGGCGGCCGAGGCGGCCGAGGCGGCAGACGAAGCGCCGCGCGCCTTGATGATGGCCGCGCCGCGTTGCTGGACGTCCGGAATGAAGGTCGATTCGTACCAGTCCTGATCGATCTTGGACATGGCCGGCTCGCCCTTGACGGTGGCGTGATGCAGGTCCGGATACTGGGTCGAGGAGTGGTTGCCCCAGATCGTCATCTTCTTGATGTCGGTATTGTGCGTGCCGGTCTTCTCGGCGAGCTGGCTCATCGCGCGGTTATGGTCGAGACGGACCATGGCGGTGAAGCATTTCGGGTCGAGGTCCGGAGCGGCCTGCTGCGCGATCAGCGCATTGGTGTTGGCCGGGTTGCCGACAACGAGAACTTTCACGTCGCGCTTGGCGTGGTCGTTGATGGCCTTGCCTTGCGGGCCGAAGATCGAGCCGTTCGCGGCCAGCAGGTCCTTGCGCTCCATGCCCTGCTTGCGCGGCATGGCACCGACCAGAAGCCCGAAGTCTGCATCCTTGAAGGCGACATTCGGATCATCGGTGGCGACGATGTTGTTCAGGAGCGGGAAGGCACAGTCGTTCAGTTCCATGACAACGCCGTTCAGCGCTTCCAGGGCCGGGGTGATTTCGAGCAGGTGCAGATCGACCGGCTGGTCCGGGCCCAGCATGTCGCCGGCGGCGATGCGGAAGAGCAGGGCGTAGCCGATCTGGCCGGCGGCTCCGGTGACGGCGACTTTTACAGGCTGTTTCATGGGAGTATCCTTCTGGCAAAGGTGGAATTTGCGCGCATCAATGGCGAATTTGTGCCGTGAGGGCAAGCAGGGCTGCGTCTATGCCGCATGTTTGCAGCGGCTACAGCCGAGATTCGCGATTGGCGCCCCTCTCCAAAGCCCCTAGGGTCACGCGATAAGACAAAGCGGAGGCGCCCGTCAGCATGACCTACGACTTTTCAGGCAAGAATGCCGTTGTGACCGGAGCGAGCCGGGGCATCGGCGCTGCGATTGCCCGCACCCTGGCCGAGGATGGCGCGCGCGTGGCCCTGGTCGCCCGCGACACCGAAGCGCTGGAAGCGCTCGCCAAGGAGCTGCCGAACGACCCCGTTGTATTGCATGCCGACCTCTCTTCCTCCGATGGCTGGAAGCCGCTGGCCGAAGCCATTGTCGAACAACTCGGCCCCGTCGACATCCTGGTCAATAATGCAGGCGTCAATGTGCATGAGCCGGCCGGCGAGGTGAGTGAGGAGGGGCTCGATTCCACGCTCAGCGTGAATGTGCGCAACCTCATCCTGCTGACCAATGCGCTGAGCGAGAGCCTGAAGTCGCGCAAGGGCAATGTCGTCAACATCTCCTCGGTCTCGGCGAGCACCGGCAGTATCGGGCAGATCGCCTATTCGGCGTCCAAGGGCGCGGTCAATTCCATGACCCGCAACCTCTCGATCGATATCGGCCGGTATGGCGTGCGCGTGAATGCCGTGGCGCCGGGCGTCATCGATGACGGCATGTGGACCACCGCCTTCGAAAGCGGCGCCGTCGACCGGGAGAAGACGATGGAGCGGATCAGCCGCGTCATCCCGCTGGAAGGGCGCTGGGGCAAGGCGCAGAACATCGCCGACGCCGTCGCCTTCCTCGCCTCCGACAAGGCCGATTACATCACAGGTCAGGTGCTGCGCGTCGATGGCGGTATTCTCGCCTGACATCTGCGCCTATATGGGCCGAAGACCTGGTTTTAGGAGTTTCAGAGCGATGAGTGATCAAAGCCCGTCCGATGTCATCCCACCCAGCCCGAGCGCTGAAGAGTATGGCGCCGATGCAACCGGCAAGCCGCTGATCCCGGACCTGACCGACCCGGTCCAGCTGTTCCGCGACTGGATGGCGGCCGCGCGCGAGAGCGAGCCGAACGATGCCAACGCCATGTCGCTGGCGACCGTCGACGTGCATGGCCGTCCGGACGTGCGGGTCGTTCTGCTCAAGGACATCTCGGCGGAGGGCTTTACCTTCTACACCAATTTCGAGAGCGTGAAGGGCGTCCAGCTCAAGGACAATCCGGTCGCCGCGCTCGGTTTTCACTGGAAGTCGCTGCGCCGTCAGGTGCGGGTCCGCGGGTCCGTCGAGCGGGTGACAGAGGCCGAGGCCGATACCTATTTCGCCTCGCGCGCCCGGATCAGCCGGCTGAGCGCGATTGCGTCCGACCAGTCGCGGCCGCTGCCGTCGCGCGATGTCTTCGAAGACCGCATCAAGGCGCTCGAGGCCGAGTATGAGGGGCGTGAGGACATTCCCCGGCCGTCACACTGGGGCGGCTATCGCGTCGTGCCGGACGAGATGGAGTTCTGGCAGGACCAGGCTTTCCGCATGCATGACCGGCTGAAATTCGTCATGAAGAATGGCGTCTGGACGACCGACCGCCTCTATCCCTGACCTTGGACCTCAGAGACTGTGAACGTCCGCCCCGCGGGCCAGCAGGATCGGCTTCATCTGCCAGTAGGCCATCGGCGTGCGATAGAGCGGGATGCGTGGGTGCAGGTGATGCACGATATGATACTGCATGCCAAATGAGCCGAGATTGCCGAGGACCGACCGGAAGCTGCGCGTCGTGCGGTAGCGGGCGGTCTCATTCGCCGGGTGATGCGGCGCCCAGCTCAGGAAAAACTGGATATAGGTGTAGGCGAGGTGATGCGGCAGCCACCAGAGCGCCGCGGCCTCGATGGCATGCCCGGACCAGGCCAGCGCGATCAGCGTGGCAAACCAGGTCAGCCGGTAAAGCGCCGCCTCCCGCAGGATGCCGATCTTCTTCAGCCGGATCAGCGTGCGCGCATAGGCGTTGAAGGCGCCTTCCCCGCGCGGCTGGCGGTTCTGGATCGAGCGCCAGATGGCGTGCCACGGGCCCCGGGCGCGCGAGGAGATGTCCGGGTCGAGCTCCGGGTGATTGGTGTGGCGGTGATGTTCGAGATGGGTCGCCTTGGCCACGCTATAGGGCAGGGCGAGCGGAATGGTGGAGAGATGGCCGACCGCTTCGTTCAGCCAGTAGAGCTTCGAGCCGGGCCGCGCGATGATGTCGTGCTGGGCCTCGTGTGAGGCCAGATAGCTGAGTGTGGCGTTGATCGTGGCAATGAGCAGCCCGGCCCAGACCGGGAGGACGCCCATGAAGACGAGCGGCCAGAGCGACAGCCAGACAGCCAGATTCGCAAACGATCCGATGACGACCAGCCAGGGAAACTTCCCGATATGCTGGCGGGCGATATCGCGCTCGAGGCGGGCGAGTTCGGTAGGCGAGAGCAGGGTGAGATCGCGTTCGCTCATTAGATCCAGCGCCCCCTGATCTGGGCCGGGATGCCGAGGGCGGCGGCCACAATGATTCCCACAGTAAGCGGAGACAGGTCGAAGGGCGGGGTCCAGGCCATACGCTTGATCAGCTGGGCGGTCAGCGGCGTCAGGAAGCCGAACGCGAAGATTATCGGCCCGAGATAGAAGAGCGCCTTCATCAGCGTGATCATGATTGTGAGCCCCCACCTGACTGTGTCTACAGCAGTCTCCGAGCACGTCGCAGGCTGCATCTGACAGTGTGTCACGGAATTTAGCCTCAGATCGGTAAATAACCGGTTTCATCCGGAAAATTTTCTCAATCCGATCAACGGCTTTCGGGCGGGAGATTAACCATGACCGCCGGTCTGGAGACCCATCCTGCAGGCAGAATGGGTCTCCTTATGGTTTAAATGATGCCGGCATCCTCGCGCTGAACGATCAGATGCGGGACGCCATCGCTGGTCTTGTTCCAGGAGACGCCGTCTTCGCCGATCATGCCGGTCACGCGCTGGCGCATGCCCGAAAAGCTTTCGAATTCAACCACGTCGACCGGCACGTCGAAGTGCAGCGTCACCTCGTAGCCCATGCCGCCGGCCAGCTCGCGCACGGCGTGGACGCGGCCTTCATAAGGCTGCTTGAGATAGCGCCCGGTAACCCGTTCGCCGACCTGTAGCGGGATTTCCGGCTGGTTGGACAGCCTGGCCGAGGCGGTGTTCCAGTCGCGATAGCCGAGTTCGGCGGCTACGAGTTCCAGCGCCTTTGAGTGGCTGATGGAGGGGCCGCGCGCGGCATGTTCCGCGCGGATTTCACGGGCGCGTGCCTTGGCCTGGGCCCGTGTGGTGGGAGGGTTGGATGTCATGGCGATGACCTTTCGCGAGTCGCTTCCGGTCGTTTCTCAGCGGGCGTTCGCCTTGCCGCAGACCGGTCGATGACACGTCAAAGGTCTGGTCAGTGGCGCAAGCGTGGATGCTTGCGGAGATCTTCACCCTCGGATGGTCCCATCCGGCGAACGGCAGGTGTCTCGAACCTGAGCGCGGGCTAATATGCCTGCGCCGGGGGTTCGTCAAGCCTGCCGGCACGCCGGAAGATCAGAAGTCGCGCATGCATTCCTTGCGGGCGATGTCCTGGGCAGTACCGATCCAGCCATCGGCCCGCGCGAGGCGGTAAGGCACGTCGGTCGCCAGCATGGTCAGTCCGTCGCGGGCCAGCGCGCTGTATTCGGACGGATCGCCATCGGCCCAGTAAGTGTCGTCCAGCCGCTCGCCGGGCCGGCCGAGCGTGCCGAAAGCGCTTTCGATTCCCTTGTCCGCAAGCGCCTGCCACTTGCCAGGCGAAGGGGAGTTGGTGCCGGTCCAGGCGATGAGGTGGTCGGGATCGATTCCGTCCGCGAGCAGTTCGGCCTCATCTTGCGGCCCGCCAATGCCGGCGGTCATCATCAGCTCGGGCGCGAGCTTGGCGACCTGTCGGGCCTCACTGTCATTATAGGTGATCAGGATGACGTTCGATTCCGCCCCAGCCGCCCGCACCGCGTCGATGATGTTGCGGAAGCTGGTCGTTTCCTTGCGGTCGAGCTCCAGGATCGCACCGTTCTCGACCGCCCAGGCCAGCGCGTCTGACAGTTTCGGCGGATGGAAACCGGTGACCGTGCCCTCATTGTCGACAAGATCGAGCGCGGCGATGTCGGTCCAGTCGGTATCGGCGACCGGGCCGGAGCCGGTCGTCGTGCGCCCGAGCGAGCGGTCGTGCATGAGGAAGAGCGTGCCGTCGCGGCTTTCGGCAATGTCGACTTCCATGATGAAGGCGGCATTCGACAGCGTGTTCTCCAGCGTCTCGATGGCATTTTCCGGATAGCCGGGCATCGGCCCGCCACGGTGAGCCGCCAGCATCAGGCCACCTTCCTCGCGCACACAGTCGAACAGGGCAGGCAGCTTGCTGGTTGTGTCTTCCACCGAGACCGCCTCCACCGCATCGGCACTGGCCGTGCCGGAAGTTGAGGTGGCGGCCGGCTGCTCGCAGGCGGCGAGCCATGCGACACCAAGCACTGAAAAAACAACGGGTTTGAGACGCTTCATCATGTCCTCAGGCTTTGACTTTCTTGCTGGGAACCCTAACCGCTCATACAAGGAAAGTGAACGCCGCGTCACGCAACGGAAGATAAAGACCACTCGGAGGAGAATACGATGCAAGGGTTGATGCAGGACTGGCAGCTGACCGTCGACAAGATACTCGATCACGCTGCGCACAATCATGGCGACCGCGAGATCGTCACCCGCGCGGTCGAAGGCAATATTACCCGCACCAATTACAGGACGCTGCACAGCCGCGCCAAGCAGGTGTCCAATGCGCTGCTGGCTGAAGGCATCAAGCTGGGCGACCGGGTCGCCACGCTCGCCTGGAACACCGACAAGCATATGGAGGCCTGGTACGGCACGATGGGCATCGGCGCGGTGCTCCACACCATCAATCCGCGGCTGCACCCCGATCAGGTCGCCTGGATCGCCAACCATGCCGAAGACCGCATCCTGATGTTCGACACGACCTTCCTGCCGATTGTCGAGGCGGCGAAGGACAAGATGGAGACCATCGAGAAATTCATCATCCTGACGGCCCCGGAAAACATGCCGGACAATTCGCTCGGCGCGGTCTCCTATGAGACCTGGCTCGAGGGCCGTCCGCCGGAAGCCGAATGGGGAAATTTCGATGAGCAGACCGCCTGCGGGCTCTGCTATACCTCCGGCACGACAGGCAATCCGAAAGGCGTGCTCTACTCGCACCGCTCCAATGTGCTGCACACCTTCATCACCATGGGCGTCGACACGCTGGGCATGGGGGCGGCCGATGTCGTGCTGCCGGTGGTGCCAATGTTCCACGCCAATGCCTGGGGGCTCGCCTTTGCCTGCCCCGCGACCGGGGCGAAGCTCGTCATGCCGGGCGCGGACATGTCGGGCAAGGCGATCTATGAGTTGCTCGACAAGGAGAAGGTGACGATCACGGCGGCTGTGCCGACCGTCTGGCTGCTGCTGCTCACCTATCTCGAAGAGAACAATCTCAAGCTGCCGCATCTGCGCAAGGTGGTCATCGGCGGTTCGGCCGTGCCGGAGCGGATCCTGCGCGCCTTCGAGGAAAATTACGATGTCGAGGTCTTCCACGCCTGGGGCATGACGGAGCTCTCGCCGCTGGGCACGCTGGGCGCGCTGCCGGCCGCGCTTATCGACGCGCCGCATGACAAGCAGATCGAATTCAAGCTGAAGCAGGGCCGTCCGCCCTTCGGTGTCGAGCTGAGGATCGTCGATGACAATGGCAATGAACTGCCGCGCGACGGGGAGACATCCGGCCGGCTGGTGTGCCGCGGCCCGGCCATTTCCAAGGCCTATTTCAAGGGCGAGGGCGGCGAAGTGCTCGACGAAAACGGCTTCTTCGACACCGGCGATGTGGCCACGCTCGACGAGCATTCGACCATGCAGATCACCGACCGCGCCAAGGACGTCATCAAGTCCGGCGGGGAATGGATCTCGTCGATCGACATCGAGAACTTCGCCGTCGGCCATCCGAAGATCGCCAATGCCGCCGCGATCGGAATCTATCACCCGAAATGGGATGAGCGCCCGCTGCTGATCGTGCAGCCGCATCCGGGCGAGACCCCGTCCAAGGAAGAGGTGCTGAAACAGCTCGAGGGCAAGATCGCCAAATGGTGGACGCCGGACGATGTCCAGTTCGTGGACGAGATTCCGCTCGGCGCGACCGGCAAGATCAACAAGCTGAAGCTGCGTGAAATGTTCAAGGATTACACGCTGCCGACGGCGTAAGACCCATGGATTTTGATCTCAAGGACAAGACCGTTTTCGTTGCCGGGGCGAGCCGCGGCATCGGTTTGGGGATCGTGGAATCCCTGCTGGCAGAAGGCGCTCGCGTGGCCATGGCGGCGCGCGGCGCCGAGAAGCTTGAAGAGGAACGCGCGCGCCTCGCCGCCAAATATGGCGAAGACCGCGTCTGGGCCCGGGCCGGAGACCTCCGCGATAGTGCGACGCTCGACAGCATGGTCGAGGCGATCGAGACCGGCTTCGGCCCGCTCTGGGGCGCGGTCGCCAATGTCGGTATCCATCCCTGCCCGCCGGGCTTCGACATTGACGACGAGACCTGGTCTGCGGGAATGCAGCAGAACCTCGACAGTGCCTACCGGCTTGCCCGCAGCGTTCTGAAGCGCATGCAGCCACGCGGCGAGGGGGCCATCGTGATGATCTCCTCCATCGCCGGTGTCGACGCGCTCGGCTCGCCGCTGACTTATGGCACGGGCAAGGCGGCCATGAATCACATGGCCAGGGAACTGGCCCGGATCGTCGGTCCGTCGGGTATTCGCGTAAATGTGATCGCGCCGGGAAACATCATCTTTCCGGGCGGCACGTGGGAAGCGGCCATCAATAGCGAGCGCGGTGAGGCCTGGCAGAAATGGGTACGCCGGGAGGTGCCATTGCAGCGTTTCGGACAGGTTCAGGAGATCGGCGATGCCGCCGCCTTCCTGCTCAGTTCGCGTGCGAGCTTCCTTACGGGCGCCGTCATCCCGGTCGATGGCGGACAGACCCGCTGAGCGGGCTCACCCCTCGTCAATCCTAGCCGGGGCCTTTGCGAAAACCGCGGGGCAGGATAAGGCTCAGGGCGTTTGAAGGGTAACGGTCGGGGAGTAGACCATGAGTGAAGCCATTCCGAAGGCAGGCTGGCGCCTGAAACTGGCAGGCGGCGCGCTGGCCTTGTCCGTCATCGCGGTGCTGTGGTTCATCGCTGCGGCGCTGGGCACCAAGATGGGCCTGTGGAGCTGGCAGTTCGGGCTTGGCACCATGACGATTGGCTGGGGGCCGAAGATCGCTTTCGTTGCGACCGGTCTGGCCGTGGTCGCCCTTGTCCTCGGTTTCACCAAGGCGCCGCGCACCAAGCCGGTCATACTCTCTCTGGCGGCGCTGCTGATCGCCCTCATGGTCCTGTTCCGCCTGATCGGGTTCGGGGCGCAGGCCGCGAGCCTGCCGCCGATCCACGATGTCCAGACCGACTGGTCCGAACCGGTTCGCTTCTCCGAAGCGCTCCTGGCCCAGCGCAAGAGTGCGGACGCCATGAACCCGGTCGAGGATGAACCGGTGATCCCGGAAGCCGCCGATGAACGCTGGCCCGGCACCGGTGGGCGTCTGGTCTCGGAAGTCCAGGAAGAAGCCGAGCATGAACGCACCGTCGATGGCGAAACCGTGCCGCCGGCCTATGACCGCCCGATCGAGCCGCTCTATTTCGACCAGCCGGTCAGCCAGGTGGCCGAGCTTGCCGTGACGCTGGCGGAGAAGCGCGGCTGGGACATCTTCTCGCGGCCGCAGACGGACGGGGAGACCGAGCAGACCGTGCTGGAGGCTACGGCCACAACGGGCTGGTTCGGCTTCAAGGACGACATCGCCGTGCGCATCCGCGATATGGATGGTACGACGCGCGTCGACATGCGCTCGATCAGCCGTGTCGGCCTGTCCGATCTCGGGGCGAATGCGAAACGGGTCTCGGACTTCCTGACCGAGCTTGAGGACCGCGGCGACGGGCGTCTGGAGCCCTGATCGACGCCGGGCCCGTTTCGGGCTATGGAAAGAGGGCTGCGTGACTGGCGCTTGAGGTGGGCCACCACCGGGGAGCGCAGCCTGACAACGCCGTGCGCCTGGGCATGAACCTCGATGAAAAGGAGGGTTGCCCATGCCCGACCTCTCGCCGCTCTCTGTCGCTTTCCTCGTCTTTCCGAACGTCACCCAGCTGGACCTGACCGGTCCGGCGCAGGTGCTGTCGCGGCTCGGCAATACATCGGTCGACCTCGTCTGGAAGACCCGTGAGCCCGTCGCGACCGATTCCGGTTTCCCGCTCCTGCCCACGAAGACCTTCGAGGATGTGGACCGTGCCGATATCCTGTGCGTGCCCGGCGGCTTCGGCACGATGGATGTGATGCAGGATGCCGCCGCGCTCGACTGGGTGCGCCAGGTGGGCAAGGGGGCCGGCTGGGTCACGAGCGTCTGCACCGGCGCCCTGGTCCTCGGCGCGGCGGGCCTGCTCCAGGGCTACCGCGCGACGACGCACTGGGCCTCGCATGACCAGCTCGCCTTCTTCGGGGCGACGCCTGTGAAAGAGCGCGTCGTGATCGACCGCAACCGCGCAACCGGCGGCGGGGTGACCTCCGGCATCGATTTCGGCTTGCAGCTCGTTTCGGAGATCCGCGGCGAGGCGCATGCCCGCTTCGTCCAGCTTTCCATCGAATACGATCCACACCCGCCTTTTGACTCCGGCACGCCGGAGAAGGCGGATGCGGACACGCTCGAGCGCTATTGGGCGCTCGTCAACAAGGCGGCGCCAGGGCGCGTGGACAAGGTGAGGTCGATTGCGAAGGGGCTGGGCTTCGACGCCTAGGCGGTTTTCTGAAGCGCCTTCCAGGTGAAGTCGGAGCGCACGGTTGGCTGCGCGTCCGGCGTCTCGACATAACCTTCCTCGACCAGCTTCAGCATCTGTCCGAGCACGGACATGGCCGCGGCCGGATGCAAGCGCTTGTCGACATCGGCATACATGGTCTCGACCATGCGCGGGATCTTGGTTTCGCCGGCCTTGAGATGCTTCACGATGGCGGCTTCGCGGTCGAGCCGGTGCTGGCGATAGGCTTGGATGAAGCCCTTCACGTCTTCGCGGACCGGGGCACCATGGGTTGGCCAGAGGATGTCGAAGTTGTGTTCCTCGATCTTGGTAAGCGAGCGCATATAGTCGGCCATGTTGCCATCCGGTGGCGCGACGATAGTGGTCGACCAGCCCATGATGTGATCGCCCGACAGGCAGGCATTTTCTTCACGCAGGCCGAAGCAGAGATGGTTGCTGGTGTGGCCCGGCGTCTCGATCACGTCGATCGTCCAGCCCGGCCCGGATATCACGTCGCCATCGCCGACCTTCACGTCCGGCATGAAGCCGAGATCGTCGGCCGAGCCAAGCTCTCCCTTGGCGGTCGGGACGCCGCAATTCTTCGCATAGGTCTTGCAGCCGGCCCAGTCCGCCAGCGGCTGGGCCAGCGGGGAATGGTCGGAGTGGCCGTGGGAAACGAGCACATGGGTAATCGTCTCGTCCTTCAGGGCCGCCTTCAGCGCCTCGAAATGCTCGTCCAGGACCGGACCCGGATCGAGCACGGCGACCTCGCCATGGCCGATGATGTAGACGCCGGTACCGACAAAGGTGAACGGCCCCGGATTGTTCGCGACGACGCGGCGGATCAGCGGGGAAACCTGTTCGACCTTTCCATATTCAAAGTCGAATTCCTTGATGAATGGAATGCCCATGGGACCTCTTCGGCATTTTTTCGAATCGTCTCCTGGAGACGATCTTATGATGGCCGCTTACCGGTAAACGCGGTGACAAATGCGCGCGCCATGCGGCGGGTTGCTCTCAACTTGTGGGCAAGCTTGAGCGCCACGGGCGGGCCCATATCCGTCTTGTTCGCGTCGACGATAAAGATTCGGCCTGAAGCCCGGTCGCGTAGCACGTCGACGCCGCCCCAATCCAGCCCGAGATCTGCAGCGAACCGCCGGATGACGGCAATTTCATCACTGGAGTAGCAATTCTTGGGTTCGTCGAGGAGGACCTCGGCATTCTCGTTCAGGAAGCGCCGGGCCAGCGGGCGGCGCTTGCGGAAGGACACGGTCGGTTCGCCGCCGACGATGCAGCAGCGCAGATCCTCGACCAGGCCGCCCTCGATCTCATTGTCGATCAGGCGTTGATAGGTCTTGCCCTCGACCGGCTCCATCGGGCCTTCGATGATCCGGCCGTCATGGCAGGCATTCTTTTCCGACTTCTCGACCATCGGCCCTTCATAGGTGCGCGGATCAACCCGGAGATTGTAGCCGGCTGCGCGCTCGAAGGCGTCGGCGACATTCGTCTTGGAGATGTCGGTGCAGTCGAAATTGACCAGCCGGGCGCCGGGCTTGATCTGCGGCATGGCGTGCTGGCTTGTGGTCGAATCGTCGAACTGGAAGACGATGTCGGCCTTGGAGACGTCGGAAATCAGCTTCGCGCCGGACGCATGCATGACCGGCCAGATGAAATACCAGGGCCGCGGCTTGTCGGGATGGAAGGCAATGGTGGGGCGCTTGTGGCCGGTGATGCGCCGCCAGGTGCGCCAGGACTGGGCGGCTGTATAGAAGGCCAGCCAGGTGAAGATGTCATTGACCAGCTGATAGTTGGCGGGAACCCGGTGACCGGTCTTTTTGACCAGCCAGGCGCCGTCTTCATACTTGAAGTCTGTCAGCCAGTTTCGTGACATTCATTCACTCCCTCGCGCCCTTGCCCCTCGCAGCGCACTCAAAGCGTAGCTGCCGTGAATCGCACGCCGTGCCCATAGTTTCAACCATTTAGGGCTGCAGGTCATGTGAGCAATCGTTCACAAAAGGCCACGTATCCGTGATCAAAGCAGGTGCTTGATGCTCGACAGGTCATAGCCGGCATGCGCGGCAGCATCTACGATTTCGTCGGAGTGGCCCTGGCCTGCATGGGTCAGCGCCCAGGCCGTGATCGAGCGCGTCCCGGTGCGGCAATAAGCCAGGACCGGAGTCGGCGCTTCGGCGAGAATCGACTGCATGCGTTCGATAATTTCCGGGGTCGGCGCGCCGGAAAAGGGCAGGGCGACAAAGGTCAGGCCTTTTTCTTCGGCGCGCGTGCGAATCGAGCCCATGCGCGGCTGGTCCACGCCGCCTTCGCCATCCGGCCGGTTGGCCACGATTGTCTTGAACCCGGCCTTGGCAATCTGATCGATGTCAGACTCCTCGAGCTGTGGCGCCACAGAAAAATAATCTGTCACTGTGCGGATGTCGGCCATGTGTTACCTCGGTGTCATGTGACGTTGACAAGCGTCGTCTCGGCGTGAACCTAGGCATGCCCTGTCAGGCTGCCAAGGCCCGATAGCCGCTTCTGGTGAAACGGAAAAGAGAAAATCACCGACGTGTCAGCGCTGCAGCGAAGCCTATCCCGCATTCCATGGGCCTATGTCATACGGCGTCTGCTTTTCGCCATTCCCACACTTCTGGTGATCATCGCCGTCGCCTTCTTCATGATGCGCATGGCGCCGGGCGGCCCCTTCGATGGCGAGCGCAAGCTGAACGCGGCGACCGAAGCCGCCATCAAGGCGAAGTTCGGTCTCGACCAGCCGCTCTGGAAACAGTTTTGGGACTATCTGCTCGGCGTGCTTCAGGGCGATTTCGGCCCTTCGATGAAAACGCTCGGCAAATCGGTGAATGACCTCATCGCCGACGGCCTGCCGGTCAGCCTCACCGTCGGCGCCTTTGCCATGCTGGTCGCCATCGTCGTCGGCACCGCGCTGGGCGTCTTTGCCGGGCTGCGCCAGAACACCGCGGGCGATTACACCGTGATGGGCTTTGCCATGGCCGGCATCTCCATCCCGACCTTCGTGACCGGGCCGATCCTCATCCTCACCCTGGCGCTCGGGGCCGGGCTGTTTGCGGTCGGCGGGCTGGGAGAATACCCCAATATCGGGATGAGCGTTCACAACATGACGCTGCCCGTGCTGACGCTGGCCTTGCCGCAGATCGCCATCATCTCGCGCCTGATGCGCGCCTCCGTCATCGAGATGATGCGCTCGCCGCATGTGCGCACCGCGCGCGCCAAGGGCCTGGCCGAGCGCACCGTCATCCTGCGCCACGTGCTGCCCGCCGCCATCCTGCCGTTGGTCTCTTACGCTGGCCCGGCCATGGCGCGGGTGATGACCGGCTCGCTCGTCATCGAGCGCATCTTCGGCCTGCCGGGCATGGGCTCCTACTTCGTCGATGGCGCGATCAACCGGGACTATACGCTCGTCATGGGCGCGCTCATCATCTATGCGACGCTGATCGTGCTGTTCAATCTGGTCGCCGACATCCTCTATGCGCTGCTCGATCCGAAGGTGAAGTACGACTGATGGTAGACACACTCGACATGACAGGCCGCAAGGACCCGGTCGAGCAGTCGCTCGCGGGCGGGCGTTCGCTCTGGGACGATGCGCGCCGGCGCCTGTTCAACAACAAGGCGGCCGTGGTCTCGATGTGGGTGCTGGGCGTGCTCATCCTGCTCGCCCTGTTCGGCCCGATGCTCTGGGTACACGACTACAGCCGGATTTCCGGCGATGTGGAGCTCGCGCCCACCCTGACAGACTGGCACCTGCTGGGCACCGACGAGCAGGGCAGGGATCTTGTCGCACGCAACCTGCTGGGCCTGCGCATCTCGCTGGCGGTCGGGCTTGTCGCGACACTCGTCTCGCTCGTCATCGGCGTGACATGGGGCGCGGTGGCCGGCTTTGTCGGCGGGCGCACGGACAATCTCATGATGCGCTTCGTGGACGTGCTCTATGCGATGCCCTTCATCTTCTTCGTCATCCTCCTGCTGACCGTGTTCGGGCGCAACATCATCCTGATTTTCGCGGCCATCGGCGCGGTCGAGTGGCTGACCATGTCGCGCATCGTTCGCGGCCAGACGCTCGCCATCAAGGGCAAGGAATATATCGAGGCCGCGCGGGCGGCCGGCGTTTCCGGTCCGGCCATCATCCGCCGCCACATCCTGCCCAATGTCGTCGGTCCGGTCGCGGTCTATGTGACGCTTACCATCCCGGTCGTGATCATGGCCGAAAGCTTCCTCTCCTTCCTGGGCCTCGGTGTGAACGAGCCGCTGACCTCGCTTGGCGTGCTGATCTCCTATGGCGCGAAGGAAATGCAGGACAAGCCGTGGCTGCTCATGGCGCCGGCAATGCTGATGGCGGTGACGCTGCTGTGTCTCAACTTCATCGGTGACGGGTTGAGGGATGCACTCGACCCGAAAGAACGCTAAAGCCTCTCGGCCATGAGCAAGACACCTTTCATCGACCTGCAGTCGACGCACAATCCGCACCGCTGGTATCTCAAGGTGGAGCCGCGCATCTGCGTCGGCCCGCCGGGGCAGAAATTCCTGTTCGGCGGGGTGGGCCTCGCCTCGGCGATCAAGGCGCTGGAGCAGACCACGGGCCGGCCCTGCATCTGGGCCACCGCGCAATACCTCTCCTTCGCCAACCCGCCGGACATCGTCGACCTTGACGTCCGTTCGCCCGTGGTTGGCAAGAACATCACTCAGGCGCGCGTGCTCGCCCATGTGAAGGACCGCGAGATCTTCACTGCCAATGCCGCGGTCGGGGCGCGCGACTCCCACCCGTCGCACCAGTGGCTGACCATGCCGGACGTGCCGCGCCCGGAAGACTGCCCGCCCATGCCGCGCTTCGACGAGACGAGCGAGGACCTGCACGCCACGCTCGACATGCGCGTTGCCCAGGGCCGCTATGCCGCGCGCCGGGAAGTGAAGGGCGGTCGCAGCGACGATGGCCGCGTCGTCCTGTGGGGGCGCTCCAAGCTCGGCGCGCCGATCGACTCCGCCATGCTGGCTGTGATCAATGATTTCGTGCCCTCGGGCACCAGTCACGCGCTGGGCCTGCCGGCGGGCGCAAACTCGCTCGACAACACGCTGCGCATCCGCCGTATCGTGGAGACCGAGTGGGTCTGCTGCGATATCCAGATCGAGGGCGTGCACAATGGCTTCGTGCATGGCCGCATCGCCATGTTTGCCGATGACGGCACGCTGATGGCCACTGGCAGTCAGTCCGGCATCGTCCGCATCTTCGATCCGGACGCCTTCAAGGAGCGGTTCCCGAAAGAGGGCTAACGGACGGCGGGTTTGTCACACGGCTGTTGCCGATCCAGGAAGACGCTTCGAAAATGCGCTTTTCCATGCCTTGTCCATGGGATCCATCCCCTGAAGTCCGCTCTTGTCGCCTCATCTGGAGGTGGGCACCACGGACAAGCCGTGGTGAGGCGACCGATGATCCTTACTTCAGCGCGGCGCGCGCTGCGTCCGCGCTGACGGGGCAGGAGACCGCGTCGAGCTCTGCCGCAGGCCCGTCATGACGGTTGGCATATTGCGCCGCCACCGCGATGGCTTCGGCATCGGAAAACATGGTGGCGAGCCGCACGAGGCTCTGGCGTTTCGCGCGTGTGCTGTCGGCGCCGGAAAGCGCGTCGAGCTGCACCTCGCCTTCCTCGGCCATGCCGCGGAAGATGCAGCCGAGATCGGAGGGGCCCTCATTGCCGTCGATCCAGTGGCCGAGCCGGGTCGCCGTCATCGCGAAGCGTCCAATCTCGATTTCGTAATCGTCGGAAATGTCGGCCTTGCCCGAGGCATCGATGGCCGCGATCAGATTGGCGGTTTCCTCTCGCAAGTCCCCGGCCTTGATGCCCCAGTCGCTCGCCAGCTGCGGAGACGCAGAGGCGGCAAAGGGCAGGGCGGCGAGGACAAGCGCAACAGCAAAGCGTTTCATGACGGCACGGGTCTCCTTGTTCGCCTGACAGGCGAAGCAAGCCCCGTGCCGCCCCCTTGCGGGCGAGTGACTTATGCCTTGCTGAGCACCACCCGGGCGGCTTCGTGGCAGGCTTCGATCTCGCGGTCGAAGCCGACACAGAGACGGGTCCAGCTGTCATAGCCCGGCCAGGTGCGGCCCACGACGCGGACATTCAGCTTGGCCATCTCCTCGGCGAAGACGGCATGGTCCATGCCGGTATCCATATAGATGAAGCTGCCTTGCGGCTTTGGCGCGATGGGCCGGCCGAGATCGGCGGCCATGGCGATCAGCTTTTCGCGGCCGCGAATATTCTTCGCCCGCATCTCGTCGAACCCGGCCGAGTCCTCGAGCGAGGCGGTGCCGGCGATGAGGCCAAGATGGTTGACCGAGCTCAACTGGCCCGACTGGCGCATCCAGGTGACCATCTCGGCGGGCATGACGGCATAGCCGAGACGCTGGCCGGCAAGGCCGTAGAGCTTGGAGAAAGTCCGGCAAACGATGACATTCTTGCCGTCCGAGACGAGCGACTTCATCGTATTGTTCGGATAGTCGTCCGACATTTCCAGATAGGCTTCGTCGATGAAGACCATGGCTGTCTTGGAGGCTTCTTCGGCAAAGCTCTTGAGCTTCGCCGCATCGACCGTGCGGCCCGTCGGATTGTTCGGGTTGCAGATATAGACGCTGGAGATGTCCGGGCCCATGCGTTCGGCCATGGCGTCGAGGTCGATGCCCATTTCCGAGTCGAGCGGGGTATAGATTACCTCGCCGCCGAAGTGTTCGGTGGTGCGCGGCACGGCTTCATAGGTGGCCATGGAGGTCAGCAGCGCGCCTTCCTGCTTGGCGGCCCACATGCCGAACAGGCCGAGAATGGGCGAGGAGCCATTGGTGACGAGCACCTCTTCAGGCGCCACGCCTTCCAGCTCCGCAACCTTTTCGCCAAAGCCGATCAGCGAGCCATAGGAATAGCGGTTCACGCCGGCGACTTCCGCCTTCATGGCTTCCATCGCTTTCGGGAAGGGGCCGAACGGGTTCTCGTTCGAGGACAGGATGGCGATGCTTGAGGCGGCCGTCGCAGCGGTCTGGGCTTCGGCTTTCGGAGCGGCTTCGCCCGTGCAGCCTGTCGCGGCCAGCGTGGCGAGCCCGGCCGAGCCGGCCCCGGCCAGCCTGAGGATGTCGCGGCGCGAAGCGCAGAGGGATTCGGACGGGGAGAAGAGGAGCGGTTTCATGACATGGTTCCGGATTGAAGTGACTAGACGTGGCCCGGACACGGCGGCTGGACCTGATTGGGAAAGCTACTGCGCGCCAGTGGGGGCTCCGCCGCGTCAGCCGTCAAACGGGAATTCGAAAGCTATGCGAATTTGCAGGTTTATTTTGGCCGATTGCCCTGAAAGCAGGCGGGTTTGCATCCATTCCGTCAGGCCGGGGCCCGCCGAGACGGGACTTGCCCGGCTTGACTTCGCCGCCGCCCCGCCATATTCGCCGTTCGCAATGAACACGATGCTGCACCACCATCACCACCACGCGTGACGCGCCCGGCGAGGCGCGAACCGGTCCGGCTGCGCCTCTTCCAAGTGTTCATTCCTTCCCGTTGAACCGCCAGAGGCAGACAGGCTGACGGCCCGGTATCGCGTCTTGTCGACACGTCGCCTTCACACCCCTACCGGCTTCGTCTAAGGCGAAGCGCGAATGACGAGACAGGACGCAAGATGAGCAAGAAGAAACAGGACCCGGACGCGCCCAGATCGGGCAAGGATCTCGCCCGCAAGCCGCGCGGCTTCCCTGACCGGCGCGAAGGCCTCATCCATGCCCAGGCCGAGATGATCGACCGGGTCACCTCCGTCTATCGCCGCTGGGGCTTCGAGGCGCTCGATACCGGCGCGTTCGAATATGCCGACGCGCTGGGCAAGTTCCTGCCCGACGACGACCGCCCGAATGCCGGGGTCTTTTCCCTGATCGACGATGACGAGCAGTGGATCTCGCTGCGCTATGACCTGACGGCGCCGCTCGCCCGCTTTGCCGCCGAGAACTGGCAGACCCTGCCCAAGCCTTTCCGGCGCTATGCCGCCGGGCCGGTCTGGCGCAACGAGAAGCCGGGGCCGGGCCGTTTCCGGGAGTTCCTGCAATGCGATGCCGATACGGTCGGCGCCGCCGGCGCGCATGCCGATGCGGAGATGGTCGCCATGGCCGCCGAAGCGATGCGCGCGGCAGGCGCTGGCGATGGTGAGTTTGCGGTGCGTGTGAACACTCGCCGCCTGCTCAACGCAGTCCTCGATGGCGTCGGCGCGAATGGCGAGGCCGTGCGTCTCACCATATTGCGCGCGCTCGACAAGCTCGACCGGCTCGGCGAGGAGGGCGTGAAGCTGCTGCTCGGTCCAGGCCGCGAGGATGAGAGCGGCGACTTCACCAAGGGCGCCGGGCTCGATGCCGACGGGGTCGCCAAGGTGATGGCCTTCGCCCAGGCCGGCCGTCCGACGCGCGGCGAGACGCTGGAAGCCCTCGGCCAGGCCGTGGGGACGGGCGACGAAGCGAAAGCCGGGCTTGATGAACTCACCGCCATTGCGCGTGGGCTCGAAGCCTTCAACTGCCCGGACAGCGATGTCCTGTTCGACCCGTCCGTCGTACGCGGCCTTGAATATTATACCGGCCCGGTCTTCGAGGCAGAGCTGTTGCGCGAGACCGTCGACGAGGATGGCAATGTGGTCCGTATCGGTTCGGTCGGCGGCGGCGGGCGCTATGACGATCTCGTCGCGCGCTTCACCGGCGAGAAGGTGCCGGCGACCGGCTTCTCGGTCGGTATCTCGCGTCTGGCGACAGCGTTCGCGATCACCGGCAAGGTCGATCAGCTGAACGGTCCGGTCGTTGTGCTGAACCTCAACCGCGAGGACCCGAGCGAAGCCCTCAAGCTCGCCACAGAGTTGCGCGCCGCGGGCATTCGCGCCGAAGCCTATATGGGCAGCTCCGGCATGCGCCCGCAGATGAAATATGCCGACCGCCGGGGCGCGCCTGTCGCCGTCATGGTCGGCGAGGACGAGATCGCCAAGGGCGTCGTCACCATCAAGGATTTGAAGGAGGGCGCGAAACAGGCTGCCGCCATCAAGTCCAACGAGGAATACCGCGAAGCCCGCCCCGGCCAGTTCGAGGCCCCGCGCAGCGAGATGATCGCCCGCGTCCGCGAAATCGTGGAGGCGGCCGAATGAGCACTCCGGAAGACATCTTTTCGAAGCTTGGCGGTGAGGTGGTCGACCCGCCCATCGTCATGCCGGCAAACCAGCCGCTGGAGCTTTCCGGCGAGGCAGTGCGTGCGCGCCTTTGCGTCTTCATGGGCGAGAATGGTGAGGAATGCGCGCTTCGCCCGGACCTCACCCTGCCGGTCGCCATGGCGCAGGCCGAGGCCGGCGTGTCGTCGGAAACCATCAAGCGCTATGCCGCCCGTGCCTTCCGCCTGCCGGCGGTGGCCGGTGATCCGATGGAGTTCACGCAGGTTGGCTTCGAGCGCTATGGCGCGCCCTCGACGGCGGAGACCGATGCCGAAGCCTTCGCGCTGGTCTGCGAGGCCGCAGTCGCGGCTGGCGTGAGCGAGAGCGAGACCCGCATGGGCGACCTCGCCATCTTTCCGGCTTTCGTCGATGCGCTGAACCTTGCCCCCGGCCTTGCCGAAGCGCTGAAGCGCGCCTTCCGGCAGGTGGGCGGGGTGTCCGCGCTCCTGAAGGCGAAGCCCTCGCAGCCCGCCCATGGGCTGGCCGCCCGGCTGAAGGGCGCACGCCCGGAGGAGGCGCGGGCGATCGTCTCCGATATCTTCGCGCTCTCCGGCATCCAGCCGCAGGGTACGCGCACGCTCGATGAGATCGTGGAAGGCCTGCTCGCCCAGGCCGCCGATGCCGAACATGGCGGCGCGCCGGACCTTGCCCGCCAGACACTGGAAGCGGTGATGGCGGTCGATTGCGCGCCGGAACAGGCCGCCGATTCGCTCAACGCCATTGCGCGCCAGGCCGGGATCGATGGGGTCGACGGGGCGCTCGCTCGCCTCGATGAGCGGGTGACGAAGATGAAAACACTGGCCCCGGCCTTCCTGAAGGAAGCCCGGTTCGGCACGCCCTTCGGGCGGCGCTTCAACTATTATGATGGCTTCCTGTTCGAACTATTCCGGCCCGGTGAAACCGCCGGCCGCAAACCGTTCGGATCGGGCGGGCGCTATGACACGCTGCTGTCGAAACTCTCCGACGGAGCCGTGGACGCCACCGCGATCGGCGGCGTCGTGCGCCCAGACCGTCTGGCACAAGGAGGGGCATCATGAGCCGCCTGACCATCGCCATCCCGTCCAAGGGGCGGCTCAAGGACAATGCCGAGACCTGGTTCGCGAAAGCGGGCTTCACCCTGAAACAGGCCGGCGGCGAGCGCGGCTATACGGCGGTCCTGAAGGGCCTGCCTGAAGCCGAGGTGCTGCTGCTCTCGGCGCGCGAGATCGCGCAGGGGCTGATCGACGGTTCTTTCCATATCGGCGTGACGGGCGAGGACTTGCTCAACGATCTTTCGCCGAATCTCGCGCTCGATGCGTCCGTCATTCAGCGGCTCGGCTTCGGCGGGGCCGATGTGGTCGTCGCCGTCCCGGCCGCCTGGCTCGACGTGAACACGATGAGCGAGCTGGAGGCCGCCGGCGCCCAGTTCCGCCAGCGTCATGGCCGGCGCATGAAGGTGGCGACCAAATATCTGCGCTTGACGCGGAATTATTTCGCCCAGAAGTCGGTCGGCGAATACCGCCTGATCGAGAGCGCCGGGGCGACCGAAGCCGCGCCGAGCTCGGGGCAGGCGGAAGTTATCGTCGACATCACCTCCACCGGAGCGACGCTGAAGGCCAACGGTCTGAAGGTGCTCGATGACGGGGTGATTCTGAAAAGCCAGGCGGCACTCACCGGATCGCTGAAGGCGGCCTGGGACATGCAGGCGCTGGAGGCCCTTCAGAAGCTGCTCGCAGCCGTCGAGGCGGTCGATGCGGCCGGGGCGAGAAAAGTGCTCATGGCGGCCAAACCGATCCCGGATTCGCTTCTCGGGGGAAAAGGGATCGAGGTCATATCGGCAACATCTGTTCTCGCGCCTTCCTCAAGCGCGGGAGAATATGCCCGAAAAATCGCTGAATCGGGGGCAGGACCTGTCTCCATCACCAGTGCCGAGTTCATTTTTGACCAGGAAACGCCCAGCTTTGAGAATTTTGTTACCAATCTGAAATCGGGCGCTTGACATTATGACGGAAAATTGGCGTTATCAGTCCTGCAAGTTTCTGGGAGGAAACGCTGCAAGAACTCTTACAGGCGCGACCCGAGGGTCGCGCCAATTTTTTATCCGGTTCTGGCGATTTCTCCTGCCACAGGCACCGGTCATGCTCTTCACATTTTGAGATGGGGAATGCGCCGACAGGCGCAAGAGACCGGGCCCGGTTTTTCGGGTAAGGCCGTGCGCCGACGGGTAAGAGCGAAAAACAAAGAAAAGGCCCCTTTCGGGGCCTGGTGTGGTGGAGTTTCTCTGAAGAGTGGGAACCCGATCAGTGGCTCAGGGTCAGGGCGTCAGGGGTGTCACCGACCGGGTTCCTTGTTGTTATTGTTTTTCAATATAACTCTTATCGAATAACGTCAAGTCCATATCGAAAAACATTTATTAAACTTGCGTAAGCGATTGCATTCGCAACCAGTCACAGGGACATAGGGAGCCGGCGCCGGCCTTGCCAGTCGATATGTGTCATGTCGCCCATGCATAATTGCAGCAGAAACGATCAAAAGTGTGGCCCGATCCGACAAGCGCCTGCGCTCGGTCCGGGGCATCTGTGTTGACTTTGATTCTTCACCCCGCCATGCGGATGTCTTTACAACCCCTGACCACTTGGAGTCATGCATGTCAGATCCACGCGCCCATATCATGCCCGTCTACGCCCCGCCGTCGGAAGCGTTCGTACGCGGTGAGGGGGTGCGCCTCTACACTGAAGAGGACAAGGCGTATCTCGATTTCATCGCGGGCATCGCGGTGAGCTCGCTGGGCCACTCGCACCCGAAGCTCGTCTCTGCCCTTCAGGACCAGGCTGGAAAGCTCTGGCACCTGTCCAACATGTTCCGCGTCCCGGCCGGTGAGGAGCTGGCTGACAAGATCTGCGCGCGCACCTTTGCCGACCGGGTCTTCTTCACCAATTCCGGCACCGAGGCGGTCGAGTGCGCGCTCAAGGCGGCGCGCAAGTATCACTGGGCGAACGGCGATCCGGAGCGGATCGAGTTCGTGACCTTCACCGGCGCCTTCCATGGCCGTTCGCTCGGCGCGATCAATGCCGGCGGCAACCCGAAATACCTCGAAGGCTTCGGCCCGCCGATCGAAGGCTTCACCCAGATCGAATGGGGCGACAAGGAGGCCCTTGATGCGGCCGTCACCGACAAGACCGCGGCCGTCTTCATCGAGCCCGTCCAGGGCGAGGGCGGCGTGCGTGCCCTGCCGGAGGAAGAGCTGACCGCCCTGCGCAAGCTTTGCGACGAGCGCGGCGCGCTGCTCATCTATGATGAGATCCAGTGCGGCATGGGCCGGACCGGCAAGCTCTTCGCGCATGAATGGGTCGAGGGTGCCGAGCCGGACATCATGTGCCTGGCCAAGGGCATTGGCGGCGGCTTCCCGCTGGGCGCCTGCCTCGTTACCGAACAGATCGGCATCGTCATGCAGCCGGGCTCGCACGGCTCGACCTATGGCGGCAACCCGCTCGCCATGGCGGTCGGCAATGCCGTCTGGGACACGATTTCGGACGAGGCCTTCCTGGAAGAAGTCCGCCGTGTCAGCGGCACGCTCACCCAGGGCCTGAAGTCGCTCGCCGACAGCCATGCCGACAAGGTCGAAGGCGTCACGGGCAAGGGCCTGCTGACCGGCCTCAGGCTGAAGGCCGCGCCGAAGCCGGTGCAGAATGCCTGCCGCGACAAGGGCCTGCTCGTCGGCGTCGCCGGCAACAATGTCCTGCGTCTGGCCCCCCCGCTGATCATCAATGACGATGATGTGCGTGAGGCCGTGCGCGTCATGGACGAAGCGCTCTCGGAATGGGAGATGGAGGCTTAAACAGCCTCTGGACTTTCCGGTGGCCGCGGGGTGAAGCTCGCGGCCATGAGCGGGCGATTCTTCCGGCATGATGTGAGCTGGGCGGACTATCAGTCCGCCTTCTCCATCCTTCAGGCGCCGCCCGGCATCGCCCCGCCGGAAGCCGCCTACAATATTGCGCCCGGCCAGATCGTCCCGATTCTCAGGCACCTGCCGGACCGGCCGGGCCGTGCGCCCATCGGCGAGCTGGCGCCCGCCCTCTGGGGGCTCGTGCCCTCCTGGTGGAAGAAGCCGCTCAGCGAAAAGAATTTCGAGACCTTCAAGGCCCGCTGCGAAACAGTGGCCGAGAGCAACACCTTCCGCGGTGCCTTCCGCCACCACCGCTGCCTCGTCCCGGCGAGCGGCTTCTATGAATGGTCCGGGCCGAGGGGCAGGCGCCAGCCCTTTGCCGCCGGCCTGCGCAACCGGCGATGGTTCTGTTTTGCCGGGCTGTGGGACCGGGCGATGATCGACGGCTCCGAGATCGACACCTTCGCCATCCTCACCACGCGCCCGAATGACGTCATGGCCGGTATCAGCACCCGCATGCCGGTCATCCTGCGCCCGGAAGACTATGCGCGCTGGCTGGACGTGGAAGAGCGCAGGGTCAGTGACCTGTTCGCGCCTTTCCCGGCCGCCGACATGCATGCCTGGCCAGTTGGCCCCGACGTCGGCAATGTCCGCAACCAGGGCCCTGAGCTTGCGCAGGAGGTGTGAGCGGGCTCATGTAAAAAGCCGGCACCCTTGGGCGCCGGCTTTCCGTTTGTCCGATGCAGGGGCGGCTAGCCCTTCTTCTGCATGCCGAGGCGGCCGAGCTCGTTGCGGCCGACCACCATGTGGTGAACCTCGTCCGGGCCGTCGGCGAGACGCAGCGTGCGCTGGCTGGTGTACATGTCGGCCAGCGGCGTCCATTGCGACACGCCGGTGGCCCCATGGATCTGGATCGCGTCATCGATGATCTTGCAGACCCGCTCCGGCACCATGGCCTTCACCATGGAGATCCAGACACGCGCCTCGCGGTTGCCGAGCACGTCCATCGCCTTCGCGGCTTTCAGCACCATCAGCTTGCAGGCCTCGATCTCGATACGGGCGCGCGAGATCTTCTCAAGGTTGCCGCCCAGCTTGGCGAGCGGCTGGCCAAAGGCATCGCGTGAGGCGCCGCGCTGGACCATCAGGTCGAGGGCTTTCTCGGCCGCGCCGATGGAGCGCATGCAGTGGTGGATGCGGCCAGGGCCGAGACGCAGCTGCGAGATCTCGAAGCCGCGGCCGACGCCGAGCAGGATGTTTTCCTCGGGCACGCGCACATTATTGAAGCGGATATGCATGTGGCCGTGTGGGGCGTCGTCCTTGCCGAAGACTTCCATGCCTTCGAGGACTTCCACGCCGGGCGTATCCATCGGCACCAGGATCTGGCTTTGCTGCTGGTGGGACGGCCCGTCCGGATCGGTCTGCACCATGGTGATCATGACCTTGCAGCGCGGATCGCCGGCCCCCGAGATGTAGAACTTCTCGCCATTGATCACCCATTCACCCTTCTCGAGCCGGGCGACGGTGCGCACATTGCGCGCGTCAGAGCAGGCGGTTCCCGGCTCGGTCATGGCGAAGGCCGAGCGGATCTCGCCATTCAGGAGCGGCTCCAGCCATTGCTTCTTCTGGGCTTCGGTGCCGACGCGTTCGAGCACTTCCATATTGCCGGTGTCGGGGGCCGAGCAGTTCATGCACTCCGAGGCCAGCCGGTTCTTGCCGAGTTCGGCGGCGATATAGGCATAGTCGAGATTGGGCAGACCCTCGCCGGTTTCGGCATTCGGCAGGAAGAAGTTCCAGAGGCCCTGGTCTTTCGCCTTCTTCTTCACCCCGTCGAGCAGTTCGAGCTGGCCGGGCGCATAGGACCAGCGGTCGGCGCGGCCTTCGCCCAGCTCGTGGAATTTCTCGGTGATCGGGTCGATCTCTTCCTTGATGAACTTTCTCACGTGCTCATAGAGCGGCACGGACTTTTCCGACATGCGCAGATCGTTGAGATCGTCGCGCACATTCAATTGGTCGAGGCTTCCGGTATCCATGGTTTTCTTCTCCTCCCAGAGGAACTAGCGTGGGGA
The DNA here is from genome assembly GCF_002088975.1 of Henriciella aquimarina. Lineage (GTDB taxonomy): Bacteria > Pseudomonadota > Alphaproteobacteria > Caulobacterales > Hyphomonadaceae > Henriciella > Henriciella aquimarina. The sequence goes on from NZ_NCST01000001.1 coordinate 56,692, forward strand.
TCTTCGGGCTGGGGCCGGCAATTGCCTGTCCGGCCGCAGCACATTATTGTTTCACTAGTGAAGAATATCCGTCCGACAGGCACAAGGCAAGGCAGGGCATGGTTGCAACCTCGAAAAATCCGCGACTCTATTCGCGACTCCAGATCGCGGCCCAGCAACTGCGCAAGGTCACTGACCGCCAGTTGGTCGAGGCGGCCGGGATCACGGCGCCGCAATATGGCGTGCTGGTGCGGGTGGCCGCGGCCGAGGAGCTCAACCAGACGAGCCTGGCGCGTGAGCTGCGCCTGAACGACTCTGCCATCACGGCCATGGTGAAGCGGCTGATCGGGCTTGGCATGCTGAAGAAGGCCCGCAGCAAGGCCGACAGCCGCGCCTGGGTGCTGACCCTGACGGCGGAAGGCGAACGTGCGATGGAGCGGGTGCACGGCACCGTCCTGTCGATCAACGAGAAGATCGATGCCGAATTCGGGCCCGGCAAGCTCGACGATTTCGTCGACAAGCTGAACCGCCTGATTGCCCTCTGCGACGAGGAACAGGCCGCAGACGCCGAGGCCTGACGGGCCGGAGGGCTAGAAGACCTTCAGGGTAAAGGCCGTCTGGACCAGACCGAACGCGGCCAGAAGAACGGACATGACAGTCCAGAACGTCATGTCGACATGCACGGCGAAAGTCGCCCGCTTGTTGATCTTTGCGGCATCGTCGGCGCTTAGGTCGAGCGTTTCCGGCGCGTTGCGGACCTGGTCGAGGAAGGTTTCCCAGCCCTTGATCTCTGCCTCTTTCAGGAAGTGGGCCTCGATGCCCTTGATGTAATGGGCATGGACAAACACCATGCTCGACAGGCGGGCCGTGATGGTCAGAAACAGCAGCGAGATCACGAGCGGGAACCATGCGCCCATGATCTGGTGGACGGGGTCTTCCGGCCCGGCGCTGCCGAAATACCAGGCCGCGTAGAAGCCGACACCAACAACGAAGATCTGCTGCAGGCGGCGAATGTCGCCGAAAATGTCGTAGATATTTCCGCGCAGGATGGCGTGCTCCTGCCTCAGGAAGTCGTCCTTCATCCGGTCTGTCCCCATCTGCCCGTGCGCAAGCTTAGGACAGTCTGTCACGCCCGCCAAGCTGGCGGGCCGGACTAGTCGCCGGTGTGTTCCTTCGCGCGCACTTCGCGTGAGAGCACACCATTCGTCTCGGCCCCGACGCAGATCGCGACCGCCGAGAGCCAGAGCCACATGAGCAGGGCGACTGCCGCGCCCAGCGAGCCGAAGGTCTGGTTATAGTCGGCGAAGTTGCCGAGATAGAAGGAAAAGCCGACAGAGGCGGCCAGCCAGATCGTCCCGGCGACCAGCGTGCCCGGCAGCACGGGCCGCCGCCGCGCCTGCGCATAAGCCACCCCGTGCGGACGGGCGATGCGGTAGAAAACATAGATGCCGCCGAGGAACAGGCTCAGCAGGCCGATCCAGCGGAGGATGCGCAGGAGGGCGTCGATAAAGGCGCCGAGCTGCAGGGCCTCGATGATCGGCGGCACCGCCCCGATGGCGGCGAGCGACAGCAGCGCGAAGATGATGCCCCCGGCGGTAAAGCCGAGCGCGATGAGGTTCTGCTGGATGAAGCCGCGCTTGTCGTGGCGGTCATAGGTGACGGCGACGGCGATGAGCAGCGCATTGGCCGCGCGCGAGGCCGACCACAGCGCCAGTAGCAGCGAGAACAGCGCGCCCCAGGAAAGGCCGGCCGTCTGGCTGTCGGCGATGCGCACCATCTGGTCGGAGATCAGCCTGTAGGCCGAATCCGGCACGACTGAATTCAGGAGGCCGAGATAGGTGCGCAGCTCGGTCTCGGTGGTGAAGACGCCCCAGACCATCAGCGCGCAGGCAATCGCCGGGAAGATGGAGAGAAAGGCGTAGAAGGCGACGCCGCCCGCGACCAGCGCGACATCGTCCTCGCCGGCCTTGCCGGCGATGCGCATCGTGGTTCGCATGACGGGCGCACCGACGTGTCGCCAGGCAGGGGTATTGCGGAGTGTTGCGATCGGGCCGGGCCATTCCATGGCAGCTAAACGGACGAGCCGTCAGCGATGTTCCGGCGGCCGGGCCCTTGACCTCGCCAGCCGGAAGACCAGCATGGAGACAAGACCAAACAGACTTCGGAGAGGCCGGACCCATGAGAGACGTCAAACACTGGCTTGCGCTTGTTCTTATCGCCATTTTCATCATCTTCGCGATCCAGAACATGGCCCAGATACACGTCAACTTTCTCGGCTTCGAGTTCGCGACAAGCCGGATCGTTCTGATGGTGATCTGCGTCCTGATCGGCTTCGGCATCGGCAAGATGGTTCGCTTCCGGCGCCACTGAGCGCAGGCTGCGCCGGCCATTGGACTTCGCCCGGGGGCGGGCGCATAGTCCGGGCCAAGGGGAGGGCGCTGCCGGCTTTGAGGGAGGTCAGGCTGCCACGTCTTTTGAAACGGATCGCCGGGTGCACCGTGCTCGCGCTTTTCTGCACCCTCATCACTGCACCGTCATTACTGCACCCTCCAGGCCCTGGTTTTCCGGTCAGATATGCGCATGCCGATACCGCCGCAGAGCCGAGCCTCATCCAGCAGGATGTCGAGGCCGCCTGCGACCTCGTCGAAAGTCATTACGCCTATTACGAGACCCGCGCCGTGATCTGGCCGGCCGCCTGCGACATGGCCCGCGCGGAGGCCAAGGCTGTGCGCGACGAGGCTCAGCCCGACCATCTCGCCATCCTCGAACGCCTGCTCGACCAGCTCTATGACGACCACGTCTCGCTTGGCAGCAACACGGCCAGCTCGCCGCGCCTGGTACCCTCAGGCAGCGACTATCACCTCACCTTCGTCTCCGGTGTGGCGGTCGTCACCGCCGTCCGGCGCGGCTCTGGCGCGGCCCGGGCCGGGCTTGCGGTGGGCGATATCGTGACCGCGCTGAATGGCGAACCGGTGCTCGTCGCCGCCACCCGCCGCATCCGTGCCGCCCCCAACCTTGTCAGCCGGACGCGCCTCGACTGGGCGGTCAATGCGCAGGCGGCCGGCTATCGCGACACCCGGCGCCATCTCACCATCCGGCGGGGGCAGGAGAGGATCGCGCTTGCGCTGGATGCGCCGGCCCCGCCCAAGGCGCCGTCCCCGGTGACCGCTCACAGGATGGACGATAATCTCGGCTATATCCGCTTCGAGGATTCTCTTGGCGAGGCAGAGACCGTCAAGGCGTTCGATGCCGCGCTGGAGCGTCTGCGCGGGGTCGATGGCTGGATCATCGATCTCCGCAACACGCCGGGCGGCGGCAATACGGATGTCGCCGAGCCGGTGCTGGCGCGCTTCATCCGCGGCGTGAAGGCCTATCAGCGCATCGGCCCGCGCTGGGAGGGCGAGAAGGTCCGCCGTGTCGCTTCGCGCGGGCCCTGGCGGATCAGGAAGCCGGTCGCGGTGCTCGCCGGACGCTGGACCGGTAGCATGGGCGAGGGCATGGCGGTCGGCTTTGACGGGCTGAAGCGGGCGCGCGTCTTCGGCGCGCCCATGGCCGGGCTCGCGGGCGGTGTCGAAGGCTATGACCTGCCGAGCGGGCTCACGCTGCGCCTGCCGGCCTACAACCTCCTGCACCTCGACGGCACCGACCGGGACGACTGGCGCCCGCCCTATGCGGTCCTGGCCGACAATGGCGACGGGCCGGACCTCGCGCTCGAGGCCGCGAAGGACTGGCTGGAACGGCGTTAGCGGCGTGGGGCGCCCGGATCGTAGGCGAGGAACGATTTTGTCGGCCTGCCTTCCTTATCGCGGCCGACTATACCCACCCATGTCCTCACCGTGTAGCATACATCGATAAAGCATATGGCCATCGCCGCTACAGCGCTCCAGAAAGCGGAGATGTAGAACGGCATGCCACTCAGCGCTGAAAGAACGATCAGCGAGCTTGCGAAAATTACGCCCGCAAAAATCGGAATTCGCAATTCCATAGGCAGGACAAGCAGGGGGCTGAACGAACTGGCAAAGGAGGCCGGAAGAAAAATCATCCCAGCCAGTAACAGGCTGGCCTCGGGGCTCTGCCAGAGGACAGCGATGATGAAGGTCGGCACCAGAATGATCCCCGCCATCCAGGCGAAGGTACGAGCCTCAAGCCTGAACAGCCGTGTGCCGCCGTCGGATCGCTCTGCCACCTAGCTCTCCGAGGTGTCCGGGCTGTCGGCCTTGTCCTCTGCCTTCGCCTGCAATTCCTGCATGCGCACGAAGAATTCGCCGGCATTGCGGAAATTGAGGTCGCGCTGCGGGAAGGGGATCTCGATCTCGTACTTGTAGAGCGCAGTGTGCAGCTCCCAGTAATAGTCGGCTTTCACCCGGCCCGGTTTCTTGACGGCGTCATCGCTCAGCCAGACCACCAGTTCGAAGTCGAGGCTGGAATCGCCAAAGCCGACGAACCAGACCTGCGGCTCCTGGCCGGGCACGCCCTTAAAGGTCCATTCCACCGCATCGGCGGCTTCAAGGCCGGCCTTGCGGACAAGCTCCTTGTCGGTGCCATAGGCCACGCCGAACTCGATATGCATGCGCCGGCGGGCATCGCGCAGCGTCCAGTTGATGACCTGCGCCTTGATGAACTCCTCGTTCGGCACGAGGATGTCGACATTGTCGTTTGTGGTCACGAGGGTGGAGCGGATATTGATCTCCTTCACCAGCCCCGTCACGCCGGACTGGAGCTCGATGAAATCGCCGACCTTCACCGAGCGCTCGAACAGGATGATCACGCCGGATATGAAGTTCGAGAAGATCGACTGAAGCCCGAAACCGATGCCGACGCCGAGGGCGCCGCCGAAGACGGCGAGCGTGGTCAGGTCGACGCCCAGCGTCGAGATCGCGATCAGGATCGCCACCACCATGAAGCTGACTTTCAGGACCTGGCCGAGCAGGCCGGCCATGGAGGGGTTCAGCGTCTTGTTGGATTTGAGCTGCGATTGCGCGGCGTCGCCCGCCACCCGGCCGATCCAGAGCGCGATGACTGCGATCATGATGCTCGTGATGACGCGCAGCAGCGTGATCTTCACCCCGGCCACCGAGAAGGCTGCGGCGTTCAGCCCGTCCATCACCGGCTCGAGCAGGTGGAGGATGTAGAGTGCGGCGATGACCCAGGCGAGCACGGCGATGGCAGTCTGCCAGAAGCCGTCCTTCATGTTGGCGGTGACGAAGCGCACCACGATCCAGGCATTCAACAGGCTTGCCGCGATCCGCAGGCCCTCATTGGGCAAGGCCATGGCATTGAAGACCGCCGTGGCGACCCACAGGAAGATTACGGTGAAGACCGGCCAGACGATCTTGGCAATCGACAGGGCGAGCCGCTTCAGGATGTCGTCATGCGCGCGGCTCTCGGCATATTTGTGCAGCCGGGCTGCCGGGTAGCGCGCGCACAGCCAGCCAAGCGCGGCCGCAGCCAGGATGGCCAGCACCTGCCAGAGCGAGCCCAGGGAAATGAAGTTCTCCTGGACGTCGCTATAGGTCTCGATGGCCTGGTCTTTCAGCGCCGCCCAGTCGAGGTGGCTTTGCAGGACGTCTTCGCCGCTGGTGCCGTCTCCCTCCGGACCGTCGGGGGCAGGCGCCCCTGACGGATCCTCCTGCTGGCGGGCGATGAAGGTGATCCAGTTTGCTAGAGCCATTTAAGTTTCCTGAAGATCCAGAATTGTACGCCCATCAGGACGACCAGCATGCCGACGGTGATCCAGAAGGCGGAGCCGGAATGCAGGCCGGGCATGCCGCCGACATTGATGCCGAGCAGGCCGGTCACGAAGCTGAGCGGCAGGAAGATCGCCGCGACGATGGAGAGCATGTACATCGTCTGGTTCATGCGTGCGGCGGTGCGGTTGTTGAGGTCATCCTGCAGTACGATGGCGCTTTCCTTCGACACGTCGAGATCGTCGAGATAGCGCCGCAGGCGTTCGCCGGTCTCGCGGATGTCGGCCAGATTCTCCTCCGACAGCCAGCCGGGCGGGTGTTTCTGGATCAGGAGAAGCGCTTCATGCTGGGGCGACATATACCGTTGCAGCGCCAGGCAGTTGCGGCGGATATCGGCGATCCTGCTCAGCATCTCGTCGGTGTCGCGCTCATCCTCGTCCTCGGCTTCCATCGCGTCGATATGATCGTTCATGTCGACAATGGCGCGATTCATCTTCGCGACCATCTGTTCGAGAAGCGCGGTGAAAAGATCCCCCACCGTGCAGGGGCCGTTGCCGGCGAGCAGTTCGGCGTGCACGTCGCGCGGGGTCTGCAGGCGGCGCCGGCGCAGCGTGATCAGCCGCGTGCCGTCGCACCAGATCTGCATGGCGATCATGTCTTCCAGTTCGGCGCCGGGATTGAAGTTGATGCCGCGCAGCACAGTGACCAGGTGGTCGCTTTCGCGGAAGGCGCGCGGGCGCGTCTCGTTCGACAGGAGCAGGTCGGCCGTGGCTTCGTTGAGGTCGAGGGAATCTTCCAGCCAGTCGTCGAGCCCGGGATAGACCCGGTCGAGATGCAGCCACAACGTTTCGTCCGGCTGGTCTGGCGTCCAGGCCTGACTTTCCTGCCAGCTTCGGGGCGAACATCCGCCCTTGCCATCCAGCACGCAGCCAAACAGCAGCGGGCCGTCTGCCGGCGCATCGGCTGCGCTGGCGGAAGAAGGGGGCGCGCGATCGGTCATCCCCGGTCAATCTACCCTGCAATGGAGGCGAGGCAAGCGAAGGCCGTTCAGGCCCGGGCCAGTTGCAGGGCCGCCTCCAGCTTGTCGGTCAGCGTCTCACCCCGATAGGGCTTGCTGAGGATCGGCACATTGGGAAACCTGGCGGCGAGCGCGGAGCCGTCGCCATACCCCGTCGCAAAGACGAAGGGGACCCCGCGTTCGACAAGGGCGTCGGCGACCGGCTCGCTGGTCTCCTTGCCAAGATTTACGTCCAGCAGGGCAATGGTGAAGTCCTGCTCCCTGATGGCCTCCAGGGCCTGTTCGACGCTGGCGCAGATACTGACACTGCTCGCGCCGGCCTCCATGACGAGCCCTTCGGCATTCATGGCGATGATCATATTGTCCTCGAGCACCAGGACCGGCCCGGAGAGGAGCCCGTCTGTCCGGCTGGCTTTCGGGTGCCGAGCGGCTTCTGGCGAGTCTTCTTCCACCTCGATGAAGCTCTGGACGAAGGCGTTCGGCACCGTGAAGTCGGCTTCGAGACCGGTCAGCTGGAAGCGGACATCCGCGCTGCCGCCGAGTTCGTAGGGGATGGACTTCTCGATAATGGTGGAGCCGAAGCCCTGCCTCGCCGGGGCCTGCACGGGCGGGCCGCCGCGTTCGCGCCAGGTCAGGGAGACCCCGCCATTCGGCGTCTGGTCGATGGTGACCTCGATCTTGCCGCTGGAGTCGCTGAGCGCGCCATACTTCGCGGAGTTGGTCGCCAGTTCGTGCATGACGAGGGCGAGTGTGCTGAAGGCGGCAGGCTCGAGCAGGGCATCGCCGCCCTGAATGATGGCCCGGTTCGACTTCGGCCCGAAATAGGCGTCGAGTTCGGTGAAGATAAGCGCCCTCAGCGAAGAGGGCGCCCAGTTCTTCTCGGTGATCTGGTCATGCGCCCGCGCCAAGGCCTGGATGCGACCGGAGACGACCTTGGCATAGTCCGACACCGAGCGGGCATCCTGCGTGCTTTGGGCCACGACCCCGGAGATCAGGTTGAGGATGTTGCGAACCCGGTGATTGAGTTCGGCAATCAGCAGCTCCTGACGCTCATTGGCGCGGATGCGTTCCTGGCTGACGGTTTCGGACATGCGCAGGACGACTTCGAGCAAGGTGACGCGCAGCTGCTCGGCCGCGCTGACCTCGGTGTCCGTCCAGGGCGCGCTCTGGCCGTGTACGGTTTCCTGCCAGGCCTCGAAACTCTTGCGCGGTGTCAGCCGCGCGCCATTCGGCCCGAGCGTCGCCGGCTTTTCCGGATTACCGGCCCAATTGACCTTCTTCGTGATCTCCTGACGGAAGAGCACGATATAGTCACGCGGCACGCGTGAGACCGGCAGGGCCAGAAGGCCGGCCGCGCGGTCGACATAGGCTTTGGCCGGCGGATGGACCTCGCCCAGTTTTTCGGTGGCATAGACCCGGCTGCCGGCGGTCGTGTTGAGGAAGCGGACAATCTCCATGAACGCCGCGGCGTCGGGCGTGGTGCCGCTGGAGAGGAACTCGCCATCGACCCAGGCGGCGACGCCATCGTTCGGGATGACCGAGCTCAGCGCATCGGTGATTGCCGGAAAGTGATCCTTGATCGACTGGCCGCCGGCCAGCTGGCTCATGAGCTGGTCGTGCAGGCGCTGGGTCCGCTCCTGCTGTTCATGGACGACATCGTTGCTGAGCTGGTCGAGCACGAAGCTGAACATCTGCGCAAAGAGATCGGCGGCCGAGCGGACATCATAGGAGAGCACACGCGGGGAATAGTGGTGGCAGGCAAACAGGCCCCAGAGCTTGCCCCGGCGCAGGATCGAGACCGACATGGAGGCTTCGACGCCCATGTTCTGGAGGTATTCGATGTGGATGGGCGACACGGCCCGCAGGCCGCTCATCGAGAGGTCGAGCAGGTCGCCTTCCGGGCCGCGCGCCGGAATGATGGGGGAGACCTCTCCATTCACATCGCTGATGATGCGCAACAGGTTGCGGCGGTAGAGTTCGCGCGCTTGTTGGGGGATGTCGGTCGCGGGATAGCGCAAGCCCTTGAAGGAATCGATGTTCGGGCTGACGGATTCGGCGATGACTTCGCCGGACTGGTCTTCGGCGAAACGGTAGACCATGACGCGGTCGAAGCCGGTCAGCGCCTTCAGCTGGCGCGCCGCGAGCTGGCAGAGCTGATCAATCGACCGGGCCTTGCGGAGGCGGTCGATCATCGGGCGCACGAGCGATGTATAGTCGGTGCGGTGGGAGGCTTCGTGCGGTTCGAGCTCGATGACGATATTGCGCCCGGAGATGTGGACCCCGGCATTGAACGCCTGCTCGTCGGCTTCGCGCAGCTGTAGGCCGAAAAGGCGTTCGACGGCGTCCTCGCTGTCGAGCTGCTGCACCCGGCCACGCAGCTCGTGCAGGGCGGCTTCGGAGAAATAGTCACGGATCGGATTGCCGATCATCTCCTCGGCGTCCAGGCCCAGGAAGTCGGTTACATTCCGCGAGACATAGCAGACAATCCAGTCGGCATTGACCGCGATTAGGCAGCCGAATTGCTGGACATGACCGAGCAGATGAATGGGCTCGCGGTCACAGTTCGTCAGGTCAATCTTCGTGTCGGGCGAGACCGTATTGTCTGTCATGCAGCTCGTACTTCCTTTCAATCTCGGCGCAGGCGTCCCCAAACCAGGTAAAAGCCTTTTGCGCCGCCATGATGATGTCTGTTTCTTCGTCCGCGGATCCGCGCCAGTCTTCCAGGGCTGTGCGAACATCCCGCCACAAGACCTTTCCGGCCTCGCAGGCGAGATATTGCGTCGCCTGCCGCACGTCCGGAGCTGTCGAGCCTTGCACTCTGGCGAGCAGCACGTTAGCGCCAAGCCGGGAGCCCGCGACAACATAGATCAGGCCGAGCGGATGAATGTCAGCTGACGGGGCGCGGGAGCTCTGCGCGGGGATGCGGTCGATCCCGAGGGTAGCTAGGTCGGCCTCGATTGCGCCCAACAGGTCTTGGAATCCCTGACGGGCCCGCTGTCTGGAGGCGGGCAGGGCCTGCAGGCAGACGGAGAGGGCAAGCGCATGGGCCTGGAGCAGGACGGCGAGCCCTTCGCGCGTGCGGATGTCGTGGCGGTCATAAACGCCCTCGACCCAGTCATGCATGGGCCGGGTGTCCTGGCGAAGCCGCCTGCGGAGATTGCCCTTGCGAGAGTCGAGGTCTTCTGTTTCGGCCACGTCGGGCATCGGGTCTTCCTGGTTGGTCCTCGACCCGGGCGGGCGCATAAGTCGAGCATCGTCTTCATGACTGTACCAATGGATAGACGCATTTGTTCCTTCGAAGGCCTGATATTGGCAGCTCTCTTTGCAGACGGGCCATTTTCCATTATGGCGCGCCCTTTGGTTTCCCTTGAGGGGAACGGGAGGAGAGCGACATGGCGATCCGGCACTTTCTCGATCTCTGGCAGCTTGAGGCCAGCGAGCTACGCGCCATTCTGGACGATGCGCACGCAATGAAGGCGGTGCGCCGGGGCTGGCCGAAAGGCCGCGTCGACGACGGCGCGCCGCTGGACGGGCATGTCCTGGCCATGATCTTCGAGAAGTCCTCGACGCGCACACGCACCAGTTTCGATGTCGGTATCCGTCAGTTGGGCGGGTCGTCCATCGTGATGAATTCTGGCGACATGCAGCTTGGGCGTGGCGAGAGCATCGGCGATACCGCCCGCGTCCTCTCGCGCTATGTCGACCTGGTCATGATCCGCGCCAACGATCATGGCGATGTCGAGGACTTTGCCGAATCCGCCGGCGTGCCGGTGATCAACGGACTGACCGACCGCTCTCATCCCTGCCAGATCATGGCGGACCTGATGACTCTGGAAGAGCACGGCGTGGACTTGCGCGGGGCCCGGCTGGCCTGGGTCGGCGATGGCAACAATGTCTGCTCGAGCTTCATTCATGCCAGTGCGAAGTTCGGTTTCACCCTCGCTGTGGGCACGCCCGAGCGCTACGCCCCGGAAGAGGACGATGTCGAGCTTGCGCGTGAGATGCAGGGCCGGATCGAGCTTTATGATACCGCCGAGGATGCCGTGGCCGGGGCCGACGTCGTCATTGCCGACACCTTCGTCTCCATGGGCGATACCGATGCCGATGAGCGTCTCGACCTGCTGGAGCCCTTTGCCGTCACTGAGGAGTTGATGGATCTCGCCCAGCCCGGCGCGAAATTCCTGCACTGCCTGCCTGCTCACCGTGGCGAGGAAGTCGACAGCGAAGTAATCGACGGGCCGAGCTCGCTGGTCTTCGACGAAGCCGAGAACCGGCTGCACGCCCAGAAGGCGATCATGCGCTGGTGTCTCGACAAGTGAATAGGGTTGCTTGTTGTTAGACAATCATAAATAATTGTCTTATAAGAGACAGTTGATTGTGGTTGTCAAAAGGCGCACTCTTGCCCGAATCGCATCCGGAAACGCCCATTTATGCCGTCCTGACGGGCGACCTCGTCGCGTCCAGCGATATGACGGCCGCTCGTCTGGAGCAGGTTCGCAATACACTGAAAACTGCCGCCGAAATTTTCAGTAACAGTTTTCCTCGGCCCGTCGAAATACGCCTCGACATGTACCGGGGTGATGCCTGGCAGGTGCTGCTGAACGATTCCGGGCTGGCGCTTCGCCTCAGCCTGTACCTGCGCGCCCGACTGCGTGCCGGGCTGGAGGCCGACACGCGGGTCTCCATCGGGCTCGGCCTCTGCGACACCATAGACCCGGCGAAGGTCTCGCTCTCGACCGGCGAGGCGTTCACCCTGTCGGGCCGCGCCCTCGATCATATGACGGGCTATTTCGACATGACCGCCGCTGTGCCGGAGCGGGCAGGCGCGCTCTGCCAGTGGCTGCCGGCGAGCTTGCACCTGGTCAGCGAGATCGTGCGCGCCTGGACCCGCCGTCAGGCGGAGATTGCCAGCGAAGCCCTGTTGCGCCCGGAGGCGACGCATGAGGACATCGCGCAGCTTCTCGATCCGCCGGTCAGCAAGCAGTCGGTGACGGCATCGCTCAGCGGGGCGGGCTGGCGCGCGCTGCAGGAGCCGCTGAAAGCCTTCGAAGACACCGACTGGCGCGCTCTGCTGGCGCCGGCTCACCGTGAGACAAGAAACCGCTAAGGTCTGTCTGGCATCAGACACGCTGAAAGATTTGCCGAAAGGACGGGACTGAATGGCCGAAACATTTGTCGCCCTGCTTTGTGCGCATCTTCTGGCCGATTTCCCGCTGCAGCCCGATCGGCTGATCCGGCACAAGCACAGGCCGGCTGTTCTGCTCGGCCACGCCCTGATCGTGCTGGTGGCCGCCATTGTGCTGCTGGGCGGCGTGCCGCTTCTGCCGCTCGCCATCCTGCTTGCCACCCATGCCGCGATGGACGCGGTAAAGGTCTATCTCTTGCCGGACCGGCTCTGGTCCTTCCTGCTGGACCAGGGCGTGCACCTTGTCGTGATCCTTGCGCTCGCCGTGGCCTGGCCGGGGCTGGTCAGGCAGGGCTGGTGGGATGAACTGCCGTCGGTCTGGTATCAGGTCTACCTCTCCGGCCTGGCGCTGACGAGCGGCATCATAGCCAGCCTATGGACGGGCGCCGTCCTGATCCGCAAGGCCACGGCCGGCCTGATGGAGACCGGGGACGCGCATATCGAGGGCCTGCCCAATGGCGGCTTCGTGATCGGCTGTCTTGAGCGCGCGCTGGTCATGCTGCTCATCTTCATCGGCCAGCCCTCCGGCGTCGGCTTCCTGATCGCGGCAAAATCCATCCTGCGTTTTGGCGACGTGACCAATCCGACAGAGCGCAAGATGACCGAATACATCATCATCGGCACCTTCATGAGTTTCGGCTGGGGCCTGCTCATTGCGGTGCTGACACTGGCCGGTGTGCGGGCCTGGTGGCCGCACGCGCTGCCGGTGCCTTGACGTCGGGGCCGCCATGACAGCTTTCGGGCCTCGTGATACCTCTGGGTAACGGAGAAGAGGCGGCATCGAAGCCGCCCGCCGGACAGGAGGAAACCCCATGAAAGCTGCCATACTGCGCGAGCCGAACAAGCCGCTATCGATCGAAGACGTCCAGATTTCCAAGCCGGGCCCGCGCGAGGTGCTGGTCAGGCTGAAAGCCGTCGGCGTCTGCCACTCCGACGTGCATTTCTGGGACGGGGCCTTCCCGCATGAGCTGCCGGCCATTCTCGGGCATGAGAGCGCCGGGATCGTCGAGCAGGTGGGCAGCATGGTGAGTGCCGTGAAACCCGGCGATCACGTCGTCTCCATCCTGTCGCCCTTCTGCGGCACCTGCGAGTTCTGCCTGTCGGGCCACATGTCGGTCTGCCATACGGTGAACCGGCCTTTCTTCAACCGCGCCGAAGGGGAGGCCCCGCGCCTTCATATCGGCAAGGAGACGGTGAACCAGTTCCTGAACCTCTCTTCCTTTGCCGAGCAGATCCTCGTGCATGAAAACACGCTCTGTGCCATCGATCCGGAGATGCCGATGGACCGGGCCGCGCTGATCGGCTGCGGTGTGATTACCGGCGTCGGCTCTGTCTTCCATGCCGCCCAGGTCGAGCCCGGCTCGACCGTGGCGGTGGTCGGCTGCGGCGGGGTTGGCCTGTCGGCGATCAATGGCGCGGCCATTGCCGGGGCGTCGCGGATCATCGCGGTCGACCTCTCGGACGAGAAGCTCAAAATGGCGAAGAAATTCGGCGCCACCGATTTCGTCAATCCGACCAAGGGCGACCCGGTCGAGCAGGTAAAGGAGCTGACCGGCGGCGGCGTCCACTATTCCTTCGAGTGTATCGGCCTGAAGCAGACCGCCGAGCAGGCCTATCTTATGCTGCGCCCGCGTGGCGTCTCGACCGTGATCGGCATGATCCCGCCGGGCGTGAACATCGAGATTCCGGGCATCGAATTGCTGGTGACGGAAAAGCGGTTGCAGGGTGCGGTCATGGGCTCGAACCGGTTCCGGATCGATTTTCCGCGCCTGATCGAGCTTTACAAGCAAGGCCGCCTGCATCTCGACGATCTCGTCTCCGACCGGATCGGCCTGGAAGACATTACGTCCGCGCTTCAGAACCTGAAGGACAACAAGGGCACGGTGGCCCGCCAGGTTGTCATGTTCGATTAGGCGCGGGCTTTAAAGGTCCCGCGACACCCAGAGCCGGATGTCATTGTCCGGTGCGCTATCGGAGACACCGAAGAGATTGCCGGCTGTCCAGCGCCAGCCCTGGCCCAGCGGGCCGCTGAGCGTCGGGCCGACCTGCTGGGGCAAGCCGCCGGTGCCGATTGCGTCGGTGGTGCCGAGCTCGTTGAAGGCCAGAAGCGCGGCTTCATAGTCTCCATCCAGCTTGTAGGTGACGCTCGAGCGCAGTTCGAAGGCGACATTCTCCTCGGCGCGGTCACCGAATTCACGGGTCGCGATGAGCATGGCCCGCGCGCTGATCCGGTCGTTGAGAGTCCAGCGGTTGAGCCAGTTCAGGCCGAGGCGTTCGGCGTCGGGGCCATTCGAGATTCGCGTGTCGAAACGGATCCCCGTCTGCCACAGGCGGGCGCCCTCCGGCGAAAGCTCGATCAGGTATTCGGTGTTGATATTGTCGAAACGCAAATCCTGGCCCGGCCGGTCTTCCAGCGTGGCGAAGACTTTCAGCGAAGTCCGCTCATTGATGGCAAAGCCATAGTCGAAGCGGTGGGCATAGCTGTCGCCGCCGTCATCGTCCGGCGCCCAGCCAAAGCGATATTCGATTTCCCGCTCACCGGATTTTACGCCGGGCGACGAGACCGAAGAAGTGTTCTGCGCATCGGCATTGAAGGCGAAAGCGCTCGCGCCAAGGCTGAGGACGAAAATGGCAAAGACGAGACGGGATTGGGCGCGTTTCATTGGGGCGGAAAGCCTGCCTGACCTGCGTGAGTGGATAGATAAATTCCCCGTTGCCTACAGTGCGTCGCCCGCCGATGAAAGCGTTTTGTGACAGTCCGGTGACGCATCTTTGCGTCTGATCAACCTCGGCGCAGGCGTGAGACGAGCGCGCGGGTGGCGGCCTGCTTCATCTCCGGACACGCAGCGATCAGGCGCGACAGGCGGTGGCGCTCTTCGCGAGTGTGGCCGAGATCGTAGAGCCAGGCGGCAAGCGCCATGGCGCGGCGCTGGGCCTCATCGGGCGGCTCGGCGCCAGCCGCCTCGCTGTCCCAGCGGCCATAGTGGAATGACCGGGTCACCTTCTCCTCGCTATTGGCGATCAGGAAGATGAAGCCGGGCGGGGCCGAGATGTTCTTGATCACGGTATCGGGAATGAGGTCGAGCCATCTCTGATGCTGCTGCCAGCGCCATGTGTTCGGACTGTTCTTGGTGCGCACGCGCAGGCCGATAATTTTCAGGCGCCGCTGCACGGCCGTCCAGTCGGTCCCGGATTCGCCCGCCATGCGGTGCAGCACCTTGATCAGGGCTTCCATCGTGCCGCCATAGGCAATCATGTCGACAAGGGCGACCGGACGCTTGCCTGCCGCGATGGCGGCCGGGTCGAGGCCGCGGCTTGCCAGGGCGGCCTTGAGCCCCTCGAATTTGTGCGCCGGGATCGCGGCGGCCTCGCCCTCGCCGATCCAGCGCATGGAGAAGGGCACGAGCGTAAGAGGCGGGGCCTCGCCGACCCCGTCGAGACAGCCCGAGAGGTAGTCGTAGAAATTCTCCGGCGAACGGCCGATGAAGGCGAGGCTCGCGCCGTCGCTCATGGCGAGGATGCGTGCGGAGATTGTGCGCAGGCTTTCCAGATCCTCCGGGTGCGGGGGATGGAAGTCCGCCACATCCTCGATCCAGCTGCCGAGCTGTTCGCGCTTGTCGAAATTCCACCGGAACGGCCCGGTCATTTTAGATCCCCCCTGCATGCACCCGCCGCTGCGTCGGCCATAGGCTAGCACCGGGCGTGGCCGGCGGGGAGGGGCGCGCCGCTCACCCAGCAAGGGAACCGGCTGCCGGTCCGGTCCGTTAAAGGTTCGACGGCGGGGCGCCATCCTGGGTCCTGCCGGGTTCAGCCGGGGACTCCAGAGCTTGAAACAAGGCTTCCTATCCGCACGGCCTCAGACGGCCGTCACGCACTGGGCGATTATCGGCCTGTTCGTGATGATGGCCGTGGGTGCATTGTCCTTTGCCCAGTCCTTCTTCATCCCCGTGGTCTTTGCCATGCTGCTGGCGCTGATCCTCAGCCCGATCCGGCGCTTCCTGGGCCAGCTCGGGATCGGGCCGGGCGTGGCGGCGGCCATCATCATGACGGTCTTCTGCGCGATCAGCGTGACGCTGCTTTTCCTGATCTCAAGTTCGCTGAGCACCATTGTCAGCGATGAGCCGCAGCTGATGAACAAGGTGCAGGAGCGGATGAACGAGCTGACCGGCGTGCTGGAACCCATGCGCCAGGCCGGCGAGCAGCTCGAGCAGATGCAGAACTCCTCCGAAGCCCCCGAGCGCGTTGTGGTGCGCGAAGAAGGCATCTTCAGCCTTTGGGCCGAGACCACGCCCTATATCGCCGGTCAGGTCGGCCTGGCCATCGTGCTGGCGACCTTCCTGATCGCGTCCGGCGACATGTTCTACGAGAAACTCGTCCAAGTCATGCCTGACCAGGAGGCGAAGCGGAAGGCGCTGACCATTGCGCGCGACATGGAACGCCAGCTATCGACCTATTTCCTGACCATCACGGCAATCAATGGCGTGCTGGGTATCTGCGTCGGACTTGTCATGTGGGCACTTGGCATGCCGGACCCGGTCTTCTTCGGCGTGGCGGCCTTCGCGCTGAACTATATCCCCTATATCGGCTCCATCATCGGGATCTTCTTCGCCTTCATGATGGGCGTGGTGACCTATGACAATATCTGGCTTTCGCTCGCGCCGCCCTTCGCCTACTGGCTGATCAATTCGGCCGAAGGCCAGTTCATCACGCCGGTCGCGGTCGGCAAGCGGCTGCGGCTGAATGCGGTGGCCGTCTTCCTGTCGGTCGCCTTCTGGGCGTGGCTCTGGTCGTTTGTGGGCATGTTCCTGTCGACGCCCATGCTGATCGCCCTCAAGGCCTTTTCCGACCGCAACACCAAGCTGTCCTGGCTGAGCACGTTCCTCGGGCGCCGCTCCGACTGCGAGGAAGGCGACAGCGCCATCGTTCACGACGTCATGGAACCGGGCACGGATGCCTGCGATGCCGGGCTGGAAGAGGCTGACGAGACAGCATCCGGACATGGCGATGAGGAGCCGGCTGATCCCTCGGACCGGCCAGCCCCGGCGCTCAGCTAGCCTTTGGTCTGAATGCTCTTCAGAAAGGCGATCATGGCGTCGATCTCCTCGGGATCGAACGCGAATTCGGGCATGTCCTCATGGCCCACAACGATGCCTTCGGCGAGGGCTTCCTGAAGCGACTCGATCGGATAGTGCTGTGACAGCGTCCGGAACGGTGGCGCTTCGGCGTGCGTGCTGTCGGAGGTGGCGTCTATGGCATGGCAGGACGCGCAATCGGCTTCGGCAATCGCCTTGCCCTGTTTGACGAGGGGCGACTCCGGCGCCTCGGTGGAGCCCGTCTCGTCGGCGCCGGACGGGGAGCAGGCGGCAATCGCCATGGCGGCAGTCAGAAGGATGAGTCTCATAGGCCCGACCATGCGCCTGTTTGCCGGGGGCGATCAAGATACTTTCCTGTCACCCGCAGCGGTCTGCACCTCGTCGAGCCCGAGCGCGACGAGGGCTGCCAGCGCACTCATCCCGGCCAGCACCACGATCACAGCGCTCACCCCGGAAAGCTCTGCCAGCAGGCTGAACCCGCTGCCAAGCGCGAGGAGAAGGCCAATAATGGTGTTGGAGAGCGCCGTATAGGCGACCCGTGTGTCTTCGTCGGCCATGTCGACCAGATGCGTCGAGCGGCCGAGCCGCACGCCCTGATAGGCGATCATCAGGGTGAAGATGACGAGCGGCAGGCCCCACACCGTCTCGAGCAGGCCGGCTGCATCGAGCCCGAGTGTCGCCGCCAGCGAGAGGGTCGCCGCGATGGCCGAGAAGATCAGCACCTTGCGGCTGGAGCGGTCGGCCATGCGGCCCCAGACATAGGAGCTCAACAGGGCGGCTCCCGATGAGGCGACAACCAGCAGGCCAAGCCCGCCAAAGGCCTGTGCGGCCCGGTCCGAAACATCCTGTGAACCGAGCGCGACCATGAAGGGTGGCGCCAGGGCGGTTGAGATGAGCAGGCCGCGCGTTGCGATGAAACGCCTGAGCTGGGCATCCTCGCGCAGCAGGGAAAGGTTTTGCCAGGCGGCGGCGAGCGGGTTGCGCCCGCCTTCGGTTGAGCCGGGCTTTTCCTCCAGCGTCGAGAAGAGCAGGGCGGCCATCAGCCAGAGTCCGGCGGCGACAAGAATGGCCGAGGTGACCAGCGCCATGCGCTCAAACAGGCCGGAGGCCAGCGCCGCGCCGAAGAGGATCACGAAGAGGGCCGCGACGGAGCTCGCCGTGCCGGTTGCCGTTCCGCGCTGGGCTTTCGACACCGTCTTGCCGAGCACATCCTTGTAAGTGACCGAGCAGACACTGCGCGCCAGGGCCAGCGTCGCCAGCGCCAGGATGATGGCGAGCCCGGCGGCGGCGCCCTCCAGCGTCAGCGCGGCTGCCACGATGGCGATGGCCGAAAGGCCCTGGACAACACTGCCGACACTCCAGGCCCATTTGCGCTGGGGCAGCCGGCGCAGGCCGGCGGCGGTGAAGAGCTGCGGCAGCAGCGCCCCGGATTCGCGCACCGGGACGAGCAGGCCGATATAGATCGCCGGGGCACCCAGCTGGGTCAGCAGCCAGGACAGGACGAGCTTCGGATCGATCAGGCCATCGGCCGTCTTTGTCGCGCCGAGCGATACGATATGGGTCAGGAAATTGCGCGGCTGATCGTTGCAGGCGCTTTCGGGAATGTCCCGGCAGACCCGTCCATCATCGTCCGATGTCAGCATCCGATAGGCTGTTTCGAGCGTGGCCTTACTCAAGTCCGGTCCTCCCCTCCATCGACTTGTCCCGGTCAGATAGCGCCGGTGGACCGCAAGGCAATCCGGGCCGGCAGGCCAAGGGTATGAATTGGCGCGGGCCTCTTGCAATGGGCCACCCGGTTCGGGCAGTCAGGCGCCAGCTTTAGTGAAGTCATGGAGGTCCGGATGCTGGTGTTTCTGTCGAGGGTGGTCGTGCCGCTGGCTTTGGGACTGTGCAGCCTTACCCTCGCGCCGGGGGCCAGCGCACAGAACACCGCCGGGGTCTTCGGGCCCAAGGTCAATCCCGATACCCGGCTCGTCGAATACCGCACCGCCTTCGTGCCGGGCGAAGATGGCGGCGACGACCGCTATGCGCATCGTCTGAATGGCGCCCTGTCGCTCGACACGCGGCGCATGGTGCGGCTGGTCGTTCAAGGGTCCGACCGGGGCGGACCGGACGGGTTCGATTTCGACTATGTCCAGGCCGAGCTGTTCTGGGAGGTCAGCGACGAGGCCGCCAGCCAGTGGCAGACGGGCTTTCGCTTCGATGCGCGTCTTGCGAATGGCGACCGGCCGGAGCAGATCGGCGTCAACTGGACCAACCAGTTCCGCCTGAGCGACCGGCTGAGTGCACGCGCCATCGCTCTCTCGACGGCGCAGTTCGGCGACAATGCGGCCGATGGTGTCCTTCTCGCGGGCCGGGCCAGCCTCAACTATCGCCTCGACAACGGTTATTCGCTGATCCTTGAATCCTTCAATGCCCTCGGCAGTACCGACGATTTCGGCCCCGACGACCGCAGCCAGCAGGTCGGACCGCGGCTGACCGGCACACTCGATAGCGGCTGGACCTGGTCGCTCGGCGCGCTCTTCGGCCTGAACGATTCGACGCCCGACAATGATCTGCGTCTCTGGTTCGGGCGCCATTTCTGAGCTTCGGGGCACAAGCGCGGAACGCCAGCCCTGCAAGGGGGTTCTTTAGACTGATGTCCGACACTGCCACACAGAAGAAGAAGTCACTTCGCGAGAAAGTCTCCGATTGGGGGCGTGGCCCCTGGTCCCTGCCGGTGTCGGTGGCAGTCGGATTTGTCGAGAACACCGCAGTGGTCGTGCCCATGGAGCCGCTCTTCCTGCCGCTCATGGCGATGCGCCGGCGCACGGCATGGCTGGTCGCGGCGGCCCTCCTGCTTGGCAATGTGCTGGGCGGCCTGCTGATGTACTGGCTGGGCGCATTTTTCGCCGAACATGCGATCCAGCCGCTGGTCACCATGCTGGATGCGCAGGACGCCTATCAGCAAACGCTGCGGAAGATGCAGGAGGACGGCTTCATGACGCTGTTCATGGTCGGGATCACGCCGTTCCCCTTCCAGGTCGGCACTGCCGCCGCCGGCGCGGCGGGCTATTCGATCCCGCTCTTCATCGTGGCCGTGACGGTCTCTCGGTCCTTCCGCTATTTCGCCGAGGCCGGACTGGTCATGCTGGTTGGGGACCGGGCCGAGGAACTCATGAAGAAGCATGAGCTCGAGCTGACGGCGGTGGGTCTGATCCTATTTGCCGCCTTCTGCGTCTATTTCTTCCTGTTCTGACCGCGCGGGCCGGAAGGCTCAGGCGCGCATCTGGCCGGGCATCTCCGTGCCCGGCGGCATTTTCGCGGACTCGAACTCGATCTTCAGCACCATATGGGTGTCGCTCGCCGAAAGCGGCTTGGAGTAATAATACCCCTGAACGAAACGGGCGCCGAGATCATAGACGCAATCGAATTGCTCCTGCGTCTCGATGCCTTCGATGACACAGCTGATCCGCAGGTTCCGGCACAGGCTCAGGATCGAGCGCAGGACGTTCGAGCTGCGCTCATTGCGGGTCAGGTCCCGGATGAAGCTGCGGTCGACCTTGAGTGTGTCGATGGGCAGGCGGTGAACATAGGCAAGGCTGGAAAAGCCCGTGCCGAAATCGTCGATGGCCACGTGGGCGCCTGTGCTCTGGATCAGCTTCAACACGTCCATCGCGCTTTCATAATCCTTCATCACGGCCGACTCGGTGATCTCGAACATCAGCCGCGATGTCGGCAGGCCCGCGCGTTCCGCAATCGACATCAGCCGCTGGATAGGCGTTTTGGAGGTCAGGCTGGTGGCCGACAGGTTGAAGCTCAGGAGAAGATCGTCCGGCCATTGCGTAGCTTCCGCAACGGCCTTGCGGAACAGGACTTCGGTCAGACGCCCGATCATGCCGATATTCTCGGCGGCCTTGATGAACAGGTCGGGCCGGATCCGGCCAAGGGTCGGGCTGTACCAGCGTGCCAGGGCTTCCAGGCCGCGGGTCTGGCCCCGGCCAAGGTCAAGCACGGGCTGGAACTCGACCGACATCTCCTTTTCCAGATCGGCGTCGCGCAGGGCCTGTTCCAGCGCGCTGTTGGCGAAGATCAGGCGCTCATGCTCATGCGAGAAGAAGACCGGCCGGGACTTGGCATTCTGCTTGGCGAAGTAGAGGGCATAATCGGCCCGGTCGAAGAGGAGCCCGCGCGTGTCGGCGGCGGTCGGGAAACGTGCCATGCCGATGGTCGCGCTGAGATTGGCCGAGCCTTCCTCGAACTGGAACGGCCGGCGCAGGGCCGCGCAGACGCGCTGCGCCATGGTGACGATTTCGGCGTCGCTGCCGGGGGCATTGAACAGCAGCCCGAATTCGTCGCCACCCAGACGGGCCACGCTGACAGGTCTGTTCTTGAAGACTTCGCACAGGCGCCGAGCGGTTTCGGCCAGGACCTGGTCGCCGGCCGGATGCCCGAAGACGTCATTGATCGGCTTGAAGCCGTCGAGATCGAGCAGGGCAATGACGAATTCCCGGCCATTCGGGCCGTCCGTGGCGATGCGGTTGTCGATCTCGGCAAGGAAAGCACGCCGGTTGGCGAGCCCGGTCAGGCTGTCGGTATTGGCGAGGCGCTTGTTTTCCTCGTTCAGGGTTTGAAGGCGGGCATGCTGGCGGCGCTGCTCGCGTTTCTGGACGACGAGCCGGGCAAAATCGCGCTCGCTGCGCATGAGCAGGGAGCTGAAGACGATGGTGACCAGGGCGAGATTGAACGCAATGGCGGCCAGGACATTGTCGCCGGAGCTGATCAGGAAGAGGCATGTGCTGATCGACACGATGGCGAGCAGCGAAATGGCCGCCTGCACCAGGTGCATCAGGCAGAACGCGCTGGCAATCGTCGTCACACCAAGGAAGAACACGACCTGGGCGTGCTGTTCGGAATTGCCATACTGGTAGAAGGACAGTCCCCAGGCCGCGAACGCGAACGCAGCGGGAATGACGATGCGGATCGTGGAACGCAGGCTCGCGGCGATCTGGGCATCGGTGTAGTTGCGATTGCGGCTGCGGACATATTTCAACGTCCGGTTTGCGCTGAAGATCAGCAGCATGACTGGCACGATCACCGTCAGGACGATCGGGGCGCTCTCCATATGCGTGAAGGCCAGCGCCAGCATGTTGATGGTGATGATGCCGTACATCAGCGGCTGCTGGCGGCTCAGCGCACGGAACCGCGCCCGGTTCAGTTCCGGCTCGTCGTCCTTCACGCTGAAGAAGGCGCGCAATCTCGAAAGCATGACCCGGCCCGTCCCTTTGTCTCAGCCTGGGGTGTATTTGCTTGTGTTTAAATCCACCTTTCGGGGATCGGTGAAATTTTTGACTATCGTAGTATTTGTTGCAAAATCCGGTCATAACCCAGCGTAAGGCTGGGCCGGATCTGCGCGCGTCTGCAGGCATCGGCTTGTTCTCAAGAAGGCCCGGCGCCAAATGGGCCGCAACTTCCAATCCCGACCAGGACCGTTTCAAGTGAGTGCTGTTTCCTCCAATCCCGAAGACTTTGTTGCCGGTTTCATGTCCGACACGCTGCCGATTGCCGGACGGGTCGTCCGCATGGGCCGCGGGACCCTGTCGCCGATCCTGCACCGGCACGCCTATCCCGATCATCTCGGCCAGATTCTCGGCGAGGGGCTGATCCTGTCCACGCTCGTCGGTGCGGGCATGAAGCTCGAAGGTCGCGTCATGACCCAGGCGGAAGGCGACGGCCCGGTCTCCATGCTGGTCGGCGAATACCGCAAGGATGGCGGCGTGCGCGCCTATGCCCGCTTCGAGCAGGAGCGCTGGGCCTATCTGGAAAAGATCAACAAGGGCGAGAAGCCGCAAATGCCGCAGCTCTTCGGCCAGATGGGGCGGCTCGGGCTGATCATCGTTCATGATGAGCCGAGCCTGCACCCGTATCAGGGGCTGGTCTCGCTCGACAAACCTACGCTGGCCGAATGTGCCGAGGATTATTTCCACCGCTCCGAACAGGTCGAGACCTGTCTGGCGATGTCCGTTGGCCGCGACGCGGCCGGCGAGTGGCATGGCGGCGGCATGATGATCCAGAAGATCGCCGGCGACGAGACGCGCGGCGATACCGACGAGGGCTGGCGCGAGGCGCAGGCGCTGTTCTCAACATTGACGCCTGAAGAACTCCGCTCCGAAGAGATCGCGGCCCCGGACCTCCTGTTCCGCCTGTTCCATGAGGGCGGGGTGCGCATGGAGCCGGCGCAGCTGCTCGAGGATCGCTGCACCTGCAATGAAGACCGTCTGAAGGATACGCTGGCCGGCATGGCCGACGAGTCCCTGCGTGAGATGGTCGAGCCGGATGGCATGCTGAAAGTCGACTGCCAGTTCTGCGCGCGCCACTATGATATCCCGATCGAGGCGGTCACCGACGCGATCAACTGAGCTGGTGCAGGCATTTCACCATGCCGCCGCAACGTCATGCCTCGTCAGGCATAGGTGCGTGCCCTAGTGTTTCTCAGAACCAAGACAGGGAGGCAGGCATGAGCATTACGAACAGGATCTGGAAACTGCGCAAGCGTCCGGTGGGCGATGTCAGCGAGGGCGATCTCGATTTCGTCGAGGAGCCGGTGCCGGCGGTGAAGGATGGCGAGGTGCGTATCCGCACGCTCTATCTTTCCCTCGACCCGACCAACAGGATCTGGATGTCGGATCGTGACCAGTACATGCCGCCTGTCCAGATCGGCGAGCCGATGCGCGGCGGCGGCATTGCCGTCGTCGAAGAGAGCAAGTTTGACGGGCTCGCGCCGGGCGACATCGTCAATACTGGCCTCGGCCAGTGGGCGCTCTACCTGGTCAAGCCAGGCGCTGAGGTCAACAAGCTGCCCGAGCTGCCGGGCGTGCCGCTGACGGCCTTCATGGGTCCGCTCGGCATGACCGGGATGACGGCCTATTTCGGCCTTATGGACATCGGCAAGCCCAAACCGGGCGAGACGGTGGTCGTCTCTGCCGCCGCCGGGGCCGTCGGCTCCATGGTGGGCCAGATCGCCAAGATCCAGGGCTGCCGCGTGGTCGGCATTGCCGGCTCCGACGACAAGTGCAAATGGCTGACCGAGACCGCCGGTTTCGACGCGGCCATCAATTACAAGACAGAGGATGTCGGCGAGGCGCTCGACAAGCATTGCCCGGACGGGATCGACATCAATTTCGAGAATGTCGGCGGCGAGATCATGGACACGATCCTGCCGCGCCTGAATGACTTTGCGCGCATGCCGCTTTGTGGTCTTATCTCTTCCTACAATGCGACCGAGCCGGTTCCCGGACCGTACAATTTCTCCATGCTGCTGATGCGGCACGTCACCCTGAAGGGCTATATCGTGACCGATTATATCGACCGTTTCCCGGAAGGCATGCAGGCCATGGGACAGTGGCTCATGGAGGGCAAGATCAAGTTCGAGACCGACGTCGTGGAGGGCCTGGAGAACGCCCCGGCGTCGCTCGAGCGCCTCTTCAGCGGCAAGAATCTCGGCAAGCTCGTCGTGAAGGTTTCCGATCCTGGATGATACCGCTTCTGAGGATCGTCTGGCTCGCAGCCTTCCTGATTGGCTTTTCGGTCCTCGTCAGCCTGCAATTTGTCGGCCTTCCGCCTGACAGCAATGTGCTTGGCTTCGTGCGGATCTGGCTGCCGGTCTCCGGCGCGATGATCTTCTGCCTGGCCTATATCCTGCCGCGCGAACCGGCCGTCTGGGCGGTGCCCGTGCTGGCCTATCTCGTCCCGGCCGCCTGGTTCCGGGAGGCCGGCTTCGTCAATCCGCTCTACCTCCTCATCCTCGTGGGCGCCTCGGCGCTCTCGGCATGGGCGTTCCGCAAGCATCTCGCTGGCTAGGGCCGGGGGGCCCGAAGGCCAACTGGTGAAGATCGCCAGGCCGCGCTATTCTCCCTTCCCTTGAGGGAGGAAAAAACAATGACGGATACAATGCCTGAAGCCGATGGCCGGAGAACGCCCTGGCATCTCTGGGTCGTCGGTGTGGTCTCGCTGTTGTGGAACGCCATGGGCGCGGCCGACTATGTCCTGACCCAGATGCGCTTCGAGCCCTATATGAGCGGCTTCAGCGAGGCGCAGCTCGCTTTCTTCTACGGCTTTCCGACTTGGGCGGTCGTCAACTGGGCGCTCGGTGTCTGGTCGGCGGTGGCCGGCTCCATCCTGCTGCTTGTGCGTTTGAAGTGGGCGTTCTGGGCCTTCCTCGTTTCATTGGCCGCGCTGATCGTCGGGACGATCTACTGGTATGGCTTCACCGACGCCTATGCGGTCACCGGCATGGGGGCGGCCATCTTCAATGGCGTGCTCGTCATCGTCGCCCTGCTTCTGGCCGTTTATGCGCGGATGATGGCGAAGGCAGGCGTCCTGCGTTAGCCCCTCCGCTTCACCGCGCCTTGCAGGGTAAAGCTGAAGGCGAGCGACAGGATCAGCGGCACCCAAAGCGGCAAGCTGCCGAGACCGGGCGCTTCCAGCGCCGCGGCGAGGTGGTCGTCGACGCACCACCAGAGTAGAAACAGGAACATGATGACCTCCTCCTTGAGGCCTGAATCCTAGCAGGCTTCAGGCGGAGGACAATCTGTCCGACCGGAGGGGGCCACCGACTAGTCACGCTGCGATGAGAAACGCTGTCGCCTTCCGTGCCGTCTGATCGGCTGCTGCCCTTCGCCCTCACCGCCAGACCGGCCCAGCTGCCGCCGCCCGGCGACTGGCGCGCCTGGCTGTTCATGGGTGGGCGCGGGGCAGGCAAGACCCGCGCCGGGGCCGAATGGGTGCGCTTTGCCGCGCGCTTTGGCGGCTGTCGGCGTATCGCGCTGATTGGGCCGACCTTCAGCGATGTTCGCGAAGTCATGATCGAAGGCGTGTCCGGCCTGCGCGCGATCACCCGGCCGGACGAGAAAGCCCCGCATTACGAGGTCTCGCGCCACCGCCTCGTCTGGCCTAACGGCGCCGAAGCCTTCGCCTTTTCCGCCGAAGATGCCGATGGCCTGCGCGGGCCGCAATTCGACGCAGCCTGGTGCGATGAGGTTGCCGCCTGGCGCACGGGCGAGGCCGTCTGGGACATGCTGCAGATGGCGCTGCGGCTCGGGCCCGATCCGCGTGTTGTCGCCACCACCACACCCAAGCCCGTCCCGCTCGTCCGCCGGCTGGTGGGCGAGGACGGCGTGGCCGTGACGCGCGCCCGGACCATGGACAACAGCGCCCATCTGTCGGCCGCCTTTCTCACCCATGTCGAGGCGAGCTATGCCGGCACCCGGCTCGGCCGCCAGGAGCTTGAGGGCGAACTGCTGGAAGAGGCCGAAGGCGCGCTCTGGACACGCGCCATGCTCGCGCAGGCGCGCGAGGGTATGCGTGCGCTGGACATGACCGAGATCATCGTTGCGGTCGACCCGCCCGCAACGGTCGGCCCGAATGCCGATGCCTGCGGGATCATCGCCGCCGGGGCCGGGCCGCAGACCGGAGAGCAGCGCCATGGCTATGTGCTGGCGGATGCGAGCGTGCGCGGGCTCTCGCCGCTCGACTGGGCACGCCGTGTTGTCGACCTTGCCGCCTCGGTCGGGGCAAGCCGGATCGTCGCCGAGGCCAATCAGGGCGGCGAGATGGTGCGCACCATCTTGAAGGCGGCGGGCGGGTCGGTGCCGATTGTCCTGCGTCATGCGCGCCTCTCGAAACGTGCCCGGGCCGCGCCGGTCGCCGTGCTCTATGAAAAGGGCTGTGTCTCGCATCTGGGCGAGCTGGGCGATCTTGAAGACGAAATGCTGGTCTTCGGCACGCCGGGCTGGACGCAGTCGCCCGACCGGGTCGACGCGCTTGTCTGGGCGCTCACCGCGCTCCTCCTTGAGCTGCCGGCAAGGCCCGGCATTCACCGGCTGTAAGCGGGGAGGGCCGGGCGAGGATCTCAGGCAAGGCCCCGCCACCATAGGGCCATCCGGCTTTCGCTCCGACCGACCACCGCCACCGCATAGGCTCCAGATCATCGAGACAAAAGACGGCAAGCCCGAGGGCTTCTCGTCAGCAAGCGGAGCAAGTGCGCATGAAATGGCCCTGGCAGAAGACCGAGACGCGGTCGCATTCCTCTTCCCTTGTCGCGCTGGCCAACCTGCCGGCAAGCCAGTGGGGCCGGATGGATGCCGGCGCCCTGATGCGCGACGGCTATGCCGGCAATGCGGTGGCCTATCGCGCGGTACGCATGATCGCCGAAGCCGCTGCTTCCATTCCGCTCGCCTGCAGCGATGACGCCGCCGCGAGCCTGCTTGCCAGCCCCTCGCCGGATGAAGCGGGCCGGGTGCTGCTGGAGCGGCTTTATGGCGACCTGCAGATCACCGGTAATGCCTGGGCCGAGGCCGTCACGCTGGCGGGCGATACCGCCCCGAAAGGCCTCTTTGCCCTGCGGGCCGATACCGTCCGGGCCGAGACGAATGCGCAAGGAGGGCTGACTGCCTGGAAGGTGCGCCAGCGTCGTGGCGAGCGTCTCATCCCGCGCGCGCCGGATGGCTGGAACCCGGTCCTGCACCTGAAACTCTATCACCCCTCCGACAATATCTACGGCCTGCCGCCGCTGGCCGCCGCGCGCAAGGCGCTCGACCTGCACAATGGCGCGGCGAGCTGGGCTAAGGCGCTGCTCGACAATGCTGCCCGGCCGTCGGGTGCGCTGGTCTACGGCCAGGATGGCGCGACACTGACACCGGACCAGTTCGAGCGCCTCAAGGAAGAGCTGGAAGCCGCCCATACCGGCCAGCAGAATGCCGGCCGGCCGCTGTTGCTCGATGGCGGGCTCGACTGGAAGCCCATGTCGCTCTCGCCGGCGGAAATGGATTTCGCCGAGACCCGCCATGCCGCCGCGCGCGAGATTGCGCTGGCCTTCGGTGTACCGCCCATGCTGCTCGGCATTCCCGGCGACAATACCTATTCGACCTACAGGGAAGCCAATATCGCCTTCTGGCGCCTTACCGTCCTGCCGCTTGTGACCAAGGTGGCCGATGCGCTCACCGTCTGGCTGGCGGGCCGCTTCGAGGACGCCGTCGTCAAGCCCGACCTTGAGGACGTTCCGGCCTTTGCCGCCGAACGCGAGGCGCTCTGGGCGCGGCTGGAGGCGGCAAGTTTTCTCACCAAGGCCGAGAAGCGCAAGCTGGCGGGGCTTGGCGAATGAGTGCGCCGGTCCCCCTCCTGATCGAAGGCCATGCCGCCCTGTTCGGCGTCGAGGATCTCTCCGGCGACGTTGTGCGGGCCGGGGCCTTCAGCCGCAGCCTGCAAGCCGGCGGCATCCCCATGTTGTTGCAGCATCGCACAGGCGCTGTGGCCGGACGCTGGACACGGCTCGTCGAGGATGGGCGCGGGCTTTTCGTCCGGGGGCTGATCGAAAAGGAAGGCGCGCAGGCCATGGCGAAAGCCGGGCTCGATGGGCTCTCCATCGGTTTCCGCGCCCGGCTCTGGAAGCCGCGTGCCGGCGGCGGGCGCGAGCTGATCGATGTCGAGCTTGTCGAGATCTCGCTGGTCGCCGCGCCCATGCAGCAGGCCGCCAGATTTTCAATCATCGGAGACGCGGCGCGGGTGGCGTGAGGAAGGAGAATACGCGCGCATGGGCTCTCATGAGGCGCGTCACAGGCAAGGCGCAGGCGCAGATCGCCTGAGCGAAGCGAAGAGTAGCGATTGAGCAGGAGAAAAATGACCAAGGAAACAAAGATGGCGGCCACCGACATGAAGTCGCTCGCCGCCGATATCATGGCCGCATTCGAGGCCTATAAGGACGCCAATGATGCCCGGCTCGCCGAGATCGAGGCCAAGGGTGCGCCCGACACGCTGATCGAGGACAAGCTGAGGAAGCTCAACAAGCGCCTCGACCAGCTGAGCCTCAAGGCGGCGCGTCCGGCCGAGGGGGCGCCGGCCGCCGAAGCCGAGGGCGAACGCTTGCAGGCCTGGGCGCGCTATCTGCGCACCGGCGACGACAGCGCGCTCTCGCGGCTGGATGTGAAGTCGCTGAGCGCAGGCACGGACGATCAGGGCGGCTATACCGCTCCGCCGGAACTCGACCGCCTGATCGAGGCGCGGCTTATGCAGGCTTCGCCCATGCGCCAGATCGCGAGCGTGCGCCAGACCTCTGCCGGGGTTTACCGCAAGCCGGTGAGCCTCGGCGTCGGCGCGGCCTGGGCGGGCGAGACCGATGCCCGCCCCGAGACAACGACCGCCGGGCTGTCGCTGCTCGAATTCCCGGCGGGTGAACTCTACGCCATGCCGGCAGCGACCCAGACGCTGCTCGAAGACTCCTATGCCGATGTCGATGAGTGGCTGGCTGACGAGGTCGAGGCGGCCTTCTCCATCCAGGAGAGCGCGGCCTTCGTCTCGGGCGATGGCGTGGGCAAGCCGAAGGGGTTTCTCGACTATGACATCGTCGCCGAAGCCAGCCATGCCTGGGGCAAGATCGGATCGGTCGCGGGGGACTTTACCCTGGACGATGCGGGCGACCAGATCATCGACCTGATACAGACGCCGAAGTCGCAGTTCCGGGGCAATGGCCGCTTCGTGATGAACCGGCGCACGGTCGCGTCCGTCCGCAAGCTGAAGGATGCCGACGGGCGGTATCTCTGGCGGCCGGGCATGAATGGCGAGGCGCAGACCATTTTCGGCTATCCTGTGACCGAGCTGGAAGACATGCCTGACATCGGGACCGGGAACGCGGCCATCGCCTTCGGGGACTTCCGGCGCGGCTATCTCATCGCCGACCGGCAGGGCGCCCGCGTTCTGCGCGACCCGTATTCCGCCAAGCCCTACGTGCTCTTCTACACGACCAAGCGTGTGGGCGGCGGCGTCCAGAACTTCGACGCCATCAAGCTGATGGTCTTCTGATTGTTCCTGCGTCCGGGCGCGGCAGGACCGTCGCGCCCGGCTTTTCCGACCTTCTTTCCAAAGGACTAGACCATGTTTGAATCCATTATCGTCTCCCTCCTGCGCCAGGCCTCGCTGCTGACCAAGCCGCAGCAGGACGAGTTCACCACCCGCATCGCCGAAGCCGTTGCCACGCTGGTCGGCTCCACAGAGACCGAGATCGACGATGAGCTTCTGCGCTCCATTGGCCTGCCCATTGGTGGGGCGGTGATCGAAAAGCTGCAGGCGCTGGTCTAGGCGAGCGCTCGCGCCCGGCGCCGGGCCGGCCAGCGAAACCTCTTCAAAATCCGAAGGATAAAGCATGATGCTGACGGTGATTTCACCGCCGGGCGAGGCGGCTTTGCCGCTTGCCGAGGCGAAGGCCTTTCTGCGGATCGGCCATGACGGCGAGGATACGCTCGTCGCCGACCTGACCGACGGGGCCACGGTCCGGCTGGAGGAAGCCACCGGCCTGGCGCTTGTGAGCCGCACGTTGCGGGCCAGCTGGACCCACTGGCCGAGCGCGCTCAGCCGGCGCGGGATTGCCCTGCGGCCCGGCCCGGTCACGGCGCTTTCTGGCATTCGCATTCTGGATGCAGAGGGCGATGAGAGCGACGTGACCGGGCGTTTTGGCCTGGAGGCCGGGCGGCTTTGCTTGAAGCCGGTGAACTGGGCGCCGGCCATTCCGGCGGGCGGGCGCGCCGAGGCCGATTTCGAGGCAGGATTCGGAACAGCCGCCGATGTGCCGGGCGATCTCGTCCAGGCATTGAAGCTGATCCTGCTCGAAGCCTATCGCCGCAATGGCGATGTGGCTCTGCCGGAAGAGGCGCGCGCCATCATCGCCGCGCGCCGGGAGGTGCGGCTATGAGCGCTGACGGCATGATCTGGTCGGCCGAGGCCGCGCTGGAACGCGCGGTCCTGACCGGCCTTCGCGCGGATACAGAGGTTCAGGCCGTGCTCGGCCATCCAGCCCGGATCTTCGACGACGAAAGCCCCGAACCGGTCTTTCCCTATGCCGAGCTTGAGCGCCACGAAGTCGCCGAGCGCGGCAGTGCCGGGGTGCCGGGGCAGGTCCATACGCTGACTTTCGCCGTGCGCTCACGCGATGGCGGACGGGCGGCGGCCAAGGAAGTGCTCGGGGCGCTCCGGGCGGCTTCGGAACGGCTGAGCCTGTCGCTCGCCGGTCAGCGCGTCGTGCTGATCCAGCCAGTCTATGGCGATGTTATGCGCGCCCGCGACCTGCGCAGTTTTCGCGGGGTGCTTCGCCTGCGGATCATTACAGAGGAGGCTGTCTGATGGCGGGCCAGAGAGGACGCGATGTCCTGATCAAGATTTCGGATGGTGGAGCGCCGGAAAGTTTCGTCACGCTGGCGGGCATTCGCTCCAGCGAGCTGGAGCTGAACCAGCAGCCCGTCGATGCGACCAGCGCGGAAAGCCCGGCGGGCTGGCGTGAGTTGTTGGCCGGGGCAGGTGTGAAGTCGATGCGGGTGCGCGGGCGTGGCCTGTTCAAGGATGCCGCCAGCGATGCCCGCATGCGCGCGGTCTTCTTCGCTGGAGAGATTGCCCGCTGGCAGCTCATCGTGCCCGGCCTTGGCCGCTTTACCGGCGCTTTCCAGATCGCCCAGCTCTCCTGGGGCGGCACCCATGACGGCGAAGCCACACTTTCCGTGGAGCTGCAGAGCGCGGGTGAACTCGTTTTCGGAGCCACGCCATGAACGGGGTGAGAGGAGAGACCTGCCTCGAGATCGACGGCAAGGCCCACCGGCTCTGCCTGACGCTCGGCGCGCTGGCGGAGATCGAGACCGCCTTTGGCTGTCAGACGCTCGGGGAGTTGCAGGTGCGCCTGCGCACGCTGTCGGCCACCGAGCTGATGACGGTGATCGCGGCCCTGCTGCGCGGGGGCGGCGAGGTCGAGACGGCCGAGACTGTCCGACAGCGGACCATATCCCCCGGGGCGGCGGCCCGCGCGGTCGCGGAGGCCTTTCATGCTGCCGTGGGCTGAGATGATGCGCGCCGCGCTCGCCATGGGGCTGGGCCCGGAGCGCTTCTGGGCGCTGTCGCTACGCGAATGGCTCTGGCTGGCCGACACCGGCGCGCCGGCGATTGGCCGTCCTGCGCTGGACAGCCTGATGGCCGCCTTTCCTGACAGGAGAAGATAATGGACGAGTTTGAAGACAGTCTGGCGCGCGCCGGTGACGCCGTCGGCGCGCTGGCCGAAGGGCCGGGCGCCCAAGCGGCACGCTCGCTGGAAGAGGCGTTCGGCCGGGCGGGCCAGTCGATCGAAAGCGCGCTCACCAAGGCCGCGCGCAGCGGGGAGCTCGATTTCTCGCGCATGGCGCAATCGGTGCTCGCCGACCTTGCCCGCATCGCAGCCGAAGCTGCGCTTGCGAAGAGCGGTGTCGCGCAGGCCGGCCAGGCCTTCACTCTCAATATGAGTGTCGGCCGGGGCGCAGACGCCAGCCAGATAGTGGGCGCGCGCGGTGAGCTTGCCCGTGC
Source organism: Henriciella aquimarina (assembly GCF_002088975.1). Classification (GTDB taxonomy): domain Bacteria; phylum Pseudomonadota; class Alphaproteobacteria; order Caulobacterales; family Hyphomonadaceae; genus Henriciella; species Henriciella aquimarina. The sequence continues at coordinate 89,002 of NZ_NCST01000001.1, forward strand.
CGTCACAAGGGCGGTCGCGCTGGGAGGGCGGTTCCAGTGAGCGAGGCAGCCTTTCACGAGGTGCGGTTCCCTTTGGCGCTCGGTCTTGGCGCGAGCGGCGGGCCGGCCTGGCAGACGGAGATCGTGGCGCTGGCAAGCGGCGGCGAAGTGCGCAATGCGCGCTGGGCAGGCTCGCGCCGGCGGTGGGATCTCGCCAGCGCGGTCAGTTCCATGGCGGACCTCTCCCGGCTTGCGGCCTTCTTCGAGGCCCGGCGAGGGCGCCTGCACGGATTCCGCTTCCGCGACCTCACCGATTATGCCAGTGCGGCGGCGGGCGAGACTGTCAGCGCGACCGACCAGGCGCTCGGCACGGGCGATGGCGAGACCCTGAGTTTCCAGCTGGCCAAGACTTATGACGGGGTGATCCGGATCATCCGCAAGCCGGTCGAGGACACCGTCCTCGTCTCGGTCGATGGCGTGACGCTGGGCAACGGCTGGTCGCTCGATGCCACGACCGGGCAAATCACCTTCGAAACACCACCGCCGGCCGGTGCGGCCATCGCTGCCGGCTTCCAGTTCGACTGTCCGGTCCGCTTCGATACCGATCACCTCGATCTCACCATCGACATGATCGGGGCAGGGCGCGCGGTCAGTATCCCCATCATCGAAATCATCTGAGGGCGGAGGATATGAAGCTTATTGATACGACGTTTCAGACCCGCCTCGAAAGCGAGGCGCTGACGAGCTGTCTCTGCTGGACCCTTGTGCGGGCCGACGGGACGATTGTCGGTGTGACCGATCATGACCGGCCCGTGGTATGGCAGGGCACGGTGCATGCGCCGGGCGCCGCCCTTGAGAGCGGCCGGTTCCAGTCCGGCGCGGGTTTTTCGCCCGGCCGGGCGGCGGCGGCCGGGGCGCTCTCGGCCGAGGCGATCCGCGAGGCTGATCTTGCCGCCGCACTGTGGAACGGGGCGCGCGTCCATGTCTACCGTGTCGACTGGGCGGCCCCGGCGCATGGCGTGCTCATCTGGACCGGCTATCTGAGCGAGATCCGCCAGACCCGGGCGGGCTTCGAAGCCGAACTCGTCTCGCTGAAAGCCGATCTGGAGCGGCCTGTCGGGCGCAGCTATTCGCGCCGCTGCGATGCGAAGCTCGGCGATGCCCGTTGCGGTCTGACAGGGGTGGCGGGCGAGACTTGCGACAAGCGCCTCGAAACCTGCGGCGATGTCTTTTCCAACACGCTGAATTTTCGGGGCTTTCCGCACATGCCGGGGCCGGACTTCGTGCTGGCTGGTCCGGCGGCGACCGGCAATGACGGAGGCAAGCGATGAAACGCGCCGAGATTGTTGCAACGGCGCGCGGCTGGCTTGCCACACCCTATCAGCACCAGGCGAGCCGCAAGGGGGCGGGCACGGATTGCCTCGGTCTGCTGCGTGGCGTCTGGCGGGAGCTTGTCGGCACGGAGCCGCAGGCCGTGCCGGCCTACATGCCAGATTGGGCCGACTTTGCCGGTGAGGACGTGTTGATGGAAACCGCCCGGCGTCACCTTCGCGAGATTGCGGTGGGGGCCGCGCAGGAGGGCGATGTCCTGCTCTTCCGCATGGGGCTTGGCTGTCCGGCCAAGCATTGCGCGATCCTGACCGGGCCGGACCGGGTCATCCATGCCTATTGGGGCCGCAGCGTCTGCGAGACGCGGCTGGTGCCGTGGTGGCGCCGCCGGATCGCGGGCGCCTTTTCATTTCCGGGACTGGAGGACTGACCAGATGGGCGAGATCATTCTTTCGCAGGCGGGCGCAGCGCTCGGCGCGCGGCTCCTGCCAGGCGGTTTGGGCCTGCTCGGTGGCCAGCTCTCGGGGGCCGCCATCGGCTCGGCGCTCGGCGGACTGGCCGGGCGCACCGTCGACAATGCGCTGAGACCGGCGGCGGAAGGCCCGCGCATCAAGGCGCTGCATGTCATGAACAGCGCGGATGGTGCCGGCATGGCCAACATCTATGGCCGCATGCGCGTCGGCGGCCAGCTCATCTGGGCGTCGCGCTTCAGGGAGAAACGTCGCGAGCGCCGGGCCGGAAAGGGTGGGCCGAAAGTGGCCGATTATACCTATTCGGTGAGCCTGGCGGTCGCCATCGCGGAGGGCCCGGTGACGCGACTCGATCGGGTCTGGGCGAATGGCGAGACGCTGCCGCTCTCTGACTATAACTGGCGGCTCTACAAGGGCGGCGAAGACCAGCTGCCCGATCCGTTGATCGAGGCCATGGAGGGCACCGGTGCGGCCCCGGCCTATCGCGGCACCGCCTATATCATCTTCGAGGACATGCCGCTGGATGCCTTTGGGAATCGTCTGCCGCAGCTGAGTTTCGAAGTGGTGCGTGCCAGCGATGAGGTGAGCGGACTGCGCAGCCTGGTTCAGGGCGTGAACGTGATCCCTGCCTCAGGTGAGTTCGTTTATGGAACGGACATTGTGCGCGAACGCCGCTTTCCCGGCATCGAGCGCCCGCTGAACATGAACAATGGCGATGGCCGCGCCGACTTCGCGCTCTCGCTCGAGCAGCTGGAGAGCGACCTGCCGGGCGTGGGCCATGCCGCGCTGACGGTCGGCTGGTTCGGCGACGATCTGCGCGCCGGGAGCTGCCAGATTCGCCCGGGTGTCGAGACACGCGAGCGCGCAAGCGTGCCTTATGGCTGGACGGTGGCCGGGCAGGGGCGCGGCGTGGCTCATCTGGTCAGCCAGACCGGCGGCAGTGCGAATTATGGCGGCACGCCGGCCGACCGGGCCGTGATCGAGGGGATTCAGGCGATGAAGGCGCAGGGTCTTGCCGTGACGCTGTCGCCCTTCCTCTTCATGGATGTGCCCGCCGGCAATGGCCTGCCGGACCCGTATGGCGGGAGCGAGCAGGCGGCTTTCCCGTGGCGCGGCCGGATTACGGCGTCGGCCGATGGCACCGCGGCAGTGCGCAGCGAGATCACGGCTTTCCTTGGCAGTGACCATGATTTCGGCTTCCGCCATTTCATCCTGCATCATGCCCGGCTGGCGGTGGAGGCCGGCGGCGTCGAGGCGATCCTGATTGGCAGTGAAATGCGCGGACTGACGCGGCTTCGCGATGAGACAGGCGCATTCCCCTTCGTCGAGGGGCTCGTCCAGCTCGCCGCCGATGTGAAGGCCATTGTCGGGGTGGGTACGAAGGTTTCCTATGCTGCCGACTGGACCGAATATGGCGCCTATGTCCCGGCGGATGGGTCCGGCGATGTGCTGTTCCCGCTGGATACGCTCTGGGCCTCGGCCGATGTCGATTTCGTCGGTGTCGACTGGTATCCGCCGGCCGGCGACTGGCGCGAGGGCGACGCGCATCTCGATGCGCTGGCGGGATACGAGGCCGCCGACGACCCGGCCTATCTCGCAAGCCAGATGGCGGACGGGGAGGCCTATGACTGGTATTATGCCAGCCCGGCCGACCGCGATGCGCAGATCCGGAGACCGATCACCGATACCGCCCATGGCGAAGACTGGATCTTCCGCCAGAAGGATCTCGCCGGATGGTGGGGCGCCGCCCACCATGAGCGCCCTGGCGGTGTCCGGCAGGCAAGCCCGACGGCCTGGACGCCCGGCATGAAACCGGTGCGGCTGATGGAGGTCGGCTTTCCGGCGGTCGACAAGGGCGCCAATGGGCCGAATGTCTTCTATGATCCGAAAAGTTCCGAAAGCGTGCTGCCGCCTTATTCGACGGGCGCGCGCAACGACCTCCTCCAGCGCCACGCGCTCGAAGTCGCGCTGGCCTATTGGCAGGCCCAGCCCTTCATGGAACAGGCTTATGTCTGGGCCTGGGACGGGCGGCCCTGGCCGGACTTTCCGGTTCGCGAGAGCGTGTGGAGCGACGGGCCGAACTGGGCGCTCGGCCACTGGCTGAATGGCCGCACCGGCCTGATCAGCCTGGCGGAGACGGTCGAGGACCTTGGCGCGCGGGCCGGCGTCAGTATGGATGCGTCTGCGCTCGATGGAGTGATCGAGGGCTTTGCGCTGGACGGGCCGATGGCCTTGCGCCGGGCGCTCGAACCACTCAACAGCTTGCAGCCCATGACCTGCCATGAGCGCGAGAGCGGGCTGGTCATGACCGGCGAGACGGGTGCGGCTTTCGAGATCGCCCCGGAGGCCCTCGCCGAGCCGGGCCTGACGCTGACGCACACCTTGCTCGACAAGCGCCCGGGCCGGCTGCAGCTCAGCTATATCAGTGCCGGTGGCCCGTACGCTCCCGCCACGGTCGATGCCCGCTCTGACCTGGGCGAGCCCGGCTATTCTATTGACGCGTCGCTCCCTCTGGTCCTGTCGGAGGGCGTGGCCGCCGCGCTCGCCCGTGATCTGCTGGCGGCCACGCTGGAGTCGGACGAGGCCGAGATCGCCCTGCCGCCGGCTTGTCTGGCGCTGGAGCCCGGCGATGCTGTGACCGGCGTCGGATTAAGCGGCGTCTGGCGGATCGGCGATGTGACCGAGGATGGGCTGACCCGCCGGCTGTCCCTGACCCGCCCGCGTGCGGGCAGGGCGTTGAGGGCGCTGAGCCTGCCGCGCTCGCTTCCCGAGACAGCAG
>NZ_NCST01000050.1 GCF_002088975.1 Henriciella aquimarina
AATCTCGTTCGCCTGGCGAAGCTCCTTCACTTCGCGCTCAAGCATCTTGATCCGCTCGCGCTCTTCGGTGCTTGGTCCCGCCCGCTTGCCGGCATCCCGCTCGGCCTGCGCCACCCAGCCATGCAGCGTCTGCGGCACGCACCCGATCTTGCCGGCAATCGAGACGATCGCTGCCCATTGCGACGGGTACTCCCCGCCATGCTCCATCACCATCCGAATGGCTCGCTCACGCACCTCTGGCGAGTAAGGATGTCTCTGCTTCCTGTCTGTCATAAAACCACTCTCTCAATGAAAATGGCCTCCGGCAAACCCGGCGCGGTTCAGAACGGCATTTACGAGACCGATCCTCAGAGCCTCTTCAGCACCGACTTTTCGTCCACTGAGAATGAGTTCCAATGCGCGACCAGAGCCTATGAGTCTGGGCAATCGCTGAGTCCCTCCAGCTCCAGGAACCATACCGACAGCAATTTCCGGCAATCCAAATGTCGCGTTGGGACTTGCAACTCTTAATGAACATGCCAGGGATAGCTCGGTGCCCCCACCCCATGCTTGGCCATTGACTGCCGCAATGACTGGCTGGGGTATGGCCTCAATTAATGTCGGCGTAGTGCGCCAGGCGGAGCGTTCGCCGACCACTGGATCGCCACTGACAACCCGTTCGAGATCCTCCAGATCAGCGTGCGATACAAAGTACTTTTCCAGCGAACTTGCCAAAATAATAACGGAAACATCTTTTCGTGACGCAAAATCATTTAGGATATCAGACAGGGCGCCCAGAGCTTCGAAGCTCATGAAATTTCTGGGAGGTCGACAAAAAGTGACGATTCCGACATTGCCTTCAATTTCGATTGTCCAAGCGCTCATTTGCTCTTCTCCCTAGCGGCGTGTTGTGTAGAGAATCCAACACTCACCGCCTTATCTAAACCGCCTTGAACATGAAGTCGCTGATGTTACGCGCCTGCCGCTCACTCAGCTCCAGATGAAATCCAAGGAGATGCGCGCAATCAATGATACGCCCAACTGTTTTGTCCCCAATCCTGTTTTCTTCGCCGAACAGTGGAGAATAGTCGAACTCAAAATACCGCAGGTCTTTTGTGCCAGCAGCATCACTCGCTTTTGCAACCGCCGGCATATCGTCCACAAGCCAAGTGATATTATGAACACTCGGACCAGCACGCTGGAGCAAATCCCACCATGGCCCTGCATCATGTCTCGGCTCGATATACTGCAAGACCGCATCACCGAGGCTGAAATGCTTTATGTCCATTCTCCCTGCCGTTATTCCAGCAAGAAATTCTGAGAATGCTTTCTCGACCCGCTGAGAGCCGAACAGTTTTTCCAGCCACCTACCCGCTTCGGCAATGTCTGGATGTGTGATTTCAACATGCAGCATGGGAGAAACATCGCCCCAGCCCCCAGGTTTCTGTTCTGGGCGATTCTTGTTCCAAGGCTCCAGAACGAGGTCAAAGCCAGTTATGTGGCGGCACTTGCACCAAACCGCATCATTCTCTGCCTCCAAAAGGTCCAGGCGCTCGGCCGAGAGATCTGCGATTAGCTGTTCCATGTCGTCGGTGCCATAGGCAAGGCTCACGACATGCGCCCCGTCTTCCTCAAGGCGCGATTTCCAGAAACTATTCGGCGATAGCGGCTCGACCAATTCAATGACAAGATCCCCAAGGCCGACATGCGCCAAGCGGAGGGACATGGCTGAATTAATGTGGGTTGGCACATTTCGCAGGCGCCGTGCTTGAAACAAATTTTCGAGATAGTTGATGGCCAGACCACTGTCCGGCACCACGCAGGTGACCCGCCTCAGGGTGGATATCGAGATCGCCATGTCCCCATTCCCTTACTACTATCTCCAGCTCTCGTGGAGGCTCGAAAATCCAGCATTTCTCATTTTGCGACTTACGCCGGCTGAACGAGGGCGCTACAGGCCATTGCCCTGATTAAAACTGTTGATTTACTTGGAGTCACTCGAAATCTCCAAATCTTTTTGACGCATGTTACATGCCGCGCCACCCCGGTTGGTTGCGCAGACCGCGTCGGCACGAGGATGCACGATACAAACCGCCTGTGACGTTACATAGGTTGGAGCTGAACTAAGATTTTGGCTGAAGCTGATATTGGTCTATCGAGCTATCCGGAATGGAATACTCAACGGTATCCATTACAACACCAAAATTCCGAGCAAGGTCTTCAGCCGTCAGCGATGACGCAACGAATCCCGGAACCGTTGCCGTAAATATGCGCGCCACTCGACCTGCAGCAACGCTTAACACCTCTCCATTAAGCTCACAGCTTTCATGCGCCAGATAAACGACCGCAGGAGAAACAGCCGACACATCCAGACGGCGCGTATCGAGCTCGGGATGCGTGTCGAAATACGGTTTCGCCATGGGCGTATACGCAACTGGGCATATGGTGTTGATACGAATATCTCGGTCGCGGTTGTCGAGCGAGGCGGCGCGGCTCAGTCCGATAATGGCCGCTTTCGCGGTTACGTAAGGCAAAGCGTCTGGAGCACCGAAAGCTCCTAGGGCAGACGCGGTATTCACGATACGACCATAGTTTTGTTCTCGCATATGCTGGAGCGCCGCACGCATCGTCCAGAACATTCCCATGAGGTGGACCTCCAGGACTGTGCGCAAATCCTCTGTTCTGACGTCCTGGATCCTGCCCGCGATTGAATTTCCGGCATTGTTGACTAGGAGATCGATACGGCCCCATCGATCCACTGCGTGCTGGATTATGGCCTCCGCCTGAGCCTCATCTCCGACACTCGCATGGCAGGCATGAGCTTCGTATCCTTCGGATCGCAACAGGGCGGCTTCAGTTTCTGCTGCACTTTCTTCATTACGTCGCGCAATATCGTTAAGTAGAACGCGCGCGCCCCGCTCAGCGAGCGCCCTTGCGTGGCTCAACCCCAAGCCGCTTGCCGCCCCGGTTACAACAGCAACTTTCCCGTCAAACAATAGCTGCGTCATTGTGATGCCCTTCGCCGAAATCCTTCAAAGGGAGTCAAGCGTTACCTGACCCGCAATCTGGCGACCAAACGCTACTGCAGATGTAATTGGATTGTAGAATTCACGCAGACACTTGATTTTGCCGCCATCCACATCGAACCGAAGCACATAACGATTCCTGTACATCTTTCCCGATATCATTTCGACCTCGCCCCTTGCTTCCACGAAAACGGTTCGCCCATCTTCAGATACAACATACTCGGCGCTGACAAGGCGAACTGATTTCTCGGCAGCAAAAGCGGCATCAATGAATTCGACAACCTCCCGCTTGCCACTGTATCGCCGGAAGGCGCCTTCCTCAGTTCTTCCGGATTCATTGAAAGGTATCTCCAGCACCATGTCATCCGCCACCACCTTCAGCTTAGCAGCCTTGTCTTTGTTCACATCTCCCATGATCCAGCATTCAGCCACGTCTCGCGCATGCTGTGAGACGGTTTCCGACTTCGACATTATGTTTCTCCAATAAATGCTAATGACGCGTACCGCTAAGGTGCGACAAGCGTGTGGCCACCCGCCACCTTTATACTTTCGCCCGTGATGTATGCTGAGTGGTCGCTGACCAGGAATTCCATGACACCGACGACATCCTCAATCTGACCGAGGCGGCGAAGGGGAATTGAGTTTGCCTGCGCTGCTGTTGCGAGGTTACGACTTTCGGCCAAGGCCTTCACGCGCGGAGTCTCGATGAGACCAGGCGCAATACAATTGACCCGCACACGGGATGGCCCAAGCTCCACGGCAAGGGAGCGCGAATATTTTTCAACCGCCGCCTTTGCGGCACCATACATCGCCAGACGCCCCGCCAAGTCGTCTGCGAAAGCTCCAATGGTCGAGATATTCACGATTGCGCCGCCCTGTCGCGTCAAGAAGGGGGCACATGACTGACACATGTTCACGGTGGTCTCGAAATTCGCAGCAAACAAGACTGCGCGATCTTCCGCTGATGAGGTTACTGCTGAGCTTCGATCAATAGACGTTATTGCCCCGCCGGCATTGTTTATCAAAAAGTCGATACGGCCAAATTCTGAGGCAATCTTATCGACCGCATCTCTCGCTTCAGTTTCAACGGACAAATCTGCTTCCACGCTGATCGCGCGCACGCCGAGCGACTCGATTTCATGCTGCACAGTGTCTGCGGCAAGTGCTTCTGCGTATTTTGACGCAATGTCGAGATCAATGTCTACGATGGCTATGTCTGCTCCCAGCGAAGCCAGACGCAACGCATGAGCTCGTCCCATTCCCCCGGCCCCGCCCGTGACCACAGCAACTTTGCCCGCTAATTTACTCATACTTGGCCCAACGCAAAGCCCTGCACAAGATGATGTCCTGAAGATGGGATTTTCTCGTCATGCCGTTTGCCTCCCCTGGCAAGAAGTCCTTTCTTCTCTCAACCGATCACCTGCAGACTGCCCACTTCCAAATCCTTCGGCCAGTGACATTCCGAACAATGACCCCTTCAACAAAATTGAAAGCCTAAAAATGGGCGCTGGCGCACCACAATGTTCGCTGCTCGTTCGGGCCGTCTTGTCCCAAAGCGCCCAGATCACCTCCCGGCGAAAAAAGAGTGTTCGGTCATTCCGGTCAGCGTCGTGTCCTTTTCTCGCCCACCGTCCACGCAACCGTGGAAACAGTCAGTCAGCCTCAGGGCTCTTTCGCTATGAGATCGGTGCTGAGCTATCCAGCCCACATTATTTCAACCGGTCTGTCCGCCGACACAGAGGGCGACTTTTCCAAATCTATCGGGGGCTTGTAGCCTCTCGAACGCTGCACCGATCTCATCAAGGGAAAACCGGCTGTCGATCACGGGCTCGATCTCCCTTGAACCCGCTAGGGAAAGTAGTTTTCTCGCTTCATTCAGGCTCCCTCCCGTAGACCCGTAAAGTTCGAGCTGACGGATAAACATCCGCTGGAGTTCAGCTGACGGGTTGCCCCCGGTGGTTGCCCCACACGTAACGATCCGCCCCCCCCTTCGCAGGGACCTTAGCGACTCGCTCCAGCTGGCTTCTCCGACGCTGTCCACAACCATATCTACACCTCGACCCGCTGTCAGTTCGAGTATACGAGCACTCACGGCTTCCGACGTGTAATCAACACCATCGTCGGCGCCGGCTGCGATTGCCTTTTTTAACTTTTCCGAACTGGATGTCGTGACGAAGACGTGCGCCCCTGCAAGCTTTGCAAGCTGAATGCAGGCAACCGCAACGCCCCCGCCCGCCCCAACCACCAGCACAGTTTCTCCAGGCTCGAGACAGCGTTTGCCGAACAGCATCCGATAAGCCGTAACATACGCTGCAGGTAGGACACCCGCGTGCTCGTAAGAGAGGTTATCCGGCAGAGAAAGAAAGCAGTAGTCTGGCATAGACACGTACTCGGCATAACAACCATTGCGGTGTTCGCCGGCTATTCTGGCATGGATACAAAGCGGTTGGTCTCCGGAAAGACAGTAGTCGCAGCGCCTGCAGAAATTCGTCGCGAAAAGCATGACCCTCTGACCGGCTCTCAACGGGCTTTCCCTGTCGCACTCGACAATCTCACCGACGCCATCCACGCCAAGGATAATAGGAAGTGCATGGGAGATGCCCTGCCCCACATCCCGCATATAAATATCGACTCTGTTGAGAGAACTAGCATGCACCTTCATGACCGCCTCGCCAGGTGCACGCACCGGGTCTGGAACGTCGATCACCTTGAGGCCTTCGGCCCCTCTTGCTTCCAGAACAGCAGCTTTCATTAAACCTCTCCCTCCCGCCATGCGAAGGCATTTTTTCTCAATAAAAGCAGCACCAAACGCTTTGTCGTGCGACTGCAGTCAAATTTAATACATTTGTTTTGCACATAGGCGGGTTTGGCGCAAGCATGGCATTTACTGGATTGGCCAGATGCCTAGCCGGGGGACAACCACCTCACGCTTTTGCCACTGGATCTTGACGATGGCTCCGTGCTGTTCGGCATCGCTGGCTTCCAGTGGATCCTTACATGCGGTGACGGATGCGCCCCGGTAAAGCTGCGTTCCGCTCTTCGAACTCGGTAAGCCGCTCACCACACGCGCTATCGGGCAATTCGTCGCTTTACACTCAAGCCGGCTAGAATGTTGCGATTTCGTGAAGCATCAATCCGGCTGGCGGGATGAGGCAGTAGGCCCGGCACAGTTTTCGAGCTGATCACGCCCTCTGAAGTTACCGAAACGGATCATCTTAGTGTTTTCGGAAACGCGGATATAGACGTGGCTAATGTGGCAAACGCTAAAGACGGCGATCGCGTCAGCGAGGCTGATGCTGCATATGAGCGATCAATATCGTCCGACGCCTTCTCACCGGCGCCGGCCGCTTCTTCTTGTGTCATGGCCGCTCGGATCCGATTTTTCCTTTTCACACCGCGGAAGCCGGGCGCGCAGCGCTCGCGTCATATGACTTCTCGCTAACATGACAGCCGCATGATGGCGGTGAGGCCGTCTTACCCTGCCAGCACTACAGATGCGACTGTTCAAAGCGCTTCTACAATCGTCACATTTGCCATGCCACCGCCTTCGCACATGGTTTGAAGTCCATACCGCAGACCGCGCGCATGGAGAGCGTGAACGAGTGTAGTCATCAACTTGGTACCAGTGGCGCCGAGCGGATGGCCAAGGGCAATTGCGCCCCCATTGACGTTTAATTTCTCTGGGTCCGCGTCAAGTGTTTCGAGCCACGCCAAAGGAACCGAGGCAAACGCTTCATTCACTTCGTAAAGGTCAATGCTGGAAAGTGATAGTCCTTGACGATCAAGTGCCTTTTGTGTCGCAAAAACAGGCTCTTCAAGCATGATGACAGGGTCCCCGGCTGTCACCAGCATGCCAACGATTCTGGCCCTCGGCTGGAGTCCATATGCCTTTACAGCCTTCTCGCCTGCAATCAGCACGCCCGACGCACCATCACAAATCTGGCTTGCATTTGCAGCCGTAAGGCTTCCTCCATCTGTCAACGGCGCTACTGAGCCAATGCTTTCCAGAGTGGCGTCATATCGAATACCCTCATCTTTCAAATGCCACCCAGCGTCTGGGCTAGCTAAAAGCTCCAAAGGAACAATTTCTGAATCGAACAGTCCAGATTCTGTTGCCTGCGCCGCACGCCGATGGCTCTCCAGCGCAAACCTGTCCATATCGTCCTTGGTAAACCCATACTTATCTGCAATCATCTGTGCGCCACGAAACTGACTGAACTCTGTAACGCCATATTTGTGCTGAATGCGGGCGCTCCACGGCCCCTCTCCCATCCCCGCCTTTGCATAGAGATCGATAGCCGAGTACATCGGCACCCGGGACATGCTCTCAACGCCTGCTGCGATCACCATATCCTGGGTACCGGACATAACGGCTTGAGCGGCGAACTGAAGGGCCTGCTGCGAGGATCCGCATTGACGGTCTATTGTTACCGCTGGTACACTCTGTGGAAATTTCGATGCGAGTACGGCATTGCGGCCCAATGCCGTGGACTGCTCTCCCGCTTGACTAACGCACCCCATGATCACGTCTTCGATCAGCCCGGGATCAACCCCAGCGCGGTCAACCAAGGCGTTCAGGACTTCCCCCGCCATGTCGGCAGGATGCCATCCTGAAAGTGCGCCACCACGACGCCCCCCTGCTGTGCGAGCAGATTCGATAATGTAGGCCTCAGACAATTCGATAACTCCCTTGAAAATTATTGCGCAGGGCAATCATCAAAGCCTGCTTTGGCATCAACACCCATGCGGTTTCGGCGGCGCAGGTATTTTCAATCACGCTTAGCGACACTCGATATCTGACATCCGGCCACTCCTGGTAGCCATGGGATGGTTGATACTGTCCATACAGCTCAGGTCGATGATGTCAGGCTGATCGGCCTCACTTCCCAGTAATCCCGTCTCTTTCACCATCTCCGAAATCATCGTCTGTTCTGCAGTGAGGTTCATCATGTTGTTAAAAAATTGGGCGCCCGCCAAAAAGAAAAGCTAATGCGGGCGCCCCAGGTCACCCAGAAACGCCCGGAGGAGAGCGAGGCCGGGCATGTGCAGCTCACGGGAGCTACGCATCCTTGAAATCCGGCGAGCGCTTTTCAGCGAAGGCCGCCATCCCCTCTTTCTGATCCCTGGTGCCGAACAGGCCCTGGAATAGGCGGCGTTCGAACTTCACGCCTTCCGTTGTCGGCAGTTCCAGCGCTCGCGACACCATTTCCTTGGCCGCCATGAGCGACGGGATAGAATAGCCGGCAATTGTCTCGGCCGCCTTCATGGCGGTTTTCAACAAGTCGTCGTGAGACACCACACGGCTGACAAGACCGATCCGGTCCGCTTCTTCGCCATCGATCATCCGGCCGGTAAGAACCAGGTCCATTGCCTTGGCCTTGCCGATGGCCCTGGTCAGCCGGACGGAGCCACCCATGCCAGGGGTCACGCCGAGCTTGATCTCAGGCTGGCCGAACTTGGCCTTGTCCGACGCGATGACAAGGTCGCACATCATGGCAAGCTCACAGCCGCCGCCCAGCGCAAAGCCGTTCACCGCCGCGATCACAGGCTTACGGCATGCTGCGAACCTGTCCCATTCGGCGAAATAGTCCTCAACATACATGTCGGAGAAGCTTTGCGGCTGCATCTCCTTGATATCAGCGCCGGCGGCAAAGGCCCTCCCCTCGCCCGTCAGAACGCTGACAGCGATATTCCTGTCCCTGTCGATCCCGGCAAAAACGGCCGCGACCTCTGACATGACTTCCGCATTGAGCGCGTTCAGCGCATCAGGGCGGTTGAGCGTCACGACCGCAATGCGGCCCTGTGTCTCGAATTTGATCGTCTTGTAATCTGCCATGGCGCTTACTGCATCGTCGGTATGATGAAAGCCTGGTCGCCGATATCGCCTTCCGGCCAGCGCTGGGTGACGGTCTTGATCTTGGTCCAGAACTTCACCCCTTCCGGGCCGTGCTGGTTGGTATCGCCAAATGCCGAGCGCTTCCAGCCGCCAAAGGTGTGATAGCTGACCGGCACCGGGATCGGCACATTGATACCGACCATGCCGACATTGACCTGCGCGGCGAATTCGCGAGCTGCGCGGCCGTTAGAGGTGAAGATCGCAACGCCATTGCCGTACTGGTGATTACTCGGCAGCGCGGCCGCCTCTTCCAGCGACTCGGCGCGCAGCACCTGCAGGACGGGGCCGAAGATTTCTTCCTTATAGGTTTTCATCTCCGGTTTCACATGATCGAACAGGCTCGGCCCGACGAAAAAGCCGTTCTCATGTCCCTGCAGTTCAAGGCCGCGGCCATCGAGCTTCAGGTCAGCGCCTTCCTCGACGCCCATGCGGATATAGTCCTCGACCTTGGCCTTGTGGGCCGCCGAAACGACGGGACCGTAGTGCGCGTCCTTGTCGGTCGAAATGCCGACCTTGAGGTTCTGCGCGGCGTCCAGCATCCGCTCGACAAACTCGTCGCCCGTCTTCTTGCCGACGGTCACCGCCACAGGCAGCGCCATGCAGCGCTCGCCGGCAGAGCCATACGCCGCGCCCACAATGTCCTTCACCGCCTGCTCAAGATTGGCATCCGGCATGATGATGCCGTGGTTCTTCGCCCCGCCCATGGCCTGCACGCGTTTTCCGTGCGCCGTGCCGGTTGAATAGACATATTGTGCGATATCGGACGAGCCGACGAAGCTAACGGCCTTGATATCGGGATGCTTGAGGATGGCGTCCACGGCGGTCTTGTCGCCATGCACGACGTTCAGCACACCCTCGGGCGCGCCTGCTTCCATGAACAGTTCAGCCAGCCGCACCGGCACAGAAGGGTCCTTCTCTGACGGCTTCAGGATGAAGGTGTTCCCGCAGGCGATCGCGACTGCAAACATCCAGCACGGGATCATCGCCGGGAAGTTGAACGGCGTGATACCGGCGACCACACCAAGTGGCTGGCGCATCGAATAGACGTCGATGCCGGGGCCGGCGCCCTCGGTATATTCGCCTTTCTGCAGGTGCGGGATGCCGCAGGCGAACTCAACCACATCAATACCGCGCTGCACATCGCCCCTGGAGTCCGCAACGACCTTGCCATGTTCCGATGACAGCAGCTCGGCCAGCTCGTCGATATTCTGCTCGAGCAGATCCTTGAACTTGAACAGGATACGCGCCCGGCGCTGCGGATTTGTCGCTGCCCATTCGGGAAGCGCCCGGCTTGCGGCTTCGACAGCGCGATCCAGTTCATCTTCGCTCGCCAGGTCGACCTTCGCCTGAACCTCACCCGTATTCGGATTGTAGATATCGCCGAACCGGCCAGACTGGCCCTCGACTGACTTGCCGGCAATAAAGTGGTGCACGCGACGCATTCGGAAGACTCCCATGTTCTCTGCTGCGGACCATACAGACTGAACAATTGCTGGTAAACAGGAACGATTGCAGCTTGCATCTGCAAAAACGCAGGCGAATATAGCAGCGTGAACTGGGACGATCTCAAACTGTTTCTGGACGTCAGCCGCCGGCGAAAGCTCGACGATGCAGCGGCCCAGACCCATCTCGACGCCACGACAATAAGCAGAAGAATCAAGCGGCTCGAACAGGACCTGGGCGTCACCCTGTTCGAGCGGACCCGGCGCGGACATGTTCTGACCGTTGCGGGCGAAAAGCTCGTCGCGCGCGTCGAAGCCATGGAAACCGCATCGCTCGACATCCTGGCCGAAAGCACAACCGAGCAAAGTGCGGAGGGCCGAATTCGGCTCGGCGTCACCGAAGGGCTCGGTTCAACGGTGATTGCACCAGCGCTCGGCCGGTTCAAACAGGTCCATCCGAAAATCGATATCGATCTCATCGCCTTGTCGGGCTTTGTGAGCGTCCCCAAACGCCAGGCTGACATGTCGATCCTGCTGGCGCGACCTTCGACCGGGCGCCTCAAGGTGAGAAAACTGACGGACTATTCTTTGCATCTCTATGGCACCGCGAGATATCTCGCCGATCATTCGCAGATCCGGTCGCGCGACGACCTGCAGGCGCACACGCTCATTGGATATGTCGACGATCTCATCTATTCCGCGCAACTTCACTATTTCGACGAGCTGCTCCCCGGCCTGACCCCGCAACTCTGCAGCCCCAGTATCGTCGCCCAGGTGGAAATGGTCTCGGCGGGGGCCGGGCTCGGCATTCTCCCGACCTTTATGGCGGATCGCTTTCCAGGACTGGTCAATCTCCTTCCAGACGATATCTGCGTCACGCGGACCTTCTGGCTCGCAATCCACGAAGATGTCGCTGGTCTCACAAGAAACCGAGCAATGTCCGATTTCCTCGTTGAGACACTTGCACGTCTTCCCTGAGCGGTTGAAATTGCAGAGTTCAGAGAGCAGCCTGTGGACGGACGAGAGACTCAATCATCTGCTGGTGAGCGATATAGACGCCAATTAACGCCGTTTCCATTGTCGGCCTTCCGCGCCACCTGCTCAATAAAATAGTCAAATCGCCTCTGCCCCAGCGCATGCGCCGCCTCCCGTTCGCCGTCTGGAATGGGGTCGGTGCGTGTCAGCCAGTAAAAGATGAATTGCCCGAGCGCCTCTAGTGTAAATCGGGCGTCGCGTTCGATTTCACCCTGTCTTATGTCGAAGGCATCCAGCCGCGCCAGAATGCGTTCCTCCAGGCCCATTCTGAGCTCAGGGCAGAAATACTCCCTCAATGCCCGCTCGATGATGGCTGACTTTGTGACGCCAGGGCGCTGCGTTGCCTCATCAAGCTTGGCATAGATATCAGCGGCAAGACGAAGGTTTATCCGTGGCTTGGGCATGGCTCAGAAATCCGGCAAGGTGTCAGGATCGGCGAGGTCCAGCGCAGCGGCACGCCGGACGGTTTCCAGATGGCGGGCTTCGGCAGGATCGGGCCCGTCCTCCACAGCCAGCTCAGCATCGCGTTCCGGCCCAGGTGTTTTCAGCTCCTGAGGTTCCGCAAGGTCCGGCGCACGCTCCAGTCCGCCATCCGACTGGTCCCCGGACGCTGCGTCTCCGCTTGGCGTGCTTGAAGTATCCTGCAGCAGACTCGACCACTCAGTTGGCCGATTGCCTGACCATGTCTCGACGCTCGCCGCCGCCCTGATCCGGCGCGTGAAATTGCGATCTTCGAAATAACGCAGTTTCTTCGCCCGTACGGGCGGTGCGCCCGACGCCATGACAATCTCGTCGCTGGCGGGCAGCTGCATCACCTCGCCCGGGGTCATCAGGGGCCGCTGGGTTTCCTGGCGTGAGACCATCATGTGCGAAAGCCAGGGCGCGAGGCGGTGTCCGGTATAGTTCTTCTGGGCCCTGAGCTCCGTCTTCGTCCCGAGCGACTCAGAAATGCGCTTGGCCGTGCGCTCGTCATTGGTCGCGAAAGCCACCCGGACATGGCAGTTGTCGAGGATGGAATTGTTCGGCCCGTAGGCCTTTTCGATCTGGTTCAGGGACTGGGCAATCAGATACGTCCGGATCCCGTAACCCGCCATGAAGGCGAGCGCGGACTCGAAGAAATCGAGCCGTCCGAGCGCCGGAAACTCATCCAGCATCATGAGGAGTTTGCGTCGGTTGGGATCGGGCAGTTCCTCCGTTAGCCGCCGGCCGATCTGGTTGAGGATCAGGCGCATCAGGGGTTTTGTCCGCGACATGTCGGAAGGCGGACAGGCCAGATAGAGCGAAGTGGGCCGTTCGGCGTCTACAAGATCAGCAAGGCGCCAGTCGCTTGCAGATGTTACCGCCGCGACGACCGGATCCCGGTAAAGCGCCAGAAAGCTCATCGCGGTCGACAACACACCGGAGCGCTCATTCTCGGCCTTGTTGAGGAGATCGCGCGCGGCCTGCCCTACGACCGGATGTACCGACCGGTTTCCCTTGGCGTCGGTCAGGTGCTTCGTACGCATCATCCGGGTCAGCGTGGCCGTGAAGGTCCGGCTGGGATCGGACAGGAATTTCGCGCAGCCCGACAGCGTCTTGTCCTGTTCAGCATAGAGGACGTGCAGGATCACGCCCACGAGCAGGGCATGACCGGTCTTCTCCCAGTGATTGCGGCGCTCGAGCGAGCCTTCCGGATCCACCAGAATATCCGCAATGTTCTGGACATCGCGTACCTCGCATTCGCTCCGCCGGACTTCGAGGAGCGGATTGTAGCGCGGCGAACGCCGGTCAGTGGGGTCGAACCGAATGCAGGTCGAGAAGCCGGACCGCCATCCCGAGGTCAGCTCCCAGTTCTCGCCCTTGATGTCGTGAATGACCGCGCTGCCGGCCCAGGAAAGAAGCGTCGGTACGACCAGGCCAACCCCCTTGCCGGACCGGGTCGGCGCGAACGCCATGACATGGTCCGGCCCATCGTGACGGAGATAGGCGTTTTTGGTCTTGCCGAGAAACACGCCTTCTTGCGCGCGCAGTCCATGCTGCTTCAGCTCGTGCGGTTTTGCCCACCGGGCCGACCCATAGGTCGTGACATTGGCGGCATCCCGGCTGCGGATCACCGAGCCGATAACAGCAGCCAATATGCCAAGAAGCCCTCCGGAGGAGGCGATCAGTCCCGCGCGCGCGAACACATCCGGCGCATAGGCCTCATAGGCATACCACCACTGGAAAAGCCGCCACGGTCTGTAGACCGGCGTCTCGCCAGCGAAGAACCAGGGACGCCCCAGAGCCGGCTGGTAACCCAACTCATGGGCTGTCCACTGGGTCGCGCCCCAGAGGGTCAGAAGGATCAGGATGAAGACAATCAGCACCTGGCCGAGCAGGATTTTTCCGGGGCGCATGAAGACTTTCTCAGGTTCAATCGAAGATGGCCTGATCTTCCTATGCGTTGGACCACCTCGAACAGTCGGACACCAGGGCAAGCTAAGCAATCCGATGCAAAGCCTCGCAAGCCCTCAGCGCGACAGGCCTTTCTGTCGGCCCATTCCGATTGTCCAGGATAGACCCTGGGCAGTCCGCTTGGCCACCAGCTCTCGCCCGCGATGACGTTCGATTTCCGCGCGCCATGGGACCAGCGCAAATGCCTTGGCATTCCCAATAACCACGAAGCGCCCAGACCCCAGGCTCAGGGCCTGCTCATAGCGTCCGGAGATTGCCTCACCCGTCTGGAGCGTTACCTCAGAACGTCCTGAAGCCTTCGCGATCCGTGCCACAGCTATGTCCTGTTCGCGACGACACAGCCGGCTGCGGGCCTCCGCGCCAAGCGTCACCTGGTCCGATGCGAGCCATCCCTGCTGCTGCAGCCAGGCAAGCCGTGCCTGCCGGGCAGCGATAAGGCGTTTGCCCTGCGTGCCGTCTGCTACATCATCGAGCCAGGTCACACCCTCTCGCCTGATCTGCTCCTCAAGCGAAAGCCATGACCGCACACTCAGACTGACACCGCCCTGGCGCCTTCCCTCGAATTGTGCCGCCTTGCCGAGATAGTCTTCGGGTATGGTCCAGACGCCATCCGGCATTCGTTCGACCAGACCGGCCCGGCGAAGCGCTTCAAGACGCCTGACATGGGCATGCCGGAACGCCGCCGTCGATGAGGGATCGGCGCCCGCATGGATGTCTTCGGAATAAAGTCCGCCAGCGCCTTCGGCGATCCCGGCGATCACCCGGTCGGAGGATCTGGCTCTGGCCGTCCTCGCTCCCGCCTCGACAATCGCGCCTTCCGGCGGAATGGCGTCTGGTTCGGTCTCACCCAGGCCAATGAGCCACCTCCGGCCGTCAAAATCCTCGAAAACAACCGACCGGCGATCGCGCAACTCGTCATCCGGCAGGACCGCCAGAACTGTCCCGGTCAGCGTTCTTCCCTCGGCTCGTGGGGCATCAAAGGTCGTGAGGCGCTCAAGACCGTCCTTCCGGCCGAACCGGTGCGCCAGCGTCCGGATCACATCGCCCCGCTGCCCCATCTCGGCGAGCACACGATCCCAACCTGAAACCATGCGCCATCCGCCCTCCCCCACCGGCTTGGCCAGACCAAGCTGGCGCAAGTGCGAGAGCCGCTGAAGCCTGAGGCTGCGTTCAAACCGCTCCGCCTCACTCGAAGCGGTGCCGGAGACATCCAGGATCCCATCTTCAACATCGTGCAGCATCGCCCGGTCGATCGCGGTCAGCCTGTCCTGCCGAACCTCCGCATGCCGGGCTCGTGCAATCTCGAGATCGCGCCGCGGCCCCAGCCGCTCGGTGACGAGGTCCGCCGCGCGCTGGCGGAGGCCGGATTTCAGATAGTCCGGCGCGATGACGAGGTCCTGGCCCCGCGCATCCTTTCCACGCACCACAATATGGGTGTGAGGATGACCAGTATTGTGGTGGTCGACAGCCACCCAGTCGAGCCGCGTGCCGAGATCACGTTCCATCTGCACCATCAGCGCCCGCGTTGTCTCCCGCAGGTCGCCAAGCGCCACCCCGTCTTCAGGTGACACGATGATGCGGAACTGGTGGCGGTCAGTTTCGCTCCGATCTAGAAAGCGATCTCCATGCGGCGTCTCGCCATCGCGTGTGTAGAGGTCACCGCCCTGCCCGTCCCGTTCAACGCCATCACGCTGTATATAGTGAAGGTGCGCCCGGAAGGCACCAAGCCTACCCCCCTTACCGGACCGCGCAATATGGAATTTGACGACGACCCGCCGCATCCGGAACGCCGCCAGTCTCCGGCGCTGAAATTCAAGCTGCCGGGCCGTTGCCGATCCCCGTCCAACTTGACGGCCGGTATAGCCCGATCCTCTGGACTTTCGACCAAGCCTGGCGGCTGTTTTCCGAAGCTGCTTCGAGAAACGCTTGCCGCCACCCTGCCCGCGATCCCTGATCCGGCCAAGCCGTGGCGTGAATTCGTCATCGACTGACAATTGGGCCTCCTTCAGCCTGGCGCCTGCCAGATTCCCAATGACAACAGGCAAAGACGGGGCCCATGGGCGTCTCGAACGCCCGCAATGGGCACCTGAAAATCGATGTGCAGACAAGGCGTTAGGCGGAGCCTGGCGCCAAGCCCTTTATCTTGCCCTTCCGGGTTCGCACCTCTCTCCCCTGTATTCGCTTGCATCGCCTTGCATCCGCTTGCACGCCTTTCAGCCGGGCCATAAAAAGACGAGGACGGCGACGCCGTCCACATCCCGGACTTTTGTGACGCCGAAATACCGCCCGTCGAGCGAGCGTGGATGCGCATTCAGGAGGAAAATTTCGTCGTCCTGCACCACGACACATCCGTGCCATTCCGGCATTTTACGTCCCTGTGCATCACGCGACAAAGCCTTCGCGACGGGCTTTCCGTCGATAAAAATATCGAGATCTTCACGGCATATTTCTGCGCCGGGAAGCGCGGCGATCCGCTTTAGGAGAGGCCAGCCATCGCCGACATAACCTCGTGACGCTGACCATTTCGCAGCATCGCTATCGGCTGAGACGGCACCCCATCGGCCGAGGGTGAATTGGTCGCCGCTCAGCCGATAAAGCCCGATAGGCGCAGACCCGGTCCGGTTCCAGACAAGGTATTTTCGAACCGGGAGTGCGTGACTGGCAAGCGTGAGCCCTATGGCAGCCGTTGTGACGCTCACCATGGCCCACCTCACGACTCGGGCTTAATCCGCTCGGAGGTCGAGACATAAGTATGCCTGTTCGACCAGGTATCGAGGCTTGTACGCGTGTAGAAGACGCGGGCGCCGTGTTTTCGATAGACCGGCCCCCTGCCCTGGCAGCGATAATGATCCAGCGTGGAACGCGTCAGCCGCAGATATCTTGCGGCTTCCTCAACACTGAAGAACTCACTGTCATCCCCCTGGCCGGGGCTCGTATGTTCAATATCGGCCATTGCGATCTCCTTTCGTCAGTCCACCGTCCGATGAGACCAGACTGGCCGGAAGCAGGTCGAAATGGAGAGGCAAAACGCGCATGGCGGCTCTTGCCCGGCCGGCATAACCATCGCGCCCTGCAATGAGAGCCACCCCGGCCTGCATGCCCGGAGTGGCTCGTTTGCGACGGTGTTTCCGGCTAGTCGCGCGCGTTCCAGAGGATCACGTGCCGGCCTTTCTGGCCCTTGACCGGGGCAAGGTTGGCGAAGATCCGGCGCGGTCCGATCTGCGGGTCGGCGAGGGTGAGCGAGACATAGTCGCGTCCCGATGCCTTCGATTTCCGCATCCAGCCTCCGCCGATCTCGGTCGAGGTCTCGCCCGCATAGATGCGGAAGTCCGGCTGG
>NZ_NCST01000051.1 GCF_002088975.1 Henriciella aquimarina
CCCTGACCGCCGAAGCCCTGCCCATGCTGATCACCAAAGCGCTGAAGGACTGGTATGACTCGGGCTGAGACGTGTCTGAAAATGAGAGGATTTTGCCGCAGCTTCCCAAGGCTGCGGGCGGGGTTGCAGGTCATGAATAGCGCCTGCCAATGTGGCACCGGCATCAGACAGCTCCCTATCGTCCGCCAACGGAGCATAACGGAGAAGATAGGGGCCGGTTCAGGGGGGGATGGAAATGTTTATCCAAGTGTCCGAGAAGGTCAGAGAAGACTTGAGAAGCTGATAAATGACAGTCGACGGATTTCTAACCTTCTTGTCTCTTTTGATAGCGGCAGCTGCACTTGCATCCTCTGGCACAAGAATGCGCATGAGCTTGTTGTGGGGACTACCTGCTCTGTCGGGAATCTTGGCATTCCTGCTCGTCATATACTTGCAGCTTTTCGACCGTTTCGGAGTGCAATGCCCAGATTTTATGGGCCAGGGATGTGAAGTTCTCACACTCGACCAGCACACAGTAACTGCTCAAGAATTGTCGTTTTTTATTGTGATCGCTTGGCTAGTTCTTGCTCTAGGACTTTCTGCTAGACGAAGGATATCAATCAAGGGGCTGCCCAAGCTGGAAAAGCTTGTGGGTCGCTTGCTGTCTGACAAACAATTCTCGCAGGCTGCAGATCTTATTGAGCCCAATCTGGAACTCATTATCGATGTAATTTCCAACAAAACCCGTGTGCAGCGGTTGAGACGGTATTTTGAAACGCGTCGTCCTGATACGCTGGCTGTGCTGGCTTTTTTGCAGCACGAAGAAGGTCAGAAAGTACGAACACAATGGGACAGAATATTGTCGCCACTCCAGCATTTGTTGCCTGGCATTGAAAAGCAACGAGAGGCTGCGCTGAGTTTATACCATCAAGTTACGGCATCTAACGAATTCATTGAGTATGCTGCACTTGCGAGACTTTCTTTGGGGCTCAAGCTGATGACAGCCCAGATTTGGAAGTCCGAAGAATATACGGAGAAGTTCTTCGACGCGCTTATGTCTGAGAAAGACAGTGCCTTTTACGCAGACCAAATGCAGCGCATGCCGCCCCGACAAAAAAGCGAAGATTATGGTGTTCATACTCCACTTTATTCATTTCTGTTTAACGACGCCCACGTTGCCAATGACCCAGCCCCGTAAATTCCGGCCATGAATTTGCAGAGTCCTCGACACGAAGAGGATGACAAATGCGCAAATCACGATTTTCCGAAGAACAGATCATTGGGATGATCCGGGAGCACGAGGCTGGCGTGAAGACAGCCGATATCTGCCGCAAGTACGGCATCTCGGATGCGACCTTCTACAAGTACAAGGCGAAGTTCGGCGGCATGACGGTGTCGGACGCCCGGCGGCTGAAGACGCTGGAGGAGGAGAACTCGAAGCTGAAGCGCCTCCTGGCCGATGCAATGCTGGACAATGCCGCCCTGAAGGACCTGGCGACAAAAAACTTCTGACGCCCGACGCCAAACGGAAGGCCGTGCACCACGTGATGGAAGTGCATGGCCTGTCGGAGCGTCGGGCCTGCCGGCTGGCCGATCTCGATCGGTCCACCTTCCAGTATGAAAAACGCGATGGCGGTGACGAGAAGTTGCGCCAGAGGCTACGGGAGCTGGCCGGTGAACGCCGCCGGTTCGGCTATCGCAGGCTCGGCATCCTGCTGGACCGCGAGGGCCTCAGCGCCAATCACAAGAAGATCTACCGGATCTATGCCGAGGAGGGACTGGCCGTGAAACGACGACGTGGGCGAAAGCGGGCGACAGGCACACGTTCACCCATGCTCCTGCCGGAACAGGCGAATGAGCGATGGAGCCTGGACTTCGTATCGGACGCTCTCAGCGATGGCCGCCGGTTCCGCACGCTCTGCGTGGTCGACGACTTCACCCGGGAAGCCCTGGCCGTGGTCGTCGATGTCTCCCTGTCCGGCGTGCGGGTCGCCAGGGAACTGTCCAGGCTCATCACCCGGCGGGGTGCTCCGAAGATGATCGTCTCCGACAA
>NZ_NCST01000052.1 GCF_002088975.1 Henriciella aquimarina
CTTTCAACCGGTCAGCCAGCTGATAATGCATGATCTTGCCGCTGGGGGTTTTCGGCAGCTCATCGACAAAATGAATCTTGCGCGGACATTTGTAAGCCGCGAGCCTTTCGCGCACGAAAGCAATCAGCGCCGCCTCCGTCACGGCCTGGCCCGCCCGCAGGGAGACAAAGGCATGGACGGTTTCGCCGCGATACTCGTCCGGCGCACCGACAATGGCGGCTTCGCGCACGGCTTCGTGGCGGTAGAGCACATCCTCGACCTCACGCGGCCAGACCTTGAAGCCCGACGCGCTGATCATGTTTTTCTTGCGGTCGACCAGATAGAACCAGCCAGCTTCGTCCATCAGGCCAATGTCGCCGGTATGCATCCACCCGTCGGCGAGCGTCTCGGCCGTCTCTTCCGGTTTGCGCCAGTAGCCGGTCATGACCTGCGGGCCGCGCACAAGGAGTTCCCCAGGCTCTCTGAGCCCGCATGGCTTGCCATCCTTGTCGACAATGCGCGCATCCACCCCACAGACCGGCACGCCAATCGCAAGCGCACCGGTTTCGGGATCGACCGGAATATCGGCCTCGAAGGGGGCAAGGTGGGTCTGTGCGGTCGTCTCGGTCATGCCGAAACTTGTATGCAGGCGATGGCCCAGCTCCTCCTCGAAGCGAGTTGCCAGACTCGGCGAGATCGGGGCCCCACCGGAATAGATGCTGTGAAAGCTGTCAAAGTCTGCAGGCGACACGCCCGGCTCGTTCATCAGCGCGATGAACGCCGTCGAGGCGCCAACTGTGAAGGTCGGCTTCCACTCGCGGATCGCATCCATCACCACATCCGGGCGAAACCGGTGTGTGAGGATGAGGGACGCCCCGGCCGAGAGAGCAAGGCACAGGTTCAGCGAAAAGCCTGTGATGTGGAAGAGCGGCGCAATCGACAGGAGACGGGCGTCACCATCCACCGCGAACCAGCGCTGGGCAACGGCCGCATTATAGGACAGGTTCGAAGCGGTGAGCATCGCGCCCTTGGGCACGCCGGTCGTCCCGGACGTGTAGAGTAGCAGCGCCGGATCGCTGGTGATGCGCTCGCAAAGTGACCCCTCATGGGCCTGCGTGCCGAGAATCGCCATGAAAGCGTCTGTTTCGTCCGGCTCATCTGCCGGGATGGAGCGGGGGTCACCGCGCGACTGCATCGCACCGGCTGTCGTGGTCAGGATGGTCCGCTCTCCCGCGACAGCCTCGAAGGCGGGCCGCTGCGAAGGATGGCACAGGATGACGCTCGGCTCACAATCGGCCATCAGCTTGCCCAACTCATCCTGGCGGTACATCGGGTTGCCAAGCACAGGGATGAGACCCGCCTTCCACGCGCCAAGCGCGGCGATAGCAAATTGCGGGACATTCTGGAGCAGGATGAAGATGCGGTCCCCCTGCACGGCGCCGGATCGGATGAGCCAAGCGGCGAAATGTGAGCTCATCTCGTCCAGCTCACCATAACTGATCAGCCGGTCGAAATAACGGATGGCGATCGCCTCACCCCCGACTTCGCAATGGGCAAGGAAAGCCTGCAG
>NZ_NCST01000053.1 GCF_002088975.1 Henriciella aquimarina
CTTTCAACCGGTCAGCCAGCTGATAATGCATGATCTTGCCGCTGGGGGTTTTCGGCAGCTCATCGACAAAATGAATCTTGCGCGGACATTTGTAAGCCGCGAGCCTTTCGCGCACGAAAGCAATCAGCGCCGCCTCCGTCACGGCCTGGCCCGCCCGCAGGGAGACAAAGGCATGGACGGTTTCGCCGCGATACTCGTCCGGCGCACCGACAATGGCGGCTTCGCGCACGGCTTCGTGGCGGTAGAGCACATCCTCGACCTCACGCGGCCAGACCTTGAAGCCCGACGCGCTGATCATGTTTTTCTTGCGGTCGACCAGATAGAACCAGCCAGCTTCGTCCATCAGGCCAATGTCGCCGGTATGCATCCACCCGTCGGCGAGCGTCTCGGCCGTCTCTTCCGGTTTGCGCCAGTAGCCGGTCATGACCTGCGGGCCGCGCACAAGGAGTTCCCCAGGCTCTCTGAGCCCGCATGGCTTGCCATCCTTGTCGACAATGCGCGCATCCACCCCACAGACCGGCACGCCAATCGCAAGCGCACCGGTTTCGGGATCGACCGGAATATCGGCCTCGAAGGGGGCAAGGTGGGTCTGTGCGGTCGTCTCGGTCATGCCGAAACTTGTATGCAGGCGATGGCCCAGCTCCTCCTCGAAGCGAGTTGCCAGACTCGGCGAGATCGGGGCCCCACCGGAATAGATGCTGTGAAAGCTGTCAAAGTCTGCAGGCGACACGCTCGGCTCGTTCATCAGCGCGATGAACGCCGTCGAGGCGCCGACTGTGAAGGTCGGTTTCCACTCGCGGATCGCATCCATCACCACATCCGGGCGAAACCGGTGTGTGAGAATGAGGGACGCCCCGGTCGAGAGAGCAAGGCACAGGTTCAGCGAAAAGCCTGTGATGTGGAAGAGCGGCGCAATCGACAAGAGACGGGCGTCACCATCCACCGCAAACCAGCGACGGGCAACAGCCGCATTATAGGACAGGTTCGAAGCGGTGAGCATCGCGCCCTTGGGCACGCCGGTCGTCCCGGACGTGTAGAGTAGCAGCGCCGGATCGCTGGTGATGCGCTCGCAAAGTGACCCCTCATGGGCCTGCGTGCCGAGAATCGCCATGAAAGCGTCTGTTTCGTCCGGCTCATCTGCCGGGATGGAGCGGGGGTCACCGCGCGACTGCATCGCACCGGCTGTCGTGGTCAGGATGGTCCGCTCTCCCGCGACAGCCTCGAAGGCGGGCCGCTGCGAAGGATGGCACAGGATGACGCTCGGCTCACAATCGGCCATCAGCTTGCCCAACTCATCCTGGCGGTACATCGGGTTGCCAAGCACAGGGATGAGACCCGCCTTCCACGCGCCAAGCGCGGCGATAGCAAATTGCGGGACATTCTGGAGCAGGATGAAGATGCGGTCCCCCTGCACGGCGCCGGATCGGATGAGCCAAGCGGCGAAATGTGAGCTCATCTCGTCCAGCTCACCATAACTGATCAGCCGGTCGAAATAACGGATGGCGATCGCCTCACCCCCGACTTCGCAATGGGCAAGGAAAGCCTGCAG
>NZ_NCST01000054.1 GCF_002088975.1 Henriciella aquimarina
GCGTGTCGCCTGCAGACTTTGACAGCTTTCACAGCATCTATTCCGGTGGGGCCCCGATCTCGCCGAGTCTGGCAACTCGCTTCGAGGAGGAGCTGGGCCATCGCCTGCATACAAGTTTCGGCATGACCGAGACGACCGCACAGACCCACCTTGCCCCCTTCGAGGCCGATATTCCGGTCGATCCCGAAACCGGTGCGCTTGCGATTGGCGTGCCGGTCTGTGGGGTGGATGCGCGCATTGTCGACAAGGATGGCAAGCCATGCGGGCTCAGAGAGCCTGGGGAACTCCTTGTGCGCGGCCCGCAGGTCATGACCGGCTACTGGCGCAAACCGGAAGAGACGGCCGAGACGCTCGCCGACGGGTGGATGCATACCGGCGACATTGGCCTGATGGACGAAGCTGGCTGGTTCTATCTGGTCGACCGCAAGAAAAACATGATCAGCGCGTCGGGCTTCAAGGTCTGGCCGCGTGAGGTCGAGGATGTGCTCTACCGCCACGAAGCCGTGCGCGAAGCCGCCATTGTCGGTGCGCCGGACGAGTATCGCGGCGAAACCGTCCATGCCTTTGTCTCCCTGCGGGCGGGCCAGGCCGTGACGGAGGCGGCGCTGATTGCTTTCGTGCGCGAAAGGCTCGCGGCTTACAAATGTCCGCGCAAGATTCATTTTGTCGATGAGCTGCCGAAAACCCCCAGCGGCAAGATCATGCATTATCAGCTGGCTGACCGGTTGAAAGATTGAGGGGTATGCCGTTTGGAGGCGTCAGAGACACGCCAGCTCCGAAAAAAAGGATCACGCAACGGCTCATGAAAGACAGGCGCTTGTCTTACAGCAAGCGCGCCGCCAAGTGAAAATCAGGCTCCGCCGAAGAACAACGTCCCGTGGCGGAGACATCGAAGCGTGCCCTCCCGAGCAAGACCCATGGACCTGCAGATATGACAAAGACCTATGAAGCCCTCGCCAAAGCCGTAACCGACAATGGTATCGACACCATGTTTGGTCTTATCGGTGACGGCAATCTCTACTTCGTCGACAGCTATATCAGGGATTGCGGGGGACGTTTCATTTCAGCGGCGAATGAAAGGGGGGCCGCCCTGATGGCGCTTGGGCATGGGCGAGCGACAGGCACGCCCGGATGCGCAACGGTGACGCATGGCGGGGCGCTGACCAATACAGTCTCTGCGCTGACCCAGGGCGTGAAGGCGCGCACGCCGATGGTCCTGCTTTGCGGCGACACGGCGCTTGCCGATCGCGACAATTTTCAGAAAATTCCCCAGCGACAGATCGTTGTGGCGACCGGGGCAGGGTTCGAGCAATTGCGGTCGCCTCAGACGATTGCGGAAGATGTTGCCACGGCAATCCGCCGGGCCAGCTTCGAACGCCGGCCGATTGTGCTCAATATCCCCGTGGACTTCCAATGGCTGGACGCCGACTACACTGCCGCGCCCTATCGTAGGCCCAGTCAGCGCGCGCTCGTGCCCGAGAGCTCCGACCTTGACGATGCCATCGGCATTATTGCTGCGGCACGCCGGCCGGTTGTGCTCGCAGGCAAGGGCGCTGTCGACGAGGCGGCGAGTGCAGAAATCAGCAAGTTTGCGGCGCGGCTTGAAGCGCCGCTCTGCACAACGCTTGAGGCCCGGGATCTCTTTCGCGACGAGCCCTTCAATCTGGGGATTTGCGGCACGCTCAGTCACGATCTGGCCAATGAGCTTCTGATGGAAGCCGATTGCATCGTCGGCTTCGGCGCCAGCTTCAATAGCTGGACAATGGGGCATGGCTCCTTCTCGAAGGGGAAGCGCATCGTGCAGGTCGATATAGACCCTTCGCAGATCGGCCGCTTTCTGCGTCCCGATGCCGGTGTCATGGGCGATGCCGGCCTGACGGCGAACCTGTTCGGCCAATGGCTCGACGAGGCGGAGATTCCGGGATGCGGATGGAGGAGCGATGACCTCGCCCGCCGGCTGGCTGACTTCGATCCCTATGAGGGCATTGCTGACCCAGCCCCGGACGATCCTGTCGACATGAAGCGTGCGATCCGCAAGCTGGAAGAAGCCTTCCCGCGGGACCGGGTGGTGGTGACCGATGGCGGACGGTTCCTCTCCGAACCCTGGCGGCATTTGCGTGTCGAGCACCCTCGCGACTTTCTGATAACCGTTGCGCTTGGCTCGATCGGCTTCGGCATGAGCTATGCGATCGGCGCGGCTGTTGCAAAGCCCGACCGGAAAGTGCTGCACGTGACGGGAGATGGCGGGTTCATGCTGGGCGGGCTTGGCGAATTCAACACCGCAGTTCGTTACGGGCTGAACATTGTGACGGTCGTGTGCAATGACGGCGCCTACGGGGCGGAGCATATCCAGTTCCGCAACAAGGACATGGACCCGAAAATCTCCGTTTTCGACTGGCCTGATTTCGCCAGGGTTGCCGAATCCCTCG
Source organism: Henriciella aquimarina (assembly GCF_002088975.1). Classification (GTDB taxonomy): domain Bacteria; phylum Pseudomonadota; class Alphaproteobacteria; order Caulobacterales; family Hyphomonadaceae; genus Henriciella; species Henriciella aquimarina. Next base: position 2,430 of record NZ_NCST01000054.1, read on the forward strand.
GTGGAAAGGGCTATACGGTCCGTACCCATGAGGACCTCGATACCGCCCTGGCAGGCCTTGGCGATCAAGACGGGCCGGTCCTTATCGATATGCGGCTCGATCCCGACGAGATGCCTCCTCTCCTCTAGCGGAGGAGGGGATAAGGGAAAGCAGGGATTGGACGACACCTCAGGAAACAGGGGTCACTTATTCCGAACTGCCGCGTAAAGTTCGTCCCGAAAATCCAAGATATCTAATCCGTAGTGCGCTTTTCGATGGTCGTTTGGACAAAGAGCGATCACGTTGGTCAACGTATCTGCTCCTCCCTCTGCGAGGGGTTGGATATGGTGCGTTTCGAGATAGAGCGCCCCACTCGGCATTCTGAATCCTGGGTCACGCGCAATCCATTCCGCTACTTCATCATGTCGCCTGCAATCACACAGCTCGCAGTGATGAGGTGCGTCCGCTTCCCGCTATCCCTTCGCAATGTCGAAGACTTCTCCACGAGCGTGGCGTCAGAATGGCGCGGTCTATGGCTGGATAGGGCAGGGCGCGTTACGAGCTGCTGGAGCCAGGTTCGCATTAGACTGACAGCACCGCCAGCCAGTCTCCTCAAACCCAGCGAATTCGAGACGTCTTGAATTAGTCCCGACATTTCCGGGACTTGCCGGCGCTATTAGCGACTGCACCGGCAAGATCATGCGCCGCGCGCTCAGCCAACCAGCGCCCGGCTAACTGGAAAGGGAGGAATGGCGATGAGTATTGATTTCGAGACCAGTTACAGGATGACGATTGTCGGGAAGCTCGTCGGTGCCGTATCGAGAACGCTCTCGAAGGCCTGTCTGAGTACACCAACTCGCAGACGATCTACACAAATAGCCGCCAGATATGAGGGATTGGCCAGCCCGAGACTGGTTCGGAACACAAAGCACCGTCAGCCTGGTACGGTTCGATCGTTCAGTTCAATATCTATCCAAATCGGTAGATGGTCAGACGCGCGCTCTGCTGAATCCTTCGACAACACGCCATAGGAATCAATGGTATCTATGCCGTTGATCAGGAACCGATCCAGTTTAAAAAGAGGCGCGGATGCGTGAAAAGAGCGCCCGGGGGCGATCTCGGTCCAATGTGATCCGGACGGCAGAAGACTTTTAGTGTCCCGCCACTCGTTTAAATCGCCGCCAATAATGCTTGGGCCGCCCAACTGGTGGGCGGCGTCGAGGACATGGGCCATCTGGAGCAGGCGATCCCGTCGACGTAATCCGAGATGAAGAGCGCCCAATGTCAGGCTCATGCCGGTGTTGTTCACACTCGCCAGTACAGCACCGCGCGGTTCGAGCCCTGGTAGATCAAGCGCTACGAGCCTCTTCAGCTGTATACCCGGCTTCAGGAGAATCGCGTTGCCATGGTGGCCAATCGAGGGTGTATCCGGGTCGGCGTCGATGGCTGTCCATCCTGCACGCCGCACCAGATCGAGGGGCAAGGCTGGTGGCCGTGGTGGCAGACGTTTGTCGCTTTCCTGCAATAGCACGATATCAGGTTCGAGGCGTTTGAGCACACGCAACACCCGCTCGGGATCGCGGCGCCAATCAAGACCAACGGCCTTGCGAATGTTCCAGCTGACGATACGGACGCGCTGCATCAAAGAAGCGGGCCAAACAGCCGGGCAACCGGCGCGAGCAATCTGACATGCCAAGGCCCAGGAATTGCGACCGGGCGTGACCTGGAAAAATCCTCTTCCAGCATGGTCTCAACTTCGGCGGCGAAGGTCGGGTCCTCAATCAGGGCGGTCTCCTCGAAGTTTATCAAGGCCGAACGGATATCCAGATTGACCGTGCCGACCGACGCGATATCGTCATCTATCAATATGACCTTGGAATGCATAAAGCCGGGCTGGTAAGTACAAACTTCGACTCCCGCTTCCGACAGGCTGCGCGCGGCATTACGAGACGCATACCAGGCTATGTTGTTGTCAGAGGGTTCGGGGATCAGGATGCGGACCTCGACGCCTCGCACTGAAGACAGCTGAAGCGCCGTCACCAGGTCGGCATGCGGCACCAGATAGGGCGTCGCGATCCAGAGCCTGTGACGCGCAAGGTTTACGAGGCCGCAGAGCAGCAGGCTGCCCCGCTCGAGACGATCCGTGGGGCCAAAGCCCATGATGAGGCCGCGCTGACTGCCCGGGGCATCTGACGGCGTGGTGGTTTGAAGAGAGGGCAGCTTCTTGCCGGTCACGGCGTTCCAGTCGAACGCGAAGATATCTCGCAGCTGCGTCACCATGGGGCCTTTGATGCTTAAGTGCGTGTCACGCCAGGATTCGAACCTCTTCCCCCCGTCGATGTATTCCTGCCCGACATTGATCCCACCGGTAAATCCAAGCGAGCCGTCGACCACCACCGCCTTGCGATGATTGCGAAAATTCACGCCGAGGCGGCCCAAGGCGCGACTTGGGCCGCGCATGCGGCGTATTTGTATGCCTTCCGCCTGAAGTGCTCGGACATAGCTGAAGCTCAAAAACAAAGAACCAATTATGTCGCAAAGCACACGGACCTCAACGCCGCGTCTGGCCGCCCGGATCAAGTGGTCCTTCAATTCATCGCCGATGGCGTCGGAGCGAATAATATAGAACTGGACGAGTATTTCGCGTTCTGCCGCGTCAATGGCGGCGAAGATTGCATCGAATGTCGCCTGTCCGTCGACAAGAAGCGTGACTGTATTGCCATCGGTGGGGTAGTTGGCGGCGAGGTTGGCAAAACTGTCGAGCCGCCCCTGTTCGGGTCTTGCGAGCGGCTGCACGTCCTGCCCCGCTCTTCCGGAGGATAGTCGGGAAACGCTGCCAAACAAAGCGAAGGCAGGCAACGCAAGGAGCGGAAAAGAAACGAGAAACACGACCCAGGCAGCAGCACCTTGTGGCGTTCTCGCGGTGGTGATCGCAGCACGGGCCACGAAGATGCCGATTACCACGAGCGCGGCCTGCAAACCAATGCCGAGACCAATCATCGTCATGTCCTGTCCGTGTGGTCCGCGCCGGTCATCGGAAATATGGATTCCCGCCATCGAACGCAAGGCACGCCTTGATGATGTGTCGATAACCGACAATTTGAGCGAAACCCGGTAGTGGGTCGCACCGTCTCCCGGAAGAGCGTAGAGCGAAGCCGGCGCCAAGCGCGTTGTAAAGTCAAAACATCGGCGACCGCCAGGAGTTTGGTCACCATCTGAGCAATCGGGCGGAGAACAGCCCTCTACCGTTCAGGCGTCGAGCGGGCCATGTCGAGGTTCCGGCGAATGTGGAGCTTACAGAAATTCGCCTCACCCCACGCCTCGTTCCATGACCAGTTCAATCTCCATCGCCATATCAAATGCGGCAGGTGCGGACATGTCCTGCGAACCACGATAGCGGCGAGTTAGCACCCGGGAGAGGCGAGAATGACTGAGACCCCGACACGTTCATCAATTCGTTATTTCATTGTCCTTCTGCTTGTCGTCCTCGCGCTTGTGGTTTCCGGTTGTAACAATGACGACAGGCCCACTGCCGGCGAGATCGCGCGAGAGTGGCAAGCCAACCCGCCTCGGCGCGTTGAGATGGCTCCGGCGACAAAGTTTGCTGAAGAAGATGCACCAGGCGGCCGGTCCTCTCATCGCAGGATCGTCAAAGCACCGGCTCTTTCGCTTGGGACAGGGACAGAATCAATCGCTTGCGAGGTTCCTGCCGCGAACGCGGAGGAACGGGTGATCATGGTCCGCAGTGGCGGATCACGAGCCCTTTCGACGGTAAGTGTTGGCGCGCCCAACAAGGTCACTTACGTTTCGACAATCGACCTCGAGGCTGGCGACACCCCGCTCTATCTGATCCTCGCTTCAAAAGGCCGGCGAATTTGGCGGATTCAGGGAGCAACAGATCGGCTATCCAGAGTGATATTGGCGAACTCCCTGCCTTATTTTCACGCTGGTGTGACGGGAGTCGAATCAGGTCTGGTGGATTTCGTGAACGCGTATCCCTGCATCCCGAGCCAGGAAGAAGAAACTTCTCGAGATAAACAGGTTCGTGAGGCGCTTGTCGCAGCTCTTGGCCGGTCGCCTGATACAGAACTCAACTTTCAATTTCTCAATCACGTGATGCTGCCTGCCGGGGACGAATTGGATCCATACTCACCGACCGAGCCGGAGTATGACGTCATAAGCATCGACCCCCGGAGCGTTACTTCGAGCGGCGAGGTGAATGAGTACGAGATTTTGCCCATAAGCGCCGGCCTGGCTCAACTGGTCAATGAGGGATTTTTGCGCCCCATAGACGATCCAGACATGCGCCGACCCCGCTATGAGGTCGTAAAGCCGTTCAGTCACATGCCACCGGGTCTTTCCACAAGCGTGCTCTTCGACATACCTGCGGAATTTCCGATGCCGGAGGGGTATGACAAGCCATACTACACATTCATCCTTAAGAAGACGGGTGAATGCGTACGCGGCTACTTGGGATCATGTGGGAGAGAGGCTCAATGAAAGGGATTCGCCTTAGCCGACTGCACCCTGACGGTTCTTTAGGATCGGGTTTAAGCCGCATTCACAATACTGAATGAGCTGAACTCTTGCTTTTCGATGTCAGCTAGATCCCGAAAGCAGCCATTTAAGCCACCTGGCTCTATGTGGCGGCGTGCCGCAGTTGCTTTTCCTGGTCGGATTTGGCCTTCATCCGGCCCACGATGACGGGACGATCTGCAGCTCGCTCGCGGCTCATGTCGCTGCTCGGCGCTCTAGCGCTGATGGCGATGGTCGTGCGGGCGCTTGTCCCCGCAGGCTACATGCTCGAGGCATCTGCAGAGCCCGGGGAGTTTGTGCATGTCGTGATCTGCCATGGCGGCGGTGCGGGTAATGACACGGCGGTCCTCGACCTGAAGACCGGGAAATATGTCGACCCGGACGAGCTTCCCGGCCAATCCGACAGCGACGAAAACGGAAGTTGCCCCTATGCCGTAACGGCGCACTTCGCGCTGCCGGACGTCGCCGTCACACTGGGCAAGCCCGTTTACGCATCGCGGCCCCATGCGCGTGAGCTTGCCGCCATCGCACCGGGACGCGGTCTCGCCGCGCCGCCCCCGCCGCCGCGCGCGCCCCCTCTTTCAATCTGAGCCCTCAAGCACGCGCACGCCGCCGGCGATGCGCGTTTCCTGTGCTGGCCGCAAAGGCCCGCTCTGATTGTTCAAGAGACACATGATATGAAAACCAATCTTCTCTGCAGCACGGCTGCCACCCTTCTGGCTGCGACTTTCCCTGCGCCTTCGGCCATGGCGCAGTCTCCGACCGAACTGCCGCCGATTGATGCGCAGGACACCGAAACCGCACCCCCGGCCAGCCCGCCTGGAGGCGGTTACGCAGTGTCCCGGCGGGAGATCGAAAGCCAGCGCACAGGCTCTGCCGACCCGCTCAGGCTGCTGTCACGCGAGCCAGGTCTTGCCGTTCAGTCGAATGGCGGGATAGCCTCCCTGCCGGTCATGCGGGGGCTCGCCGATGACCGAGTCGGCGTCTTCATCGATGGCCAGCAGGCGACGAATTACTGCCCAAACCACATGAATCCGGTCACCTCCTATATCGATGCCTCCCGCGTCGAGCGGATCGTCGTAACCCCGACCCTTTCGCCGGTCAGCCTGGGCGGGGACAATATTGCCGGCGTCATTTCAATCGAAAGCCGCGCCCCGGACTTCTCCGACGGCGGGATCGAGGTCTTCGGAGAAGCCGGCGCAAGCTATCGCAGCGTTTCCAATGGCCGGGGCGCCTCGCTCGAAGCCAATGTCGCGGGCGAAACATACAGCGCGCGCTATGAGGCCAGCTGGAACAAGGCGGACAATTACGAAGCCGGCGACGGCAGGGAGGTCCGCTCGACCCTTTACGAGAATTACGACCAGTCCCTGCTGCTCGCCGCCCGTCCGGCAGACGACGTCCTCTTCTGGGTCCGGATCAGCCAGCAGGGCGTGCCATATGAAGGCTTTGCCAATCAGCGCATGGACCTCGTCGACAACACCAGCAACAGCGTCCAGCTGCACGGCGAAGGCCCGCTCGGCGCGGGCCGGCTGACGGCGGAAGCCTCGTGGCGCGATGTCGACCATGAGATGAACTTCCTCTCCGACAAAGGCGGGGCGGCCAATGGCGGCATGCCCATGGTCACAGACGGCGAGGATATCTCCGCCAAGCTGACATACGACCTTCCCGTGAAAGGCCTCGGCGATCTGCGTCTCGGAGCCGAGACGTTCCGTGCATCCATGGACGATGACTGGCCGGCCGTTCCGGGCAGCATGATGATGTCTCCGCTGGACTATGTGAACATCAATGACGGCGAGCGGAACCGCACCGGCGCCTGGGCCGAATGGGAAGTATCCGTCTTCGTCAAGTCCGGCTTGGAACCCAGTTTCGGCTATCGCGAAGCAGACTGTTCGCCAGGACGATAAGCTTTCTCATTATGGCTGTGATGGCCAGTTTTGGCGCTTTTCCGGTGGCGACCATCATCTGGTATTTCGCGCTGAATTCCGGATTATGCTTTATGCTAACGAGGGTGGGCATATAGAGCGCCTGTCGCAAATGTGCTCTTCCACCTTGTATGTATCGCTTGCCTCGAAACGTGCCGCTGTCCCGAGCGATCGGAGCAAGTCCTGCAAGACTGGCGGCCGCCTTGTGATCGATGAAGCCGAGTTCGGGCATCTCGGTCAGAAGCATGATCGCGGTTGTTTCTCCAATGCCAGGAATAGTCTGTAGAATGTCGAATCTGGCTTTCAGGAATTCATCATCACGGACCAGCAAACGAAGAGCCGCGTCGATTGCTTTCATGTGACGGTCGATCTGCTCAATCCTTTCCCGTGCCTGGCGCCGCAACAAGGGAGCTATCCGGGCGGAAGACCGGTTGGACGCGCGTGTCCTGTCTTTCACCAGAGCGCGCCGAGCCGATTGTAGCTCTTTCATTTCATTGAACTTGATCGTTCTGTCGCTGACGCGGCGCACAGAAATCATCGCCCCGTATTTTGCGATAAGCCCGGCATCGATCGTGTCTGTTTTCGCCGACACACCCAATGCGTCCGCAAATCGTCGAGCCTGCCGTGGATTGACCTTGCCGAGAGGTATTTCGGCTTTCAGGAAGAACTTCTCGAAGGCAAGATGATACTGCCCGGTCGGTTCATAGAGTAGCTGTTCAAGATGACATCCTGCCATCCAGGTCAGCAATTGCCTGAATCCTTTTTTATCATTCGGGACAGTTATGGTCCTGCCCTCAGGATACATGTGCGCATCCAGAGTGCTCTTTGAAATATCGACGCCGATATGCTGGCGAACTGGTTCGATGGACATTCCAGATCCTTTGCTTGTCGTACGGGCCTAGATGCCCTCGTATCCGTTCAGGTCGCATGGAAATGAAGAGGACGATCAAACTTCCCAACGGCACTTACTCAGCCAGCGCAGGCACGATCCGTTCCTCTACGCCGGCGGGGAAATTGCGCAGTCCCCACCAGCGGTTCTTTTCTAACCAGAAGACCAGGAATCTCTAAGACAAG
>NZ_NCST01000055.1 GCF_002088975.1 Henriciella aquimarina
ACATCGCCCTTGGGCGGTTCCGTCTGCCAGTGGGCGGCCATTGCCTCGGCAGCCGCCAGCCGGCGGGCATACGGGTCCATCCGCGCATTGCGTTCCAGCTCTTCCGGCCACTGGCTGGTGATGATGTCGAGGAAGGTGACGGACTTTTCCCAGTGCTCGGCGAGCTGGCGGTCGGAGACGAGCGTGTCGAGCCGGGCCCAGTCCACCTCGCCGGACAGGGCGGCCTGGTCGAGCAGGCGGGCGAGTTCGCGCGCCGCCGACAGCGCCGAGGCGGGCGGGATGGTCTGGCCGAGCTTCGCATAATAGGCGCTCACCAGCACGGCGAGCCGGCCCAGCCGTTCGGCATTGGAGACCGCCGGCGGCAGTTCGGCGAGCGCGGCTTCCACGCCGGGCGGCGGCTCTTCGGTTTCCAGGTCGCCGAGGGGCCGGATGTCCGGCATCAGGATGGATGTGCCGCCAGCGGCTTCGAACAGGGCAAGCGCCAGGGCGCGGGCCGAGCGGCGGTTGGGCACATAGATCAGGTCGTCGGCGAGCGCGTCGGGGCGCTCGGCCAGCCCTTTCTCTTCGGCGAGCGCGCGTGCCAGCGCCTTCAGGAAATTGGCGCCGGGCGGGATGGTGCGAAGCTTCGGCGCGCCGTCAGCGAAAAGGCCGGGCCCGCTCATTTGCCGTGCGACCATAGCCACATATTCGCATCCTTCAGCGCCTGCGGGTCGCCGACATGCAGCCAGAAGCGCTCCAGCGGGACGCCATGCATGCGCCCTTGTTCCAGGAGGCCCGACCAGATGCGGAACGCCGAGAAGGGTTCCGGGTCGAACTTTGCGTACAGGGCCGGATTGACAATGCGCAGGCCGGCATAGGCCCAGGGCGCCTCACTGGCTTCGCCGCGATGGCTGATCGTGCCGTCCCCGGCGCGGAAAAAGTCCCCCGCGCCGCCAAAGCCGAGACAGCGTTCCTTGTCGGCGAGCAACAGGAGCTCGTCCATTTTCGCCGGATCATAGGCGGCGGCCAGCGCCTGCAGCGGTCCGGCATCGTTCGGCGCCCAGAAGGCATCGGTGTTGACGACGAAGACCGGGGCCTCGCCCAGCAGCGGGGCGGCCTTGGCGAGCGCGCCGCCTGTTTCGAGAACTTCATCGCGCTCGTCGGAGAAGAGGACCTCGACGTCGTCATAGCCCTTGGCATGCGCCTCGACCTGGTCGGCGCACCAGTGCGTGTTGACGACGAGGCGCTTCACGCCGGCCTCGATCAGGGGTTTCACCTGCCAGTCCATCAGCCGCTTGCCGGCGACCTCGATCAGGGGCTTTGCCGTGTCGTCGGTCAGCGGGCGCATGCGCGTGCCGAGCCCGGCAGCCAGGATCATGGCGGTGTCAGGCATTGTCGCCATCAGGGAGTGACCTTGTTGAGAGACGTGAAGGGTGGCGGCCCCACCCTGACCCTCCCCAGAGGGGAGGGGATGGCGTCAGGCCGAGGATGGAAGTGTCGCACAAGCCGGCCCGGATGCGCCCCCTCCCCGCTTGCGGGGAGGGTCGGGGTGGGGCTGATCAGAACAAAACAAGCCAAGCCTCACCCCTCCTCGAAAATGAACGGCGCCACATCGCGCACGAAGGCGGCCATGCCGGCGGCGGCCGGGTGCTGCAGGTTGCGCGCGAGCAGCTTTTTCTGGCGCGGCAGGAAGAGGTTGTAGCGATCCTTGCCGTCGCGGTGGATGAGGCGCGAGAAGATGCCGGTGATGCGCAGGGCGTTCAGCGTACCGATGACGGACAGGCGTTCGAGGAAATCCTCCTCGGCCTTGCCGGAGCGCTCCAGATAGGCGCGGATCGCGCCGGCCTGCGCCTCGGGCGTCACCTCGCGGCGCGCATCCTGAACCAGCATCGCCATGTCCCAGGCATCCCAGCCGATAACGGCGTCCTGGAAATCCAGCAGGCCGATGCGGGCGCGGCCTTCGCGCTCGGGCAGCCAGATCAGGTTTTCGGCATGATAGTCGCGCAGGGTCAGTTCGCGCGGGAAGGTGCGGGCCTGATCGATCAGCGCGTCGCGTTCGCTCTCCCACCGCGCGCGGGTCGCATCCGTCATCTTCATGCGGGCGTCGAGCCGCGGCAGCCAGTCGGCGAAGAGGTCACTGTTGACCCGCAGGGCGAGGTCGTCGAAGGCCAGAAGCGGCCATTCGCAGCCCAGCCCTTCGAGCACGGCGGGGCGTTCCTGCGCATGCAGATCGGCGAGCGCCGAGGCCGCAGCCGTGTAGAGCGTCATCTCGTCGGCGCCCTGTTCGATCAGGCGGGCAAACTCTTTCAGCGTGCCGAAATCCTCGATGACGGCGAGGCCCAGGGCCGGGTCGCCTGTATAGATTTCCGGGGCGCTGAAGCCATGCGCCTTCAGCCAGCCGCCGATCGCGGCAAACGCCTCGACGCGCGAGGCGGCGAGACGCGACTGCTTGTTCCAGCCCCCGGCCAGACGCTCGGCATCGGTCAGCGCCGGTGTGCACGGATCGTCCTCGACAAGCGGGGCGTCCATCAGCAGGGCCGTCTCGCCGGAGGGGCGTGTCAGCCGGCCATAGCGGCGCGTCGAGGCATCCTGGCCGAGCCAGGCCAGCCGGGCATCGCCCCAGCCCTCACGGGCGAGGAACGCCTCGATCTGAAAGTCGCGGTCTGCGTCAAATCCCATGCAAGCGAGCCTGCCAGTCTTCGCCGCGGGCTTCCAGTCTTGCCGTGCGGCCATCCACGGTTTGTTCAAGCGTCAGATCAAGGCGCCATTGAGGCAGATGTGCGCCCGCCTTGTCCGGCCATTCGATCAGCGCGAGGCCGTCCATCGTCTCCTCCCAGCCAAGCTCCATCACCTCGTCGGGGTGGTCGAGCCGGTAGAGGTCGAAATGAAAGACCGGCAGGCCCGGCGTGTCATAGGTCTGGACCAGCGTATAGGTCGGGCTGGGCACTTCGGTTTCCTGCCCGGCCAGAACCGAGATCAGAGCGCGCGCAAAGGTCGTCTTGCCGGCGCCGAGGCCGCCGCGCAGGGCGATCACGTCACCGGGCTTGAGGTGCGGGGCCAGCCGCCTGGCGAGCCGGGCGGTGGCCGCCTCGTCGGCGAGATGGATCTCGAGAAAGCTCATGCAAGGCTGTCCAGCGTCTTGCGGATGGCGGCGACGAGCGGGTCTGCCGGTTCGCAGCCGACCGAGAGGCGGACATAGCCCTCCGGCACAGCGTCGCCCCAGCGCGCGCGGCGCTCGCCGCTGGTCTGGATGCCGCCAAAGCTGGTGGCGTGGAAGATGGCCGGGCAATCGTCGATGAAGCGGTCGGCGGTGGCGGCGTCGGCAAATTCGACGCCGATGATGAAGCCGGGCCGGGCCATCTGTTTCGAGGCGGTCTTGAAGGCGGCGTCGTCGGCGAGACCGGGATAGCGCACCGCCGTGACGGCCCTATGGGTGTAGAAGAGATTGGCGAGCGTTTCGGCGCTGTCGCACATGCGCTGCAGGCGCAGCTCCAGCGTCATCAGTCCGCGATAGGCGAGATAGGCTTCCGCCGGGCCGGGCGTGGAGCCCGACAGCTTGCGCCAGTTGCGCACGCGTTCCATCAGCGCCTCGTCCCGGCCCGCAACATGGCCGAACAGGACGTCGGAATGGCCGGTCAGCGCCTTGGTGTCGGAGGAGACAGCGAGATCGGCGCCGAGATCGAGCACCGGCTGCAGCAGTGGCGTGGCGGTGGTGTTATCGGCAATGACGAGGCCGCCGCTCTCATGGACGCGGGCGGCGATAGCGGCGATGTCGCAAACATCGAGGCCGGGATTGGACGGGGTTTCGAGCCAGACAAGGTCGTAGCCGGAGACATCCTGATCGCCCATCTCCGCAGTCGGGACTTCGGTGACCTCAATCTCGTGCTGGCGGAAGAACTCCGCCATCAGGACGCGGACGGTGTAATAGCCATCCGACGGCAGCAGCAGCTTCGCTTTCGGTTTCAGGCTCGCCATGATCGCGGCGGTGACGGCGGCCATGCCGGAGGGAAAGCAGACGGCCTCCGCGTCTTCGAGGATGCCGAGTGCGGTTTCGACGCTCGCCCAAGTCGGATTGTCGAAGCGGCCATAGGGGAAGGCATGCTCGGGCGCGCCGGGCAGGGCGTATTTCGCGGCATTGACGACAGGCGGCGTCAGGCTCTCGCCCTTGGTGAGCTTACCGGCACGCGCGTGCAGGAGGTCGATCATGCGGTCTGGCAGGTCTGGCACGGGAATTCGCTTGTCCTCTTTGCGGATTTTTGCCCTGTCTGGCATGTGACGGGACAGGCGGCGGGTCAAGCCTTCGGGCTTCCCATGAGGGGGCTGCGCTGATATCGCGCAAGGGCATGTCTTGAAAAATCGTGACGCCTGCGTCATGAAAGTTGGTAGAACAGGGAGGAGAACAGGTTTGGACCTGTCGAATTCAGAACGGATTGTCGTGATCGGCGGTGGTCAGGCGGGTGCGCAGGCGGTGCAGTCGCTGCGGCTGTTCGGCTATGAAGGCGCGATCACCCTGGTCGGCGACGAGGCGGCGCTGCCCTATCAGCGCCCGCCGCTGTCGAAGGCCTACATGAAGGGCGAGCTCGGCGAGGAACGGCTCTATTTCAAGCCTGCCGCCTGGTATGAGGACAACAAGGTCGAGACGCTGCTTTCCCAGCGCGTGGAGTCGATCGACCGTTCGGCGCGCGAGGTGCATCTCGAACATGGCGGCCACCTGGCTTATGACGCGCTGATCATCGCCACCGGCTCGCGCCCGCGGCCCGTGCCGGTCGAGGGGGCGGAACTGAAGAATGTCTTCGACCTGCGCACCCTGGCCGATGTCGAGCATATCCAGCCAAAAATGATGGACGGCCAGAAGCTGGTCATTGTCGGGGCGGGCTATATCGGGCTCGAGGCGGCCGCCGTGGCGCGCCAGCTCGGCCTCGAGGTCACCGTGCTGGAAATGGCCGAGCGCGTGCTCTCGCGGGTCACCAGCCCCGTCATTTCCGAATTCTACCAGGACCTGCACAAGGAACACGGCGTCGATATCCGGCTCGGCGCGCGGCTCGACAAGCTCGTTGGCGAGGATGGCAAGGTCACCCATGCGGTGCTCGCGGGCGGCGAGGCGATCGAAGCCGACATGGTGCTGACCGGCATCGGCATCCTGCCGAATGTCGAGCTCGCCGAAGCGTCCGGCCTGCCGGTGCGCGACGGGATCATCGTCGACGAAGACGCGCGCACCTCCGACCCGCATGTCTTTGCCGCGGGCGACTGCACGGTGCGTCCGCTGGCCCATTATGCCCGCACGGGGCGGCTCGAAAGCGTCCACAACGCCATCGAGCAGGGCAAGCTGGCGGCGGCCGCCATCATGGGCCGAGAGCGCCCGAAGCTCGACTGCCCGTGGTTCTGGTCAGACCAGTATGACGTGAAGCTGCAGATCGCCGGCCTCTCCATGGGCCATGACACGGTCGTGGTGCGCGGCGACCCGCAGGCGAAGAAGTTCGCGGCCTTCTATCTGAAGGGCGGCCGGCTGATCGCCGTGGACGCGGTCAACAGCCCGCCGGAATTC
>NZ_NCST01000056.1 GCF_002088975.1 Henriciella aquimarina
GCCGCCGCTGCCGCCCATGCCGCCGGGCAGCGCTGCGCCCTGACCCATTTTCGCGATGTCGGCCTGTGACACGCCGGCGCCGCCGAGCGCGTTCATCATGCCCTTCATGCCGCCCTTGCCGAGCTTCTTCATCATGTCGGCCATCTGGCGGTGCATCTTGAGCAGCTTGTTGACGTCCTGCACGGTGACGCCCGCACCGGCGGCGATGCGCTTGCGGCGCGAGGCGTTGAGCAGGGCCGGCTTGGCGCGTTCCTTCCGGGTCATGGACGAGATGATCGCTTCCTGACGCTTGATGACACTGTCATCCATATTGGCCGAGGCCATGGCCTGCTTGGCCTTCTTCGCGCCGGGCAGCAGCCCCATGATGCCGCCGAGGCCGCCCATCTTCTGCATCTGCTTGAGCTGGTCGGCGAGGTCGTTCAGGTCGAACTCGCCCTTGCGCATCTTCCTGGCCATGCGCTCGGCCTTTTCCTGGTCGAACTGGTCGCCAGCTTTTTCGACGAGCGAGACAATGTCGCCCTGGCCGAGGATGCGGCCCGCAAGGCGCTTGGCCTCGAAGGCGTCGAGGCCGTCCAGCTTCTCGCCGGTGCCGAGGAACTTGATCGGCAGGCCGGTGACCGCGCGCATCGAGAGCGCCGCGCCGCCGCGACTGTCGCCGTCCATCCGGGTGAGGACGAGGCCGGTCAGCGGCAGGCGCTCATGGAAGCGCTTGGCCGTCTCGACGGCGTCCTGGCCGGTCAGCGCGTCGGCGACGAGCAGGGTTTCCTTCGGCTCCGCGATCTTCGCGATGTCGGAAGCTTCCGCCATCATCTGTTCGTCGATGGAGGTGCGGCCCGCGGTGTCGAGGAAGAGGACGTCATAGCCGCCGAGCTTGGCGGCCTGCAGCGCGCGGCGCGTGATCTCGGCCGGCATCTGGCCTTCGACGATGGGCAGCGCGGAGACATTCTCGCCGGCCTGGTCGGCCAGGATGGCGAGCTGTTCCATGGCGGCCGGACGGCGCACGTCCAGCGAGGCCATCAGGACCTTCTTCTTGTCGCGCTCGGCGAGCCGTTTGGCGACCTTGGCCGTGGTCGTCGTCTTACCGGAGCCCTGCAGGCCGGCCATCATGATGACGGACGGCGGATTGTCGACGCGCAGGCGGGTTTCGGCATCCTCGCCGCCCAGCATGTCGACCAGGCCGTCATGGACGATCTTGATGACCTGCTGGCCCGGCTTCACCGAGCGGATAACTTCCTCGCCGACGGCGCGCTCGCGCACCTTCTCGATGAAGTCCTTGACCACGGGCAGGGCGACGTCGGCTTCCAGAAGCGCCACGCGGATTTCGCGCAGCGCGGAATTGACGTCTTTCTCTGTCAGGGCGCCGCGCCCTGTCAGTCCGTCGAATATGCCGCCGAGGCGGTCTGTCAGCGCGTCGAACATCGCGTTACTCCATGCTTGCCTGTCTCGTTCACAGGTAAGCGCTCATGACCTTTCGCGCAAAGCGGTGCGGCCCCACTGAGCGAACCTTCGCCGAGCAGGGGCTTCGCCGGGCTCTTGGCCTGAATGTTCCCCGCTCACCTTCGGTTTGCGATGGAACGGGCTCAGGGCGGCTGTCCCGGAAAAGCGCGCTTTTTCACTTTGCGCATGATTTAAGCGGGCCCTAAAGCACGAGACGGCTGGAAAATCAAGCGCTCGGTGTGGCTGCGATGCCCGCCACAGAGGCGCCGAGATGGTGCATGGCGGTGCGGATTTCCTCGCCGACCAGCGACAGGATGACCAGATCGACCCAGCGCCCGTCGGCGAAGCGCGAATGCTGGCGCAGCACCCCTTCGCGCAGGGCGCCGAGGCGTTCGACATTGCCGATGGCGCGCTCATTGTCGGAGGCGAACCACCACTCGACACGGCGGGCGCGCCATTCCAGCGCGCGTTTCAGCATCAGATACTGGATGTGGTTGACGAGGCCGGTGCCGCGTTGGGCCTGTTCGAGCCAGATATAGCCGATCTGGACGCGCCGGTGCAGCCGGTTGGGCTGCAGGAAGGCCGAGAGGCCGACCAGCCGGTTCTCGCGCTTCAGCATGACGGCGAGGCCGAGGCCGTTGCCAAGCTCTGCCATGCGCAGCGTGTGGTCGAAATAGGCGTCGATACTGGTCCCGGCCGGGATGAGGGGCATCGAGGACCACATATGCTCGACGGCGCCGCTTTCATGGACGGCGTCGCGGTGGTGTTCACCGAGCGGCTCGAGCCGTATCAGCCGCGTGTCCAGTCCGGGGGCTGCGAGTTCCATGGCCCGGATAGTAACACAGAGAGGGGGCCCTCGGGCAGGCTGTCTTTGGAAAATTGCCTGCCCGGTGGCGATTTTCCGGGCTTAGCCGGCAGCTTCTTCGGCGGCCAGGACGCGGGCCACGCCGTTGATGACGGCGGCGATCCGCAGCGAGGCCTGGATCTGCTCGGAGGTCAGCCCGGCCTTGCGCAGCTCGCCCTCGTGGGCGTCGAGGCACATGCCGCAGCCATTCACCGCCGAGACAGCCATGGAATAAAGCTCGAAATCGGCCTTCTCGATGCCGGGCGAGCCGATGACGTTCATTCGCAGGCGGGCGGGAAGCGTGCGATAGGTCTCGTTGGAAACCAGGTGGATGGAGCGATAATAGACATTGTTCATGCCCATGATCGCCGCAGCTGCCTTGGCCGCCTTGGCGGCTTCTTCCGACAGCTTGGCTTCGGCCTCGGCCTTGATGTTGGAGACGATGGCCGGCGTGCCGATGGCATAGGCGCAGGCCAGCATGCAGCCATATTTCTGCTGGTCGTTGAGAATGGTCTCATTGGCAAGCGACCCGATGTTCAGCTTCAGGTCCTTGGCATAGTCGGGCATGGCCGACTTCAGTGTGTCGATGGACATAGGAGATCTCCCTGGAGATAGCGCAAGAAAGCCCTGCGGCGGCCCCGGAAGGGTCATGCGCAGGGCTTTCAGATCCGTCTCGGAGCGGCCCGTACGGGCCGCGCCGGATTTGGTTTACTCTGCCGCGACGTTCAGGACGTCACCGCCGACTTCGCGGTTACACGGGCAAAGCTCGTCGGTCTGCAGGGCGTCGAGGACGCGCAGCGTGTCCTGCGGGTTACGGCCGACATTCAGGTTGTTCACGTAAACGTGCTGGATGACACCGTGCGGGTCGACGAGGTAGGTCGCGCGATAGGCGACGCCTTCTTCCTCGTTGCGCACGCCGAGACCGTCGACGAGCGAGCCGGTCGTGTCGGCGAATTGCCAGATCGGCAGGTTGTGCAGATCCGGGTGGTTGCGGCGCCAGGCGAGCTTGACGAACTCGTTGTCGGTCGAGCCGCCGAGCACGACGCAGTCGCGATCTTCGAACTCACCGGCGAGGCGGCCGAATTCCGCAATCTCGGTCGGGCACACGAAGGTGAAGTCCTTCGGATAGAAGAAAATGACCTTCCACTTGCCGTGGAAGCTGTCCTGGGTGAGCTCTTCGAACGCACTTTCGCCGTTCTCTTCGTGCTTCATGAATTTCGGTTTTACACCGACGACCTTGAAGTCTGGGAGGTTCGCGCCAATTCCAAGCATTGTAAGCCTTTCGTATTTGTATACTGGGTATGCAGTATTGCATTTGTCTTGGGTTATGAATGCCCAATTTGCATGACAGAGTACCCATATCAAATTGATAAAAAGCATTATGGGGATAGATAAAATCTATGCATCTTCCCACGCTGAGACAGCTCCAATTTCTGTGCGCGCTGGCCGACGAAAAGTCGTTTTCGCGGGCTGCCGAAGTCTGCAATGTCACCCAGCCAACGCTCTCTTCTGCCATCAAGGAGGTCGAGGCGATCCTTGGCGTCCAGCTGGTCGAACGCGAGGCGCGCGGTGCGTCGCTGACACGGGCCGGCGAAGCCACCGTCGAACGGGCCAGAGCCATCCTGTCGAGCGCGGCCGACCTTGTCGCCGCCGCGCACCAGGCCGGCGCCCCGCTGACCGGGCACTTCCATCTCGGGGCCATCCCGACGCTGGCGCCCTTCCTGCTGCCGCGCACGCTGGCGGATCTCAGGGCCAGCCATCCGGAGCTGCGGCTCTATCTGCGTGAGGACCAGACCGAACGGCTGATCGAGGGCCTGCGCAACCGCACGCTGGACGCGGCCCTGATCGCGCTGCCCTGGCAGGCCGGCGGCATCGAGACCGAAACCCTCGGCGATGACGAGTTTCTCTATATCGGGCCGAAGGAGCACAAGCTGTCCACGGCGAAGAAACTGGCCCCGGAAGACCTCACCAGCGAGGATGTCCTGCTGCTGGAAGACGGCCACTGCCTGCGCGACCATGCGCTGTCGGTCTGCTCTCTGTCGCCGACGGGCAATGGCTCCAATGTCGGGGCCACCTCGCTGGCGACGCTGGTCCAGATGGTGGCCGGCGGGCTGGGCGTTTCGCTGCTGCCGCGCATCGCCGCCGAAGCCGGTGTCACCGCCGGCACCGATGTAGCCATCCGCCGCTTCGATACCCCCGTCATCGGCCGCCAGATCGGCATTGCCTGGCGGGCCGGCTCCCCGCGTGAGAAGGAAGCCCGGATGATCGGGGATTGCGTACGCAAGACGCTGTCAGACCGCGCCGCGGACGGCGCGGGTCTGGAAGCCCGCGTCTAGTAGCGGTCCTCGGCGCGGAAGACTTCCTCGTCGAACTCGTTCTCCCACTTCGCCACCAGCGTCGAGACGGCGAGGTCGCCGGTGATGTTGGTCATCGTGCGCATCATGTCGAGCAGGCGGTCGAAGGCGAAAAGCGGTGCGAGGATAAGCAGCATCTGCTCCGGTGTCGCCCCGATCACGCCGAGCGTGGTGGTGGCGAGGAACAGGCTGACCGACGGGATGCCGGCGGTGCCGATCGAGACCAGCGTCGCCATGACGGCCACGGTGATATAGGTCCCGAAGGTCACATCCAGGCCGAGCGCCTGGGCGGCAAAAAGCGCGATCAGGCCCTGATAGAGCGCGGTGCCGTCCATGTTGATGGTTGCGCCGAGCGGCAGGACCGAGGAGGCGACGGGCTTGCCGATGCCGAGGTTCTTCTGCGCGACACTCATCGTCACGGGCAGGGTGGCGCTTGATGACGAGGTCGAGAAGGCGACCATCTGGGCATCCGTCGCGCCGCGATAGAAGGGGATCAGCGGCAGCCGCCCGATCACCTTGATCAGGAAGCCGTGCGTGATCAGCATGTGCAGCGCGCAGGCGAGATAGACCGACAGGGTCATCATGCCGAGCGCGGCAACGACGGCAAAGCCGTAATCGGCCATCACCCAGGCCATCAGGGCGAGCACGCCGAAGGGCGCGACTTCCATTACAAGCAGGGTGAGCTTCAGGATCGCTTCGGCGCCAGAGTTGAAGACGTCGGCAACGGGCTTGCCCGCATCACCGGCGAGCAGGATGCCGATGCCGAACATGATGGCGAAGAAGATGACCGGCAGGACATCGCCGCGCGCCATGGCATCGACCGGATTGGTCGGCACGATGGCGAGCACGGTGCGCATGATCTGCTCGAAGACGCCGGCGGTTTCCATCGCCCCGCCGCTTTCAAGCCGCTGGCGGGTCGCCTCGATATCGTCCTGCGAGACGGTGCCGACATCGAAGCCGGCCCCGGGCTGCAGGATGGTGCCGATGATCAGGCCGATGGTGACGGCGACAAGCGTGGTCAGCATGTAGACGGCGATGGCGCGCCCGCCGAGACTGCCGAGTTTCTTCGGATCGCCCATGGCCAGCACGCCGGAGACGAGTGTCAGGAAGATGAGCGGGACGACCAGCATCCGGATCAGGTTGAGGAAGAGGTCGCCAAAGGGCTTGAAATACTGGCCGGCCTGCGAGGCCGTCTCTTCACTCAGGCCGTAGCGGAAGCCGACGCCGATCAGCGTGCCGAGCACAAGCCCGATCATCACGCGCTTCCAGAGATCCATTTCGAACCAGGCTTTCATCCCATAACCCCTTGATCACCAAACTGCCGCGCACCCTAGAGGCGCGACTGATGAAATCAAATCCACATCTGCCAAATCACGGTTATGCTTGTTCCTGTCATGCACAATTGCGTCTACAAGCAGCACAGATGACCTGGATTGACCGACTTTCGACCGGCTGGAAGGCCTGGATCCTGTTGTTCGCGCTGACAATGACGGCTGCCGCCCCCGGCGTTTTCAACCTGCCCGCCCTCGACCGTGACGAGAGCCGATTCGCCCAGGCCTCGAAACAGTATCTCGAGACCGGCGACTATATCGCCATCCGCTATCAGGACGAGTTCCGCAACAAGAAGCCGGCCGGCATTCACTGGCTGCAGGCCGGCTCCACGGCCGCCTTCGGCGAGGGCGAGAACCTCGATATCTGGACCTATCGGGTGCCGAGCTGGATCGGCGCGGGGCTGGCGACGCTCGCCTGCTTCTGGGTCGGGATCGGGGCGGTCGGTCGACGAAGCGCCTTAATCGGCTCGGCGCTGTTCGGTTCGAGCCTGCTGCTGACGTCGGAGGCGCATATCTCCAAGACCGATGGCGTGCTGGTCTTCCTGATCACGCTCGCCATGGGCTGCCTGCTCCGGCTCTATCTGCGCAAGGATAATGACAGGAAGCTCGCCATCGCCTTCTGGGTGATCCATGGCGCGGGCTTCCTGATCAAGGGGCCGGTCATCACGCTGGTCGCCGGCCTGGCGATCCTGGTGCTGTGGATGTGGGACCGGCGCGACCATGACTGGATGAGGAGCCTCGCCTGGTGGCCGGGGCCGCTGATCAGCGTGCTCATGGTGCTGCCCTGGCTCATCCTGATCCAGATGGCGACCCATGGCACCTATGTCGAAGGCGCTGTCGGCAAGGACCTCAAGGACAAGCTGGTCTCGGCCTCGGAGGGCCATGGCGGGCTGCCGGGCTATCACCTGATGCACCTGCCGGCCTGGTTCTTCCCGGGCATCCTGCTCTTCATCCCGGCCATCGTGCTGACCTGGCGCTATCTGCGCCACCGCACGCTGGAATCGCTTGGCGATGTCGACCGGGACGGGCTCAAATTCCTCGTCGCCTGGGCGGTGACGACCTGGATCTTCTTCGAGCTGCTGCTGACCAAGCTCAGCCACTACATCCTGCCGGCCTATCCGGCCTTCGCGCTGCTCTGCGGCTGGGCGGCGGTGAAGCTGATGGAGAACAATCGCGCACCGGTCTCGCGCTATCTCTCCACCGCGCTCTTCCTGCTGGGCGGGGTGGCGCTGGCCGCCTTCCTTTCGCCCTGGGTGGTCGAGGCGCTGCAGGCCGACAAGGCCGGCGACTTCCGCACCGTCAGCGAGGACGCCGTGCTCGCCCAGTGGGCCGGGGCGAGCGACTATCCGCTCTTCCTCTGGTGGCTGGGCGCGGGGGCGGTGGTCTTCGCCGCGCTTTCCATGATCGTGCGGCGCATCGGCTGGGCGGTGACGGGCGGGGTGGCCGCCGCGCTCCTGCTCGGCTGGCAGGCGCGCATCTTCGTGCTGCCGAGCCAGACCTGGATCCAGGCGACCGAGACCGGCAAGCTCGCCCTGGCCGAGGTTTGCGGCATCCCGCATACCGATTGCGGCGCGACGAAAGGGCCTGAGCGCGTGCTGGCGCTCGGCTATGCCGAACCCTCCTATGTGCTGAGCCTCGGCACGCAGAACCTGCACCCGCCGGAAACCCCGCTCGACCTGCCGGAAGACGACAGCGCCTATCCGGTCGTCTATCTCGTCAATCTGGAGCAGCCGGGCGTGCCGGACGAGTTCGCGCGCGTCGAGGCCTCGGCTGATGATCTCGGGCGCTGCTCGACGCGGTCAGAGCCGCATTATGCGCTGAACTATTCCAATAACGATCCCACGGCTTTCATCGCCGTGCGCTACGAGGCAGACTGCCCGTCTGAATAAATCGCAAGGCCGGGAACCCTGTCATAAGGACAGCGTTTGCGAGCCACTGGTTCTGAATGGAGGAGAGGAGAATCCCATGGATCCATCACGCCGCCGCCTGCTCGCGCTTGCAGGCACCACAGCCCTGGTTGCCCCGCTTGGCGGGTGCGGCACCATCCTTTACCCCGAGCGCCGCGGCCAGACCGGCGGACGCATCGACCCGTCGGTCGCCATCCTGGACGGCATCGGCCTGCTCCTCTTCATCGTGCCTGGCCTGATCGCCTTTGCGGTCGACTTCGGCTCCGGTGCGATCTACCTGCCGGGCGGTTCGCGCGCCGATGCGGGCGACGAGCTCACCACGCACCGCTTTGCCGGCACGCTGACCGAAGACAAGTTCGACCGCGCCTATGAAAGCCAGTATGGCGAAAAGCGCGACTGGGCCTTCGAGGACGCCGAGCGCGTCGAGGTATCCGATGTCGAGGACATGCACCGCAAGCTCGCCGCGCTGCGCGCGTCCGGCACGGTCCGCCTCTAGCGCGGCATCACCGCCTGCGCCTAGTATCGGGCCATGCGGCTGCGCAAGGACTACAGCCCCGAACGGGTGATCACGCCCGTCACCCAGGCCGTGCACTGGCCGGTGGGTGGCGGGCTGTGGATCAATGCGCGCGCCTATGACCCGCCCATGCCGAAGCGCGAGGGCGAGCGCGGCTGGCCGGTCTGGATCCTCGAACATCAGGGCCGGGAGCTGCGCTTCGCCTCGCCTGAGGAGATGGCGCATGTCGCCCACGTCCTCGGCCACCGCGTCATGCCGCGGCCCTGGCAGATGACGGGCACCGATTACGGCTATCACAACCAGCACTGGCTCTCGCGCCTCGACAAGGCGTGGACGCCCTGGCCGGTCCGCCAGGCGCTGGTGGACTGCCTGCGCGCGGCGAGCGGGTAGGGGAGAGGAGAGGATTGCCCCCGTTTGGCGTCATCCCGGTTTGCGCGACGCGCAAGACCGGGACCCAGCCTTCGGCCGCGACTGGGTCCCGGATATTTGCTCGCGCAAATTCCGGGATGACGAGCTTCGGTGATGCGAGCTGAAGGACAAACGCTGGCGCCTTCACCCCGTGCTCTGGCGCATCGCCTTGCGATGCGTCCTCCTTCGCACCCTCTCCCGCGACCGGGAGAGGGGAAGGGCGCTTGGGACAAGATGGGCCTCGCCCTTCGACAAGCTCAGGGTGAGGCCTATTGGGGGCTTGCAGCAAAGAACACCCTCATCCTTGTCTGTTTGAAGTGTGCGATAGAGGGGTGGCAGGCGAGACCCCGTTCTCATCCTTGATTTGACGGATCGTGGCTCAGCCAGGGGCTCGCCTGCCGGGTACGACAGTTGTGTCGCCTGAACAGTTGCCAGGGGCGGTGACAGCCGACCCCGTATGACAAGGACAGGATTTTCTTCATGTCACACCCTGCTCTCGGCGTCGATATTTCCAAGACGCATCTCGATGTCTTCGATCCGCGTGACGGCTGCTTTCACCGGCTGTCCAATGATGCGGCAGGGCTCGATACCCTCTGTCTGCTGGCTCCCCCATCCATCGTCTTCGAGGCCACAGGCCCTTATGGCGAAGCGCTCGAACGGGCGATGAGCCAGGCTGGCGTGCGGATGTACCGGGTCAACCCGCGCCAGGCGCGCGAGTTTGCCCGCGCCTCTGGCGTGCTGGCCAAGACAGACCGTGTCGATGCCCGGCTCCTGTCGGCCATGGCCGGCCAGATCAGCCTGCCGGTGCACGTCCCACCCGCACCCGGCGTGCAGGTCCTGCGCGAGCTTCACGCCTACCGGCATGATCTTGTTGAAGCCCGAAAAGCCTGTCTCAACCAGCTCGAACGCTATCGCTGCGGCCCGCTGGTGCGGCGGCTGAAAGCCAGGATCGCAGGCCTGACCCGACAGATCGTCACCATGGACAAGGAGATCGCGGTCCATATCGAGGCCGATGACACCCTGGCTGGCCGGGCCCGCCTCATCGCCAGCGAACCGGGCGTCGGACCGGTCACAACCGCAGCCCTGCTCGCCTTCCTGCCAGAGCTCGGACACCTGGCCCGAAGACCCATCGCAGCCCTTGCAGGCCTTGCTCCCCATGCCCATGAAAGCGGAAGCTTCAGGGGAAAACGCCGGGTCTGGGGCGGGCGCGCAAGGGTGCGCGAAGCACTCTACCTCGCCGCCCTCTCAGCCTCGCGCCATCACCCAAGGCTCAAGCAGACCTACTGCGCCATGCGAACCGCTGGAAAACCTCCAAAGCTCGCCCTCATCGCTATCGCCAGAAAACTCCTCACAATCCTCAACGCAAAACTCAGAAAACATGACATCCAATACAGTTGCTGAGC
>NZ_NCST01000057.1 GCF_002088975.1 Henriciella aquimarina
TCGTGCGATGCGGCTTGCCGCGGATAATGCCCTGCAGGCCCATGGCCTTCATCAGGCGCCTGACAGTGCAACGCGCCACGTCAAAGCCTTCCCGCCGCATCTGGTGCCAGACCTTGTTGGCGCCATAGACAGCGAAGTTCTCGTTGAAGACACGAAGGATCTCCGGCTTCAGCGCCTCATCCCGGCGGACGCGCGGCGGCCTGCGTTCGGGGCGACGCCGCCGCGCATCCGCCTCATGATATGTCGATGGGGCAATAGGCAGGACCCTGCAGATCGGCTCGACCCCATAAACATTACGATGATCGTCAATGAATGCGATCATGTCTTCGGTCGGCGGTCGAGCTCCGCCTGTGCGAAATATGCCGACGCCTTCCGGAGAATCTCGTTCGCCTGGCGAAGCTCCTTCACTTCGCGCTCAAGCATCTTGATCCGCTCGCGCTCTTCGGTGCTTGGTCCCGCCCGCTTGCCGGCATCCCGCTCGGCCTGCGCCACCCAGCCATGCAGCGTCTGCGGCACGCACCCGATCTTGCCGGCAATCGAGACGATCGCTGCCCATTGCGACGGGTACTCCCCGCCATGCTCCATCACCATCCGAATGGCTCGCTCACGCACCTCTGGCGAGTAAGGATGTCTCTGCTTCCTGTCTGTCATAAAACCACTCTCTCAATGAAAATGGCCTCCGGCAAACCCGGCGCGGTTCA
>NZ_NCST01000058.1 GCF_002088975.1 Henriciella aquimarina
CTTGTCTTAGAGATTCCTGGTCTTCTGGTTAGAAAAGAACCGCTGGTGGGGACTGCGCAATTTCCCCGCCGGCGTAGAGGAACGGATCGTGCCTGCGCTGGCTGAGTAAGTGCCGTTGGGAAGTTTGATCGTCCTCTTCATTTCCATGCGACCTGAACGGATACGAGGGCATCTAGGCCCGTACGACAAGCAAAGGATCTGGAATGTCCATCGAACCAGTTCGCCAGCATATCGGCGTCGATATTTCAAAGAGCACTCTGGATGCGCACATGTATCCTGAGGGCAGGACCATAACTGTCCCGAATGATAAAAAAGGATTCAGGCAATTGCTGACCTGGATGGCAGGATGTCATCTTGAACAGCTACTCTATGAACCGACCGGGCAGTATCATCTTGCCTTCGAGAAGTTCTTCCTGAAAGCCGAAATACCTCTCGGCAAGGTCAATCCACGGCAGGCTCGACGATTTGCGGACGCATTGGGTGTGTCGGCGAAAACAGACACGATCGATGCCGGGCTTATCGCAAAATACGGGGCGATGATTTCTGTGCGCCGCGTCAGCGACAGAACGATCAAGTTCAATGAAATGAAAGAGCTACAATCGGCTCGGCGCGCTCTGGTGAAAGACAGGACACGCGCGTCCAACCGGTCTTCCGCCCGGATAGCTCCCTTGTTGCGGCGCCAGGCACGGGAAAGGATTGAGCAGATCGACCGTCACATGAAAGCAATCGACGCGGCTCTTCGTTTGCTGGTCCGTGATGATGAATTCCTGAAAGCCAGATTCGACATTCTACAGACTATTCCTGGCATTGGAGAAACAACCGCGATCATGCTTCTGACCGAGATGCCCGAACTCGGCTTCATCGATCACAAGGCGGCCGCCAGTCTTGCAGGACTTGCTCCGATCGCTCGGGACAGCGGCACGTTTCGAGGCAAGCGATACATACAAGGTGGAAGAGCACATTTGCGACAGGCGCTCTATATGCCCACCCTCGTTAGCATAAAGCATAATCCGGAATTCAGCGCGAAATACCAGATGATGGTCGCCACCGGAAAAGCGCCAAAACTGGCCATCACAGCCATAATGAGAAAGCTTATCGTCCTGGCGAACAGTCTGCTTCGCGATAGCCGAAACTGGGTTCCAAGCCGGACTTGACGAAGACGGATACTTCCCACTGCAGAGCAGAGGGGTCGCAGGCTGCTCGGCCTCCGTGGGCTTCATGAGGGCGTCGGATCAGGGTGCGTTCGGTTTGTTAAGCCACTTGCCGAACACAGTGACATCCTGCGGCGCATATCCAAGCGCCGCGCAGATTGCCTCGGCATCGCCATTGTCTGAGCGCACCATGAGCTGGACTTTTGGAATGCCCCGGCTGGTGAGCCATAGCTCGGCCTCGGCCATCATTTCGCGGCCATGGCCGTGACCCTGCCGATCAGGAGCGACGGCGAGATAATAGATCCAGCCGCGGTGACCGTCATGGCCGACCATGACCGACGCGATCAGCCCATCCTCCTTGTAGCCCACCATCAGCGTCGCTTCACGGCTCCGCAGGCACATGTCGATATCGGCCGCAGGGTCGTTCCACGGCCGCGTCAGTGCGCAGCGCTCCCACAGGGCAATCAGAGCGTCCCGATCCTGTTCGCGATAGGTGCGAATATGTAGGCTCATACAGTCTGTCTTGCGGGATTCGGCCCGCTTGGCGCGCCCCTGCCTGCATCCGTCTTCCCGGCGTCCAGGACAGTCTCCCTCTCAGACGGAGGTGGGCGGACGACCGGTCTGCCCGGACCCACCGCTTGTGCAAGGCGACGGGACTGAAGGCGCCTGGAAGCGGTTTGATCCTCCTACCTTTCCGCCTTGCGCAACCGGCTAATGGGTCCGGCCTGCCGGCCTTCTCGCCGCCCACCCCCGCCTGATGCGGGAGGGACATTGGGCGGGGAGACGAGACTGACGCCATGACCACACCGCTACCTTCAGCCCCCCTTGCGGCAGACGCTGCACCCGCGCCTTCAGACCGACCCCGCATCTATGTGGCCTGCCTTGCCGCCTACAATAATGGTTGCCTGCACGGGCGCTGGATCGACGCCACCATGCCGGACGAAGTCATGGCCGAGGTTCGCGCCATGCTGGCGGCGTCGCCGTTACCGGACGCCGAGGAATGGGCGATCCATGACTATGAGGGGTTCGAAGGCGCGCACCTGTCGGAATATGCGAGCTTCGAGACGGTCTGCAATCTCGCCGACTTCATCGCCGAACATGGAAGGCTGGGCGCGCTGGTCCATCGCCATTTTGGCGATGATCTTGAGCAGGCCGAGGCGGCCTTTGACGATCATGCAGGCACCTATGCGAGCCGGGCAGACTTCGCCGAAACTCTCCACCGCGACACCGGCACCGAAATCCCCGCAGCCCTCGAATACTATATCGACTGGTCAGCGCTCGCCCGCGACATGGAGCTGAATGGTGACATCATGGTGTTCGAGACCGGGTTTGAAGACGTTCACGTCTTCTGGACGCGGTGAGCGCCATGGCATTCACCAACCGTTTCGACACCTTTGCCTGTGAAGGCGACACGATCAGCTGCGAGGCCGAGGGCTTCACCTTTACGGCACGGATTGTCGCCGAGTTCCGAGGATCAGGAAACGCTCCAGTGGAGCGTTTTCCCGAGGGACGCCCCGATGCACCCGACCAGCGGCAGGACGGATACTGGCCCTCACTTTACAGGGATGCGCCGGGCTTCATCGGGCCGGGCAATGGCTTTCGTAAGCGCTTCGCCGAGGCGCAAGCCAAGGCCGAGGCCGTGATGGAGGCATGGCGCAAGGGTGACTGGTTCTATTGCGGGATCGTGCTCTCTGTGGAGCGGGACGACATCGAACTGGACGACCAAGCCGCGAGCCTCTGGGGCGTCGAATGCAATTATCCGGGGACGGATAATAGCTATCTCACGATTGTCGCGAACGAGCTTCTGCCGGAGGCGCTGACCGCGGGCAAGGCTGCTGCCGCGCGCCTTTCCGAGACCGCGACGGGCCGGGCCACGACATGAGCGCGGCCTGCTCCCCCACTGAATTACTTCGCCCTCGGCCCCGGCTGACGCTGGTCATTGCCGAAGCCCAGGTCGCCGAAATCTGGGTCGAAGGCCGCGCGCCCCTGATCACGATCCGCGACTATGACTGGGGCGAAACCGACCCCGAGCCGAGCCGCGACGCGGACGGCTTTCCCTACACGAAAATTCACTGGAGAGGCCCGGCATGGGCGCTGGGCCTCTCGCTTTACCCGCCAGAAAAGGAGACCCCTATGGCACAGCCCGACCTCAAACACATCCCGCTCGACGCGCTGCGGATTTCCAAACTCAACATGCGGCATGGGCGCAAGAAGCCGGACGTGTCCGACATCCGCATTGAAAAGAATTCGGAAAAGACCGAAGAGGGCCAGCCGGACTTCCGCATCTATGCGGGCGAGACCTCGACCGAGATCGGCGGAGGCTGGATGCGGAAATCGAAGGCATCGGGACGCGACTATGTCTCGCTCACCCTCGCCGACCCGCAGATCGGACCGCGCCGGATCTTCGCCAACCTTGCCCCGGTCAAGGGCCAGAAAGGCCGGCACGTGATCCTCTGGAACGCGCGCGACTAGCCGGAAACACCGTCGCAAACGAGCCACTCCGGGCATGCAGGCCGGGGTGGCTCTCATTGCAGGGCGCGATGGTTATGCCGGCCGGGCAAGAGCCGCCATGCGCGTTTTGCCTCTCCATTTCGACCTGCTTCCGGCCAGTCTGGTCTCATCGGACGGTGGACTGACGAAAGGAGATCGCAATGGCCGATATTGAACATACGAGCCCCGGCCAGGGGGATGACAGTGAGTTCTTCAGTGTTGAGGAAGCCGCAAGATATCTGCGGCTGACGCGTTCCACGCTGGATCATTATCGCTGCCAGGGCAGGGGGCCGGTCTATCGAAAACACGGCGCCCGCGTCTTCTACACGCGTACAAGCCTCGATACCTGGTCGAACAGGCATACTTATGTCTCGACCTCCGAGCGGATTAAGCCCGAGTCGTGAGGTGGGCCATGGTGAGCGTCACAACGGCTGCCATAGGGCTCACGCTTGCCAGTCACGCACTCCCGGTTCGAAAATACCTTGTCTGGAACCGGACCGGGTCTGCGCCTATCGGGCTTTATCGGCTGAGCGGCGACCAATTCACCCTCGGCCGATGGGGTGCCGTCTCAGCCGATAGCGATGCTGCGAAATGGTCAGCGTCACGAGGTTATGTCGGCGATGGCTGGCCTCTCCTAAAGCGGATCGCCGCGCTTCCCGGCGCAGAAATATGCCGTGAAGATCTCGATATTTTTATCGACGGAAAGCCCGTCGCGAAGGCTTTGTCGCGTGATGCACAGGGACGTAAAATGCCGGAATGGCACGGATGTGTCGTGGTGCAGGACGACGAAATTTTCCTCCTGAATGCGCATCCACGCTCGCTCGACGGGCGGTATTTCGGCGTCACAAAAGTCCGGGATGTGGACGGCGTCGCCGTCCTCGTCTTTTTATGGCCCGGCTGAAAGGCGTGCAAGCGGATGCAAGGCGATGCAAGCGAATACAGGGGAGAGAGGTGCGAACCCGGAAGGGCAAGAT
>NZ_NCST01000059.1 GCF_002088975.1 Henriciella aquimarina
CTTGTCTTAGAGATTCCTGGTCTTCTGGTTAGAAAAGAACCGCTGGTGGGGACTGCGCAATTTCCCCGCCGGCGTAGAGGAACGGATCGTGCCTGCGCTGGCTGAGTAAGTGCCGTTGGGAAGTTTGATCGTCCTCTTCATTTCCATGCGACCTGAACGGATACGAGGGCATCTAGGCCCGTACGACAAGCAAAGGATCTGGAATGTCCATCGAACCAGTTCGCCAGCATATCGGCGTCGATATTTCAAAGAGCACTCTGGATGCGCACATGTATCCTGAGGGCAGGACCATAACTGTCCCGAATGATAAAAAAGGATTCAGGCAATTGCTGACCTGGATGGCAGGATGTCATCTTGAACAGCTACTCTATGAACCGACCGGGCAGTATCATCTTGCCTTCGAGAAGTTCTTCCTGAAAGCCGAAATACCTCTCGGCAAGGTCAATCCACGGCAGGCTCGACGATTTGCGGACGCATTGGGTGTGTCGGCGAAAACAGACACGATCGATGCCGGGCTTATCGCAAAATACGGGGCGATGATTTCTGTGCGCCGCGTCAGCGACAGAACGATCAAGTTCAATGAAATGAAAGAGCTACAATCGGCTCGGCGCGCTCTGGTGAAAGACAGGACACGCGCGTCCAACCGGTCTTCCGCCCGGATAGCTCCCTTGTTGCGGCGCCAGGCACGGGAAAGGATTGAGCAGATCGACCGTCACATGAAAGCAATCGACGCGGCTCTTCGTTTGCTGGTCCGTGATGATGAATTCCTGAAAGCCAGATTCGACATTCTACAGACTATTCCTGGCATTGGAGAAACAACCGCGATCATGCTTCTGACCGAGATGCCCGAACTCGGCTTCATCGATCACAAGGCGGCCGCCAGTCTTGCAGGACTTGCTCCGATCGCTCGGGACAGCGGCACGTTTCGAGGCAAGCGATACATACAAGGTGGAAGAGCACATTTGCGACAGGCGCTCTATATGCCCACCCTCGTTAGCATAAAGCATAATCCGGAATTCAGCGCGAAATACCAGATGATGGTCGCCACCGGAAAAGCGCCAAAACTGGCCATCACAGCCATAATGAGAAAGCTTATCGTCCTGGCGAACAGTCTGCTTCGCGATAGCCGAAACTGGGTTCCAAGCCGGACTTGACGAAGACGGATACTTCCCACTGACAAGCAGAGGGGTCGGAGGCTGCTCGGCCTGCATGAGCATTATGAGGCCGCTGGCTCAGGGGGTGTTCGGGTCGTTCAGCCATTTCCCGAATACGGTCACATCCTGGGCTTCATAACCGAGCGCCCCGTAGAAGGCTTCGGCATCGGCATTGCCGATGCGGACCATCAACTGGACTTTTCCGACATTCCGGCTTGCGAGCCACAGCTCGGCTTCGGCCATCATTTCGCGGCCATGACCATGACCCTGTCGCTCCGGTTCGACGGCGAGATAGTAGATCCATCCCCGGTGCCCGTCATGCCCGACCATAACTGACGCGATCAGATCATCCTCCCTGTAACCCACCATCAGCGTCGCTTCGCGGCTACGCACACACAGATCGATATCGGCCGACGGATCGTTCCACGGCCGCGTCAGGGCGCAGCGTTCCCATAGCGCAATCACAGCGTCGCGGTCCTGCTCGCGATAGGTGCGGATGTGTAGGCTCATATAGTCTGTCTTGCGGGATTCGGCTCGGTTGGCGCGTCCCGCGGCCTGCAACCGTCCGCCCGGCGTCCAGGACAGTCCCCCAATCAGACGAAGGTGGGCGGACGACCGGTCTGCCCGGACCCGCCGGTTGCGCAAGGCGGGCGGGTTTGAAGAGCGTCTGGAAACGTTCTGAGTCTCCTACCTTTCCGCCTTGCGCAACCGGCTAACGGGTCCGGCCTGCCGGCCTTCTCGCCGCCCACCCCCGCCTGATGCGGGAGGGACATTTGGGCGGGGAAGCGAGACTGAACCCATGACCACACCAGAGCCCTCAGCCCCCCTTGCGGCAGACGCTGCACCCACACCTGAAACCCGCCCCCGTATCTATGTGGCCTGCCTTGCCGCTTACAATAATGGCTGCCTTCACGGGCGCTGGATTGATGCCACCACGCCGGATGAGGTGATGGCCGAGGTTCGCGCCATGCTGGCGGACTCGCCGCTGCCCGCCGCCGAGGAATGGGCGATCCATGATTATGAAGGCTTTGAAGGCGCTTATCTCTCGGAATATGCGAGCTTCGAGACGGTCTGCAATCTCGCCGAATTCATTGCCGAACATGGCAGGCTTGGCGCGCTGGTCCATCGCCATTTCGGCGATGACCTTGAACAGGCCGGAGCGGCCTTCGAAGATTATGCGGGCACTTATGCGAGCCGGGCAGACTTCGCCGAAGAACTGCACCGCGACACCGGCACGGAAATCCCCGCAGCCCTCGAATATTATATCGACTGGTCAGCGCTCGCCCGCGACATGGAGCTGAACGGCGACATCATGGTATTCGAGACTGGGTTCGAAGACGTTCACGTCTTCTGGACGCGGTGAGCGCCATGGCGAGATTTCAGGCAAGACCGCGCGAAGATGGACGTGGCCCCTATCGCTGGGCGCATGTCGTGAAGACCCCGCAAGGGTTCGCGCAGGGCACGATCTATCACCAGTCTGGTGACGAGTTCGACGAAGCAGAGGCGCGCGAGCTGCGCGCTCTCTGCGACCGTGAGGGGTTCGAGCTTCGGAGGGCGTCATGAGCTTTGCCGAGCGCTTCGATACCTACGCCTGCGAGGGCGACACGATCACCTGTGAGGTTGATGGCTTCTCCGTCACAGCCCGCATCGTGGCAGATGATTGCCCGGATGCGCCCGACCAGCGGCAGGACGGATTCTGGCCCTCGCTCTACAAGGATGCGCCGGGCTTCATCGGGCCGGGCAATGGCTTCCGGAAGCGCTTCGCTGAGGCGCAGGAGAAGGCCGAAGCCGTCATGGAGGCATGGCGCAAGGGCGAGTGGTTCTATTGCGGGATTGTCCTCTCTGTCGAGAGAGACGGCATCGAACTGGACCGGCATGCGGCGAGCCTCTGGGGCGTCGAGTGCAATTATCCCGGCTCCGACAATAGCTATCTCACGACGGTTGCGAACGAGCTTCTGCCCGAGGCGCTGGATGCGGCCAAAGCCGCTACCGCGCGCTTCACCGAGACCGTGACAGGCTGGGCCGCGACATGAGCGCGGCCCGCTCCCTCACTGAATTGCTCGGCCCACGGCCCCGGCTGACGCTGGTCATTGCCGATGCCCAGGTCGCCGAAATCTGGGTCGAGGGCCGCGCGCCCTTGATCACGATCCGTGACTATGACTGGGGCCAGACCGACCCCGAACCGAGCCGCGATGGCGACGGCTTTCCCTTCACCAAGATCAACTGGAGAGGCCCCGCATGGGCGCTGGGTCTTTCGCTTTACCCGCCAGAAAAGGAGACTCCCATGGCACAGCCCGACCTCAAACATATCCCGCTCGACGAGCTTCGGATTTCAAAGCTCAACATGCGGCACGGAAGGAAGAAGCCGGACGTATCCGACATTCTTCCATCCATCCGCGAAAGCGGCTTGCGCCAGACCCTGCTGGTCCGCCGCGAGGGTAAGTATTTTGGCGTGATCGCCGGACGCCGCCGCTTCTTCGCCCTGAAAGAGATTGCCAATGAGACAGGCAAAACACCGCTCGTCCCCTGCGCGATCATGACCGAGAAGGATGCGGCAAGTGCGATTGCGGCCTCCGTCATCGAGAATGTCGGGCGCCTTCCCGCGACCGAGATGGAGCAATACGAGGCCTTCAAGCGCCTGCATGAGGAAGGCAAGGCGATTGAAGATATCGCCATCTTCTTCGGAGTGACCGAGCTACTGGTGCGGCGCGTACTCGCGCTTGCTTCGCTCGCTGATCCGATCCGCAAACTCTACGCCGAGGACGAGTTGGACCGTGAAACGATCCGCGCGCTGACGCTCGCCACACCCGACCAGCAGGCCGAATGGCTTCGCCTCTTCGAGAGCGAATCCGAACGCGCCCCGATGGGCCGGTCCTGCAAAGCATGGATCACGGGCGGGACCACGATCACGACCGACAAGGCTCTGTTCGATCTCGACACCTATGAGGGTCAGGTCACCGCAGACCTGTTTGGCGAGCATGGCGTGTTCGCTGATGCGGACCAGTTCTGGGCGGCACAATCTGCCGCGATTACCGACCGGATCGAAGCCTACAAGGAAGACGGCTGGCGTGATGTCATCTGCCTTGAGCGCGGGGCCTACTTCCATCGCTGGGACCATGTCCAGTACGCCATGGAAGATGGCGGGAAGGTCTTCGTAGAAGTCCGCCATGACGGCACGGTCCAATTCCATGAGGGACAGCTTACCTCTGCCGAGGCCCGCAAGCGGCAGCAGGGATCGAAGGGTGACAGCGACGCCGTTGCGGCAGCAATCCGGCCAGAAATGTCTGGCCCGCTCGCCGAATATATTCTGCTCCATCGCCATGCCGCCGCGCAGGCGAGCCTTGCCGCTTCGCCCGCAATTGCACTCCGCTTGATGGTCGCACATGCGATGGCTGGCAGCGCGCTTTGGGATGTCCGGCCTTTCGAACTTCGCGCCCGTAAGGATGAGACGCAGGCGAGCTTGGAAGGCTCGAAATCTGTGGCTGTGCTCACCGAGAGGACCGAGCAGACTGACGCCTTGTTCAAAGCCCTGAACGTCAATCCGGCGCTTCGCCGGAATGGGGATGACTATCGGTTATGCGAGCTCTTCTCTGCGCTTCTGGCGATGTCGGACGAGGAAGTCCTGACTGTTCTGGCGAGTGTCATGGCCCGCACACTCGAAGCCGGGAATGGCGTCGTCGAGGCGGTCTTGCATGTCTGCGACACCGACCTGTCGGCAGCATGGAAACCGGACGAGACCTTTTTCGATCTCACCAAGGACAAGCGCGCCATCAATGCCATGATCGGTGATATTGCGACGGCGTCGCTCGCAGACTCCTGCCGCACCGAGACGGGCAAGGCGCAGAAACAGGTGCTGGAGAACCGGATCACAGGCGAGGGTTGCGAGGCCAATCCTGACTGGCGACCGGGCTGGATGCAGGTGCCACCGGCCCGCCTTGTCGAGGGAGCCGGGTCACCGCCTGCCGATGCGTGGACACGGGTCGCGGGACTGTTCGAAGCGGAGGCAGACGCCACGCCCGATGAGACACCTGAACCACAACAGGACGCTGCCTGAACATTCGTCTCCTGTTCAGCCAGCAAGAGGGGCCGTCCGGTGTGTGGCACCGGGCGGCTTCTCGCATTCTCAGGTGTGCGCGTAGCGGCTGTGAGGCCTGGGCGATTGCAAAATGCCTTCAGAAAAATCGCGCGTCTTTAGGTCTCGAATGACACGGCCGGGACGCATGCAGGGCGTTCTGATTTCTTGTCCGGCAGGCTTGCCTCGGCCCCCTTGTTCCCGTCTTTGCCTTTATGACCTGGACGCGCTGACCCGGCCCTGAAACCGGACAGACGAAGAATTTTCCCCGACGCTTTCGCGCCTTCCTCGCGCAGCAAAATTCCCCGCCCGTCCGGTGCTCCGCTGTGCTGCGCCCGCGAGCGGTTCAGGCCCGGCTCAGCGCGTCCTCACGGTCCGGCGTCGACGGGGACAAGGGGTCCCCGGAGACAAGCCAAGGAACGAAAAGGAGAACCCCATGGCAAACGCACTCGGATATGTCAGCGAGACCAAGTCCGGCTTCGAAGGCACCCTCGCAATGATGAATCTCTCTGCCGCGATCCGCATCGAGAAGAATGCGGAGAAATCCGAAGAAGGCCAGCCGGACTACCGCATCTATGCCGGCGAAACCTCGACCGAAATCGGCGGCGGCTGGATGCGGAAGGCGAAGGCATCGGGACGCGACTATGTCTCGCTCACCCTCGCCGACCCCCAGATCGGTCCCCGCCGGATCTTCGCCAACCTCGCCCCGGTCAAGGGCAAGAAAGGCCGTCACGTGATCCTCTGGAACCCGCGCGACTAGGATCTGATGACCCTCTCACTGAGCCGCTCCGGAGACATCTCCGAGGCGGCTTCTTTTCGTTTGAGAGCGAGCAGATTGGAAGCGCTGACAGGTCGATCAACGCTCAGTTTGGGCGCGGAATTTTTGCGGGCCTACAGGGGTGTCGCCAGCGACGTGCTCGAGTTCGACACTCTTAATCTGAGGATGAGCTGTCAGTCTGTCTTGGCTTCGAGTTGCGTAAGAGAAAGGAGACCCTACGCCATGACAGAGCCCAACAAGAATGGAGACGCGCTTCGGCCAAAATCGAACCTCCCTGCCCCGACCGAATGGCTGAACACGGATGAAACCGCTGATCATCTCGGCCTCAAACCGAAGACGCTGATCAATATGCGTTCGCTCGGAACAGGCCCCGTCTACCACAAGATCGGTGCCAAGGTCTGGTATCGCGGCAAGGACATCATCGCTTACACCAATGGCCGCCGGTTCATGGGAACGGGGATGCGCGATGACTCGTAGAACCGCGCTTCTCGCCATGGGTTGCGGGCTCAGCCTGATGCTCGCGGCAAGCTTCATCGACCGCTCCGATTTTGTATGGAACCGGACAGAAAGTGTGCCCAAGGGGCTCTATTTTGTCGACCGGTCCGCGCCTGTTTCGACGGGTGATCTGGTGGCATTTGAGCCGTCGGATGAGGTCCGGCAATGGCTCGATCAGGAAGGAATTGTTGGCGCCGACTGGCCCTTGTTGAAGCATGTTGCGGGCCTATCCGGTGACGAGATTTGCAGATGCGATACGCAGGTCTCCATCAACGGGATCACATCTGTTGATGCGCTCAAAGTAACCGAGTCCGGCAGCGCCCTTCCCGCCTGGCAGGGCTGTCAGACCCTTAAAGCCGGCGAAGTTTTCCTGCTCAACTCTCATCCCCTGTCAGTCGATGGACGATACTTCGGCGTTCAGGACGGCGCGCGCATCATTGGCGTCGCCAGGTCCATATGGACTTATGGCAACCGGTCGGCTGAGGATCAGGCGACCGTCAAAGCGATAGATAACGGGACGGGAATGGCTTCTGTGTCCCGGAGGGCAAGATTAAGGGAGTGTCACCCAGCGACACTTAACCCATTGTCTGCACATCCTTTTTTATGTGACCCGGCGCCGGAAGGCGGGTGCACGGATTTGCAATCCGCTGCGCGCTTGGAGCCGTGAGCGACGATTTCGACTTCGTTCCGCGCCTCGGAAAGATCAGGTCGCAGGGCAAGGCAAAGACCCAGCTGAAGCGGCTGAAACGAGTCGTCGCGAAAGGGCGGCTCTCGACGCGCGGCCGCAGTTCTCTGCCACCTGGCGCTGTGCGTCATGCTGGGCGTGGAAAAGTACAGGCCGCCCTTGCCCGGCACTGGTCAAACCAGCGGGCCCGGCGCGTTATCGTGAAGGTCCATATTGCACGGGCGGGTCCAACCGGCGCGGCGAGTTTTGCAAAGCATGTCGCCTACATCCGCCGGGAAGGTGCCGGGCGCGACGGCGAGCGCGGCAAGCTCTATGACCGGAGTGTCGATGAAGTGGATGCCAAAGCGTTTAATGAACGGGCTGACGAGGACCGGCGGCAGTTCCGGCTGATCGTCTCTCCGGAAGACGCAGACCAGATGAAGAATCTAACGCAGTTCACGCGGGCGTTCATGGGCCAGGCCGAGAAGGATCTCGGCCGCCGGCTCGACTGGGTCGCGGCCAACCATCATGATACGGGTCAGCCACATGTTCATATCGTGATCCGCGGCGGGAACACGCGGAATGCTGAGCTGCTGATCGACCGCAAATACATCACGCAGGGATTTCGGGCGCGGGCGCAGGAGCTGGTAACGCTTGAGCTGGGCCAGCGGCGGCTAAGGGAAATGGCGGCTGCGAGGTCAAACGAGGCACAACGTGAGGCGCTCACGGCGATTGATCATGACATCGCCCGTTCGCTGACCGATGGACGTTACACGCCGGAGAGTGAGCGGGGCGGACTGTCGAGATTCGATGGCGCGGTCGTTAATCGTCGTCTTCGGTTTCTCCAGACACTCGGTCTTGCGAAGCGACAGGAGGATGGTCGCTGGGCGATGCAGGAAGGTTGGCAGGATTCGCTTCGGGCTCTCGGCAGGCGCGGAGATATTATTCGATCGCTTGCCAACCTCGAGGGCCGGCAGATTGATGCGTCGCGTCTGCACGCCCTGCCCCGCCAAATGAACTTCGCTGGCGAAATCCTGGGGCGGCTTGCGGCTACCTTGCCCGGCGATGAATTGCGGAATGGTACCACCGCGCTGATCGAAGGCCTCGATGGGCGGATATGGTCCATCGAGATGACTGAGCAGGAAGCGGTTCAATTGCCGAAGCCAGGCGGGATTGTTTCTGTCGGACGGGGAGCAGTTGAGTCGAAGCCTGCGGATCGGACGATTGCTGCGATCGCCAAGCGAAACGGTGGCGTGTATTCGGAGGAGCTACATGAGGTCTCTGATCCAGCGAGTTCGCCGTCGTTCCGGCTCGCTCACAAGCGCCGCCTCGAGGCACTGAGACGGCTTGGAGCTGCCGAAAGGAATGCGGATGGAAGTTGGTCCATCCTGGGCGACTTTGAGGAGCGCGCGTTGCAAGCCGATGCAAGAAGGCAACGTCTCACAGTCGATGTTCGATCCTACCTGTCGATAGAAGCGCTGGTTGAGCGCCATGCGGAGACTTGGCTGGATCGGATTGACGCCCAGATGTTGGATGGAACCGCGGGGCCATTCGCGGACGAACTCAGGAAATCGTTCTACGGGCGGACGGCTTGGTTGCAGAGCAATGGATACTCGCTTGATGATACCGGACAGCTGACACGGGAAGACGCAGAGCGTCTCAGGAGAGACGAACTCGAAAAGGCGGCGATAACGGAAAGCGCTCGCGTTGAGCTTCCCTTTGCGGATACGGAGAACTGGGATCAATTTTCAGGGACCTATTCGCGGCACGTCGAACTGGCTCAAGGCCGATTTGCTGTGATTGAAGGAAAAGAAGGCTTTGTGCTTGTTCCGGCATCCGGCCAGAAATTGAATTGGGTCGGCAGAAACGTCGAACTCAACCGTTCGCGCACTTCAACTCTATGGTCGTTAGGCAGGTCTAGGATACATGCCTCATGATGGCGCAAAAAGTAGACCTAGACTTGAGTGAAGACTCTCCCTCTTGGTATAAAGCAAACGACCCTAAATTGATAAATTTCATAGGCGTTTGCAACGCAAGGCGCTTAAATTTAAACGCGCACTATGCTCCGTGAGTATAAGCGGAGGACTTGCCCAACACCCGCCTTAAGTCTTCTGTAAAGGAGATGCATTGAATTTCTCAGACGTAGACGCCCTCAAGGATATGCTCGCTCTGCTGGCACCCGGCTTCATTATCCTTATGGTTCAGGAGGCTCACAAAGTCGGGCCAAGAGACAGTCTGCAGCAAAGGCTCTTTAGCTACGCCGTCGCCTCTACTGCATACTTCGCAGCCATCGCCCCTATTGTTCGCCACGCGGGCGAGGTCCTATGCGTCCCCGTTCTTTGGGCACAGGTTGCTGAATACGCTGTATTTCCAGCTATCCTAGGCGTCATCCTGGCGGTGTGTCGGTCGAGACGGTGGCTCGACAGAATTTCGCGTTTGCTGAAATTGCCGCCGATTCACCATATTCCGACGGCCTGGGACTGGGCGTTTCCCCTGCAACGTAACGGAGTGTTCGTTATCGCGACTCTGGAGAATGGGGACCGCTTTGCAGGGCCATGGTCTCCGGCCGCTTTCGCATCTTCGACAAGCGGGGAACGCGACTTGTACATCCCAGAGGTATGGGACGCAAAGGAAGAAGGCCCATGGGAGCGGTTTGAACCAAAACGCGCCATCTTGCTCTGCGGCAAGGACATTAAGACCATCGAGTTTTTCAATGCAGGAGAAAGCAATGACGAAGAAACCACGTCCGGCACCACACCTTGAAAAGAAGGGTTACACAGCACCGCCGCCACGACCCCATAAGGTCAATGGTGGCTATCAAGGCTCAGGTCCGACCACCAATGAAACCAAGCCGCCATCAGGAGGCGGCGGCGGCAGTCAGTCATCTGGCAGCAAAAAGTAAGTACGTTGGCTTTCGATTCAGGACCAGACTAGTTGTTTCGCTTCGTACACACAGCTGACGTTCATCTCGACTCCCCTCTAAAGTCATTGGCTCTGCGCGACCCGGATTTGGCGGAGATGGTTGGCGTTGCTACTCGGACAGCGTTCCGCCGGGCCGTCGATTTGTGCATCAACGAGCAGGTCGATGCGTTTATCGTCGCTGGCGATCTCTATGACGGCTCGCTGCGAAGCATGAAGACGGCGAGTTACTTTGGAGAAGAAATGCGCCGGCTAACTGAGGCCGGCATTCATGCGTTTATTATTCGAGGCAATCACGACGCGGAATCCATCATCACGCGAGAATTGACCCTGCCAGAAGGTGTGCATGTCTTCTCGAAAGCAGATAAGCCGGTCATTCTGAAAGACGGCGCGGTCGCGGTTCATGGCGTCAGCTTTGAGGAGCCACACGCGCCAAATTCGCTGCTTTCTAGGTATCAGCCCGGGACACCCGGCGTTATTGATATCGGTGCGATGCACACCAGCCTGGATGGATCACCGAACCATGACGTTTATGCGCCGTGCTCGACCGCCGATCTCGCAGCTCATGGGTACACTTATTGGGCGCTTGGTCATATCCACAAGCGGAAAGTAACCATCCATGACGACTGCACTATCGTAATGCCCGGTATTCCTCAGGGCAGGCACATGAACGAAGACGGTGTTAAATCCATAAGCCTGACGACGATTGCTGAGACCGGGAAATGTACAGTTGAAGAAAGATACGTCGCGCCCGTTCGTTTCGAGCGGCAGTCGCTTGATGTGTCGCAAATTGGCGATTGGCGCGAGCTGCTTGAGCTCTCGAACGACGCCTTCAACAAATTGCGAAGCGGTCCTGCCGCAGACCAAGAAGTCATTGTGCGGTTGACCTGTATCGGTGACGGCGGTTTCGCGCGCAAGATGCGTCACGACCGCGAAAGGCTGGAAGAGGAACTACGGTCAGCCGCTTCACGCGTAGGGCACGTTCATTTGGAACAGGTCACTTTTGACGTTGCCGCTTCACAAGCGGTGAAGGACAACCGAGTTTCTGAACTTTCTGCTATCGTCCAAGGCGGTCAAATAGACCGTGATCAGATCGCGTTGCGACTGGAGGACGACGTACAGCAATTGATCCAGAAACTGCCGGGGGAGCTTCGCTCGCGGTTCGATCCGGCAGAGAATAAAGGGATAGTCCAAGACCTTTCTGAAGAGGGCGTTTTAGACCTGCTGGCGCAAATAGAGGGAGATGGCTGAGATATGCGCTTCAGCGCTCTTCATCTGACTCGGTTTGGGTGCTTTACGAACGAGTCGATCGATTTCGGGAGCACCAGCGAGGCGCCGGATTTTCACATCGTCTATGGAGACAATGAAGCCGGGAAGTCTACTCTTCGCAATGCCATCACAAGCTTTTTGTACGGCATCCCCGCCCGCACAGAGTACGACTTTATCCACGACTACAAAGCGCTTCAAATTGGAGCCGAACTCGACACGGGCGCCGGTCCTCTTTCGGCCGTTCGGGTTAAGGCGAACCGAGACGCTCTGCGCTCGCCCGAAGGCGCCGTCTTATCAGAAGACATTCTGAGGCGGGAGATGCTGGCCCTAACCGAGACGGACTTTATCAATCTGTTCTCACTTGACTTGCAGTCCCTCTTGGACGGCGGGGCGGATATTCTGCAGGCAAAAGGCGATCTTGGGGCTTTGTTGTTCGCCGGCGCCTCCGGACTTTCCTCCGTCACTTCGACACTGGACCGCGCCCGCGAGAAAGCGAGCGAGTTCTTCAAGCCAAGAGCTACGTCCACTGCGTTGGCCCAATCGCTAAAACGGCTCAAGGAAATTGATGGGGAACTGAAAACACTCGACGTTCACGCACCGGAGTATCGGCGCATGAAGCGAAAGGTGGACGAAGCGAAGCGCGCCTACGAAACCGCTGCTGACGAACAAAAGCAACGGCGCGCCGCATATGAGAAAGACAAAGCGGTTTTGCAGGCGATTGAGCCCTGGCGCGAACTTCGGGAGCGCCAAGACCGCTTGGAGGCATTTGGTCCGCTTCCTCCGGCCGACGATGAAGCACTTGAGCGCGCACGCCAGCTACAAGCCGAACTGAAGGCGTTGAACGATGCCAAAGATGCGCTGGAGGCGCGCCTAAAGCGTACAGAGGACGAGCTAGACGATCTGAAGCCGCCACCTCATCAGGACAAGTTGGTAAACGGACTCGAAGCGCTGATCGCCGACGATCATGAGGCGCGCGCCCGCACAGCAGCACTCGATTTGCCGAGCCGCCATGATGAGTTGGAAGCGCTTGGACGGGACGTGAACAGCCATCTTGCACGGCTTGGTGAGCAAGAAGACTCCGAGCCAGAAGCCCTGCTCGTATCCAAAACCGACGCCGCCAATATAAGGGCGCTTGCTGAAACTGGTGAAAAACTCTCAGCGGCGTATGAGCAGGCCGTTGCTGAGCAGGACAAGGCTATATCTGATCTCGCTGTCGCGAAGGATGAACTCTCTGCGCTGACTGAACCTGTTGATATCGCACCTTTGGATGATGCGATCACCTCTTATCGGCCCGACCTCGATGCTGTCAGACTCGAGGATCTGGAAACCGAAGTTGAGGCTTCGAAAAGAAGTCTTGACCGCGCGTTACTAAGCCTGGCGCCTTGGAGTGGTACGCCTGAAGAACTAGAATCCTTGACGCCTCCGTCCGCGTCTGAACTCGAAGACATCCATAGCCGGTATGACAAAGTAGCA
Source organism: Henriciella aquimarina (assembly GCF_002088975.1). Classification (GTDB taxonomy): domain Bacteria; phylum Pseudomonadota; class Alphaproteobacteria; order Caulobacterales; family Hyphomonadaceae; genus Henriciella; species Henriciella aquimarina. The sequence goes on from NZ_NCST01000059.1 coordinate 12,825, forward strand.
ACTGCTCTAGAACGACTTCAGTCTGACCGCCGCAACCTCAACCGGAGCATCGAAAACGAAACGGCGCAACTCGATGAAATGAATTCCGATCCAGAAATCGTTTCAGACGATACGGCTGGCAAGCTGCTGAAAGCGCGGGACGATCTTTGGACCGATCATCGCCGCGCTATAGATCAGGGCGTCGTCAATCAAATTAAGCTCAGCGCCACCGCCTTTGAAACCGCCATGCGCGAAATCGATGTCGCCGTCACAAAACGTATCGCGCATGCGTCCAGGATCGGGCAAGTCAAAGAACGCCGGCTCAAACAATTAGGCGCGATCGCTGAACGTGAGGCTATCGACAAAGCGATTGAAGAAACCATCGAGAGACTGACCGGATTGGATCACGAGCTTTCGCGTCTCGCCGGAACCGCGGGTCTGCCAGCGTCGACTAGCGCCTCAACCATCAAAGCGTGGCGCGGAGCGTGGGGAATCGCACAAGAGGCATTGAACACATATCAGGATCGGCGCGCCTCATTCAAGAAGAGGCAAGAGCGCTTCACGGCTGCCGCTTCCGCGCTCAGGCAAGAGTTGAAGTCTGTTGGCGTGGAGGATTCTGGATCAGACGAAACGGTTCTGGCCACGGCCCTTAGAACACTACATGATCTGCGCAATAGCGCCGAAGCCTATAGGATTGCAAAGGCCGAATACGACACGTTGGCGAGACAGCAACGTCAGCGCGCCGATGCGGTCGAAAAGGCAAAGACGAATACTGAAGAATGGGAAAAGGAGTGGAATCGCGCACTCAAGGAACTTTCGTTCGCGCTAGGTCGTCCGGCCGCGATCAAGGCGAGGCTGGACGATCTGGCCAGTCTTGCCGGCGCTCTGGATGAAAGAAAAAGATTAGCGCGCCGTATTGCACTTATGGAAGCGAGTGAAACAACCTTCGCTGATGCCGTCGTCCAGCTTTCCTTAGATACCGGGATTGGAGATTCAAACGCGCCTCATTTCGATTTGCTAGGCACCCTGAAGTCTGAATTGAGAAGTCTGGACGCAAGGACTGCACAGAGACTGAAGCTTTCCGAGCAGATCGATCAGAACAAGGGAGAATTGGAAGAAACGGTTCGCAAACTCGCCGCGGTAGACAAAGAGGCGATCGCGCTTTGCGAGCGATCGAACGCGGAGGACATCGCCCACTGCATCAAGACACTCAATTCAGCGAGCGCGGCGAGAACGCTTTCTGACGAGATTGGTGACCGCCGCCGGCGACTGTCTAATCTCCTCGCCACCGAAGCCGAAATCGAATGGTCGCAGATGCTGGCGCCGCTGCTGGACTCGATGGATGCGTTGGCACGCGCAGAAGCTGAGCTGAAGGTCGATCAGGCGCAAATTGAAATTGAAGAGAGCCGCGTGCGGGAGCTTTACGCTGAGTGGAAAGACGCCGAGCGGGCGCAGGAAGCCGTCAACGAAGATGAATCGGCGGCGCAACTTCAGCAGGAGCGGACGACTCTCCTTGCAGAGATCGAACAAGGCGCTCGTCGCTATATCAGCTTAAAAGCAGGCGCTTTGATTGTAGACGAAGCGGTTCGGCTTTTCAGAGATCAGCACAGGGGCGCCATGTTGAAGTCCGCCAGTGATGCGTTTTCAAAGATAACCCGTGGGAGGTATCCGAGACTGGTCACGGTAAGTGCGGACGACCGCGAGACGCTGGTCGCTGAACGCGATGACAAGACAACGCTTTCAGCGGACAAGCTGTCCACGGGCACGCGGGCACAGCTCTATCTCGCCCTCAGAATCGCAGGTCACGCCGAATATGCGAAGTCTCAGACGCCGCTACCATTCATTGCGGACGATATCCTCGAAGCGTTCGATAATCACCGCGCAAAGGAAACACTGACGCTCTTGTCCAGCATGGCGGAGTCAGGTCAGGTCATTTACCTCACGCATCATGAGCATCTGGTCGATATGGCCCGCACCGTCGCGTCTGATCGCTGCAAGATCCACAGATTGAACTCGAAGGCCACCGGTGAAGCGTTGGCGACCGAGTAACGCCCAGCACTCTAACACGGCCTTACCAGGAGTCGTCGCATAGTCTCGACGTGACTGCGTCCAGCTTGCCGAGTGTCCAGCCTCGATCTGCCGCAACGCACATGAGCTCGTACAGGAACAGCGAGTTCTTGTTCAGCTTGGCGACACCGCCGCAGAGTGCGCGCGCCTCTGTTTTTGCAGACTCCAATTCCCCATCAGCAACGTCGGAGAAAATCGATCCCTGGATATCGTTGTGCCAAACGGCCATTTTCGACCCAACGAAATCAGTATCGGGGAAATCAGATAGTCCGTCTTCGCCCGCCCATTTGAACAGGGCGTTGTTTAAGGCCTTATGGTCTTCGCGAGCGCCTTCCTTGCAGTTGCTGTCCCCATCGAACATCAGGAAAGTAGGGATTTCCATCGCCTCTGCTAACAGGCAGCACCGCAGTAGGTCCGACTTCCCATTGACCGGCACGATCGAAACGCCGCGTCGGCGAAACTCCTTTTCGAGCCCGGTTGCATAAATCCACGTTGTGAGGACGACCTGATCTTCGATGCCTTCAACGAGGACAAGCTTGTCTGTGAAAAGCATCTCACTCAGCGCTGGTTGTAACGTTGTGTCGAGACGCGCCCGCAGACCCTTGGGAGGCTGCGGGGCCTTTCCCACTATCTCCGCTTCGCGATCCGCCAGTTGCTGGTAGACGGCGGCGCAGCTGTAGGCTTGGTCAGCCACGTTTCGTCGGATCGCCCGGACGTTTTCGAAGCCACGACCAGAGACGAAGTATGGGCTATGCGTCGCCGCCAAGACCTGTGCGTTGCCATCCGAGAGCTGCTGTAGGACCTGGGCGAGGTGTTTCGCCTGAGGCGGATGCTGATAAAGTTCAGGCTCTTCAATCCCCAGGACGAGCGTTGAAATGTTCTTGTCTCCGAGCGTCGCCAGCTCCTGCAAGAGGCTGATAAGATAAGAGCGCTGCAGGCCATGACCGATGCGCGCCAAGCTGCCTTCGAAGCCTTGCTCGCCCGTTTTCAGGCGTGCGGCCGGCTCTTCGATTTTGAACTTTGCAGGATCCTGATACCAGGCGATTGAGACCGTGGCGCGCGGATTGCCCCAGTCTTGCAGGCGTTCTTGCAGGGACGAGGACAGCTCGCTCAGAGCGCCATTCTCCGCTTCGATCAGTTCTTGGTATTGGGCCAAAGTCGAATTTCGTAAATCCTGAATCTGATCGCCGAAATCGACTTTGGACCGGACCGCTCGATCAAGCAGCTTGGAGAAGGCGGTGTTCTTGCTCTCCAATTCCTCAGTCGCCGCGTCTTTCACGGCGGGCACGTAGACCCATTGAATGTGTTTCTCCAGAAGATTAGCGCCTTTGGAAAAGCCGTAGAATTGCGACTCGCTCTCCAGCTCTTCGCAGAGGTCGGGATGGCTTTGTTCAAAACTGTTCAGCGCTTCCTGCCCGGCCGCCGCACTCGACCATTTCGGCAGTTCGGTGAATGAGCCTTGGAGGTCTTCATAAACCGCCTTCTTGTCTTTCGCGCTTTGGGCTTCGAAGAATGGCCTGAACTTTCCGATCCCCATACGCGATCCGTACTGCCGAATGCCGGCGCCGCTTTCCGAGAATTCGGCACGCGCTGTAACGATCAGCTTATTGCCGCGCACATAGTGCTTAAAATCTTCCCGGGCTTCGTCGGAAAGATCGACAAACGTGACCTTGATTTCGATCGGTTCGGACGTGTCCTTTTGAAAGAAGTCTTCATCTGCCAGATTCCTGACGTCGGTCGCGTTTCCATCCTGATAGCCGAAAAAGACGTTCAGCGCGGCCAAAACTGTGGACTTACCAACGCCATTGGCCCCGACCAAGCAGGTATAGTCGTCAAAATGGATCGTGCAGTCTTTGAACGCGCGAAAGTTTTTGATGCTGACACTTTCAATTCTCATTTGGCCGAGTCCTTCGTCAATATCTTTGGCCGCATTACCCCCTTCTCGCCGGATTCAACTTGTATTGGAATGAGGTCAAACGAAGTAATTTCATTTGGCTTTTTATGCTCGCAGTATTTCTTTGGAGGAGAATTCACGTCACGCCTAGCTTTGACTGATTGATTTCGCTCAGAGATGCTCAACCAGATGTTTTTGAACCTCGGTTATGCGGTTGCCGAGAAGCGACCTCGACGCTTTCGAACACTAGAGTGCAGGTTGATTGAACGGCCAAAGGCCCATTTATCGTGCAATTTTAGGGTTAATTTCTAATCTCATTCTGTCTGCCTCTAGGGAGAATCGGCCATCGCCGCTGACGACAGCTTCTGCGATTAGGGTGTCACAACTGACTACTTAGAATTCCCCAAAAGTCCCATCGCAAATCCAAGCTCGACTGGCATCATTGCCCCGCAACGTAGCGTAGGGGTCCAAGTATTACTCCAACCAAGTTTCTCCTCGGCCAGTTCCTGCTGACGCTTTTGCTGATCACCTGTTCGGTGTGGATAGCGACGCAGTGGGTGGCAGGTGTTCTGGACCATCAACCCCGTTTGGGCGGTGCTTGGTTCGAATTGGCTGGTCAGCCTGTCTACAAGCCCTGGCGACTGTTCCAGTGGTGGTATGCCTATGACGCTTATGCGCCGGATGTGTTTGCGCGTGCGGGTTTGATTGCCTCGTTGGGCGGCATCGCCGGGATTGTGATGGCGATCATCGCTTCGCTCTGGCGGGCAAGACGCGAAAAACATGCGACGACTTACGGCTCGGCGCGCTGGTCTTCGGTCCGGGATGTTCGCCGATCTGGTCTGCTCGGTTCGTCTGGTGTGGTGCTGGGACGGTTCAAAGGGTGCTATCTCCGGCACGCTGGCGCCGAGCATGTCATGGCCTTTGCGCCGACCCGGTCGGGCAAGGGTGTGGGCTTGGTGATCCCCACCCTTCTCTCCTGGACGGGCAATGCGATCATTCACGACATCAAGGGAGAGAACTGGGCACTGACGTCGAAGTGGCGGTCGAGTTTCTCCCGATGTGTTCGGTTCGATCCGACTGATTTGTCGAGTTCCCGCTTCAATCCATTGCTGGAAGTGAGGCTTGGCGCTCACGAGGTGCGCGACGCACAGAATGTGGCGGACATTCTCGTCGATCCGGATGGCTCCCTCGAGCGGCGAAGCCATTGGGACAAGACGGCGCATTCACTGCTCGTTGGTGCTATCCTGCATGTTCTTTATGCCGAAGATGACAAATCGCTCACGGGCGTGGCGACGCTGCTGTCGGATCCGGCCCAGCCGATCGATGACACGCTGGAACGAATGCTTGAGGCAAACCATCTCGGAAGCCGTGACCGGCCATTGACGCATCCGGTCGTGGCGGAAGCGGCGCGCGAGCTCCTGAACAAGTCGGAGAATGAAAAGTCGTCGGTCGTGTCAACGGCAATTTCATTCTTGGGGCTTTATCGCGATCCGGTCGTCCAACGGGCGACCTCCGGCTCGGACTGGAAGATCGAGGACCTGTTTCGGGGAACGCGGTCCGCATCCCTGTACTTGGTTGTTCCGCCATCTGACCTGTCACGGACGAAGCCCTTGATGCGGTTGATCCTCAACCAGATTGCCCGGCGGCTTTGCGAAGAGCTGCCCGATGGGCAAAACCGCCGGCAGACCCTGTTGATGCTCGACGAGTTTCCAGCGCTCGGACGGCTCGACTTCTTCGAGAGTTCGCTCGCCTTCATGGCGGGCTATGGAATCCGCGCCTTCCTGATTGCGCAGTCCCTGAACCAGGTCGAGAAGGCTTATGGGCAGAATAATTCCATCCTCGACAACTGCCATGTCCGGATTGCCTTCGCGACCAATGACGAGCGCACAGCCAAGCGTATTTCCGACATGCTCGGTACCACAACGGAGCAGCGAAACCAGAAGAATTATACCGGCCACCGGCTCGCGCCCTGGCTCAGCCATGTCATGGTCTCGCAACAGGAAACCCAGCGCCCGCTTCTGACGCCTGGCGAAGTAATGCAGATGCCGGCCGATGACGCGCTGGTCTTCTTGGCGAGCCATCCACCAATCCGCGCGAAGAAGCTCCGCTACTATGAAGACCGGAACTTTACCGAGCGAGTTGGCGCACTGCCGCCTGAGGCTGCCGGTACGGATAAATCGGGGTTTGGCGGATACCATCAGTCTGGCCCGTCACCGTCAAACGACGATGCCGGCGGACTGGCGCGGTCGGTTGGTCCTGACATCGGCGATGAGGATGAAGTTTCGCAAGATATTGCGAGTGAGGAAGATCGCGCACCGCAGCAACGGGGCGGCATACAGGATCAGATCGCTCGCTACTACCTGCATGCACAGGAAAATGGCGGACGGGAGATTTAGGACATGCCGCGCAATCCAAGACTTCATATCCGCGTCTCGGAGACCAACCATCGCAAGGTGAAGCAGTTCTCCGCGGCGCATGGTGTCCATGCCGGTGCGCTGGTGGATGAAGCGCTCACACTCCTGTTCACGCCGCCTGAAGACCGGCCAGATGCCGCAATTATCCAGAGGCTGGAGCGGGTCGAAGACCAGGTCGAAAAGCTTGAAACCGGTTCCGCCTTCCTGACCGACCTCCTGATTGAATTCATCTTCGAATGGCTACGCCAGCGGCCCGGTCCAAGTCCCTTCCAGACGGATGCCGATGCCGCCCGCGCCAGGAAAGAGCTGGAAGCCTTGACCCGGCGTGTCGCCGACCGGTCGAACGCCCATATCTGGCAGTGAAATAGCGCTATTGTCCGGCCAGCCGAACCGACGCTCGCTTACCTCTGATTGAACGATCGGAGGCAATTCATGCGGCAGCTCTTATGGCAAGTTGATACGGTCATTGTGGATCTCGAGGACAGGGACGCCAGGGTTTCACTCATTCACAAAAAGTCCCTGAGCGAAGTGACGGTACGATTCAGGCTGACACCGAAACAACTGGAAGATGATGCCTTGTCCTTGCGGCGCCGCATTGAGTTTCTTGCCACAGACCTGATCCTCGACCTCGGCTCCTTCCTGGATTCCGTGCCGGACTAGCCGTCGGCAATGGCCGCTGCCACGAACGCGCCGATGACGAGAACGACAAGCACCCAGAAAATCAGGGGCGGCGGTTTCGGGACATAGTCGCCGCTCTTGTCATTGTCCCAGCCCATTCGCTTCAACTCCTCTTGCTGTGGAACAATGCAGGCAAAGCTGGCTGAACACCAGAGCAAACCCTCCCGCCACAGGATCAACATGCTTGCCAGGACAATGGTGACAGATAGGCTGGCGCTCATGAAGAATCACCTGGTTGCCATCCTTGCAGTCTCCGTCCTGATCACGCAGGCGGCCTGCTCATATGATGTCGAAGCAGACACGTCATCTGACGCAGCCGATACAGTCGCCGGGGTCGCCTCCGTTGTCGATGGCGACACGATCGAGATCCATGGCAAGAAAATCCGGCTGTCAGGTTATGACACACCGGAGCGCGGGGCGCGTTGCGGTCCGGTCAATGTCTATCAGAAAGCAGCATTCGCCCTGTCCGATTTCATCGGCCAGCGGACTGTAAGCTGCGCTGTTACAGGTACTGATCGCTGGGACCGGCTGGTTGCGACCTGCTCGGTTGGCGGCAAGGACCTCGGCGATTTCATCGTGAGCGAAGGCTGGGGCCGGGACTGGCCTCAATACAGCCAGGGACGATACGCCGACGAAGAGAAAAGGGCGCGGGCAACGAAGTCAGGTCTGTGGGGACTTGATTGCCCGGCTGACCTTTGGGGCAACCGGACTTATAACTGACCCTCCCATTTGGCACTCCTCCCAATTGCGCGGGCTCGCTATGCTATTGATAATGCGTCGCATTGGCATGAAGGGCAGACGAATGGGAAGGAGATCTTGCTGACTATGAGAAAAATACTCATTCTTGCCGGGCTTGCGGCTTGTGCGATAGACGCTCAGGCGGAAGAGACTGAAAACCGGCTTGAGTCCGTTGTCGTACACGGCCGGGGGCTGGAGCTGATTGGCGAGGCCGGGGCCGCGAGCGAAGGCGTGGTCGGCTATGCCGACTTCGAGGACCGGACACTGTCGCGCGTGGGAGAACTGGTGGAAGTCATCCCCGGCGCGGTGGCGACCCAGCATTCCGGCGAGGGCAAGGCGAACCAGTACTTCCTGCGCGGCTTCAATCTCGATCACGGCACGGACTTCAACGCCAGTGTGGATGGTGTGCCGGTAAACCTGCGTACACATGGCCACGGGCAGGGCTATCTCGACCTTAACTTTGTGATCCCGGAAATCGTCGAGCGGGTCGATTACTGGAAAGGTCCGTACAGGGCGTTCAATGGCGACTTCTCGGCAGCAGGCTCTGCACGCTACACGACCTATGACACGCTGGACGAATCCTTTGTCGAAGTCTCGGCCGGGGAGTCCGGCTATCTGCGCGGCGTGGCGGCAGGCAGCTTCCAGACCGGGCCGGATACGAGCCTGCTTCTGGCAATTGAAGCGCAGGCTTATGACGGACCATGGGACCTCGACCAGGACCTTGAAAAGCTGAACGGCATCGCAAAGCTCGTTCACGATTCAGGGCCCTGGCATTTCAACCTGACAGGCATGGCCTATGACAGTTCCTGGACGGCGACAGATCAGGTGCCGTTGCGGGCTATCCAGAATGGCGACATCGGCCGGTTCGGCTATATCGATGATGACCTCGGCGGCGAAACGCGGCGCTTCGGCCTGACTGGCAACGCAAGCTATGCTCATGCCGATGGTGCGGAGACCAAACTCGCCGCTTATCTGGTCGACTACGAGCTGTCGCTCTTTTCCAATTTCACCTACTTCCTCGAAGACCCGGTGAACGGGGACGAATTCGAACAGCGCGATGAGCGGACCTATTATGGCGGGTCCATCTGCCATGCACGCGACCTGGGGCCGCGTCTGAAGCTGCGGGCCGGGGCGGAGGCGCGAATTGACGATATATCCGATGTCGGATTGTTCCGCACGGCAGGCCGGATGCGGCTCTCAACGGTGCGGCAGGACAGCGTCGATGAGACCAGCCTTGCCGCCTGGGGAGAGATCGAAGCGCAATTGACCAATACGCTGCGCGGCACATTGGGTGTCCGCGGCGATTACTTCAAGGGCGAGGTCGATGCCCGCAGCCTGCCCGCGAATGGCGGAGAAGCGGATGATACGATGCTCTCCCCCAAGGTGGCACTGGCGTGGCGTCCGGCAGATGGACTTGAGCTCTACGCGAACTATGGGCAAGGCTTCCATTCGAACGATGTGCGCGGGGCGACCATCCAGATCGATCCGGCAAACGGAGACCCGGCCGATCCCGTGCCGATCCTTGTCCGGGCCGAGGGTGCAGAAATTGGCGCGCGCCTGGAGCGCGGTCCCCTGAAAGCATCCGTGGCGGTGTTCACGCTGGACCTGGACTCAGAGCTTGTCTTCGTCGGGGATGCCGGCACGACCGAAGCCAATGACGCTTCCTCGCGGACGGGCGTGGAGGCCAGCCTGTTCTGGCAGCCTGCAGACTGGTTCGTTGCCGACCTGAGCGCGGCATGGACCGATGCGGAGTTTGACATTCCCGGCAATGAGACGGCGATCCCTGGCGCGGTGGAGGAAGTGATTGGCGGCGGTTTCGTCGCGCGGTTCGACCCGTGGACCTTCAGCGGCCGCCTCCGGCACTTTGGCAGCGCGCCCCTGATTGAAGACGGATCTGTCGAGTCGGACGGGACGACCCTCGTGAACTTTGGCGCAAGTGTCGACTGGCGGCAGGCGACATTCGGCCTGGAGCTGCTGAATGCCTTCGATTCAGACGATGCCGACATCACCTATTTCTTCGAATCGCAACTGCCGGGAGAAACCTCACCGGTGGAAGATATCCACCTGCATCCGGTCGAGCCGAGGCAGGTAAGAGTCAGCGTACGGTACAGGTTCTGACGTGCGCTCGCCCGGCTGGTCGTGTGAATAGCCGCGCCTGTCCCACAAGTTCCCTGCACACCCTTGCTCACCTATCTGCCCCAACTGGGAATTGCGCTTTCCTGATGTGAGTTTGCCCTCATCACTGATGAGGACTTCTGGACATCATGCCTGCCCTGCCCCAGCCCAGCGAGACAGAGACCCGCCGCACGGCGATGCTCCGCACGGCTTTTGACGGGCCGGTTGGGGCAGCGCTGGCAGCTCCCGATACAATCGAAATTCTCGCCAATCCCGATGGATCGGTCTGGGTCGAGAAGGCTGGTTACGGGCTACGTCGCGCATCCGAGACTCTCGGGCGCGCGGAACGAGAACGCATTATCCGCCTTGTCGCATCTTCTGTCGGGGAAGCGTGTGACCGGGCGTCGCCGATAGTGTCGGCCGAACTACCTGGCTCCGGCGAACGGTTTGAAGGTATCCTGCCGCCCGTCTCGGAAGCACCCTGCTTTGCGATCCGCAAACCGGCCGGCCAGCCCATCGCACTCGATACCTATGTCGAGACAGGTGCGCTGACACCTGCGCTCTGTGTCGGACTGCGGCAGGCGCTGGAAGACCGGCTCAATATCGTTGTTGCCGGCGGGACGTCGTCGGGCAAGACGACCTTTGCCAATGCGCTGCTGTCTGAGCCTGTTCTTGCTGAAGACCGGATCGTCATCCTGGAAGACACGCGGGAGCTCCGCTGTTCCGCTGAGGATGTGACGCAGCTCAGGACGCACCGGTGCGGCATCACACTCCGTGATCTCGTGCGCTCGACCATGCGGCTCCGGCCTGACCGGATCATTGTCGGCGAAGTCCGCGGCGGCGAAGCGCTCGACCTACTCAAGGCCTGGAATACAGGCCATCCGGGCGGGATCACAACGCTACATGCGAATTCAGCCTCAGGCGCACTTACCCGGCTTGAACAGCTGGTTGAGGAAGCGACGACCGCCCTTCCCCACGCTCTGATCGGCGAAGCGGTTGACGTGATCGTCTTCATGTCCCGCGCGAGCGGCGCGCGCCGCGTCGAGCAGGCGCTCCGGATCACCGGCTTTGACGGCACCGAATACCGGACCGAGCCGCTCGCCGCCCCCTTTCTCAACATCGTCAATTAAGGAGACCGATAGATGTTCTACGACCAGATCAAGGCCCTCAACCGATCGCTTCAGGCCGGCGTGCTGCTGGCTTCGGTGAGTGTGCTTTCGCTCCCGGCGCATGCCGCTGGCACAGGCATGCCGTGGGAAGGCCCGCTCGACCAGATTCTGCAATCGATCGAGGGCCCTGTCGCCCGGATCGTAGCTGTGATCATCATCACGCTGACCGGCCTGACGCTCGCCTTCGGGGAGACCTCCGGCGGGTTCCGCAAGCTGATCCAGATTGTGTTCGGCCTGTCGATCGCCTTTGCAGCGACCTCGTTCTTCCTGACCTTCTTCTCCTTCGGCGGCGGCGCGGTGCTCTGATGGTGAAGACTGGTCTGACCGCGGCAGACGAAACGCTCCAGTGGAGCGTTTCGAAGGAGGAACGCAATGAGCGTTAGCGATTGCCAAGGCTACGAGATTCCCCTCCACCGCTCGCTCGCCGAACCCATCCTGATGGCAGGCGCGCCGCGCTCGGCCGCCATTGCCATCGGGACAATCGCAGCAGCTTTGGCGCTCGGCCTCAGGCTCTGGATACCGGGGCTTGTGGTCTGGGTGGCGGGACACTCGCTCGCTGTCCTCATGGCTCGGTCTGACCCCGACTTTCTCACCGTCGCAATCCGGTCTGCCCGACACAAGGAGCATCTCTCATGCTAAACCTCTCCGAATACGCGGCGAAACCGGCACACCTCTCAGACTACCTCCCCTGGGCGTGCCTCGTCGCGCCGGGCGTCGTCCTCAACAAGGACGGCGCCTTCCAGATAAGCTTCCGCTATCGTGGCCCCGACCTTGAAAGCTCGACGGAAGCCGAACTCGTTGCGGTCACGGCACGGGTGAACAATGTGCTCCGCCGGTTCGGGACTGGCTGGGCGCTCTTCTTCGAGGCAGTGCGGTCCGAAGCCGTTGCCCTTGAAGAGAGTTCATTTGAATGCACTGCCGCCTGGCTGATCGAGCAGGAACGGCGTGCAGCCGCCGAAGAGACCGGCGCCCGGTTCGAAAGCGCGTATTATCTGACACTGCTGTGGCTTCCGCCGGCAGATGCGACAGGACGGGCCGAGAAGGCGCTGATCGAGCGGCCCGAAAAGCGGGATGGCGAAGACTGGCGCCAGCGGCTGGACCATTTCCAGACGCGCGCGGCGCAGACGCTGGACCTGCTCTCCACCGCACTGGATGAAATCCATCCGCTCTCGGATGAAGAGACGCTCACTTATCTGCATGCCTGCATCTCGTCGAAACGGCATGTCGTGACGGTTCCGGAACTGCCGGTCTTTCTCGACGCGGTGCTCGCCGATGAGTCCTTTGCAGGCGGGCTGGAGCCCCGCATTGGCGAGGCGCACCTTGCGGCGCTGACCCTGCTCGGCTTTCCGGCATCGACCCTGCCCGGCATGCTCGATGAGCTGAACCGGCTTGGTTTCTCCTATCGCTGGACGACGCGCTACATCGCGATGGACAAGGCCGAGGCCGAGAAGCTTCTTGCGAAGAAGCGCCGGCACTGGTTTGCGAAGCGCAAATCGGTTGGCGCTGTCCTGCGCGAGACGCTGTTCAACGAGCAGGCCGCGCTTCTCGACAGTGATGCCGACAACAAGGCCGCCGATGCCGATGCGGCGCTGCAGGAGCTTGGCTCGGATCTTGTCTCATATGGCTATGTCACGACCACGCTGACACTGATGGGTGCCTCCCGCGAAGAAGTCGAGGAACGCACCCGCGCGGTCGAGCGGGTGATCAATGGGCGCGGGTTTACGACCATCCGTGAAACACTGAACGCCGTTGAAGCCTGGCTTGGCTCCCTGCCCGGCCACGTCTACGCCAATGTCCGCCAGCCCATTCTACACACGCTGAATCTCGCTCATCTTGTGCCGATCTCGTCTGTCTGGGCGGGCAATGCGCGGAACGACCATCTCTCTGATCGCGCGCTAATCGAAGCGCAGACCGAAGGCACGACGCCGTTCCGGCTCAACCTGCACGTAGGCGATGTCGGCCATACGCTGATCATTGGCCCGACAGGGTCCGGCAAGTCGGTCCTCCTGTCGCTGCTCGCGGTGCAATGGCAGCGCTATGAGGACGCGCAGGTTTTCCTCTTCGACAAGGGACGGTCGGCGCGCGCGGTTACCTTGGCCATGGACGGCACCTGGTTGCCGCTGGCGGGCGATGAGCGTCCGGCGCTGCAGCCGCTTCGGGACATCGATAGCGACCGCGGGGCAAGCTTTGCCGCAGATTGGCTGATCGGCCTGATCGAGGCCGAAGGCGTGACGGTTACGCCGGATCTGAAGTCTGTCTTGTGGGACGCAGTGCGGTCGTTGGCGTCAGCACCAGCCGCCGAGCGCACGCTGACCGGGCTGAGCCTTATCCTGCAATCGGATACACTTAAAGCCGCGCTGCATCCCTACACGCTGGAAGGCGCCTACGGACATTTGCTCGACAGTGATTCCGAAGCCCTCGACCTTTCGTCGATTGCCTGTTTCGAGATGGACGAGTTGATGCAGACGCCATCTGCGGTCGCGCCGGTCATCACCTATCTCTTTCACCGGCTCGACGACCGGTTCGATGGCCGCCCGACCCTGCTCATTCTCGATGAGGCCTGGCTGTTCCTTGATCATCCGGTGTTTGCCGCGCGCCTCCGCGACTGGCTGAAGACGCTCCGCAAGAAGAATGTGGCGGTCGTGTTTGCGACCCAGTCGCTTGCTGACATTGAGGGGGCGTCGATTGCGCCGGCCCTGATCGAATCCTGCCCGACGCGGATCTTCCTGCCGAATGAGCGGGCGCTCGAACCGACTGCTCAGGCCATCTATCGGCGGTTCGGACTTAATGACCGACAGATCGACATCCTCGCCAAGGCCATTCCGAAGCGGGACTATTACTATACCTCGCCCCTTGGCTGCCGGCTCTTCGAACTCGGCCTTGGCGAGATCGCGCTCGCCTTCTGTGGCGCCGCCTCCCCTGCCGACCAGAAGCGGATGGATGGGCTTCTGGAAGCCGATGCGGAAGCGGGCTTCGCCCGAGGCTGGCTGGAGCTGAAACAGCTCGGCTGGGCGGCGGACCTGCTGGCCGGGCAACCCGATGCAACCCTCCCCCAAATCGCCGCTGAATAGGAGCCCCACACATGAAAGCCTTTCTCTCTTCCGTCGCCCTTGCTGCCATTCCGCTATCCGGACTGATGGCGCCGCCGGCTTCAGCGCAGCTGTTCGGTGGCGGCATTGTCTACGATCCGACCAATCATGCCGAGAACATCCTCCAGGCGGTGCGCGCGCTCCAGCAGATCGACAACCAGATCCGTCAGCTCACGCATGAAATCGACATGATCGAGAAGATGGCGCGGGACCTTGAGACGCTCCCCGTCGAGGTCGCCCGCGCAATTATTGCCGACCGCATCCGCCGGATCGGCGAGCTGATGGAAGAAGCCGACGGCATCGGTTATGGCGTCGAGGAGGTCGAACGCGAATACGAAGACCTCTACCCTGAAACCTATGGCGAGACGCCGCCCGCCAATGCGGTCCTTGTTGAGGACGCGCGGATCCGCTGGCAGCAATCCCGGTCTGCGCACAAGCACACGCTGCTCATGGTTGCCGAGACGGTGCGCGACAATGAACGCGATGCCGAGGCCCTGACAGGCCTTGTCGAGGAGAGCCAGACCGCGATCGGCAATCTCCAGGCCCTGCAGGCCGGTAACCAGATCGAGGCCATGTCGGCCCAGCAGCTCATGCAGATGGAAGCCATGATGGCGGCGCATTACCGCGCCGAAGCCCTCGACCGGGCGCGCGAGCTCGAAGAAGCCGAACGCGGCCGCGCGCGGCTCCAGTCGTTCTTCGGGAACTGACCACCATGGAAGAAATGGGCGTCATCGACCGGTTCCTCGAAACCTTCATTGCCTATATCGATTCAGGCTTCGGCCTGCTCGCGGGCGATGTCGCTTATCTGACGACCACGCTGATCGTGATTGACATCACGCTGGCCGGGCTGTTCTGGGCGCTGTCGCAGAATGCCGATGTCATCTCGGGGCTGCTCAAGAAGGTGCTCTATGTCGGCTTCTTCGCCTTCATCCTCGGCAATTTCTCCATCCTGGCGAACATCCTCTTTGCGAGTTTCGCCGATCTCGGGGTGAAGGCCGGCTCATCGACGCTGACGGCCGAGGATCTCATGCGGCCCGGCTATATCGCGGGGGTCGGCTTCGAGGCGGCGCAGCCGCTTCTCGAAGAGATCGGCGACATGCTGGGGCCGATCCGCTTCTTCCATAATTTTATCCTGATCGCGGTCATGCTGATTGCCTGGGCGATCATTCTCGTCGCCTTTTTCGTGCTGGCGGTTCAGCTCTTCGTTGCCATCCTTGAGTTCAAGCTGACGACGCTGGCAGGTTTCGTGCTCGTGCCCTTCGCGCTCTGGAACAAGACCTCGTTCCTGGCTGAACGCGTACTCGGCAATGTCGTCACCTCCGGCATCAAGCTGATGGTGCTCGCCATCGTGATCGGCATCGGCTCGACGCTCTTCACGTCGATCACCGAGGCCTTTGGCGGGCCGGGCGATGTGACACTCGCTGAAGTGATGGGCACGGTGCTCGCCTCGATTGTCTTTCTCTGGATGGGCGTGTTCGCGCCCGGCATTGCCTCCGGCCTCGTGACCGGTGCGCCGCAGCTTGGCGCAGGCTCCGTGGTCGGCACGACAGCGGCAGTCGGTGCAGGCGCTGTGCTGGCGACGACAGGCACGGTTGCGGCAGGACGCGCAGCGCTTGGCGGTGTGTCCGGCGCGGTGAAGGCTGGGGCATCCATGACCGGCGGCGCCCGCACATCCTATGACCTTGGCCGCCTGGCGTCCGGTCATTCTGGATGGCGCGGGGCAGCAGCAGGTATGGCAGGCGTTGCACAGGCTGGCGGCGATACGCTCCGGCGGATGGCAGGACGGCCCTTCGCCTCTGTTGGAAATGCTTATCGGCGCGGCAGCGAAGCCGCTTTTGCCGCGACGGGCGGCACGATGTCGGCCGCGTCCGGCGACGCGCCGTCTACCGGCTCGGCAAGTCCCGCCTGGGCGCGGCGCCTTCGCACAGAACAACGCCTGCAGCATGCCGGCGCGATCACGGTTCATGCCCTCAAGGACGGTGATCGCGGCATGGCGGGCGACAATCCGAAACTACGAAACGAAGAGGACTGATGAGCATGGCCTTCCGGCGCACATCCACCCATTACGGGCAAAGCCCGCATCCCGAAACGCCCTACCAGAAGGCGGGCCAGGTCTGGGACGAGCGGATCGGTTCGGCCCGTGTCCAGGCGAAGAACTGGCGGCTCATGGCGCTGGGCCTGCTGGGGCTCCTCGCGGCGGCGTCTGCAGCCCTTGTCTGGCGCAGCCTGCAATCGACGGTCACCCCCTATGTGGTCGAGGTTGACGATACGGGTGCGGTCAAAGCGGTCGGGCCAGCGCTTGCGCGCTATGAGCCGACCGACGCTCAGATCGCGCATCACCTTGCGAACTTCATTTCCGATGTCCGCAGCCTGTCGATCGATCCGGTGATCGTCCGGCAGAACTGGCTCGCCGCCTATGACTATGTGACGGACAAGGCGGCGATCACACTGAGTGACTATGCGCGCGACAATGATCCCTTCGCCGAGATCGGGCGGCGCTCGCGCAGTGTCGATGTGGTGAGCGTTGTGCGGGTGTCGGAGGAGTCCTTCCAGGCCCGCTGGCTCGAGAAGACTTATGAGAATGGCGCGCTGACCGGCGTCAAACGCTTCACGGGTCTCTTCACCATTGTGAACTCCCCGCCGCGCGATGCCGAAACGCTCCGCGCTAATCCTCTCGGCCTCTACATCCACAGCCTCAACTGGGGCGAAGACCTTGTCACAGGAGACAACAAATGATCCGTACAATGAGCCTTGTATCCGTTCTTGCCTTGGCTACGGCCTGCGCGAGCGTTCCGCCGGAACCTGTCCTCGAAGATACCGCCTTTGTCGAAGCGGCGTTCGTCGAAGACGTGCCAGAGCGGCCTGTCGAGATTGTCGAGACGCCGACCGTACTGCCGCTTCCCGGCCAGATGAAACCCATAGATGGCACGAAGCGGACAGTGACACGGGTCTACACCTCGCCGACCGAGACAATCCGCAAGGGCACAACCGAGGCCAGGATCGAACCTTCCGTCGATGGCTATGTGAACGCGATCCAAGTCTATCCTTATACTGAAGGGGCCCTCTACCGGCTTTATGCCGCCCCGGGCCAGGTCTCCGACATTGCGCTCCAACCCGGCGAAACACTGGTCTCGGTGTCGGCGGGCGATACGGTCCGCTGGATTGTCGGGGATACATCTTCCGGCTCCGGCGGCGCGGCCCGCGCGCATGTGCTGGTCAAACCGATCGCCGCGGGCCTCTCGACCAATCTCATGATCGCGACCGATCGGCGGACCTATCATCTCGAACTCGAAAGCGTCGATGGCACCTATATGGCGGCCCTCTCCTGGCGCTATCCCGCGGATGAGCTGGCAGAGCTGGTGTCGCGCAACAAGCTGGCTGCCGTGCGTGAGGATGCGTCCATTGCACCCGGCATTGCGGTTGACCGGCTCGACTTCGATTATGTCATCGAGGGCGACAAGCCGGCCTGGCGGCCTGTGCGTGTGTTCGATGATGGCCGGCAGGTCTTCATCCAGATGCCGGCGGGTCTTGCGACAATGGACGCCCCGCCGCTCTTCATCCTTGGGGCATCGGGCGACGCAGAACTCGTCAACTACCGGCTCCGCGGCAATTACTACATCGTCGATCATCTCTTCCGGGCCGCAGAACTCCGGATCGGCGAAAGGGACCAGACCGTGGTCAGGATCCGCAAGCGCACCCAGCGCTCCGGCCTTGCGAGCCTGTTCGGAGCGGAAGGATGAACGAGCCGGCCCCCTTCCCGAAACAGGCCGACGAGCTGAAGCTGCGCGCGCGGCCCCGGCCTGTCACGCGGATCAACCGGAAGGTCCTTATGGCAGGTGCCTGTCTCGGCATACTGGGCCTGTTCGCCGCCGCCTCCATTGCGCTCGATCCGCCCAAGGCGGTCGATCCGGCAGACAGCCAGGAGCTCTACAATACGTCGACCAAGCGCGCGCCGGATGGTCTCGCAGACCTGCCAAACTCCTACCTCAATTGGCAACCGGCTGGTGACACGCCAAGACTCGGCGCGCCCATGGCGGGCGACCTTGGCGGCACTGTCGTGGCGGAAGAGGAAGAATGGGGCCTCGAGCCCGACTGGAATGTCGCCCCCTCAGACGACTTCCGGCCATCGGCCGAAGATGAAGCGATCCGTGCGCAGAGACTGGCGGATGCAAAACTGGCCGATGCAGCCGGCAAGGCGAGCGTCTTCTTCGACGTCGGCAACCGGCAGTCACTGGCTGGATCAATCTCTTCACAGGGCGGACTTCCGAACAGCCTGGGCTCGGAATTGCTGGCACTTGCAGCCCAAGGCGCAGGCGCGCCGGGTTTTGCAGGCCCTCCCGGCCAGAACCTTCAGGCAGAGAAGATCGCTTTTGCAGCGGAGAAGCGGGACGGCGACATCTATAACCCGCATGATGTCGAGACCCCGGTCTCGCCCTATCAGGTGATGGCGGGCACGCTGATACCGGCTTCGCTGGTCACGGGGCTGAATTCTGACTTACCGGGCAATGTCATCGCGCAGGTGACCCAGCCGGTCTACGACACGGTGAGCGGTGTACATCTACTGATCCCGCAGGGCGCGCGGCTGATCGGGCGCTACCAGTCGGAAGTCTCGTTCGGTCAGGAGCGCGCGCTCCTGATCTGGGACCGGATCATCCTGCCGGATGGCAGCTCGCTGCAGATATCTGAACCTGCATCGGATTCGCAGGGCTATGCAGGTGTTTCCGACCGAACCGATCATCACTGGGATCGCGTCTTTGCCGCCGCAGGACTCGCGACGCTGCTTGGCATCGGCTCCGAACTTGGCTCTGACGAGGATGATGTTGAGCGCGCAATCCGGCGGGGCTTCGGAGACAGTGTCTCCGAAGCCGGTCAGCGCGTCGTTGACCGCAATCTTGGCATCCAGCCG
The DNA here is from genome assembly GCF_002088975.1 of Henriciella aquimarina. GTDB lineage: Bacteria > Pseudomonadota > Alphaproteobacteria > Caulobacterales > Hyphomonadaceae > Henriciella > Henriciella aquimarina. The sequence goes on from NZ_NCST01000059.1 coordinate 31,874, forward strand.
ACGATCCGTATTCGGCCGGGCTGGCCAGTCCGGGTGATCGTGACACGCGATCTTGTGCTGCGGCCCTATTCTGAGGGAGGCCGGTGATGAGCCTCCGCATCGGACAACTCCCGGACCGGACACCAGTGAAGCTCACCGTGTCGGTCGATCCTGATCTTGCTTCCGCGCTTGCCGACTATGCGGCGATCTATGCCGAAACCTATGGCGCGGAAGAGAAACCCGAAACCCTGGTGCCTGCCATGCTGGACATGTTCCTCAGCTCGGATGCCGGGTTCAAGCGGGCCCGCAAGGCCCTTCACGCCAGAGCCAGCAAAGGAGAATAGCAATGGCAACAATCGGCACCTTCAGCCAGAAGGATGGCAAATGGACCGGCACGATCCGGACCATGACAATCAATGTGAAAGCCCAGATGGTCTCGGTGACCGAGAAGGCCGAGGGCGGCCCCGACTACCGGATCTTTGCCGGCGGCGCAGAACTTGGCGCAGCCTGGCGCGAAGAAAGCAAGGATGGCGAGACGCCATACCTGGCAGTGAAGCTCGATGATCCGGGGTTCGAGAAACCGCTACGGGCTGCTTTCTTCGAGAAGGAAGAGGATGGCAGCGGCGTGCTAGTCTGGAACCGGCAGAAGCTGAACTAGATCAGCTTCTGCCTATCGGACCGTGAACCGCAAATACCCCAAACTCGTGCCTCGCGGTCGCCTTCCAAAGGCGATCGCGACACAAACTGAGCCTCCCGAGGACGAATTTTCTGGGGAAATAGCCCCATCCTGGGCGATTGAGCTCGCCGAAGCGCTTGCGCGATATCATGCGAGGTTGGCATATCGGAAAGGGTCATGACCCTAAAAGCCGCCATCTACGCCCGCTACTCGTCGGACCTTCAGTCTATTCGTTCAATCGAAGACCAGATTGCTCTTTGCCGACAACACCTTGAGCAGAAATCCTGGACCGAAACTATTGTCTATTCAGACCGCGCAATTTCGGGCGGCGCGATGGTTACGCGCCCCGGCATACAGGAACTGATAAGGGGCGCTGCGAACGGTCAATTCAATGTGGTTGTCGCCGAGGCCCTCGACCGCATCTCCCGCGACCAGGCTGACACAGCAACAATCTACAAGATCCTCGCCTTTCACGGCGTGTCGATCGTCACGCTTTCCGAAGGCGAAGTCGACTCCATGCACGTCGGCTTCAAGGGCGTGATGAATGAGATGTTCCTGCGCGATCTCGCGAAGAAGACGCGCCGAGGTCAGACGGGAGTTGTGAATTCAGGCAGATCGGCCGGAGGACATTGCTACGGTTACGACATCGTACCGGGTGAGCAGAATGGCATCCTGACCATCAACGAAGATGAAGCTGAGACCGTCAGACGGATCATGCGGCTGTTCGTCGAAGGAAAGTCTCCGAGAAGCATCGCGGCCATGTTGAACCAGGAAGGTGTCGCAGCGCCGCGCGGTTCCGACTGGCGCGCCTCAACGATCAATGGACAGGTCCATGCCGGCAATGGCATCCTGAACAACGAACTCTATATCGGCCGACGCATATGGAACCGCAGGCACAAGGTCACGGATCCCTTCTCCGGCAAGAAGCGCATGCGGGCAAACCCCGAAAGCGAATGGGTTATCAATGAGGTTCCGGACCTTCGGATTGTTGATGATGAACTTTGGCAGGCTGTAAAGCTTCGCCAGCAAAGGCACTCCCGTAAACGTGGTGGAGCAAAGCGACCCACGCGGCTCCTGTCAGGGCTCCTGGAATGCAGTGTCTGCGGCGGTCCGATGTCGATTGTTTCCCAGAACCGGTACGGGTGCTCGACAAGACGCGAGAAGGGCACCTGTTCGAACAATCGAACCATAGCGGCCAAAGAGCTCGAAGAGCGCGTCCTCGCAGGACTGAACAATGCCTTGCTTCATCCTGATGCGCAGAAAGCGGCCGCACGCGAGTTTCATGCAGAACTCGTTCGCCAACAGAAGGCTACTTGTAGCGAACGGTTTCAGCTTGAGAAGGCTATCGCTGAAGCCGGCAGGCGCATAGACCGGATTGTTGATGCAATTGCTGAAGGGATCGCGACCACTGCTCTCAAGCAAAAGCTGGTCGCCCTGGAAGCAGAAAAAACTGAGAACGAGGCCAAACTTGCGGCAATGGGCAGCGAGCCCGTTGTGAGCGTTCATCCGAACGCGGGCGAGCTGTATGCCGAACTAATTGGCTCACTTGTGGAAGTGGTTTCGGACCCGTCTCCTGATGCTGACGAGGTCCGATCAATCTTGAGGAAGACAATCCAACGGATTTGCCTTGAGCCGCGCAAAAATGAGAGCGGATACAACCTTGTTATAAAAGGCGATTTGGCCGCCCTGATTTCTCAGGACGGCCAAACTACTCTTATGATGGGTGCGGGAGGTGGATTTGAACCACCGACCTTCAGGTTATGAGCCTGACGAGCTACCGGACTGCTCCATCCCGCGTCAGCTTATGAACAGGCAACTCTTTTGGGCTGCCCTGAAAATACAAAACCGGCCGCGATGGACCGGACAGCGTCGTGAACCGGCAATTGACGGCCGGTCACGTCCCCGCCCGGAGGCGGAAATTGTGAAGGAAAGACTTGTCTGCAAGGTTTCTTTGTCTGCAACACCGCCCGTTTCGGCTGACCCGGCAGCGACTTACTCTCCCACATCTGTAGATGCAGTACCATCAGCGCGAGGGGACTTAACGACCGAGTTCGGAATGGGATCGGGTGGGGAACCCCTGCCATAACCACCGGGTCGGCGGAAACGGGCAATGGTGCAGAAGACCAACATGTTCACTTGTTACCACTTGGGTAGGTAGGTGTTTCGATCTGAAAGCAAGTGTGCTGGTACGTTCACCACCACACACGAAGCTTCGCAAGATCAAGCCTATCGAGCAATTAGTACTGGTTAGCTCCACGCGTCGCCGCGCTTCCACACCCAGCCTATCGACGTCCTAGTCTAGAACGGCTCTCAAGGGAAACCTGGTTTTGAGGTGGGTTTCCCGCTTAGATGCATTCAGCGGTTATCCCGTCCATACATAGCTACCCTGCTGCGCGGCTGGCGCCACGACAGGTCCACCAGAGGTATGTCCATCCCGGTCCTCTCGTACTAAGGACAGATCCTCTCAAGTTTCCAACACCCACGGCAGATAGGGACCAAACTGTCTCACGACGTTCTGAACCCAGCTCACGTACCACTTTAATCGGCGAACAGCCGAACCCTTGGGACCTGCTCCAGCCCCAGGATGTGATGAGCCGACATCGAGGTGCCAAACGATGCCGTCGATATGGACTCTTGGGCATCATCAGCCTGTTATCCCCGGAGTACCTTTTATTCGTTGAGCGATGGCCCTTCCACACGGGACCACCGGATCACTATGACCGACTTTCGTCTCTGCTCGAGTTGTCACTCTCGCAGTCAGGCAAGCTTATGCCATTGCACTCAACAGACGATGTCCGACCGTCTTGAGCTTACCATCGCGCGCCTCCGTTACTCTTTGGGAGGCGACCGCCCCAGTCAAACTGCCCACCATGCTGGGTCCCGGCCCCATCCAGGGGCGCGGTTAGACATCACAAAGAATAAGGGTGGTATTTCAAGGACGGCTCCACTCAGACTGGCGCCCAAGCTTCAAAGCCTCCCACCTATCCTACACATACACTTTATGATGCCACAGCAAAGCTGCAGTAAAGGTTCACAGGGTCTTTCCGTCTGACCGCGGGTACCCCGCATCTTCACGGGGAATTCAATTTCGCTGAGTCGATGCTGGAGACAGTGGGGAAGTCGTTACGCCATTCGTGCAGGTCGGAACTTACCCGACAAGGAATTTCGCTACCTTAGGACCGTTATAGTTACGGCCGCCGTTCACCGGGGCTTCAATTCGGAGCTTGCACTCCTCCTTTTAACCTTCCGGCACCGGGCAGGCGTCAGACTGTATACGTCGCCTTACGGCTTCGCACAGCCCTGTGTTTTTGATAAACAGTCGCAACCCCCTGGTCTGTGCCCCTCACAACCGGTTGCCCGGTATGAGGCCTCCTTCTCCCGAAGTTACGGAGGTAATTTGCCGAGTTCCTTCAGCATCGTTCTCTCAAGCGCCTTGGCATGCTCTGCCAGTCCACCTGTGTCGGTTTAGGGTACGGTCTTGCGGGAGGGCTATTTCCAGGAACTTCCAGGCTGCCTTCCCAATCCAATAAGGGAAGACAACTTTCGAAATTCGTCACACACTCCCAGGCCACAGAATATTAACTGTGTTCCCATCGACTACGCCTTTCGGCCTCGCCTTAGGGGCCGGCTAACCCTGCGCAGATTAGCTTTACGCAGGAACCCTTGGACTTTCGGCGAGAGGGTCTCTCACCCTCTTTATCGCTACTCATGTCAGCATTCTCACTTCCGATACCTCCAGCATCCCTCACAGGACACCTTCGCAGGCTTACGGAACGCTCCGCTACCACTCCAATGGAGTCCACGATTTCGGTATACAGCTTTAGCCCCGTTACATTTTCGGCGCAGGGTCGCTTGATGAGTGAGCTGTTACGCTTTCTTTAAAGGATGGCTGCTTCTAAGCCAACCTCCTCATTGTCTAAGCAACCCCACATCCTTTCACACTTAGCTGTAATTTGGGGACCTTAATCGGTGGTCAGGGTTGTTTCCCTCTTCACGACGGACGTTAGCACCCGCCGTGTGTCTGCCATGCATAACTTCCTGGTATTCGGAGTTTGGTAAGATTTGGTAAGCCGGTGAGGCCCCCTAGTCCATCCAGTGCTCTACCCCCAGGAGTCTTATCATGACGCTCTACCTAAATAGATTTCGCGGAGAACCAGCTATCAGCAGATTTGATTGGCCTTTCACCCCTAGGCACAAGTCATCCGAGTATTTTTCAACATACAACGGTTCGGCCCTCCAGTGAGTGTTACCTCACCTTCAGCCTGCTCATGCATAGATCATCTGCCTTCGGGTCTAATGCTACGTACTCAGTCGCCCTATTCAGACTCGCTTTCGCTGCGCCTACACCTAACGGCTTAAGCTTGCACGCAACACTAAGTCGCTGACCCATTATACAAAAGGTACGGTGTCACTCCGAAGAGCTCCACCTGCTTGTAAGCATCCGGTTTCAGGTACTGTTTCACTCCCCTCGTCGGGGTGCTTTTCATCTTTCCCTCACGGTACTGGTTCACTATCGGTCGGTAAGGAGTACTTAGGCTTGGAGGGTGGTCCCCCCATGTTCAGACAGGATTACACGTGTCCCGCCCTACTCTAAACGGTCTTCATTTTACGGATACGGGACTATCACCCACTTTGGTTGAGCTTCCCAGCTCATTCTCCTTGTTTCAGACCAGGCCTGGTCCGCGTTCGCTCGCCACTACTAACGGAGTCTCAATTGATGTCCTTTCCTCCGGGTACTTAGATGTTTCAATTCCCCGGGTTTGCTTTTCAACACCTATGTATTCAGTGTGAAATACCTCTCTAGTGAAATGAAAGACCTCAGGCCGACACGAATGCCAGCCTGTAGTCCTCCATCTCGGAGGTGGGTTTCCCCATTCGGAAATCACGGGATCAAAGGGTGCTCTCGCCTCCCCCGTGCTTATCGCAGAGTGCCACGTCCTTCATCGCCTCTTACCGCCAAGACATCCCCCGGATGCCCTTTTGACGCTTGATCTCATTCGAAACTCGTGTGCGGAGGTGAACGCACGCGCTCACACCCACAACACATATTTCAGATCAGACATGTTGGTTTCTTGCAGACTGACCCTTTGGCGCAGGCTTTCGCGTCATACTCCTATGACACCTGCGTTGTTCGGCTGAAGCTGGCAACACCAGACCCAATTGGGCCGAGCGGCGTTACGAGCCGGATCAGTCTTTCCCTCACGATTTACAAACATCCCGGATACGAGATCCGGAAACTCTTGAACTTCTTTCATCCGCCAATTTACTGCCAACCAGGCCCGAATGGTGGAGCCTAGGAGGATCGAACTCCTGACCTCCTGAATGCAAATCAGGCGCTCTCCCAGCTGAGCTAAGGCCCCATAACCAGTACGTTTCGGCAAAAGCATAGGGCCCGGCGCACTCCCTCTGGGTCGTGGTGGGCCGAGATGGAGTTGAACCATCGACCTCACGCTTATCAGGCGTGCGCTCTAACCACCTGAGCTACCGGCCCTTATACCAGGACCCGGGGGCTCGCTGAACTATGCCGCCCAGCTGGCCGGCACGGCGAATGAAGGAAGAGAAACGAAGACGGCACGAACTGCCGCTTTGAGTTTTGCTGTCAGGGCAAGCCCTGCAGCTTATGTCTATAAGAGCTTTCGAAACCAGGCGTGAGCTTGGTTATCGGAAAGCATCCTTAGAAAGGAGGTGATCCAGCCGCAGGTTCCCCTACGGCTACCTTGTTACGACTTCATCCCAGTCGCTGATCCTACCGTGGCCCGCTGCCTCCGAAGTTAGCGCACGGTCTTCGGGTAGAACCAACTCCCATGATGTGACGGGCGGTGTGTACAAGGCCCGGGAACGTATTCACCGTGGCATGCTGATCCACGATTACTAGCGATTCCAACTTCATGCCGTCGAGTTGCAGACGACAATCCGAACTGAGACAGTTTTTTGGGATTATCCCATTGTCACTGCCATTGTAGCACGTGTGTAGCCCCGCGTGTAAGGGCCATGAGGACTTGACGTCATCCCCGCCTTCCTCCGGCTTAGCACCGGCAGTTTCCTTAGAGTGCCCACCCAAACGTGCTGGCAACTAAGGATAAGGGTTGCGCTCGTTGCGGGACTTAACCCAACATCTCACGACACGAGCTGACGACAGCCATGCAGCACCTGTGCACCTGCCAACTAAATGAAGGAAACCATCTCTGGTAACCAAACAGGGCATGTCAAACGCGGGTAAGGTTCTGCGCGTTGCTTCGAATTAAACCACATGCTCCACCGCTTGTGCGGGCCCCCGTCAATTTCTTTGAGTTTTAACCTTGCGGCCGTACTCCCCAGGCGGAATGCTTAATGCGTTAGCTGCGTCACCTGCACGCATGCGCGCAGACAACTAGCATTCATCGTTTACGGTGTGGACTACCAGGGTATCTAATCCTGTTTGCTCCCCACACTTTCGCGCCTCAGCGTCAGTACCAGTCCAGTTAGCCGCCTTCGCCACTGGTGTTCCACCGAATATCTACGAATTTCACCTCTACACTCGGTATTCCGCTAACCTCTCCTGGCCTCTAGGTTGCCAGTTCCAAATGCAATTCCGGAGTTGAGCCCCGGGCTTTCACATCTGGCTTAACAACCCGCCTACGCGCGCTTTACGCCCAGTAATTCCGAACAACGCTAGCCCCCTTCGTATTACCGCGGCTGCTGGCACGAAGTTAGCCGGGGCTTCTTTACCAAGTACTGTCATTATCATCCTTGGCGAAAGAATTTTACAACCCTAAGGCCTTCATCATTCACGCGGCATGGCTGCATCAGGCTTTCGCCCATTGTGCAAGATTCCCCACTGCTGCCTCCCGTAGGAGTCTGGGCCGTGTCTCAGTCCCAGTGTGGCTGATCATCCTCTCAGACCAGCTATGCATCGTAGTCTTGGTAGGCCATTACCCCACCAACAAACTAATGCAACGCGGGCCGATCCTTCACCGATAAATCTTTCCCCCGAAGGGCGTATACGGTATTACCTTCCGTTTCCAGAAGCTATTCCGTAGTGAAGGGCACGTTCCCACGCGTTACTCACCCGTCTGCCACTATGTCGTTCGACTTGCATGTGTTAAGCCTGCCGCCAGCGTTCGTTCTGAGCCAGAATCAAACTCTCAGGTTGAGTGTCCGATCTGACGAAAATCTGTCCGTGGAATAAACGGACAGGAATTGCTGATTGCAATTTGCGTTTACTGTTTGACGGGAAACCCTCATCACAAACTAACCGGCCGAAACCGGTCACATTATGAAAAGGTATTTCCTTGAAACGCATTCGTCATGATCGTCGTGGAGCCTGAGGCTCCGCAAGCAATTCATGCCGCCTGCGTTTCTCTTCCTAATCCCTGCGATGTCAAACAGCCGGGCCGGAGCCCTTTTTCTCGTCGGCGGAACCGTGTGCCCCGCGTCGGAAGTGGCGGCTTATATGGGCCACCGTTTTCCTCGTCAACACCCTTTTTTGCGCTTTCTGCAGAACTTCGCAGCGAACCGCGAAACCTGCAATTTTCAGCGCAGAGCCGGGCTTTCGAACAGTGCCTCGTAGGCACCCTCTCAACCAGGTGAGCGTCTCAGAAGAGGGGCGGCATATATGAGGCCGCTCGATCTTCGTCAACACCCTTTTCTGCACCGTCTGCAGCAACCGGTGAAACACCGAAATACCGCAGAATAAAGAAGCGCAAACCACCGCTCCAGGACACTTAAAGGCCCCTTCGCTCTGGCGGGTCGTTTCCAAGAAGAGGCGGCTTTTATGGGCCACGCTCCGTCCCGTCAACAACCCTTTTGCACTTCCCTGCAGCTTTTGGGCAGAAGCCCCGAAACCGCAGTTTTTAAAGCACAAGCCGGATCGGCGAGGTTCATTCAAACCCCGTGTTTTCCGGCGGGTCTCTCCAGAAGGAGTGCGGCTTCTATTCACCGCCTCGCCTCCCGTCAACAACCCTTCTGCACTTCTCTGCAGAACAACAGCACAAGGCTCGAATTCCGCAGATTTTGGCGCAAACGCTGCTTCACCAGGCCGACTTAATCACCGGCCCCGCAAAGTCAGAGGCGTTTCAGATGGAACGGACCATATAGCTTCTGTTCGGGTGTTTTGGCAAGCCCAAAAATCACCTGAACGGAGTCTTTTATCCGCCCTTTATATAGTCGGCCATCGCATCGGCTTCGGCCTTGTGCTCCTCGATCTTCCATTTCACGAGGTCTCCAATGGAGATAATGCCGGCCAGATGGCCGTCGCGCATGATGGGCAGATGGCGCACGCGCCGGTCGGTCATACGGCCCAGGCACTGGTCGATGGACTCGCCCGGATTGGCGGTGATGACCCCGCGGGTCATCGATTCCTCGACGCTCATCTGAAGGGCGCTCGCGCCATGGCGGGCCACCTGGCGAAGAATGTCGCGTTCCGACAGCACGCCGCAGAGGCCGTTGCCATTCATGGCCACCACCGCGCCGATGCGCGCTTCGTCCAGCATGCGGGCCGCCTCGGCAAGCGTCTCGCTCGCATCGATCGTCTGGACGTCACCACCCTTGGTCTTGAGGATCTGCTCTATCAGCATTCTGGGTCTCCCTGACTTGTTCTTGTTTTTCCCTTTATACCACAGGTGCGCGCGTGCGCGAAGATGGTGCCCGGCCCTGCCCCGTTCCGAAACGGCACAGGCGGCGGGCTTTTCAGGCGCAAATCCCGTCAGACGCCCCGAAATAGCCATTCCCCATATGCGCGAATTTGGAACGCCGGCCTCTCCTGAACTGGCATGCGCATTGCAGCCGTCCCTGCATCAACCCTGACAGGGATCGGCAGATGAAACTGAAGACTGACATACTCACCGGGCTTTTCGGGCTTGCGGCCCTCACCGCAATTTCCGTCTGCCCGAAAGCAGAGGCCCAGGCCGCCTCGGCCGTTTCGGAATTCGAACGGCCCTATGGATTCGGCTATGGCCAGGAAAGCACCCCCTATTCCGCGCGCAGCCGCGACACCAGCAACAACCGCGTCGTCATCAACGGACTAATTGAAGGCGGCACGGGGCTCGGCACCAGTCTCTATACAGGCTGGGGCCAGACCGAGGGCGCGCGCGGCATGATCGGCACCGGCACAGCTGTCGGCAACCAGCTCAACGTGATCACCAATGGAAGCAACAACACGGTGATCATCGATTCGACACAGATCAATAATGGCGACCAGACGGTCGTTCTCAATGGGGAGCTCGACCTGCAATGAAGACCCTGACCAAGCTCAAGCCTTTCGCAGGCATACGCGCTTCCGGCGCTGCGCTCGCCGCAGGCCTGTTCGTCACCGGCTGCGTCAGCCCGGTTGCCGGGCCGAGCGGGCAATACGCCCAGCCGATCGGCAATGCGCCGGTGACGGCCAATCCGACGCCCTATTCCGAAGGCCTGGTGTGCATGGGCCATTATGCCCGCACCTCCGGCTACCGCGCCCCGCGAATCGCGGTCGGCCGCATCCTGGACTATACCGGCAAGGCCGACATCGAGGGCGGGCGGCGTGTCACCCAGGGCGCTTCGCTCATGGCGATTTCCGCTTTTGCGAAATCCGGCGCCCGGCTGGTCGAACGATTCGATACCTCGGTGTCCGAGCTTGAGCTGAAATATGCCAATAACAAGCTGATCGGCGACGAGACGCCGGATACGTTCCGCAAGATCACGGCGGGCTCGATTCCCGGCTCCGACTATTATCTCGTCGGCGGCATCACCGAGCTGAACTATAATATCCGCTCCGTCGGCGCCGAAGCCTTTATTGGCGATGTCGACCCGACAGACCCGAAAGGTTCCATCGGGGCGAAGCTCTACGTGATCAATGTCGGCCTCGACCTGCGGCTGGTGGAAACCGAGTCGCTCGAAGTCGTCGACGTGATTTCTTATCAGAAACAGATCATTGGCCGCGAAATCTCGCTCGGCATTTTCGATTTCGCCAATGGCAATGTGTTCGATGTCGGTGTGGGGGGACGCGCGCAGGAGCCGATCCAGCTCGCCGTCCGTTCGGTCATCGAGCGGGCCGTGCTGGAGATGATGGCGAATCTCTATGCGGTTCCAACCGGCGATGTCTGCGCGCAAAGCGATGGCGTTGTCTCGACCAACAATGTCACCGGGGACTTCCGGCCCGTCGCCCCGCTCGAGGCCTATAACGGCCCCGCGCGCCAGGACGTCGCCGCCTGGCAGGACCCGCGCGACACCGCCCTGCGCGGCCGGAACTAGGCCGTGCACGGTATAAAGGAGGCTGATGTGACCCACTCAGGCGCAAGATATTCCGTGACCGCCGCGCTGCTCATGGCGCTGTCGGTTGCCCCGGCGGCCGCCCAGGCGCGCGACGCGGAAACGGGAATCATCGACCAGGTCCAGCTTGGCGATGTCTGGGCAAACATGAATGTGGAGCTGCCGGACCCGACGGCCGAGGCCGCCGTGACCGCGACCGCGGTCGGCAACACCGCCGCCGCCCAGCGCAATAGCGGCAATGTAACCAGTGAGACCTATCAGGTCTTCGGGGCCGATTCGGTCTCCGAAAGCGCGCTCTCTGGCGAGCGGGCCGACACCGCCGTGGTCACCAGCACCGCCTATGGCAACGCCGCGAGCGGGGGCACCAGCGAAGGCACCGACCGCTATTATGCCGAACAGTCGGCCAGCGGCGCCGTCACCGCCAGCAGCGGGATCGGCCTGCGCGGCACGGTCGATACCAGCTCGGCCACGACCGCCATCGCCAATGTCTCGGCTACCGACAATGCCTACGGCACCCAGGGCGCCGACCAGGGCCAGTACAGCGAAGCCAATGTCAGTGCCCGGACCGAGGCCGACATCACGACGGCGGACAACTCGGCCACCTTCGCCACCACGGCCGGGGCCAATGCGACATCGGCCACCGGCTATACCAGCACCAATTACAACCGCGCCCGTCAGGCCGCCGCCGAGGGCTCAAGCGTCGACGCCGTCACAGAGGCGAGCGTCGCCGAAGGCAAGGACGTCACCGCCGTCACCACCGGCTTCGGCAACTCGGCCAGCGTCATCAATGAGTGGGGCTATGCCGCGCTCGGCCTTGAAGGTGCGCCCACGGAGCAATCCAACGATGCCAGTATTAATGCCGAGACCGATCTCACCCTTGGCGACTGGTCGGGCTATGCCACGGCCAGCGCCTATGGCGTCGGCAACTCCGCGCTCATTTCCAATACCGGCTCGGACACGGCCATCTATGCTGACCAGTATAATGGCGGCACGGTGACCAGCGAGGCGCGCTTTACCGGCCAGTCGGCCACGGGCGGCATCGGCGTTCTCTCCTCGACCGCCATCGGCAATGCGACCACCGCCAGCCTCTGCAACTATTGCGGCAGCGACAGTTCCGCCGGCGGCAGCATCAGCCAGGTGAATGCCGGCCAGGTGAGAGCCTATGGCCGCAGCCAGACCGGCTCGACCGGCGCGGTCATCGGGGCAGCCACGGCTGTCGGCAACGCAGCGACACTGCAATCAACGGGCAATTAGTCCTGCCCGTTGTGGATCTGCCGATCCGGAACCCCTGCCCTCCACCGGCAGGGGTTTTCCGTTTCTGGACAGGTGACATCTCCGCCCTAAGTCCACGGGCATGTTGATTCGCCTCTTCCTGACCCTCATCGCCCTCCTCTTCCTCGTCTTCGGCCTGTGGTCGATCAGCGACCCGCTCGGCATGACCAGCCAGCTCGATGTCGAGGCGGGCGGGCCGAATGCCGCCTTCGAGATGCGCGGCATCTTTGGCGGGGTGAGCCTCGCCGCCGCCGCGCTGACAGCCGCCGGCGCGATCCGGCCGGAGCGATTCGAGCGCCCGGCCCTCTACTTCCTCGCTGTCTATATGGGCGGCTACACGCTTGCCCGGTTCGCCTCCCTGATCATGGGCGACAGCCCGACACTGAACGGCTGGGCCTTTGCGAGCTTCGAGGTCGTGAGCTTCGCCCTCACCTGCCTCGCCCTGCGCGCCCGCAGCCGGAGCCGTACGCCGGCATGAAAAAAGCCCCGCCGCGAACGACGGGGCTTTCCGGATTTGATGGGGCGAAGAAGCCCTAGAAGTTCACCTTGAACTCCGCGCCATACATGGCCGGTATGCCCGGATAGACGGCGATGGTGCCGGTCTGCTCGGGCACGGCAAAGGACGCCATGTTGTAATACTCGTCGGTGATGTTCTCGCCGAAGACCGAAACCTCCCAGCGCCCGTCGGCCGACTGGATCCCGACACGGCCGCCGAACAGGACATAGGCGTCATTGTCGGCAATGCCGCGCGTGGCCTCGGAGGTGGCGTGCTCGGAATTGTAGCGCGCATTGAGGTGGACGATGCCGCCCAGCTCCGGCGTGATCGGGAAGAGATAGGTCCCCGCCAGCGTGCCGACATGTTCCGGCATATAGGCGAGCTGCACGCCCGACGGCGCCAGCAGCTGGTCGGTGCCATCGCCGCGCGGCGTGATCACGTCGTTCTGGCGCTCCACCTTGGTGTAGGCATAGCCGCCCTGCAGCGTCAGCCCTTCCACCGGCTGGATGGAGCCGTCCAGCTCCAGTCCGTAGCTTTCCACGTCGGAGTTCAGCACACGGAAGTTCGTGCCTGTGAAGAAGTTCTCCTGAAAGTCCTTCACATCCTGGTAGAAGATCGCACCGTTGAGCGTCGCCGCGATGGAATCGAAGCTCGCCTTCCAGCCCAGCTCATAGCTGTCGACCGTCTCGGAATCGAACTGCAGGTCTTCCGGCTGGGCGCCATCGCCCCCGAACAGGACACTGTCGAAACCCGACCGGTCGAGGTTGTAGCCACCCGACTTGAAGCCGCGCGAATAGGAGACATAGCTCATGAAGTCCGGCGTGAACTTGTAGGCCAGCTTCGCCGTCCCGGTCAGCACCGTGTCGTCGAAGCTGTCGCTGTCGGCGCCATTATACTCTGTATTGACCGCCGGGTTGCACGACAGAAGGATCAGACTCTGCGCGCCATTCGCGATGAGCTGCTGGATCACCGCACTGCCCGCGGGGCTGTTCACGAAGAAATTGCAAGGCGGCGTGCTGCCATCGAGATCGTATTCGATCTCCTTTTCCTCATAATTGAGGCGGGCCCCGATCGTGGCGGTCAGCTTGTCGGTGAGCGCAATCTCATTGTGCGTGAACAGCGCGAGCGCATCCGTCGTGGTGTCGTAGACATCATTGTTCTGCCCCGCCCCGTCGAACAATTGCGGCAGGTAGAAAGGCGCTGCGCCCGGCGCTGTCGGGCTCGTCGGGGCCCCGGTTGTCGGGTCGATATAGCCGAGCAGCGGCGGCACGCCCGGGAGCGAACCGAAGAGCTGGCCGCCTGTCGCGCCGGCGGCGATCAGGTCGGTATATTCATTGGCCTGCGTGCCGGTGCGGATCGTGTCGGTATAGCCGAGCTCCTCATGCATGTAGAAAGCGCCGACCAGCCAGTCGATATTGGCGAAATTGTCCTGCAGGCGGACTTCCTGGGTAAACACCTCATCGGTGATTTCCGTGCCGTCGCGATAGGCCCGGTCGATGCCGGAGAAGTCGATGTCCTGGTCGCGCATCGCCTGCCAATCACGATAGGAGGTGATGGAGGTGAAGTTCATCGTGCCGAACCGGTTCTTGTATTCGGCGGAAATGCCCCACTCCTCGACATTGTCGGAGACCGGACGGTTGGGCGAGATCGCAACCTCGTAATCGTCCGGCTCGGCATCGGCGAAACCGATCAGACCGTCCATGGCCGCGCCGCCGATCACGGCCGGCGCTGTCGGGCCCTGCACCAGGTTCACACCGACACAGCAATCCTCGTTCGTCTTGCCGAAATCGCCGATAACGCGGAGGCTGGCATCGTCCTTTTCGAACAGGAGCTGGCCGCGCATCAGGAAGCGGTCGAGATTGTTGAACTCGCGGTCGGAATTGACGTCGTCGATATAGCCGTCGCGCGAACGGTGTTTCACATCGAGCCGGGCAGCGACATTCTCGGCGACCGGGCCGGTGACCATCGCTTCGGCGCTATACATGCCGTAATTGCCGAAACCGGCGCCAAGGCTGGCTTCCGGGTCCCATTGCGGCTTGGCGGTATTGATGGAGACGACGCCGGCGGACGTGTTGCGCCCGAACAGCGTGCCCTGCGGCCCGCGCAGCACCTCGATGCTGGAAAGCTCCGGCAGCTCGGACAGTGCGATGCCGGTGCGGGTGCGGTAGACCCCGTCGATCACGACGCCGACGGCCGGTTCGAAGCCCGGATTGTTGGAGCCGGTACCGATGCCGCGGATCGCGATGCTTGTGCCGGAGGCCGCCGACTCGGTCTGGGCAATCTGGACCGATGGCGCGATCTGTTCGATGTCGTTCAGGCGTGCGACGCCCGTATCCTCGAGCAGGGCCCCGTCAAAGGCCGTCACGGACACCGGAACGTCCTGGACCGTCACACCTTCCCGGCGTGTGGCTTCAACCACAACGGCATTCAGCCGGCGCTGCGTCTCGGCGCCTTCTTCATCCTGTGCCTGGGCGGTGGCCACCGGGGCCGACGCCAGAACGGCACTCAAACCTGCGCCTGCGCAAAGCGACGCCTTGAACGCCAGGGACCGCTTTTTCGTGCTGGGAGCAAACCTCATTTCACGTCTCCTCATATATCTTTATGATTCTTATCGAGTCTTCATGGACTCAGATTAACGACTAGCAATGCCATGCATAAATGCAACTCGGCCAAACAGTCACAGCACATATTCTCAGAATAAAATTTTGTGACATGCCATGACAAACGCCCGCCACTATAGTGACGGGCGCCTGCGGCTTCTGTTCTGTCGATTACACAGGCAGGCTAGTAAACGCCCTGCCCGACGCCGCCGTCGAACACCATGGAGCCGCCCTCGACGGGGCGCACGCGTTCGACCTCGCGGGTCACGCTCTTCATCACGGTCCGCTGCTTCGGCACGCACACCGTTTCGGCGGTTTTCGTCTTGATGACCTTGGTGCCCGGTCCGTAGCGGCGCAGCAGGGAGCGCTCATTACAATTGCGCTGGGGCGTCTGCGGCTTGCAGGCGAGCTTGCCGCCCGGCGAATGCACCAGCGCCTCGCCCTTGGCGCACGACATGGTCTGGCCGTGGTCGAAGGATGTCTCGTCATTTTCAACCGAACCGAGAGTGACCTGCATGCGCGTGCCGGCCATGCAGCGGAAGAGCTCGCCGGAATAGCCCGGCGCCACGGAACGGTCCGGATTGACCTGCGAGGCCGGGTGCGGCGAGCCGCCATCATCGAGGCAGACCGCCTGCACCGCGCGATAGGCCGTGCTGTAGCTGATCTCGTCGACGCAATAGTCTTCTATGGTCGGCACGTCTTCAGTGACGGTCTCTGTATAGGTCTCGCTGCCGGTCACATTCAGGCTACTGACCGAAGACGTCGAGACAAGCGCCGATCCGGAGACACCGGCGCTTGTGCCGACATAGGCCACCGCCTCGCTCGAGGCCTGCGCGCTGGCGGTCACATTAAGATAGGTCTGTCCGGACACACTCAGATTGCCGCCGCGCACATTCACATTCGTGCCCCCGATCACGACATTCGGTCCGGCCACATTCACACCCGGCACGATGATGGACTGGCTGCGATTGCTCTGGCAGCAGGGGCCGCCATTTCCGGGGGCCGGGTTTGCGGTCTGGCTGACGGCAACGCCGCCCAGACATAGAAGCGCTGAAAGGCCTGCCCCGCCGGCCAGAATGTTTCGTGTTGAAACGCGCATGAAATCTCTCCGTGGCTCTTCGCCTGACGGGATGCATCTTCCGTGCCGTTTCTCGCTCAATTCGGGAAAAATGACCGCCGCACGCGATTTAATGTCCCCAGCTGAGCGAGTCGGGTTGGCCCGGCGCTTGCGATGTTGAGAATGCTTCGGTCTGGGGACCGCTGAAATAAAGATTACAGATTATAGAGTGAGCCCGAATGCAGGACACAACCCTTCATCCAAACAGCCAGACGCTGTTGTCTGCATGGCAGCGCATGCACGCCGCGTCGAATGACGGACCGGCCGGACCAACCGCCCGGGACCATCCCGACCTCGTCGCGCGGCTGTTTGTCATTCAGGCGGCCAGCGAACGGGACTGGGCCTTCCGCACCGCCGGCGCGCAGATTGAATCCTCGCTCGGCCGCCAGCTCGCCGACTATAATTTCCTCGGCTTCTGGACCGGTCATGACCGCGAGATGCTGGGCCTGCTCCTGAAGACCGTCGTGCAGGAGCGCCGGCCGGGCATTGTCCGCGCCAGCGCCGAATGCCTGACCGGCGAACGCGTCGATGTCGAGGTGATCCTCGCCCCGCTCGCCCAGCCGGCCCATCTCGATGGCGGCTCGCGCGTGCTCGGACTCTACCAGACGCTCGGCGGCGACCACCGGCTGAAGGGCCGGCCGGTCTGGCGCCACCGCCTGACGGCTATGTTCCCGCCGGATGTCCGCGAGAGCGAACCGCGCGTCAAACTGGTCGCCAGCAACGACTGAAGGCCGCGCCTGGGCCCGCCTGCGGGCTAGAGCGGCTTCAGCCCTTTCTTGAAGCGTTTCCAGTTGTCGACATAGACCTGCGCGGACGCCTTGATCAGCTGGACCTGTTCCGGCTTCAGCTCTTTGACCACCTTTCCGGGCGAGCCCATGACGAGGGAATTGTCCGGAATTTCCTTGCCTTCGGGGATCAGCGAGTGCGCCCCGATGATGCAGTTCTTCCCGATCCTTGCGCGGTTGAGGACGGTCGAGCCGATGCCGATCAGCGTCTCGTCGCCAATCGTGCAGCCATGCAGCATGACCATATGGCCGACGGTGACATCCTTGCCGATGGTCAGCGGCACGCCATGATCGGTGTGCAGCACGCTGCCATCCTGGATGTTCGAATTCTCTCCGACCTCGATCGGATCATTGTCGCCGCGCAGGACCGCATTGAACCAGACGCTCGCATTTTCCTTGAGAATCACCCGGCCGAGTACGGTCGCATTATCCGCGACCCAGTAGTTTCCACTGTCCGGTGTGACCGGTTTGACGCCATCGAGTTCATAAAGTGCCATATTTCAAATCTCTCCCTGTCAAAAATATTTCGCAAGCGGATTGTCTGGTTAATCGCGCTTTAACCCTGCTATCCTCTAATAGCTGAGAGATTCGGGAGGCAAGTATCGATGGTCCCAAGACCGTCCCTGCCAGAAACACCGCCCGGCCCCATGATTGGGCCCGAAGCCTCCTCTTCCCTGTTTCCCGCCGCCGCCGTGCAATTTTGCCCGGCGGTTTTTTTGTACCCAAAATGGAGATCCTCACATGGGTAAAAGAGCCTCTGCCAAGCGTCAGAAAGCCAATGCGGAACTGGAAGCCATGGGCTTCTTCGAGGAGATGGGAGGAAAATCGCGCAACGAGGCCCGGCTATATGCCATCCAGGGCGGCTGGCATCCGGACGATACGGACAAGATCCGGAACCCCAACACGCCGCGGGACCAGCGCTACCAGAAGAATATCAAGCCGCGCTCGGAGAATCAGGCCCGCCTGATGAGCGCGCTCGACACCAAATCGCTCGTCTGCGCCCTCGGGCCGGCCGGTACGGGCAAGACCTATCTCGCCATCTGCAAGGCGGTCGAGGCGCTCCAGAAAGGCAAGGTCGCGCGCATCATTCTCTCCCGGCCCGCCGTCGAGGCCGGCGAGCAGATCGGCTTCCTGCCCGGTGCGATGGAAGACAAGCTCGCCCCATACCTCCGCCCGCTCTATGACGCGCTGGCCGACCGGCTCAGCCCGCAACAATTGAAGCACATGATGGGCGAAGGGCTGATCGAGATCGCGCCCATCGGCTTCATGCGCGGGCGCACGCTCAACAATGCCTTCGTGGTGATCGACGAGGCGCAGAACTGCACCTACACGCAGCTGAAGATGCTGCTCACCCGGCTCGGCTGGCACTCCACCATGGCGGTGACCGGCGACCCGGCCCAGTCCGACCTGCTGCCGGAACTTTCCGGTCTCGGCCAGGCCGCCGCCAAGCTGGAAGGCCTTTCCGACGCCGAAGTGGTCTATCTTGAAGGCAAGGACATTGTCCGCCACCCGCTCGTCGCTGAGATGCTCGACGTCCTTTAGTCAGGCAGAATGCCTAAAAAGAGCGCTCTGGAATGGACTTCCTGTATGGAAGTCCATTCCTTCATTGACACGTCATATGGATGGGCTGTGCTTGTGGATAGGCTGAACCCTGGTCCTGAATGCGAGCCTTTCGCCGATGATCGTCGTGAACGGCAAATTCCTGAGTGGCGGCGAGACGGGTGTGCACCGTGTCGCCCACCACATCCTGTCCGAACTCGATGCCATCCGGAAGGAAAGACAGGCCGCCGAAGAGACGGTCGCTGACGCCAAAATCCTCTGCTCACGCATGTTCCATGGCGAGCGCCCGCTGGAAAGCTTCGACTATGAAGTCTCGAAATTCCTGGTCTGGCAGCTCTGGGAACAGATCGAGCTGCCGCTGTCGCTGAAGAAGGACGACCTTCTTCTCAGCCTCTGCAATCTCGCCCCGGTCACGCGCCACCGCGCGATCACGATGATCCACGATGCGCAGGTCTTCCTGAGTGCGGAATCCTACAATCCGCTCTTCGCGCACTGGTACCAGTTCGCCTACCGGCAGATGGGCAAGCGCCAGCAGCACCTGCTGACTGTGTCGGACTTTTCCCGCCAGCAACTGGTGTCGGTCGGCATTGCCCCGGCCGAAAAGATCACCGTCGTCCCCAACGGGGTCGATCACCTCGCCCAGATCGAGGCTGAGACCGGCGTTCTGGAAAGGCTCGGCCTGGCACCCCAGGGCTACTGCCTCGCGCTCGCCAACACCCAGGCGCACAAGAATATCGGCCTGCTGCTGGAGGCTTTCCACGATCCGCGCCTGGCTGACACCCGGCTTGTCCTGTTTGGCACAGCGACGGCCGAGGACTTCGCCATGGCCGGCCACCCGCCGCCGCCAAACACCGTCTTTGCGGGCCGCGTCAGCGACGGCGCGCTGAAAACGCTGATGATGCAGGCCGGCGCGCTTCTCTTCCCGTCGCTGACGGAAGGCTTCGGCCTGCCGCCGCTGGAAGCCATGTATCTCGGCTGCCCGACCATTGTGAGCCCGTGCGGCGCCCTGCCCGAGATCTGCGGAGACGCCGCCCTCACCATCGCGCCGGACGATGTCAGCGGCTGGGCCGACGCCATTATCTCGCTCCTCGGCGACAGCACGCTTCGCGCAGATCATGTCGCGCGCGGGCACAGGCAAGCGGCCAAATACACCTGGCGGAAGGCCGCCGAGATCGTCGACCGCGTCATCGCCGAGCATCTGCCCGTTTCAGCCGGGGAACGCTACGTCCCGGAACCGGACCAGTAATAGACCCGGCCACCGCCTTTCTTCTGGCCGGTATCCTCCACGCCGGGGAACTTGCCCGCGCGCACCGCTTCCATGAAGGCGCGCCCGGTCTTTACCTTGTCGCCGATATAAAGCTCATCCCAGCCCGGTCCGTAGACGGGCGGAAAATGAAACTCACCTTCGTCGAGCTGTTCGATCCGTTTTTGCAGGCGGCTGATTTCTGTTTCGTCCATGATCAATTCAACAAACCTCCCCGCGCCCGGGTTTCCCAAAGCCCTGTTATGGCTGCACGTCCGGGCCATCGGCAAAGACCTGACCATAGAGCCAGGCGCCCGCCTCCGCGACACTGTCGCGCTCAAGATCCACCCTGGAATTCGCCGCGCGCATCAACTCCGTGCCGATCGCGCCCTGCAACGGCTCGAGCGCATTGAGCAGCGCGGTGTTCTCGCCCGCCTCCGGCGAGACCAGCAGGAAGGCGTCATAGGGCGGCAGGACGGATAGCTCATCCTCAAGCAGCACCAGGTCGAAAGCATCGATCCGGCCATCGGTCGTATAGGCGGTGACGAGCCCCACCTCGCCGGTCTTCACCGCATCGTACATGAAGGCCGAATCCATGCTGCGCGGCGTCAGCGATTGCAAGCCATAGGCGTCGCGCGTGCGCGTCCACTCCGCCCGGCCGAAGAATTCCGGGTCGCTGGCAATGGAAAGGTCGAGCCCCGACAGGTCCGAGATTGTCTCAAGATCGTAGTCTGCGGCTGTCTCCCGGCTGGTCGCAAAGGCATAGGCATTCTCGAAACCGAGCTTGCCAGACGCGAGCACGCCGCGCTCATTCATCAGCCAGGCGGTCACTTTCGCATACATGGCCGAGCGCTGGGCCGGCTCGTCGCGCTTCATCAGCGACGCCCAGATCGTGCCGGTATAATCGACATAGACGTCGATCGACCCGTTCGCCAGCGCATCGAAGGCGACCGTCGTGCCGAGCCCGTCGCGGATCTCGACACGCGCGCCCTTGGCTTCGAGTGTGCGCTTAAGCAGGTCGGCCAGGATGTATTGCTCGGTAAAGCCTTTCGAGCCGACCACAATCGTCTGGCCGTCGAGAGAGGTCGCCGCCGCCGGCCGCTCGACATCGCCCGCCCCGCTCGCCGCGCTGCCTCGGCTGGCAAACACGCTCAGCGCCGGGACGAGAATGAGGACGAGCCCCGCCAGGCCCGCGATGGCATGGCCGCGCGCCCGCTTCTGGGCGGACTTCTCGAACTGGGCGATGACCTGGTCAAGCGCGAGCGCCAGCGCCGCCGAGACGAGACAGCCGAACAGCACCGCCGCCCAGTTGCGGGTCTGCAGGCCCTGGAAGATGTAATTGCCGAGGCTGCGCGCCCCGACCGGTGTCGACAGCGTCGCGGTGCCGACGACCCAGGCCGAGGCGGTGCGCAACCCCGCCACGATGACGGGCGCAGCCAGCGGCATGTCGACCTCGCGCAGGCGCTGGTTTGCGGTCATGCCCACCGCCAGCGCGGCTTCGCGGACATCGCGGTCGACCCCCTGAAGCCCGACAATCGTGTTCCGCAAGATGGGCAGGATGGAATAGAGCGAGAGCGCGGCAAAGGCCGGCCAGAAGCCGATCATCCCGCCCATCAGCGGCACCATCAGGGCGAGCAGCGCGAGCCCAGGAATGGTCTGCACGACACTCGCCGTCGCAAGCGCCGGCCCGGCCAGCGCCTGCCGGCGCGCCGAGACGATGCCGAGCGGCACCGAAATGACGAGCCCCATCAGCAGCGCACCGAGGGCGAGCCTCAGATGCCCGGCATAGTGGCCTGGAAAGACAGCCCATTCCTCGGCGAAGAGCCCGCTCACGCCCCCGCCTCCCGGAAAGCCTTGCCGACAGTCGCCGCCATCTGGCGCGGGGCGGCCAGCAGGTCCTCGACCGCCGGGGTGGCCGGCGCGGTAATCAGCTCATTGGCCGTGCCGGTCTGCACGATCTGACCGCCATCCATGACGGCGATGCGGTCGGCCAGCCGGAGCGCTTCGGAAAAATCGTGCGTGACGAGGACGGCGGCAAAGCCGAGCTCTTCACGCATGCGGGCAATGTCGGCGATGAGGCCGTCCTTGGTCAGCGGGTCGAGCGCGGCAAACGGCTCGTCCATCAGCACGATGTCCGGCTCACCCGCCAGCGCGCGGGCGAGGCCCACCCGCTGGCGCTGACCGCCGGACAATTCGCCCGGATAGCGGCCAGCATAGTCGCGCGCCGGCAGCCCGACCATGTCGAGCAGCGCTTCGAGCTTGGCCTGCTGGCGCGCGGTTTCCCAGCCGAGCAGCTTCGGGGTGACGAGGACGTTCTCGGCCACCGTCTTGTGCGGGAACAGCCCGGCATTCTGGATCACGAAGCCGATACGCCGGCGCCATTCATGGCCGGGCATGTCGTGCGCGCGCACGCCGCCCAGCGTGACCGTGCCCTCATCGGGCTCGATCAGCCGGTTCAGCATTTTCAGCGTGGTGGTCTTGCCGCAGCCGGAATGGCCGATCAGGGCGAGGGTCTCGCCGGGTGCGAGCGCAAAGCTCACATGATCGACCGCCAGCGTGCCGGCAAAGGATTTGGTCAGCCGGTCAGCCTTCAGCAGCATGACGGCGCCCCGGCCATATCAGCCCTTGATGTCCTCACCCAGCACCGTCATCTGGAACTGGTAGGCCACCTCGCCTTCATCGACATCCTTGTAGATCACGGCAATGAACTCCGCGCCGAGATAGACCTCGACGGAATCGTCGGTCTGGGTGCGGGCGACCAGCCGGATACCCGGATTGATCTTCTCTTTCAGATACGCTTCGAGGCGTAGCGTCTCTTCCTTTTCCATGGGGAACTCCTGTCATTAACGCGACCGGGCTTAAGCCAATTGTTCACGGGCTTAAATGCCGGCGCCTGTTTTTTCTCAGTTCTCATAATAGGTCGGCGGCACACCGGCGACCGGCTGGGGCGTCTCCTTCCCGGGCTTGTCCTCGGGCGGATTGGCCAGCCGCCACATCAGCGCCGTCACCCAGAAGAGAAATTCGATCACCGCCCGCGCGATCAGCGTCATGATGATGCCGAAAATGGTGTTCTCATTGACCAGCGTGCGGAACAGGAACTTGCCGCGCTCGTCCATGTTCGGGTCGCGGATCTGGCCCTCGATCCAGTTGGTGAAGTCCGACATCCGGTTCAGCAAGTCCGGGAAGAAGGCAAACCCCAGCAGCATCAGGATGATCACCATGAAGAAGGTCGCGACGATCTTCGAGGAGACCAGCGTAAATCCACCCAGCAGTTTAAGCATGCACGTGTCCCCGTCCGTTCAGACAGGAGACACTAGGGCAATGACCGGATCGGGCAAAGCCCGTCTATTTCGCGTCGGGAATGGTCTGGTCCATGCTGCGGGCCGGCTGGCTGGCCTCGCCGCCCACGATCCGTGCCGGCACGCCGGCCACGGTGGTATGCGCGGCGACATCCTTCAGCACCACACTGCCGGCGGCGATCTTGGCTTCGTCGCCGACCGTGATGTTGCCGAGCACTTTCGCGCCGACGGACACCAGCACGCCCTTGCCGATCTTGGGGTGGCGGTCGCCGACCTCCTTGCCGGTCCCGCCCAGGGTGACGCCCTGCAGGATCGAACAGCCATCGCCGACCACGGCCGTCTCGCCGATGGTGATGCCGGAGGCATGGTCGAGCATGACGCCCTTGCCCATGCGCACGGCCGGGTGGATGTCGACGCCGAACAGTTCGCTCGCGCGCGACTGGAAGTGGAAGGCCAGCGTCTCGCGGCCCTCGCGCCATAGCCGGTTGGCCACGCGGTGGGTCTGCAGGGCGAGAAAGCCCTTGAAGAAGAGGAAAGGCTGCAACATGCCGCGGCAGGCCGGGTCACGCTCGAGCACGGCCTGCATGTCCAGCTCGGCGGCTTCGACGATGGCCGGCTCATGCTCATAGATGCACGCGAAGATGTGGCGGATCTGCTGGGCGCCCATTTCCCGGCTGGCGAGCTTTTCAGCGAGATGGAAGCTCAGCGCCTGACAGATCGTGTCGTGCGAAAGAATGGCCGCATCGATATAACTGGCCAGCGCCGGCTCGTCGGCGGCGGCGGCGCGGGCTTCGAAAGCCAGGCGTTTCCAGGGCGGCGGCGGGGCGCCGATGTCGGGATTTTCGACCATTTGGGGAGGGCTCTCCTCGTCGCGGACGATTTGAGATGGCGAGATTGGCGGCGGGCTTCAAGTCTGCCCTGCTATTTTCCCACCCTCTCCCCTTTATGGATATAGCGGATGGCGAAGCCGTTCTGCATGGTCCGCACAACCTCACCCGTGAGATTGCCGACCGTGACCGTCTCGCCCACGGGCGGGGCCGGGCCATCGGCCTCGAAGGCGGCCCCGGAGAGCGAGATATCGATGGTGCGGCACTGGATGACGCGCCCGTTGGAGCGGGCCACCATGGCAGGCCCACCGCCGGCATAGCGGGGCGCCTCGCGCTCATCGTCGAGTCCGAGCTGCTTGTAATTGCTCAGCCAGGTCAACCGGTCGGCAAGCTTGTCGCGCTTGCGGGCGGTGACGAGAAATTTCACGGCGAAACCCTGCTCGGTCTGGCGCACGACTTCGGCTTCCAGCCGGCCCAGATCGTCGAGATAACAGATCAGCTTCGACTGCATGTCCGGCTTGATGCGCGAGATCAGCTCCGCCCCGCCACAGGAAATATTGCGTGTCAGCAGCCCGTGATCGTCGGCTCCCTCACTGAGGAAACGGCCATTCAGCGAGAGGTCCACGCGCACATTGGCGCGGCGGTCCTTGCGCAGGTCGACCCGGCTCAGCGGCTGAATTCTGGGCTTGGGCTTGGCTTCCACGACGCACTCCCCTGTGAGCCACCTCCACTGTCATCCGGAGGCACGAACCCTGAACGCTAGGTCACAGTCCTTCATAAATGGTTGAAGGATTATGCAAACCTGACACTATCGTCATGAAAAATTAACGAGGGAAGGACATCCGCCGTCATGAGCCAACCGCAAAGCTATGACTATATCATTGTCGGCGCCGGCAGCGCAGGCTGTGTGCTCGCCAACCGTCTGAGCCTTGATCCGACAATCACGGTCTGCCTGATCGAGGCCGGCGGCAAGGACAAGAGCTTGATGGTGCGCATGCCCGCCGGGGTCGGCAATCTGATCAAGGAAGAGAACCCGCACAATTGGGGTTTCTACACCACGCCGCAAAAGCACATGAACGACCGCAAGCTGTGGTGGCCGCGCGGCAAGGGCTGGGGCGGGTCCTCCTCCATCAACGGCATGGTCTATATTCGCGGCCACGCGCGCGACTATGACCAGTGGCGCCAGTCCGGCCTGACCGGCTGGGGCTATAGCGACATCCTCCCCTATTTCCGCCGCTCGGAAGGCTATCGCGGCGAGGAGTCCACCTATCACGGCACCGAAGGCCCGCTGGCGGTGGAGGAAAGCCCGCTCGATTCAGCCGCCTATGAGGCCTTCATCAAGAGTGGCGAGCAAGCCGGCTTCCCGCGCACCGAAGACTTCAACGGCGCCCAGCAGGAAGGGATCGGCCCCTATCAACGCACCATCAATGACGGCGAGCGCTGGAGCACCTCCTTTGCCTTCCTGCGCCCCATCATGAAGGAGCGCGCCAATCTGACCGTCATGTCGACCGCGCTTGTCAGCCGCGTCGTCTTCCGCGGCGGGCGCGCGCACGGGGTCGAGACCGTTCCGGCGCGCGGCGCCGAGGCGCAAGTGGTCAAGGCGAACAAGGAGGTCATCCTCTGCGCGGGCGCCGTCCAGTCGCCGCAAATCCTCATGCTGTCGGGCATCGGCCCGGCCGAAGAGCTGCGCAAGCATGGCATCTCGCCCATCGCCGACCGGCCCGAGATCGGCCGCAACCTGCAGGACCATCTCGACGTCACCGTCGTTCACAAGATGACCCAGAAGCTCTCGGCCTATTCCCAGCAGGCCGGGCTGAAGAAGATCGGCGTCGGCCTGAATTACCTCTTCCGCAAGCAGGGCCCCGGACGGGACAATTTCCTGCAGGCGGGCGCCTTCCTGAAGTCGCGCGAGGGCCTCGACCGGCCGGACCTGCAGCTGCACTATGTCAACGCCATCATGATCGAGCATGGCCGACAGGAGTTCAAATCCGACGGCTTCACCATCCATGCCTGCCAGTTGCGGCCCGAAAGCCGGGGCACCGTGACGCTCGCCAGCGGCGATCCGTTCGACCATCCGCTGATCGACCCGAACTATCTCGCCACCGAGGAAGACCGCCGCGCCATTCGCGAAGGCGTGAAGATCTGCCGCGACATTGCCGGCCAGGACGCCTTCGCCCCGATGCGCGGCGATGAAATCCTGCCCGGCGAGAAGGTGAAGAGCGATGAGGAGATCGACGCCTTTGTCCGCGAGACCGGCGAGACGATCTATCACCCGGTCGGCACGGTGCGCATGGGGATAGACGATGCCGCCCCGCTCGACGGCGACCTGAAGGTCCGCGGCGTCGAGGGTCTGCGCGTGGTCGATGCGTCCGTCATGCCGACGCTGATTGGCGGCAACACCAATGCGCCGACCATCATGATCGCGGAGAAGGCCGCCGACCTGATCCTCGGGCGCCCGGCCCCTGCCCCGACCGAGATCGCCGAGCCGGCCTGATCGTCAGGCGCTGAGGTCGGCGTCCCAGATGCTGCGGATATGGGCGTCGGCCTCGGGGCCGAGATTGACCCAGGCCAGCCGGCCGGTCGAGGCATTGGCGATCATCACCTGCTCCTCGGGGCTGACGACACCGGCCAGCGCCTGGCGCAGGTGCGTCTGGCGCACGCTTGAACGCAGCGCCCAGACGCCCGGCATGACCTGGGCAAACTTGCCCAGCCGGTTGAGCGCGCCCAGCAGCTGGCGTTCGTCGGTTTCGGCGAGGCGCGCAATGACGAGATAGTTCGCCGGCTCTCCGGCCGGTGTCTCCTCCGCCTTGCCATGGGCGGCGAAGAGATCCTTCAACGCCGCAACCTCTCCGGCCGGACCGAAACTGCCGGTCTCCCTGTCGCTCACCTTGGTGTGCGGACCGATCCGGCGTTCGCGCGCAAAGCCCTGCATCTGGCCCAGCGTATAGGGGCCATAGACCGTACCATTGACCTGGACGCGCCATTTCGGCGGGTCGATGTCGGAGAGGTTCAGGGCCGGATCGGTTGTCATGGGCCGACACTCTTCAGATCGGCGGTGATTCTGCAATCGCCGTAGCGCGGCTTCATTCGGCCGGCTGGGCGTTCGGATGGCGCCAGCCGCGTCCGCGCGCCATGCGCCAGAGCCGCCGCATCGGCTTCATCGTCATGATGCGGTAGACGGCCGGGGCGAAGTAAAGCGCCAACAGGGCCGAACCGGCCACGCCGCCGGCCACGGCGGTCGCCAGCGGCAGCCAGAAGACATCGCCCGTCAGAATGATCGGCACGAAGCCGCCCATCGTCGTCAGCGTGGTCGCCACGATATGCCGGGTCGCGCCGACAACCACTTCGCGCTGGGCGATGACATCGTCATTGCGCGCTGCCCGGTCGCCCTGCAACAGCGACAGCACCACGATGGAGCTGTTGATCGAGATGCCGAGCAGGCCGAGTGCGCCGATAATGGCGTTGAAGCCCATGGGCAGGTTGAACATCCACACCCCGCCAAAGGCGAGGCCGACCGACATGCCGCCCGTCAGCAGGATGAGCAGCGCCATGCGGAAGGAGTTGAAGACCAGCGCCACCGCCCCGGTCATGATCAGCACCAGCGGGATCGTCAGCGACATCAGGTTGGCCATGGCGTCCGAACGGCTTTCCGCCTCGCCCGCCACGATGATGTCATAGCCGGGCGGCGGCTCGAAACCGGACGCCTCCAGCGCCGCCTGGAAGTTCGCCATGATCGGCGACGGCAGGGAGTAAGGCTCGGTGAAGCCGTAGATCTGGTTGACGCGGCGCCCGTCGAGGCGCGTGATGACGGCGGTCTGCGGATCGAGCGTGATCTCGCCCAGCGTCGCGATCGGCGCCCCCCCGGCCCCGCCGCGTCCGTTGCCGATCGTCTTGGCCCGCAGGTCCGCCAGTTCGGAACGGCGCGCTTCCGGCGCGATGACGCGCACGGGCACTTCCTCGATCCCTTCCAGGATGGAGCCGGCCGGCACGCCTTCCAGTTCGGCACGCAGATCGTTAGCCAGCTGCACCAGCCGTTCGCCCGACATGGCAGTGGCCGCCTCGTCGGCGCGGATGGTGACCACCGGCGCGCCGAGCTGCAGGCTCGCCTGGGTATAGGTCACGCCCGGCACACCGGCGAGCACCCGCCGCGACTCGTTGCCGAGCGCGTTCAGCGTCTCGAGATTGTTGCCGCGGATGAAGAATTCGATGGGCGCATCCACCGGCGGGCCCTGCTCGAAGGGCAGCGCCAGCACCTGCGCCTCGGGGAACTCCTCGCGCAGCGTGTCCTGGATGTCGCGCACCATGATGCGGGTGGAGAGATTGTCCTTCAGCTGCACCCAGCCGGCCGCAAAGCCCGGCACGCCCTGGGTGTTGTTGAAGGAGTTGTAGTAGACGCGCGGCGCGGCTTCCCCGAGCGTGAAATTGACCATCTCGACATGCGGATAGGTGTAAAGGATCTCGGTCGCGCGCTCGCTCGCCCGGCGGGCCTCGTGGATGGTCGCCGAGGGCGGCAGCGAAATCTCGACCTGGAACTGGTCGCGCTCGGTCTGCGGGAAGAATTGCAGGGGCAGCGAGCCGCCAAGCATGAAACCCGCCACCGTCGGCACCACACCGATCAGCACGCCCAGCAGCGGGTAGCGCAGCACGGTCCCGACCGTCCAGCGATAGCCATCGGTCACCGCATCGATGGAGATGCCGTCGCGCAGCCAGTTCTTCTTCTGGCCGGGCGCGCGCGGGCGGTCGAACCAGCCGCTGAGCGCCGGAATGACGGTCATCGCGATCAGGAAGGACATGCTGACCGAGAAGATCACCGAAGCACCGACCATGCCGATAAACTCGCCCGTCGAGCCCGGCATGAAGGCAATCGGCGCGAAGGCGAGCGCGGTCGTCAGCGTCGAGGCGAAGAGCGGGCCGAACAGCTTGCCGAGCGCGATGTCGATGGCCTCGAGGATGGAGTGGCCGCGCCCTCGCTCCTGATCGTATTCGTCATAGACCACGATGGCATTGTCGATCAGCAGGCCGAGCGAGATGACGAGCCCCGTCACCGACATCTGGTGCAGCGGGAACTGGAAGAAGTTGAACAGGATCAGCACCAGCGCCACGGTCAGCGGCAGCGCCGTGCCGACCACGAAGGCCGCCCGCCAGCCCATCACCAGGAACAGCACCAGGAAGACGATCAGCGCCGAATAGAGCAGGTTCTGCGCCAGCCCGTTCAGCCGCGCCTCGGTATAGACGCTCTGGTCATAGAGGATACGCACATCGATCTCGGCAGGCGAGTTCTCCTCGAATTCGGCGACAAGCGCGCGCGCCGTCTCGGCCCACTGGTCGACGCGTTCATGCGGCTGGATGAAGGCGGCGACCATGACGGAGCGCTTGTTGTCGGTGAAGTTCATCACCGTGGCCGGGTCCTCGATGCCCTTCTGAACCTCGGCGATATCGCCGACCCGCAGCGCGCTGCCATCCTCTCGCTGGACCAGCGGCACCGCCCGGATCCGGGCGATGCTGTCGAACGAGCCGCCAACTTCGAGGCCGACATTCGACTGCTCCCCGCGCACCTGTCCGGCCGGCACCTTGGCATCGGCCGCCGCGATCAGCCGGGCGGCATCGGGCATGGAGAGCCCGGCGGCCGCCAGCGCTTCCGGATCGATGACGACGCGCACCTCCTCCTCCGGCAGGCCGAAAGTCTGGGTTTCTTCCGTGCCGGCCAGGTTCTGGAAGCGGTCGGACAGGTTCCGGGCATAGCGCGTCATCACGGCGAGTTCCGGTTCGCCCTCGCCTTCCCAGACAAGCCCGACCAGCAGGGTCGACGCGCCGATATAGAGCCGGCGCACATCCGGCGTGCTTGCCGTGTCTGGCAGGTCGGACCGCGCCTTGTCGACCTGCCCCCGGATCAGCGTCCAGGCATCGTCGACTTCGGCTTCGCTCAGGCTCTCATCGATGCGCAGCGAAATCTGCGAGACATTGGCGCGCGAGACCGACTGGATCTCCTCGACTTCCGGCAATTCCATGATGGCCGACTCGATCGGGTCGGTGACGGTCGCCTCGACACGCTCGGCATCGGCACCGGGCAGTGTCGTCAGCACATAGCCATAGCGCTCCACCAGGGTCGGGTCTTCCTGGCGGCCCAGCGTCAGGATGGAGCCGAGCCCCCCGGCAATCGCGACCAGCACGAACAGGATGGTCAGGCGCGGCAGTCTGTAGAAGAGCGTTCGCATGGCCCCCTCCTGCCCCTAGCCGTCGTTCTGCGCCGTCGTCGTCGGGTCGAGCTTCGGCAGCACGGGCTGTCCGGGCGTGATCCGCTGCAGGCCGTCGAGAATGATCCGGTCGCCGTCGGAGACCGCGCCGCGGACATAGGCGCGCTCGCCCTCGCTCTGGATGATCTCGACCAGCCCGGGACGCGCGACCCAGTCCCCCTCCTCGCGCTTGGCGATATAGAGTGACCAGAGCCCGCGCTGGCCTTCCGACAGGGCGCTGACCGGCACCCATAGCCCCGGCTCGGACACGTTGCGCTGCATCTGCAGGCGCACCACCGCACCGGTCGAGACCTGATCGGGCGCATCGATGTCGAAGACGCTGGTGACCGTGCGCTGGCCGGCTTCGATGACACCGGTGACCGAACGCAGCGTCGCCTCGACCGGGCCCTTGTCGCCGACAAGCGTATAGGTCTCGCCGGTCTCCAGCTCGGCGGCTAGGCTCGCCGGCAGGCCGATCCGCGCTTCAAGCGCACTCGTTTCGACAAGCTCGAAGACCGGGGCGCCCGGCCCGGCAATCGCGCCTTCATCGAACAGTCTCTCGGTGATGACCCCGTCATAGGGGGCCGTCAGGCGGGCAAGGTCGATCTGGACACGCAGGGTCTCGGCCTGCGCCCGGGCCGCATCGATGCGCGCCTGCGCCGTCGAGGCCTGGGCAGCCGCCTCATCCACACGCTGCTGGGCGACATGGCCCTTGTCGAGCAGGGCCTGCTGGCGCTCGACCGTCGACATGGCGAGCGAATGGCTCGCCACCGCCTCGGCCACCTGCGCTTCGGCCGAAACCAGCTGCGAGCGAAGCGCGCGGGTATCGAGCACGGCAAGGGTCGCGCCAGCCGTGACCCGGTCACCGACATTGGCGTTCATCGTTTCGATGCGCCCACCCGTGGTGAAGCCGAGTGCCCCGCTGCGGCGCGCGCGCACCAGCCCGGTAAAGCGCTCATCGAGATCGAGCGAGGTCTGCAGCTTGGCCTGCATGACATCGACGCTGAGCGGGGCTGGCGCTTCGGCGGGCACCAGCGGGCCTTCACTGGAGCGCTGCGACAGGACGAAGGCGGCCAGACCGGCAATTGCAATCGCGATCACCAGCAGGAAGAGCAGTCCCTTGGCAAAGCTCGGCCGGGGCTCACGCCCGGCTGTCGCCTGATGATCGGACCCAGACATGGCCTAGCCCCTCCCCGGTGTGTCTGCCCGGCCCGGCGCCCGTTCGAGGCTGCGGATAACGAGGTCGGCATGGAAATCGATGAAGGCGTCCCGGCTCATCCCGCTCGGCATGGTCAGCAAGTCCGGAAACGCTTCAAAATGGGCAAACATCATCGCCAGGCCGTGCAGCGAGGCCCAGACCGATTTCGCCGTATCGGAGGGGGGGAGGTCCGGCCGGAAATGGCCCGTCTCGATGCCTTCGGTGACGATGCCGGTCAGCACGGCAAAGGCTTTGACGCGGTTGGAATCGGCCATCTCCGCGAGCTTCTCCGGAGACCGGTCCGTTATGGATTCCCCGGCAAAGGCAGCGGCATAATGGTGCGGCTTCTCCAGCGCCTTGCAGACATAGCCGGCCAGGCAATGACGCGCGCGGACGGGAAACGGCTCGCTCTTGTCGACGATATTGTGGACGCTCTGCAGGATGCGCCCGAAAAAGGCTTCCTTGAGGATGTCGACCAGTTCGTCCTTGGAGCCGAAATACTTGTAGATCGCCGCCGGGGAATAATCGATCTCGTCGGCAATCCGGCGGATCGAGAGCCCGGCTTCGCCCTCATCGGCGAAGACTCGTTCGGCCGCATCCAGAATGGCTTCGCGCACGCGCAGGCGGCGGCGTTCGGCAGGCGTGAGACACTGTCTTCCATGGGTGAGGGCTCCCGGACGGTTCGCGACATATAGCCCGAAACAGCCAAAAAGAAAAGGGTGTTCATTTTGTGAACACCGTTCACTTTGATGTCGTCCGGGCCCGCTGCAACAGGCGCAACAGGTCCCGGACGGGCAATGCCAGATTGATGCTATGATTTCCGCGCAGGGTTTCCTATTTAGCGGCCATGACCGAGATCTTTCCGCCCGCCCCGCCCGTCGGCACACCGATGCTGCCCGTCCGCCCCTCCAGCGAAGTCAGGAAATTCCTGTCGCTGAGACGCTCGGCCAACAAGATCGCGCTCGCCGAGCCGGGCCCGACGCCGGAGCAGCTCGACCACATCCTCGACGCCGCCACCCGCGTGCCGGACCATCGCCGGCTGGCGCCCTGGCGCTTCATCATCCTCGAGGGCGAGGCCCGCAAGGCGTTCGGCGAGGCCGCCGCCCGGGTCCAGCAGGAGGAAGCGCCCAATGCCAGCGAGGATGCCATCGAGAACACGAAGAAGCTGCCGCTGCGCGCACCGACCGTGATCGCGGTCATCTCCAGCCCGAAGGACGACAACAAGACACCCGTCTGGGAGCAGGAACTGTCGGCCGGCGCGCTCTGCTACAACCTGCTGCTGACCGCCAATGCCGCCGGCTGGGCCGGCTGCTGGCTGAGTGAGTGGATCACCTTTTCCGACGGGATCAACAAGCTGCTCGGCCTCGACCACCTCGAACGCGTCGCCGGCTTCATCTATCTCGGCACCTCCACCATGGACCCGCAGGAACGCGCCCGCCCCGAAACGGCCAGCCTGATCAGCCGCTGGACGGGCGAGGCCGACAGCTAGGCATTGAGCTCGTCGCGCACGGCCTTGCGGTTGATCTTGCCGACGGCGGTCTTCGGCACGGCATCGATGAAGACGATGCCGCGCGGCTTCTTGTAGGAGGCGACGCGCTCGGCGACGAAGGCGATGAGCTCGTCGGCCCCGGCCCGCGCGCCCTCCTTCAGCGTCACAGCCGCGGTGACGGCCTCCACCCATTTCGCATCCTTCACGCCGACCACCGCGCACTCGGCCACCGCCGGATGCGCCATCAGCACGTCCTCGATCTCGCGCGGATAGACATTGTAGCCGCCGGTGATGATCATGTCGGAGGTGCGGTCCTTCAGGTGCAGCAGGCCGCGGTCGTCGAACTGGCCGACATCGCGCGTGCGCAGCCAGCCATCCTCGAGAAACATCTCATCGTTGAGCGCTTGCGCGTTGAAATAACCGAGCATTCTTGAGGGCGCGCGCACCGCGATCTCGCCCATCTCGCCCTCGGCCACATCCGCCCCGCTTTCGTCGACGAGCCGGATACCGACATCGATGGACGGGCGCCCGCACGCGCCGAGCGCCTCGCCATGATGGTCCTCGGGCCGCAGCACGGCGACTGCGAGCGGGCATTCGGTCTGGCCGTAATACTGCCAGAAGCGATGCTGGCCCCAGGCGGCCATCGCCCGCTCGATCACCGGGCGCGGCATCGGCGAGGCCCCATAGATCACCTGGCGCAGTTTCGACTGGCCAATGTCCTCGAAGCCCGGCTGGTCGAGCAACATCTGCAGCATGGTCGGCACGAGATTGATCGCGGTGACGTCATGCGCCTCGATCAACTCCAGATAGGCGGCCGGATCGAAGTGGCTCATGATCACCGTCTTGCCCCCGCGCAGCCAGAAGGGCAGCACGAACACCCCGCTCGCATGGATCAGCGAAGCCGCGTGCAGCATGGTGTCGTCCGGCTGCACATTGATGAGATTGAGCAGCACATTCCGGCAGATCGCGGCATAGGACGCCTGGGTGTGCTGGGCGGCCTTCAGCGTGCCGGTCGTACCCGAGGTAAAGAGCGTGAGGACGACATCGTCATCGGCCACGGCAATGCCCGGATCGGCATCGCTCGCCGCCGCGGCCTCGGTGAGCAGCCCCGTCGTGCCATCGCCCAGCGGGATGCACTCCAGATCCGGCACAGCCTCTTCCAGCGCCCGGGCGGGGCCTTCCAGGTCCGGCCCGTAGACCAGCCGCCGGCACTCGGTATCGCCCAGCATCTGCGCATGCTCTTTCACCGACAGGCGCGCATTCAGCGGCACGCGGTTGATGCCGGCCTTGGCGCAGGCGAAGTCCACCGGCACGCTGAACAGGCCATTGTTGAGCAGCAGGCCGACCCGCTCGCCCCGCCGGATCCCGCGCGAGACGAAAGCATTGGCGAGCTGGTTGCTGAGCTTGCGGACCTGCCGGAAAGTCAGCGTCTGGTCATTGAAGACGATCGCCGTCGCATCCGGCGCGGCGAGGCCGCCGCGATTGATCAGGTCCACATAATTCGTCGTCACAGGGTGCCTCCGCTTTCTGGTCTGTCCGGTTCACCGGTGCCTTTGCGATTTTGCTATCCTGTAAGCGAGACATGCGCAAACACCCCTTCCGCCGCACCCCGATTAGGTCCATGAGGGGCGGATGCTCTCTTTTCTCCGCACGAATATCCGCTGGATTGCGGGCGGCTTCCTGCTGACCTTCTTCTCGTCCTTCGGGCAGACCTTCTTCATCGGGGTCTCCGGCGGCGAGTTGCGCGAGAAATTCTCGCTCACCGACGGCGAGTTCGGGCTGACCTACATGATCGCGACGCTGGCGAGCGCGCTGACCCTGCCCTGGCTCGGGCGAACGCTCGACCATATGGCCGGGCGCCGGGTGGTGCAGTTCGTCATCCCGTCGCTGGCGGCCGCCTGCCTGCTGATCGCCTTTGCGCCGAATGTGATCATCGTCGTCCTGGCGCTCTACATGCTGCGCCTGTTCGGACAGGGCATGATGACCCACACCGCGCTGACCGAGACCGGGCGCTGGTTTTCCGCCAATCGCGGACGGGCCACCTCGCTTGTCGTGCCGGGCGTGCAGGCCGGGACCGCGCTCCTGCCGCTCGTCTTCACGCTGCTTGCCGCCGCGCTCGGCTGGCAGACGGCCTGGGGGCTTGCCGCGCTCACCCTGATCGTCTTCGCCCTGCCGGCCATCTCTTTCCTCTGGGCGGTGGAGCGCAGCCCGCAGGCCGATCAGGCGCCCGGCCAGGCAGGCTACACGGCGCGCAACTGGACGGTGCGCGAAGTCCTGAAGGACCCGGTCTTCTACCTCCTGATCGTCTGCGTGCTCGCCCCGCCCTTCATCGGCACGACCATCTTCTTCCACCAGGATTATCTGGTCGAGCTGCGCGGCTATGCCGACTATGCCTTCGCCAGCGCCTTCCCGCTGATGGGCGGCACGACCGTCATCTTCGCGCTGGTCTGCGGCCATCTGATCGACCGGTTCGGGGCCGCGCGCCTCCTGCCCTTTTTCCTGCTGCCGCTGGCGACCGCGAGCGCCGTGACCGCCCTGCTCACTCCGCTCTGGGGGATCTATGCCTTCATGGTGCTGATGGGGATCAGCAACGGCTTCACCCAGACGCTGGTCGGCGCGCTCTGGCCGGAAGTCTATGGCACGAAACACCTCGGTTCGATCCGCTCCGTCGTGGTCGCCTTCATGGTGATGTCGACCTCGCTCGGACCGGGACTGTCCGGCGCACTGATCGATCTCGGCATCGAGCTTCCGGTACAACTTCTCTGGATGGCGGGCTGGTGCCTGGTCGCCTGTCTGGCGCTGGGGCTGATCGCGCCGGTGCTGGTCCGGCGCAAGCTGGCCGGCACGCCAGCCAGCTGAACTTTCGCGCCGGAAGGTGGACAGGCGCGGAATCGGCTGCTAGGTCGCGGCCACTGTTACTTGGGGAGTAGCCGCCGCCTGCGGGCGGATCCTTGCGTCAACATACTTGGTCGAGAGGCCATGGCGCTTGGAGGACGACTTTTCCGTTCGGGCGAGACCAATGACACGCATGCTTCCGTCAGCCGGGCGGGGAGCACGCGCGTCCTTGGTGTCACAACTGCCCGGCTGGATATGTGTTCATGGACGCTCTTTTTACCTCCACCCTCATGGTCGCGATCGCCGAAATCGGCGACAAGACGCAATTGCTCGCCATCGTGCTGGCCACCCGGTTTCGCAAGCCGGTGCCGATCATCCTGGGCATTCTCGCCGCGACGATTGCCAACCACTTCCTCGCCGCCCTTGTCGGGGCGCAGGCCGCCGCCTTCCTCGATGGCGCCTGGTTCAGCTATCTCGTCGCCGCCTCCTTCATCGTGATGGGGCTGTGGACGCTTATCCCCGACACGCTGGACGAAGACGAAGAGCCCGCTCCGCCGCGCTGGGGCGCCTTTGTCGCGACGACCATCGCCTTCTTCCTGGTCGAGATGGGCGACAAGACCCAGCTTGCCACCATCGCGCTCGGCGCGCGCTTTCATGACGTTGTGGCCGTCACCGCCGGCACCACGCTCGGCATGATGATCGCCAATGTCCCGGCCGTCTTCCTCGGCAATGAGCTGATCAAGCGCATCCCGATGAAGGTGGTCCACATGATCGCCGCCGCGCTGTTCATCCTCATCGGCGTCTGGATGCTGGCCGACACCGCCGGCCTGTTTGCCAGCGCCTGACTAGAGGCCGAACAGGGCTTCGCTTTCTTCCAGGAAGGCATCGCCGCCATGGGTGATGCCCGAGATCCGGCCCGGGGCTTCGGCAAGCGCTGTCTCGGCGAAGAAGCCGGCAAGCGCGGTCATCCGGCCGCGCATCGCCCCGCCTGTCGCGCGGGCCGCCAGCGCGCCCCGTGTCAGGAAGTGGCCGCCAATCACATCGCCGGCAAGCTTCAGATAGGCCGTGGCGCCCGAAAGCCCCTTTTCCTTCTCGGCCTTCATGGCCCCGGCCATCCAGCTGGTCGCCTCGTCCAGCGCATCGGCAGCCGACGCCAGCCGGTCGGCGATATGGACAAGCTGCGGGTCGTTCGTCTCCCGCGCGCTCTGGGCGGTCTCGCGGATTTCGCTGACCATGTCGGCCATCGCCTTGCCGTCCGACATGGCGAGCTTGCGGCCCACAAGGTCAATCGCCTGGATGCCGTTCGTGCCTTCATAGATCGGCGCAATCCGCGCATCGCGGTAGAGCTGGGCAGCCAGCGTCTCGTTCATGAAGCCCATGCCGCCATGGATCTGCACCCCGAGGCTCGCCATCTCGACGCCCATATCCGTCGACCAGGCCTTGGCGATGGGGGTGAGCAGCTCCTCGCGCATCTTCGCAGCCGCGCGCGTCTCTTCGCTCGCCCCGGCTTCGGCCTCGTCGGCGGCCAGCCCGCAGGCATAGCAGATCGCGCGGGAGGCCATGACATTGGCGCGCATCGTCGTCAGCGTGCGGCGGATGTCGGCATGGTGCAGGATCGGAGCGGGGCCATCGACGCCCGGCACCCGGCCCTGCTTACGCTCCTGGGCATATTCATAAGCCGTCTGATACGCCGCTTCGCCGACGCCGACGCCTTCCAGGCCGACATTGAGGCGGGCGGAGTTCATCATGGTGAACATGCAGGCAAGCCCTCTGTTCTCCTCGCCGACCAGCCAGCCGGTCGCGCCCTCATACTCCATTACGCAGGTCGGGCTGGCATGAATGCCGATCTTCTTTTCCAGCCCGATACACTGCACCTTGTTGCGCTCGCCCAGCGAGCCGTCCTCATTGACCATCACTTTCGGCACAACGAAGAGCGAGATGCCCTTCGAGCCCTCCGGCGCATCCGGCAGGCGGGCGAGGACGAGGTGAATGATATTGTCGGTGAGGTCGTGATCGCCCCAGGTGATGTAGATCTTCTGGCCGGTGATGGCGTAGGAGCCGTCCCCGTTCGGCACGGCCTTGGTCTTCATCGCCCCGAGGTCCGAGCCGGCCTGCGGCTCCGTCAGGTTCATCGTGCCCGTCCATTCGCCGGAGACGAGCTTGGGCAGGTATTTCTTCTGCTCGGCCTCGCCGCCATGCGCCAGCAGCGCCTCGATCGCGCCGAGGCTCAGCATCGGGCAGAGGCCGAAGCTCATATTCGCGCCGTGGATCAGCTCCAGCACCGCATTGGCGAGCGTACCGGGCAGGCCCTGGCCGCCCCATTCTTCCGGCGCCGACAGGCCCATCCAGCCGCCTTCGGCAAAGGCCTTGTAAGCCTCCTTGAAACCGTGCGGCGCGACCACCCCGTCGCCGGTCAGCTGCGCGCCCTGTTCGTCGCCCGGCTGGTTCAGCGGCGCGAGCACTTCGCCAGCGAGCTTGCCGGCCTCTTCCAGGATCGGCTCGACGAGGTCCATGTCGAAATTCTCGAAGCGCTCGCCCTGCAGGCGGGCAATGCCAGCCACATCCTTCAGCGCGAACAGCATGTCCTCGACCGGCGCCTTGTAACTCATCTGATGCATCTCCTGGATATGTGCTATGTCTTGAGGGTCCAGATCAGGTCTGGATAGACTGCGAATTCTGTTTAGTTACTCTTGTTCAAACAACTGGTTAGTCCTGAGGAGTTCGTCCATGCGTTCAATCATCACATCTGCCGCCGCCGCTGCGCTTCTGGCCGCCCCGGCTGTCGCGGAGAAGACACTCGATGGCGTCGCGGACGCCACCTACCAGCTCGACCCGAACCACGCCTTCCTGACCTGGACCGTCGTCCATAACGGCCTGTCGGAATACACCGCGACCTTCACCGACTTCAATGCCACGCTCGACTTCAATCCGGAAGAGCCGACCGCCTCGAGCATCGAAGTCACCATCGACCCGATGGGCCTGGAGACGAATTATCCCGCCGACTACAAGGAAGGCCACCCCGACAGCCAGTTCGATAGCTGGAACGAGGCGCTCTCGAAGGACAACCGCTTCCTGAACGGCGACCAGTTCTCGCCGATCACCTTCGTCTCGACCGGCTCTGAAAAGACCGGCGAGTATACCGGCACGGTCACCGGCGACCTGACCTTCCGCGGTGTGACCAAGCCGGTCACAATGGATGTCACCTATAACGGCACCGCCAACCTGCCCTGGTATGGCGAGCGCGACCTGGTCGGTTTCAACGCAACCACCACCATCAACCGCTCCGATTTCGGCATGGACGCCCTGCAGGGGATGATTTCCGACGAGGTTGTCATCGAATTTTCGGGCGAATTCCTGCAGAATGAATAGGTTGCCATCTGCTCACTGAAAAAGGTCCAGACTCCATGCATCTGAAATCCCTGTTTCTCGCCGCCGGCACCAGCCTGGTGCTCGCGGCCTGCTCGCCTTCCGGCGAGACCGACGGCGCCACCGATCCGGTGAGCGCCGAGACCCCGCCGGCCGAAACCACCGCGCCGGAAGCCGACACCAGCGAAGACACGGCCAGCGACGCCGCCTCGGCCGACAAGCTGGAAGGCGCCTCGGCGGGCACCTACAGCCTCGAGCCGACGCACGCCTTCCTCACCTTCACCGTGCGCCATAACGGCCTGTCGGAATACACGGTCAACTTCACCGATTTCGACGCCACGATGGAGTTCAACCCGGACGACCCGACGAGCTCGTCCATCGAGGTCACGATCGACCCGATGGCGCTGAACGTCCATCTCGCCTCCGACTTCAAGGAAGGCCATCCCGACAGCCCGTATGACAGCTGGCCGCAAGCCCTCTCGCGCGATGCGCGCTTCCTGAACGCCGACGAATTCCCGGAGATCACCTTCGTCTCGACCGGCGCGGAAAAGACCGGCGACTATACCGGCACCGTCACCGGCGACCTCACCTTTCTCGGCGAGACGAAGCCCGTCACGCTGGACGTCACCTATAATGGCGTCGGCAACCAGCCCTGGTATGGCGAGCGGGACCTGATCGGCTTCAACGCCAAGACCACGATCAACCGCTCCGAGTTCGGCCAGGATTCGCTTGAAGGCATCATCTCCGATGAAGTCGTCATCGAGTTCTCGGGTGAGTTCCTGCAGGACGAGGCCCCGGCAGACGCCGAGGCCGGCTCCGAACCAACAGAAGAAGAATAAACCAGACCAATGACCCAGTCATCGCGCTATGGCGCCGTTGCGATCGCCCTTCACTGGGCGATCGCGCTTGGCATTATCGGCATGATCCTGCTCGGCTGGAACATGGACAACAATGAATCCCTGTTCCAGCTGCACAAGTCGATCGGCATCACCATCCTGCTCCTGACGATAGCCCGCATCGTCTGGCGCCTCATAAACCCTGTCCCGCCCCTGCCAGCGGAGATGGCCGGTTATGAAAAGACGCTGAGCCATATCGTGCACGGCACCTTCTATGTGCTGATGCTCGCCATGCCACTGACCGGCTGGCTGGTCGTCTCGACCTCCTATGAATTCGACATCCCGACCGTGCTCTACGGCACTGTCAGCTGGCCGGACCTGCCGGTCGGTTTCATGTCGAACGAGACCGGGCATGCGATTGCCGAATTCGTCCACTCCAAGCTCGCCTGGGTCGCCATTGTCCTGCTCGGCCTGCATGTCGCCGGCGCAGTGAAGCACGAGATCGGCGGCGAGGAAGGCGTTCTGAAACGCATGATCCCGGGCCTGTTCGGCAAGCCCGACGCACCGAGCCCGCCGCCGCGCGGCTTCCTGCCGGCCTTCGGCGCGGCCATCGCCATCTTCCTGCTGATCGCTTTCGTCCCGCCGCTCTTTTCCGGCGCGGCGAGCAGCCCGTCGGGCGCGGAAAACGTCGATGACGCCGGCGTCAATGAAGAGGCGTTCAATCCGAACTGGACCGTCAATCAGGAGGCCTCCAGTATCACCTTCTCCGGCACGCATGATGGCAGCGAATATAGCGGCCGCTTCGGCGACTGGTCGGCCGATATCCGCTTCGATGCGGACAATCTCGAGGATGCCCGCGCCATCGTCTCGGTGAAGACGGCCTCGGCCAGGGCCAGCAAGAAGCTCTACACCGACAGCCTCAAATCGAAGGAATGGTTCGATGTCGAGGGCCACCCCACCGCCAGCGTGGTGCTGACCGATTTCCAGGAGACCGACAGCGGCTACACCGCCGAGGCCGCTATCACGATCAAGGACAGCACCGTCACCGTGCCCTTCCCTTTCACCCTCGACATCGAGGGCGACACCGCCCGGATGGACGGGACGGCCACGGTGCAGCGCACCCCGCTCAGCCTCGGCCAGACCTCCGATCCCGGTGCCGACTGGGTGGGCGAGGATGTGAACATCGCAGTGTCCGTCGAGGCCTCGCGCGTGGACTGAATGAGTGTTACCTCACGGGCGACCATGACCGCCCCTGTCCTCCTGCCTGACCCGGACACAATCCGGAACGCGACAGCCATCCTGTCGCGCGGCGGCCTCGTGGCGATGCCGACCGAGACGGTTTACGGCCTCGCCGGCGATGCCACCAATCCCAAAGCGGTGGCGCGGATATATGCGGTAAAGGAACGCCCCGTTTTCAACCCGCTCATCGCGCATGTCGCCTCGCCGCACGCCGCGTTTGCCCAGGGCGCCTTTTCGCCCGAGGCGCGCGAGCTCGCCCTGCACTTCTGGCCCGGCCCGCTCACCCTTGTCGTCAATGCGACGCCGGACACCACGGTCTGCGACCTCGCCCGCGCCGGCCTCGACACGCTGGCCCTGCGCGTCCCGGCCCATCCCGACGCCCAGGCCCTACTGGAAGAGTTCGGCAAGCCGCTGGTCGCGCCCTCGGCCAACCCGTCGGGGCGGATCAGCCCGACACAGGCGGCCCATGTCGCCGCCGATCTCGGGGACAAGATCGACCTCATCCTCGATGGCGGCCCCTGCCGGGAAGGCATCGAGTCCACCGTCATCGATGCGCGTTGGGCGACCCCCGCCCTGTTGCGCAAGGGCACGCTGTCGCCGGCCATGATCGATGCCGTCTGGCCCGGCCTTACCGAAGGCGGCGGCGAGGGCCAGCCCGTCTCGCCCGGCCAGCTCTTGCGCCACTATGCGCCCGACGCCGCGCTGCGGCTGAACGCGGACAGCCCCGCGCCAGGCGAGGCGTTTCTTGGCTTCGGCGCGGTGAGTGGGGCCACGCTCAACCTGTCGCCATCCGGCGATCTCGCGGAAGCCGCGGCCAATCTCTTCGCCATGCTGCGCGAGCTCGACAAGACGCATGACCGCATCGCCGTCGCCCCCATTCCCGGCGACGGGCTGGGGGCTGCGATCAATGACCGTCTGGTCCGCGCCGCCAATCGAAGCTAGAACACCAGACATGCACCCGGCTCCGGCCTTTCTCGAAACCGATCGCGACCGGCTCCTCAGGCGGACCGAGGCCTGGCCCTTTG
The DNA here is from genome assembly GCF_002088975.1 of Henriciella aquimarina. Taxonomy (GTDB): domain Bacteria; phylum Pseudomonadota; class Alphaproteobacteria; order Caulobacterales; family Hyphomonadaceae; genus Henriciella; species Henriciella aquimarina. Next base: position 74,173 of record NZ_NCST01000059.1, read on the forward strand.
CCGCCATTATCGGCGTGGCCGACGGACGCCCCCATGTCGCGCACAGCCCCGTTATCCGCGGTGGGGAAGGCACACTGCGTTTTCACCTCGCCCGCATGAACCCGGCCTGTCAGGCCATCACCGCCGCCGGGCGCGCGCTCATCGTCTTCACCGGGCCCAACGATTACATATCGCCGGACTGGTACGGCCAGGAGGACCAAGTCCCGACCTGGAACTATCTCTCCGTGGAAGCGGAAGGCCCCGTCACCCCGCAGGACGAAGCCGGCGCGACACGCTTCCTGGACGACCTCTCGGCGCGTTTCGAGGAAGACCTTTTCCCCAAGCCGGCCTGGACGCGCGACAAGATGCGCCCCGGCAGCTTCGAGCGCCAGCTGGCCGGCATCACCGTCTTCTCCCTGGCGCCCGAGCGCCTCGAAGGCATCACCAAGATCGGCCAGAACAAGCCCGCCGAAGTGCGCCAGCGCGCAGGCCGCGCCTTGAAAGCCAGCGGCGGCGACCCAACCATTTCGAGCATGATGGAGCGTGATTCATGACCCGCCCGAGCGAAGATTTCCTGAAAGCCGCAAAGGCCCTTCTCGGCGAGAAAGGCTGGAGCGAGGATCCCGACAAGCTGAACGAGGTGGCCACGCCCTGGCGCGGCACATGGCCGGGCGAGACGCCCTTCCTCGCCCTGCCCGGCTCCACCGAGGAGGCCGCCGGGCTGGTGAAGCTCTGCGGCGAACATCGCGTCGCGCTGGTCCCGCAGGGCGGCAATACCGGCCTCGTCGATGGTGGCACGCCGCATGGCGAAATCACCGTCTCGATGCGCCGGATGAAACAGGTCCGCAATGTCGACACGCGCAACAACTCGCTCACCATCGAGGCCGGCGCGCCGCTGGTGGACGCGCAGGCCGCCGCCGATGACGCCAACCGCCTCTTCCCGCTCTCGCTCGGCTCGGAAGGCCAGGCGACGATTGGCGGGCTGATCTCGACCAATGCCGGCGGCGTGGCCGTGCTGCGCTACGGCATGATGCGGGATCTGATCTTGGGCCTCGAAGTCGTCCTGCCCTCAGGCGAGGTCTGGGACGGGCTGTCGGGGCTGCGCAAGAACAATACGGGCTACGACCTGAAACACCTCTTTGCCGGCGCCGAAGGCACGCTTGGCCTGATCACGGCGGCGACGTTGAAGCTCTTCCCCAAGGTGGCGAAGGCGACCGGCTGGGTGATCTGCAAGTCGGCGAGCGACGTCGTCGATCTGCTGGCGCTGGTGCGCGAGCATGCCGGCGACACGGTAACGAGCTTCGAGATCATCCCGGCGCGCGCCATCGAGATGGTGCAGGCCGACGTGCCCGACACGCGCGACCCGGCGCCGTCCGACCTGCCATGGCGGGTGCTGGTCGAGATCTCCATGTCGCGCGAGGACCAGGCGCGCGAGGCCCTGATGGAAGCGCTTGGCGATGCCATCGAGAAGGAACTCGCCGACAATGTCATCATGGCCGAGAATCAGGCCCAGGCCGACAGCTTCTGGCATATCCGCGAGACCATCCCGCTGTCCAAACGCGCCTTCGGCACCGCCATCAATCACGACATCTCCGTGCCGGTCTCGGCCATTCCGGAGTTTCTGGAGGTGACGGAAAAGGCGATCCACGAGGTCGCCAGCAACACCGAGATCGTCGCCTTCGGCCATGTCGGCGACGGCAATCTGCACTATTCCGCCTGCGAACCGGCCGAAACAAACACCCCGTTTCTCGCCAATCATGCCGGCGAGATCACGCGCATCGTGCACGAGCAGGCCATGTCCTTTGGCGGCTCGATCAGCGCCGAGCACGGTGTGGGGCGGCTGAAGCGCGACGAGCTGGCCGGCATCCGCCCAGACTGCGCGACCGCCACGATGCGGGCGATCAAGACCGCGCTCGACCCGCTCGGCATCATGAATCCGGGCCGCGTCGTCAGCGTCTGAACCCCCGCCCAGGCACAAGCATGAAGGGCCGGGCGACAGCGCGCCGTCAGGCGACGCGCCGCGCCCGTGCCCGGCCGGAAGCAAGGACAAGCAGCGCCACGAAGGCAATGCTCGTCGCCTGGGAGGAAAACACTTCCAGCATCACCGCGAAGAACCAGGCGGGCAGCCCGCGCGCCGGGGCAGCGGCGTCGAGCACTTCCGGCCCGCCCTCGCCGAGCAGGCTTTGGCGCGCGGTCTCGATCTTCGCTTCGAGCGCGGCGCGGCGTTTCGCCAGGCCCAGCTCGTTCTGCGCATCGCGATAGGGTTTCTGCCAGGTCCGCCCGACGTCTTCGACCCCGCGCAGATACTCTTCCAGCCCCTCGACCGAGCGCGTCTCGGGCGGGATGCCGTCGAGCTGTCGGCGATAGTCGGCGATCTGCGCCTCGATCACCGCGCGCGCCTCACCGGCGGCCTCGGCGGCTTCGGCCTGCACGTCGCGATTGGTCTCCATATACATTGCCGTGCCGAGCACGCTGGTCGCCGCGCCGGCCAGCGCGAAGACAAGCGCGCGCACCCCTTCCTTCCGCCGCCCGCCGGAGACATGCCACCAGAAGAAGGTGAAGCCGCCGAACGAGCAGACCGAGGCGATCACGCCCGCCCAGCCCCAGATGCGCCCCTGCACCGGCTCGGCCACGCTGGCGCTGAAGGCCTGGAAATTGGCGAAGGCCGACAGCCCGGCCGCAGCCAGCCCCGCGCCAAGGAAGACGAGCGAGAGAAGAATGATGATCAGCGCCTCGAACACCCCGCGCCGCCGGGGGGCGAGTGGCGGCTCCGCCACGCCAACCCCGGGCGCTTCGGCCCCTGCCCAGCCCTGCGGCTCTGCCGCATGCGTCCCCCGCGCGGCCCCCGGCTCGTCCAGCAGTTCCGCGCGCCAAGTCTCTATCTCGTCCTCCTGCTGGTCTTCGACAGCGGGCGCGGGATCTTCCTCACGCACTGCCGGCAGGGTCTCGCCCCTGTCCCGGCGCAGCGGAATCACATTGGCCTCGCTATAGCTGTCAGGGTCGGCGTGAACCTCACCGTCCTCCAGCTCGCTCAGATATATGCGGATCGGGGCTTCCACCCCGCAATTGGAACAGCGCGCCTGCCCCGTGCGCAGGCTGAGCTTCAGGCCCGCCGGCGCATTGCAGCGCGGGCACTCCACCCGGGCGGTGTCCCCGTCGCCAAACGCGTCCTCGAAGCCGTGCGCGACCAGCAGCGCCCACAACTCACCTGTGCGTTGCTGAATAGCTTCCATGAAATTGTGCCCTGCGCGTTGTCATTCATGATCACCAACAGAACACTAACAGAACAAATGGGGAATAAAGTCAAGACCTGTCGACGAGCACCGCCACGAACAGCGCGGGCTGGTTACCCTCGGCGACCCAGGCATGGTTGGTCGCGCGCTGCACCACGACGTCGCCGGGCTCCAGCACGGTCTCGTCGTCATCGAGCAGCAGACGGACCCGGCCTTTCACCAGGATGATCGCATCCAGCGTGTCGGTCTTGTGCATGGCCGGATGGCGCGACGTATCCGGCTGGTGATCGCCTGCCCCCATCTCGACGAAGGCGGCCCGCGTGATCTCGCGTACCTGTTCGGCCGGCACGCCGTCCGGCGCGGGCTCGATGGCGAACCAGCGGATCTTCACTCCGCCCTTTGGGGGCGAGAGCTGCGGCTTGCCGATGCCCCGGTCGGCCTCATCCGTCGTCTCGATCGCCCCGCTGGTCGCATCGGTCCAGATCTCGAACAGCCCGCCCAGCTCCCCGGTGCGGAACTCGGCCGCCTGCGGGCCATCGATCAGGATGCGCGAACGCCCCTCTTCCGTCTCGCCCGTCACGATGCGGCGCAACCCGAAACCGCCCTCTGTCTGCTCTGCCATGCTTTCCTCCCGTCTTCTGTTTGGCCGATCCATAGCCGGGCCCGCCTGCCGCGTCCAACGGCTTCGGAATAGGACTTATGGAGACGATAAGAGATGACATGCAAATGCCTCGCATTTACATTTGAGCCGAACACGATTCAGACAGGAGCCCCTCATGACCCGACAGGCCATCGTCGCGACCGCCCATGCCAGCCGCTACCTCCAGCAGCTCTGCAAGCACTGGTCCCACAAATTCGACGTCGACTACTCACCCAACGCCGGACGGATCGCCCTGCCCCTCGGCGATGTGGCCCTCAAGGCCGGCGAGACGGACCTGACCATTCAGATCACCCCGACATCGGTGGACAATCTCGAAAAGCTGGAAGACGTCGTCGCCAGCCATATCGACCGCTTCGCCCACAAGGAGGGCGGCCTCACCTATGACTGGCAGCCGGCCTGATCGCCAGAGCGCGAAAGAGGCAACCCTGCCACACCGGCTCACAAATCCGTCAGAACACAGCCGTGCGAACACATCCCCCCTTCCCGAAGCTGAAAATCATTCTTAATCTTGTGGAAGAGGATTTGGCCGAGACTGGCCGAAAGTCCTGACTGGCCCTGGAGGATTATATGCCGAAAATTCCGCGTTCACTCGCGATCCCGAAAACGTGGAAAACGTTCGATATTGCGAGTTGCTTTTCGGCCTTCATCTATCCCGCCCTCGGCCTGGCCATGCTGATCACGATGGTCGCGCTCGGTTTTGCGCTGACCCATATCGAGCTGAAGCTCTGGTATCTGCCGCTGTCGCTCGGCGTGATCGCGCTGACCATCTTCGTCTGCAATGCCGGCATCGGCCCGCTTCACCGGCTGATGCAGCATCGCGCCGGCGAGATGCGCTGGCCGGCACAGGTGCTCACCATGGTCAATCTGATGATCGCCATGCAGGGCAATGTGAAGGACTGGGTGAACTATCACTCCCAGCATCACCGCTTCTCCGACGGCCCCGGCGATCCGCACAATCCGTTTGAATCCAAGCGCTGGGCCTGGGTCGGCTGGATCCTGTTCCGCGACAAGAAAGACCTGATGCGCCCGATGCCGATGTGGCTGAAGACCCATCCGATCATTGTCTGGATGGACGACTTCTACAATTCGATTTCGCTGGTCATCCACCTGCTGATCCCGGCAGCGATCTATCTCATCGTCTGGGCGGCGGGCGGCTCGCTCGTGCTGACAGCCATCATGCATGCCAGCGTCGTCATCGGCCGGGCGATCCAGTTCCACGCCACCACCTATGGCATCAACGTGCTGGGCCACCTGAAGACGCCGGCCTGGGCCGACCACCTGATGGCGCTGCTGACCGGCGGCGAAGCCTTCCACGACCATCACCATGACGAGCCGATCTCCGCGCTGCACCGTCCGCGCAAGGGCCTCTGGAACCGCATCGTGGATTATAACGGCACCATGCTGCTCATCTATGAGAAGCTCGGCTGGGTGCGGAACCTCAAGATCGCCCCGCAATTCGCGTGACCGGCGGGCCGAAACCGCCCCGCGTGAAGAATATCGAGCGGACCGTCCTGTCGGATGACTGGGCGGTCCTTTCAAAATACGAGTTCGATTATCGCCACAGCGACGGCCGGTGGGAGCATCAGGACCGCGAGGTCTATGATCGCGGCGAGTCGGTCGCCGTCCTGCCCTATGATCCGGGTCGCGGCACCGTGCTGCTGCTGCGCCAGTTCCGGCTGCCGGTCGCGCTGACCGAAGAGGCGGCGGCCGGCGAGGAAGGCCTGCTGATCGAGGCGTGCGCCGGCGCGGTCGACGATGACAGCACCGAAGAAACCGTCCACCGCGAAGCGCTCGAAGAGCTCGGCGTACGCCTGCATGAGGCCCGCGCCGCGTTCACCGCCTATTCCAGCCCCGGCAGCCTGAGCGAACGGGTCGCCTGCTACACTGCCCGCTACGCCCCGTCCGACCGGGTCGAGGCCGGTGGCGGGCGCAGCGATGAAGGCGAGGATATCGAAGTGCTGGAAATGCCGCTCGAAGAGGCCTTCGCCATGATCGCCTCCGGCGCCATTCGCGACGCGAAGACCATAGCCCTCCTGCAGCATCTCAAACTGTCGCTCGCCTGATCAGCCGATGTAGAGCAGTCCGCGCAGCAGGTAGGCCGTCGCCGCGACCACGGTAAGGCTCGCCAGGGCAAGCCCCGCCATCCAGAGCAGTCTCTGCCAGAGCGGACGCGCGCCAGCGCCTGTCTCGTCGGGGCCTTGCGGCTCGATGAGGTCAGTCATGATAGGCCTCGTCCGGGTCCACCTTGCCCCAGAAGAGCGAGTAGACATAGCCGGTATAGATCAGGATGACGGGCAGCATGATCCCGGCGCCGACCAGCATCAGGCCCAGTGCATTGTCACGCGCCGCGGCCTGCCAGATGTCGATCTGGAAGGGCACGATGGTCGGAAACAGGCTCACCCCGAGGCCGAGATAGCCCGACAGGAAGATCCCGACCGAATAGAGATAGGGCCGCCAGTCCGGCGCCTTCACGTCCCAGGCAAGGTCCCGCCCGGCGAGCACGACCAGCAACATGCCGGCCAGCGGAATGGGCGAGAGCGGCAACACCTTCGCCAACTCGATCTCGGCCATGGAGACGCCCCAGCGCTCGGTCACGCGCGGATCGATGGAGAGCGTCGCAAGGCTCACCGCGGCGAAGCAGACCGCCACCCCGGCGAGCGCCATCAGCGCCCGTTTGCGCGCACGTGCCTGTACCGCACCTTCGGTCTTCAGCACCAGCCAGCAAGCGCCGAGCAAGGTGTAGCCGATGGCGACCGAGACCGCGACGAGCAGTGAGAACGGCGTCAGCCAGTCGAACGCGCCACCGGCGAAGCTGCGCCCCTCGACCGTCACGCCCTGGATGAAGCCGCCGAGGATCAGCCCCTGCGCCAGCGCGGCGGCGAGCGACCCGCCGAAGAAGGCGCCGTTCCAGAACAGCCGTGTCGGCTTGCGCACCGCCTTGTGGCGGAACTCGAAGGCCACGCCCCGGAAGATCAGCGCCGCCAGCATCAGGAGCACCGGCAGGTAAAAGGCCGGCATCAGGATCGCATAGGCCAGCGGAAAGGCGGCAAACAGCCCGCCGCCGCCGAGGATCAACCAGGTCTCGTTGCCATCCCAGACCGGCTCGATGGAGGCGGTCATGAGGTTGCGCTCCTCATCGTCCCTGGCGAGCCCGGTCAGGATGCCGACGCCAAGGTCCATGCCGTCCAGCAGGACATAGAGCATCACGGCGGTCGCGATCAGGAAAGACCAGATAAGCGGCAGATCCATGGCAGCCTCCCCTATTTCCGCGGCTCTGTTGGACGGTGCGGCACTTCGGCCGGATCGTCGACGGCGCCCAGCGACCAGCCCGGCGGGCGGTGCTCGCGCTCGGGCGGTTCGGGCGCGTCATCCTCGAAGCCGCGCGTCGCGATGCGCGCCATGTAGACGGTGCCGGCGGTAAACACGATGGCATAGACGACCATGAAGATGAGGAGCGAGGTCGCGACCTGCCCGGTACTGACCGGCGCGACACTGTCCTCGGTGCGCAGATAGCCATAGACGGTATAGGGCTGGCGGCCGACCTCGGCGACGATCCAGCCGGTAATGACCGAGAGGAAACCCAGCGCCCCGCCCGGCACGGCCAGCCCATGGAATAGCCCCGCCCGGTCGATCCGCCCGCGCCACCAGAGCACGCATCCCCAGAGGCCCAGCGCCAGCATCACAAGCCCGGCGCCGACCATGATGCGGAAGCTCCAGAAGACCAGCCAGACCGGCGGGCGGTCTTCCTTGGCGAATGCCTTCAGGCCTTGCAGCGGTTCGTCGCTGGAAAAGAGGTACGGGCTCGTGGCCGGCACGGCGATCTCGGCGATGTTGCGCTCATTCTCCTCGTCCGGTAGCGCGAACAGCACCGTCGGCTGGACCTCGCGCGTCTCCCACCAGCCTTCGATGGCGGCGACCTTGGCCGGCTGGTGCTCATGCGCCACCTCACCCGACCAGTGGCCCGCCCAGATCTGCAGCGGCATCAGCACTGCCAGCGTGCCCGCCGCCATGCGGATCTGCCAGCGCGTCGGCTCGGAGGAATGCCGGCGCAGCACCTGCCAGGCCCCCGCCGCCATGATCACCGCCGCCGTCGTGATGAAGGCCGCCAGCATCATGTGGACATAGCGCGACGGGAAACTCGGATTGAAGATCACCGCCAGCCAGTCGGTCGCATAGAAATTGCCGGTCTCGGGATCGGTGGCAAAGCCCGCCGGGGTCTGCATCCAGCTATTGGCCGAGAGGATCCAGAAGGCCGAAATCGTCGTGCCGATGGCGACCGCGCAGGTCGCGATGAAATGCAGCGTATTGCCGACGCGCTTCCAGCCGAACAGCATCACGCCCAGGAAGGTCGCCTCCAGGAAGAAGGCGGTCAGCACTTCATAGCCGAGCAGCGGCCCGATCACACTGCCCGCCTTGTCGGAAAAGACCGACCAGTTGGTGCCGAACTGGTAGCTCATCACCACGCCCGAGACGACGCCCATCGCAAAGGCGAGCGCGAAGATCTTGATCCAGTGCAGGTAAAGCCGCTTGAAGACGTCGCGCTTGGTCCACAGCCACAGCCCCTCGCAGACGGCCAGGAACGCCGCCAGCCCGATGGTGAAAGCCGGGAAGAGAATGTGGAAGGCAATGACGAAAGCGAACTGAAGCCGCGACAGGATGAGTGCATCAAGTTCCATCGGCCATGCTCCGGACATCAGCTGGTTTCAGTCTATAGATTCTGCCTGCCATATACAAAGAGTGGTTCGCGCGGGCGTTGCGGCAAACTTGCCGTCTGGAAATCCGCCGGCGGGGCGTTAGATGTCTCGCATCAGCCAGGGAGGGAGCCCGTCATGTCCAGCCTCAAGCACAAGGTCATCGCCTGGGATTTCGACGGCGTCCTCAATGCCAATATGGATGGCGGCATCTTCCTCTGGATGACAACCTTCGAGCAGGATACCGGCCTCTCCATGCGCTCGCTCGCCTCCTACCTCTTCTCCGGACGCTTCCAGAAAGCCATGGTCGGCGAGGCGGACCTGCACGAGCTGGTCGGAGACTGGGCCGAGAAGGAAGGCGTGCCGCACCGCGCCGGCGAGGTGATCGACTACTGGTTCGACAAGGACCATATCCCCGATACGAAGACGCTCGACATCGTGCGCCGGGCGCGCGAGGCCGGCGCCATCAATGTCATCGCCACCAATAATGAGGCCTACCGCGCCGCCTTTATCGAGGAGAAAGGCTTTGGCGAACACATGCACGAAGTCTTCGCCGCCGGGCGCATGTGCCTCGCCAAACCCGACCTTGCCTATTTCAAACATATCGAGGACGCGCTGGGATACTTCGGCAAGGATGTTATCCTGATCGACGATTTCGAGGAAAACGTCGACGCCGCCCGCCGACACGGCTGGGACGCCCACCTCTTCACCCCGAACAATCACGACGCCGTCGCCAAGGCGATCGGGCTCGCGGGCGTTTAGGCCTCCCTTTCCGGAACGCCCTTCCCCTCTCCCGGATGCAGGAGAAGGGAGATTCATCCGCCCCCTCTCACCCGCCAGCTATACCCTCTCCATCCCACCGCTCTGACAGGGCGGTCCGGACCGGCCGGATGGCGGTGGGGATGCGGAGGTGACTTTTAGCTGCGGGCGGGCCTAACGCCCCGTCCAGCGGTGAGCATCGTGTGGGACGAAGGCGGACGCCAGCAGCCTGGCGTTGCAGACCGTTACCGAGATGGGCCGGGAAGGGACACCTGAACGGCCGACACCCTTCGCAGGGCGCGTCCTCAATGGGCGCTCATAGCCAC
>NZ_NCST01000060.1 GCF_002088975.1 Henriciella aquimarina
CTTGTCTTAGAGATTCCTGGTCTTCTGGTTAGAAAAGAACCGCTGGTGGGGACTGCGCAATTTCCCCGCCGGCGTAGAGGAACGGATCGTGCCTGCGCTGGCTGAGTAAGTGCCGTTGGGAAGTTTGATCGTCCTCTTCATTTCCATGCGACCTGAACGGATACGAGGGCATCTAGGCCCGTACGACAAGCAAAGGATCTGGAATGTCCATCGAACCAGTTCGCCAGCATATCGGCGTCGATATTTCAAAGAGCACTCTGGATGCGCACATGTATCCTGAGGGCAGGACCATAACTGTCCCGAATGATAAAAAAGGATTCAGGCAATTGCTGACCTGGATGGCAGGATGTCATCTTGAACAGCTACTCTATGAACCGACCGGGCAGTATCATCTTGCCTTCGAGAAGTTCTTCCTGAAAGCCGAAATACCTCTCGGCAAGGTCAATCCACGGCAGGCTCGACGATTTGCGGACGCATTGGGTGTGTCGGCGAAAACAGACACGATCGATGCCGGGCTTATCGCAAAATACGGGGCGATGATTTCTGTGCGCCGCGTCAGCGACAGAACGATCAAGTTCAATGAAATGAAAGAGCTACAATCGGCTCGGCGCGCTCTGGTGAAAGACAGGACACGCGCGTCCAACCGGTCTTCCGCCCGGATAGCTCCCTTGTTGCGGCGCCAGGCACGGGAAAGGATTGAGCAGATCGACCGTCACATGAAAGCAATCGACGCGGCTCTTCGTTTGCTGGTCCGTGATGATGAATTCCTGAAAGCCAGATTCGACATTCTACAGACTATTCCTGGCATTGGAGAAACAACCGCGATCATGCTTCTGACCGAGATGCCCGAACTCGGCTTCATCGATCACAAGGCGGCCGCCAGTCTTGCAGGACTTGCTCCGATCGCTCGGGACAGCGGCACGTTTCGAGGCAAGCGATACATACAAGGTGGAAGAGCACATTTGCGACAGGCGCTCTATATGCCCACCCTCGTTAGCATAAAGCATAATCCGGAATTCAGCGCGAAATACCAGATGATGGTCGCCACCGGAAAAGCGCCAAAACTGGCCATCACAGCCATAATGAGAAAGCTTATCGTCCTGGCGAACAGTCTGCTTCGCGATAGCCGAAACTGGGTTCCAAGCCGGACTTGACGAAGACGGATACTTCCCACTGGCCTGACGGCCAGAGGGGTCGCGGGCGCTAAGGGACGGCGTCACAACACATCAAATTTGCCGCTCGGCCATGAGCTCCGCTTGCCGGATGACCAATTGGGTTGCAGCTTCCTGCGCATCCGGAGGATATCCATACTTCGCCAGTAGTCGCCGGACCGTGCGTCTCATGTCAGCCCGAACGGCATCGCGCTGCGTCCAGTCAAGCGTTGCCTTGCGCTTGATGCTTTCTGCGAGCTCTCTCGCGATCAGCTTGAGCGTTTCATCCTGCATTACGTCCTTGGCCGACGCATTGTCAGCGAGCGCTTGATAGAAGGCCACCTCATCTTCCCCGAGGCCGGTTTCTTCGCCTTCGGCAATTGCTGTGGATATTGTTTTTGCAAGGCCGATCAGCTCTTCAATGACCTGAGCTGTAGAGATTGCCCGGTTCGAATATCGGACAAGCACGCTTTCCAGCGACTCCCGGAAACCTCGGGATTGGACGATGTTAATCCTCTCTCGCGTGCGAATCTGATCGCCGAGCAGTTTCTTCAGCGTTTCCAGCGCGAGGTTCTTTTGTGGCAAGGCAGCGAGGCGATCCAGGAAGTCGTTTGAGAGGATGCCTACATTTGTGTCAGGTATACCGGCGACTTCGAAGAGGTCTATGACGCCATCTGTGCGGATCGCGCCGGAAATGACCTGCTTTACGGCCGACGATGTCGTGTTTGAAGACTTTCCATTGCCATCATCGAAGCGCTTTTTGATCGCGGCACGGACGTTCTGGTAGAATGACAGGTGATCGCGGACATTATGCGTTTCCGGCCTCGGAACCGATAATGCGAATGCCCTTGAGAGACTGGCCGTCATATCGTTGAAGCGCTTCTTGCCGTTCTCCTGTTTAAGCACAAAATTCGCGCCGTCGATGATTGCGCCCAGCTGATCTGCTTCGGTGCCCTGAACCAGTGCCATGTAGTCAAACTCGCCGAAGAAGGTGGCGAGTTCCTCTGCGTGACGCATCATGAGCGGCACAGCCTGATCCTGAATCCGCTCGACAGGTTTCCCTTCGCCGCCTGCCTGTGTATACGTCTGGATCGCGTCGCGGAGCTGGTCCGCGATACCGAGATAGTCGACCACAACCCCGCCGGGCTTGTCGCCGAACACGCGGTTAACCCTAGCAATCGCCTGCATGAGATTGTGCCCGGCCAAAGGCTTGTCCAAATACATCGTATGCAGCGACGGGCAGTCGAAACCTGTCAGCCACATGTCGCAAACGATCACCAGTCGAAGCGGGTCGGCATTGTCTTTAATGCGGGCTGCAAGTTTTTCACGGCGAACCTTCGTTCGTCCGTGATATTTCGTTCGTTCTTTTCGCGCCTCGAAGGCCTCTTTGGTTTCACCTTTTCGCGGCGTCTTGCCGACATTGGCGTCCATAACAACCTTGATCGCGCCCGCGTCATCCGCGTCCGCGTGCCAGTTCGGACGCAGGGCGGTGATCTCGTCATAGAGGTCCATGCAGATGTCGCGGCTCATGCAGACGATCATCGCCTTGCCGTCGATCACCTCTGAGCGGTTCTCATAGTGTGAGACGATATTCGCCGCGAGGGTTTCCAGCCGCGCCTTTGCGCCTGCGAGCTCTTCCAATGGGACGGCAATATCACTTTCCTCAGCCGTTCCAGCATCTTCCGCGTCCGCCGCCTCAGAGATCAAACGCTCAGCTTCTGCGATGCCGGCATCGTCGGGCAGCAATTTGATGAGCTGCATCTCATAGAAGATCGGGACGGTCGCATTGTCGTCGATCGCCTGCTTGATGTCGTAGATATCAACATCGGAGCCAAAGACGCCGCGCGTTGAGCGGTCATCGCCCTCAACGGGCGTCCCCGTAAAGCCAACAAAAGTCGCGTTCGGCAGGTTTTCGCGCATCCAGCGCGCGCCGCCTTTGAGGAAGCCATACTGGCTGCGATGGGCTTCATCGGCGAGGACGACAATGTTGCTGCGCTCGCTGATCGGGTCGTTGCGCTCTTCGAATTTCTGGATCGTGGTAAAGATCACGCCGCCGGACGCGCGGGTGAGTTTGGCGGTCAGGTCATCGCGGTCTTCGGCTTGCTCAGGGTCCTGACGCAGCAAGGCGCGCCCTTCCGCAAAGGTGGCAAACAGCTGGCCGTCAAGGTCGTTGCGGTCGGTCACAACGATGATGGTCGGGTTCTCCAGCGCCGCGTCAGCCACCAAAGCGCCGGACAGCATCAGCATGGTCAGGCTCTTGCCGGAGCCTTGCGTGTGCCAGACGACGCCGCCTCTGCCGTCGCCTGCTGGCTTCAGGGCAGATTTCACACGCTCGCGGGCTTTGCGCACGGCGCGGAACTGATGATAGCCGCCAATCTTCTTGATGATGCGCCCGGTGCGCTCGTCTTCCTCGAACACGACGCAGTGGGCGAGATAGTCAACAAGCGCCCGAGGCCAGAACAGGCCGGTGATGACATTTTCCAGCGTCGGTTCGCCGGGATAGCGGTCATCCTTGATGGAGCGCCAGGGCGTGAACCGGTCCTGATCGGCGGTCAGTGAGCCGACGCGCGACTGGTCGCCATCGCTGATGACCATGATTTCGTTGTAGGCGAACAGAGCTGGGATGGCTGCCTTATAGTCCTGCAACTGATCATAAGCCGTCCAGAGCGTTGCATCCTCATTACTCGGATCTTTCAGCTCGATCACCGCGACCGGAAGGCCGTTTAGGAAGACAGTGAGGTCCGGGCGGCGGCGGGTTTCACCGTTGACCACGGTCAGCTGGTAGACCACGAGAAAGTCGTTCAAGGATGGATCGCGCCAGTTAAACAACCGCGCCTTGTCGCCGCGTGTTTCGCCAGCGGCGTTTCGATACTCGACATCGACGCCATCAGTCAGCAGGCGATGGAACCAGCGATTATTCTGCTCCAGTGTCGGTTCTGGCGGGCGGGAAACCGTCGTGGCCGCCGCGTGGATGGCGTCTTCGTCAAAATCGGGATTGAGCCGCCGCAGCGCCGCCATCAGGCGCGGCATCAGGACGACATTTTCGTAACTATCGCGCAACGGCCTGTCTCCGCCGGGGGAAATATCCGCGCCGCGCGCCACGTCATAGCCTTGGGCCTCAAACCAGCCGAGGGCGGCCTTTTCGACAATGTCTTCGTTCATGCGTCGGCCTCCCTTGTTTCTGTGTCGGCTGTTTCGGCTTCAAGAATTTTTTGCTCTTCGATAAACGCGTTAAAGGCGGTTTGATAACCAGTTGGATCTTGTTCGAATAGTGCTTTGCTTAAGAGCACAGGTGTATCGATGATTGCGATTGTGTTTCTGCCTATATCAACCCACGCTTCCAAGTTTTCATCGATCCACGTATTCAAATCTAAATAGTCGCTATACCTCAAACGTGATAATTGTTTTCCCCGCGACGAATTTAGATGAGACTTGAATAACAGCCCAACTACAGCGTCCGTGGCGCGGGCTAGGATTTCGGCGTAGCGTGCATCCAGCATAGGCGCATAAGCATCTGAGCCATGTGCTGCCGTTCCATGAGCGTTTCGAATCTCGACAATGCCATCGATGATTGAATTGACCCCGCGAACCAGTTTTTCTGAGCCACTTTTCAGTTTGGCATCTGTGTGCCCGTTATCATGAACGCCGAGATGCAGGAATTTGGTTGTTTCCGAGATCAGCTTCGGCGCTTCCCATGCATCGTCGGGCGTTTGCCCCCGGTCAATCAGGATCGTTTTGCAGGTCGTTTCAATCAGCGTCCGGCAAAAGGAAACAGCGATGCCCGGCCTGTCAGGCATCGCTTCTTCGAGGGCTTCGACCTGCTGTCGCAGCACAAGCGACTCCGGATGGCTGTCCATCAGCTCCCGGCAGGCGGTCAGGCGGAAGGCGTAGGTCTCATCCGCCATCGCTTGCCTCCACTGGTTCGGTGGGGGTCAGGCCGAGGGCTTCAAGGTCCGGGGCGGGCAGTTCGCCGGAAATGAGCTTGGGGAGCAGTGTGTCGCGCAGGTCGGCTAGCACGGCCATCTCGTCGCGATTGGCCGAAATGCGATAGAATAACGGCGCGGCCATTCGCCCAAAGCTATTCAGAAAATCCGCAGGCGGCTTCGCTAATCCATAGCTGGATATGGACTCGTGGCTAACGCGTTGCCGACCACTGGTGCCCGTCATGTTTTTGATTGCGTACTCGCGAAATTTTTCGTTGCGCGCCAGACAATAGATGAACTCTTTGGTCGTCGCATTTTTCGGACCAAGGACCATAAACTCCGTCGATCCCCAGCCGACCTCTCGGTCAGCCAGAAAATCAACAAGAGCGGTTTTGCCGTTTTCAAGGCAGGGCGTAATGCGGGCGAGCAGGGTGTCGCCGTTTTGGAAGCGCATGCCCGATGTGAAGTCTCTAAGCGCCCAACTCTCTGCCGTGGGGCCAGAAGTCGGAACGTCGGACATGCCGAGATAAGTAGACGTGGTGCCCTTCTTGAGTGATCTCGTCGGGTTTACATCTATGAGTTCTGATAGCTCTCCCACCGTCCACCCGGTCGGGATGTCGCCGAGGTCGGAGGGGGTGAAGCTGTCGGGGAGCTGGTCGAAGAGGGCTTGCGGCATGCCGCGGAAGCTGGTCGCGCCAGCGGCCTTGGCGCGGACGGGCTCGAAATCGACAAACCACGCCCGGAACACCGCCCGCGCGATCTCCTCCAGCGTGCGGTTCATCTCCCGCAAGAGATCGATCTTCTTATCGAATGCCGAAGAAACAATGCCGCGCGCTACTTGCTCGTAAAAATCAATGTCAGGGAACGGAAGGTTTCTCAAAAAATCTGTATCAAACTTTCCAGCCCCGATACCTGTTGTCCCAATGTTTTCGTTGAAATCCTGCCGAAGAGACTCGATCCAGAAATGGAGAAAAGTAGGGTCGATGCCCTTCTTGGGTACGAGCGCCTTAACATCTTGATTGAAGGCGACATCCTTCTGGGCGAAGCAGATCGGTACAAAATTGAATAGTCCGCTTCCACGGACCAGTATCAATGTCGAGCCTGCAGGAGCAATTCTCGATCCCGAATTTAGCCCCTCAGGTGTAATTGTAACGTCGGTGTCTCCGAGATATCGGGAGTCCATATTTGAGGCGGAATACCAAGGAATACTCCCGCCCCAATAAACTGGATTGGATTTTCTTGGCGTGCCTCCCGAGAGAAAATCAGCTGCGTCATCAAGAGTTTTCATAGCCAAACTCCTTGAGGACTTCAGCGATGAGGCTATCGAGCTTGGTTGCCCTTTGCACCTGTCTGCGATGATCCTTGGCAAGCCGCTCCATCTTGTCCTCGAACGGCTCATCATCGGCCTTGCGCGCGGCGCTGCCGACATAGGTACCGGGGGTGAGGACGTGATTATACTTGGCGATCTCCGCCAGCGTTGCGGCCTTGCAGAAGCCTTTGACGTCTTCGTAGTCGCCCGCATCGGCTTCGCCGCGCCAGGCATGATAGGTGCGCACAATGCGGCCAATTTCCGTATCGGCTGGCGGCGGGGAAAGCTTGCTGTCGCGCCCGGTGAGGAAGCGCAGGGTGCGCGAGCCATCCTCCATCTGGCCGAAATCGCGGGCATCGATGAACAGCGTCTCGCCGGAACGGTTGCGCGCATTGCGCTTGGTTCCGTCCGGCCCGCGATCAATATATTTTCCGCTCTTGTCGCGCGTGACAAACCAGAGGCAGACCGGAATACCCGTCGTCAAGAACAGCTGCGGCGGCATGGCGATGATGCAGTCCACAAGGTCGGCCTCGATAATCGCCTTGCGGATATCGCCTTCGCCACCCGTGGTCGTAGAGAGCGACCCGTTCGCCATGACGAAGGCCGCAATACCGCCGCCCTTGCCATTGGGCGGGGAGAGGTGGTGGATGAAATGTTGTATCCACGCATAATTGGCATTGCCGACGGGCGGCGGGCCGTATTTCCAGCGCGTATCCTTTCGAAGCAACTCGCCCGACCAGTCGGAGATGTTGAAGGGCGGGTTGGCGAGGATGTAATCGGCTTTCAGGTCCGGGTGCAGGTCGCGCGTGAAACTGTCGGCGGGCTGCTCGCCAAGGTTCGCCTCGATCCCGCGAATGGCGAGGTTCATATGCGCCAGCCGCCAAGTGGTGGGGTTGGATTCCTGCCCGAAGACGGAAAGGTCACGCCGTGAGCCACCATGGGCTTCCGCGAAGCGTTCGGACTGCACGAACATGCCGCCTGAACCACACGCCGGGTCATAGACGCGCCCTTCATAGGGCTCGATCATTTCGACTGGTCTGCCCCCACGAAAGTGGTCCATTATTTGAGTTAGTTCCGGCTTCAGATATGGAGCTGAGACATGGGCAAGAGATCAACGCCTGAAGAGATCATAGCGAAGCTGCGGGAGGTGGAGGTCCGCCTCGCGCGGGGTGAGACGACGGGTCAGGCCGTGCGTTCGATCGGGGTGACGGAACAGACATACTATCGGTGGCGCAAGGAGTATGGCGGGCTGCAGGTTGGCCAGGCCAAACGGCTGAAGGAGATCGAGAAGGAGAATGCGCGGCTGCGTCGCGCCATTTCTGATCTGACCCTCGACAACCAGATCCTGCAGGAAGTCATCAAGGGAAAGTTCTGAGCCCTTCACGCAAGCGCGAGGCGGTCGATCATGTGGTGGAGACACTCGGCGCAACCGAGCGCCGGGCCTGCCGCGTGATCGGCCAGCACCGTTCCACCCAGCGCAAGCCGCGTGTGCCACGCCAGGACGAGGATGTGCTGACAGCGGCCATCATCGCCCTGGCTGAACGGTTCGGCCGGTATGGCTACCGCCGGATCACGGCCCTGCTGAGACGGGATGGCTGGCATGTGAACGAGAAGCGGGTGTATCGCATCTGGCGGCGTGAAGGGCTGAAAGTGCCAATGAAACAACCAAAGAGAGGCCGTCTCTGGCTGAATGACGGCTCCTGCATCCGGCTGAGGCCGATGCACAAGGGCCATGTCTGGTCCTATGACTTCGTTCAGGACCGCACGCATGACGGCAAGGTGTTCCGCATGCTGTGTGTGATTGATGAGTTCACTCGCGAATGCCTCGCCATTCGTGTCGAACGCAAGCTCAACTCCCGCGATGTCCTAGACACGCTGGGCGAACTGTTCGTGCATCATGGCCCGCCGGAGCATATCCGTTCCGACAATGGCCCCGAGTTCATCGCCACGGCCCTGCGCGAGTGGCTTGGCCGGATCGGCGTGAAGACGCTCTATATCGAACCCGGTTCGCCTTGGGAGAACGGCTACTGCGAGAGCTTCAACTCCAAGCTCAGAGACGAGTTGTTGGCGAGGGAAATCTTCTATGATCTCAGGGAGGCGAAAGTCCTGATCGAGACCTGGCGGTGGCATTACAACACCGCGCGTCCGCACTCTTCTCTGGGCTACCGACCGCCCGCGCCACAAGCCATCTTGCCCGCGGCGTTCATACCGCCTTACTGTGGGGAGGTAGCGGCATGAACGCCGCTA
>NZ_NCST01000061.1 GCF_002088975.1 Henriciella aquimarina
CTTGTCTTAGAGATTCCTGGTCTTCTGGTTAGAAAAGAACCGCTGGTGGGGACTGCGCAATTTCCCCGCCGGCGTAGAGGAACGGATCGTGCCTGCGCTGGCTGAGTAAGTGCCGTTGGGAAGTTTGATCGTCCTCTTCATTTCCATGCGACCTGAACGGATACGAGGGCATCTAGGCCCGTACGACAAGCAAAGGATCTGGAATGTCCATCGAACCAGTTCGCCAGCATATCGGCGTCGATATTTCAAAGAGCACTCTGGATGCGCACATGTATCCTGAGGGCAGGACCATAACTGTCCCGAATGATAAAAAAGGATTCAGGCAATTGCTGACCTGGATGGCAGGATGTCATCTTGAACAGCTACTCTATGAACCGACCGGGCAGTATCATCTTGCCTTCGAGAAGTTCTTCCTGAAAGCCGAAATACCTCTCGGCAAGGTCAATCCACGGCAGGCTCGACGATTTGCGGACGCATTGGGTGTGTCGGCGAAAACAGACACGATCGATGCCGGGCTTATCGCAAAATACGGGGCGATGATTTCTGTGCGCCGCGTCAGCGACAGAACGATCAAGTTCAATGAAATGAAAGAGCTACAATCGGCTCGGCGCGCTCTGGTGAAAGACAGGACACGCGCGTCCAACCGGTCTTCCGCCCGGATAGCTCCCTTGTTGCGGCGCCAGGCACGGGAAAGGATTGAGCAGATCGACCGTCACATGAAAGCAATCGACGCGGCTCTTCGTTTGCTGGTCCGTGATGATGAATTCCTGAAAGCCAGATTCGACATTCTACAGACTATTCCTGGCATTGGAGAAACAACCGCGATCATGCTTCTGACCGAGATGCCCGAACTCGGCTTCATCGATCACAAGGCGGCCGCCAGTCTTGCAGGACTTGCTCCGATCGCTCGGGACAGCGGCACGTTTCGAGGCAAGCGATACATACAAGGTGGAAGAGCACATTTGCGACAGGCGCTCTATATGCCCACCCTCGTTAGCATAAAGCATAATCCGGAATTCAGCGCGAAATACCAGATGATGGTCGCCACCGGAAAAGCGCCAAAACTGGCCATCACAGCCATAATGAGAAAGCTTATCGTCCTGGCGAACAGTCTGCTTCGCGATAGCCGAAACTGGGTTCCAAGCCGGACTTGACGAAGACGGATACTTCCAGGTCACCGGCGACAAGCAGAACTATCAGGGCCGCTATGTCCTGCGTCATCCATGGCGCGGCGACTATAATCAGTGCGAGGAGGCCCGCGACTATGCCGACGATCTCGTCGACCGCTGGGACGAGGAGGCCAAGAACCTCGCCAAGCTGACCGGCTGGGACCTCGATGACATCAAGGAAAAGATGGCCGAAGGCGGCTATTCCGAAGCCTCGATCAATATCGATCTCGAGAAAAAGACCGACAAACCCTGGTGGCAGCGCCTCTGGGGTAATGGCTGAGGCTGGCGCCTAGCGCTGGCACGTCCCGCAATAGAAGCTTGAGCGCCCCGACTGGACGATGCGCCGGATCGGGGCGCCGCATTTGCGGCAGGGCTCGCCCTCACGGTCATAGACCGAGAAGGTGTGCTGGAAATAGCCAAGCTCGCCGGTTGCGGCCTTGAAGTCCGAAATGGAGGAGCCGCCGGCGGCTATCGCCTCGCGAATGACATCGTTGATCGCCGTAGCCAGACGCGCGGCGCGTTCGCCTGGCACTGTCGAGGCGCGTCGGCGCGGGCTGATCCCGGCCCGGAAGAGCGCTTCGCAGACATAGATGTTGCCGAGCCCGGCAATGACGCGCTGGTCGAGCAGGGCGGACTTGATCGGTGTCTTCTTGTCCCGGAGCGCCTCGTTCAGCCAGGCATGCGAGAAGCTGTTCGACAGCGGCTCCGGCCCGAAGCCCGCCAGGCGGGGATACTGCTCCATCTGCTGTAGCGGCCAGAGCTCCATGAAGCCGAAGCGGCGCGGATCGTTATAGGTCACGACATGACCGCCCTCGATATGGAAAATGACATGGTCGTGCTTCGGATCGGGGGCGACCTCATGATGGAAGTCGCCCGGCCGGGAGCCGTCGGAAATGGTGAAACGGCCCGACATGCCTAGATGCATGATCAGCGCGTCACCGGAAGAGAGCTCCGCGACCAGGAATTTTGCCCGCCGCGATAGACGCGTGATTTGCGTGCCGCCAACGCGTTCGGCAAAACGCGCGGGCAGCGGAAAGCGCAGGTCCGGCCGGTTCAGGACGACCGAGAGGATCCTCTGGCCTTCCATCACGGGCGCAAGGCCGCGGCGAACTGTCTCGACTTCGGGCAATTCAGGCATGGCTTCCGCATATAGCGTTTAGATTTCGCTGCCACTATGGTCCTCGCGCATGACAGATGACAGAGATTCACAAAAGACCGTCAGCTTCGGCTTTGAAGAGGTCTCGCCCGACGAAAAGGTGAGCCGCGTCAAGGGCGTCTTCCGCTCGGTCGCCAGCCGCTATGACGTGATGAACGACCTCATGTCGGCCGGCGTTCACCGCCTCTGGAAGCACGACACGATCGCCAAGCTCAATCCGCAGCCGGGCGAGCGCCTGCTCGATGTGGCCGGGGGGACGGGCGATCTGGCCAAGGCTTTCATCGACCGTGCCGACCGGGTCGCCCGCCGGCGCGGCAAGGCCGACATGGCGAGCGCCATCGTCTGCGACATCAATGATGCGATGCTTGAGGCGGGCCGCGAGCGCCCGGACATGGCCGCTTATGAGGGCCGGATCGGCTGGGTCTGCGGGGATGCCCAGGCGCTGCCCTTCGAGGACCGCTCGTTCGACGCGCTGACCATTGCCTTTGGTATCCGCAATGTCGCCGACCGGGCCGCTGCCCTTTCGGAATTCCGCCGCGTGCTGAAGCCGGGCGGACGGCTCGCCGTGCTGGAATTCAGCCACATGACGGCGCCGATGCTGCAGAAACTCTACGACACCTACAGCTTCAACGTCATTCCGCGGATCGGCGAACTCGTCGCCTCCGACCGTGACAGCTATCAGTATCTGGTTGAGTCGATAAGAAAATTCCCGGAACAGCAAGCGTTCCGGGAAGAAGTCGAGAGCGCCGGTTTCTCCGGCGTTTCCATCACCAATTTCTCTGGCGGGATCGCCGCCCTCCATTTCGGATGGGCGGTATGAAGGCGTTATTCTTCCTGGGTATCGACCGTCATGCCGTCTTCGTCGACGGAGACGGAGAAATCGGCATCTCCATTGTTGCCGGAAGAGGCCGGCTGGCCGGCGAAAAACCAGACGCCGAAGCCGATCACGGCGACGACCAGTGCGCCCACAATGAACCAGAGAGCGCCATTACCCGATTGTGTGTTCTCAGCCATTTTCAGTCTCCATTGTGTGGCGGTGAAAACGCTCATGCCTCTGAGCGGTTCCAGATGGGCGGAGGCCACCCTTGCTGAAAGCGATTGCCGATTATGGCCGCCTGATGCGGGCGGGCACGGCGCTGGTGCGCCATGACGTGATCCTGCCGGGCGAGTATCAGACCCGTCTGCCGCTGCCGGCACGGCTGGCCGGACGCACGATGCGGGTCTTCGGCGGCCGCGCCCGGGGCCGCCCCGGGGAGCGGCTGGCCAAGGCGCTGGAAAAACTCGGACCCGCCTATATCAAGCTCGGCCAGTTTCTCGCGACCCGTCCGGATGTCTTCGGTACCGATGTGGCGAGCGACCTTTCCCGGCTGAAGGACAAGCTGCCGCCCTTTCCGATGGCTGAGGCGCGCAAGGCGCTGGAGCGCGAGTTCGGCAAGGATGAGGCCGAGCGGCTCTTTCCCGAGCTTGGGGAGCCTGTTGCCGCCGCTTCGCTGGCCCAGGTCCACAAGCTGGAAACCGCCGACGGCCCGAAAGCAGTGAAGATCCTGCGGCCGGGTGTCGAGCGCCTGATCGCCCAGGAGCTGCGCGCCATGAAGCGGGCCGCGCGCACCGTCGAGCGCGCCTCGGTCGAAAGCCGCCGGCTGGAGCCGGTCGCCTTCACCGAAACCGTCGCCGACTCGATGATGAAGGAGCTTGATCTCCGCCTGGAAGCGGGCGGGGCCGACCAGATCCGCTCGATCTCCGAAAAGGAAGACTGGTTCGTCGTCCCGGCCGTCGACTGGGACCGGACCGGCCAGCGCGTGCTGACGACCGACTGGGTCGAGGGTATCCCGCTGACGGACCCGAAAGCGCTGGACCAGCCGGGCCTGAACCGGACGGAGCTCGCCAATTCGATCACGCGCGGCTTTCTCTCGCAGGCCATCGGGCACGGCGTTTTCCATGCCGACATGCATGAGGGCAACATCCTGATTCTGCCGGACAATCGCGTGGCGCTGGTGGATTTCGGCCTGATCGGGCGGATCGGACTGAATGAGCGCCGCTTCCTCGCGGAAATCCTCTGGGGCTTCCTGCATCGGGACTATCAACGTGTCGCCGAAGTGCATTTCGAAGCGGGCTATGTGCCGGCGCATCAGTCGGTGGGGGAATTCGCCCAGGCGCTGCGCTCCATCGGCGAGCCGATCCACGGCAAGTCCGCCGAGGACGTTTATATGGGCCGTATCCTGCTGCAACTGCTGGACTATACGCGCACCTTCGGCATGCATTTGCGGCCGGAGCTTGTCCTGCTGCAGAAGACGATGGTGCAGGTCGAAGGCGTCGCGCGCGCCATCGATCCGCGCCATGACATCTGGAAGGCCGCCGAACCCATTGTGAAACGCTGGATCAGCGAGAATTTCGGACCCGCCGGCGCGGCAAGGCTGGCGGCGCGCAATATCCGCGACGTCGCCGACCGGCTGAAACGGCTGCCGGAGGTCATGGACCGGTTCGAGGCGAGTCTGGCCGAGCCGGATGCCCAGATGGCCAATGTGAACCAGACAGGCCGACCGCCCTGGTGGGCCTGGTTCGGGCTGGTCATCATACTGGCCGGGATTGCCGGGCTGACGGCGGTCCAGTTCGCCTGACGGCCTCAGCACGCGGATTTCTTCGCCTCAGACGAGAAGGGACTTCTGCCTCGTGTCCGGGGCTGATAGGTTAACACTGTCCTAAGATGACAGTCCGGACCGATCAGCGGAGGCCCGTTCATGAGATTTCCCGTCATCCTGCTTTCCGGGCTCGCCGCGACGATGCTCGCTGGTCCTGCGGCGGGGCAGGGGCTGTCTCATGCCGAGCGCTATACGAAGGCCCAGACCACCCCGCCGCCAGCTACGGCGAAGATCGTCAAGGTTGGCGCCGATACTGCCGAAGCCCCGCGCGTCACGCGGACCTATTCCTATGGCGAGCCGGCCTACCGGGCTGGCGCGCCCCTGCCCGAGGTGGCGGGCGTGAAAGTCTTCCGCAGCGGCTATGCAGGCCCCAGCCGGCCCTGCAGCTGGCAATCATCGACAGCTGGCGTGACAACCTATTCCGGTTGTCTTGAGGGGTATGCCTATGGCCTGGCTGGCGGCGGTGAACTCGCTGGCGGGCGGCCCGGTCAGATGGCAGAGCCATCGGAATATCTTCCCGTGATCGGCGTCGAGCGCGGTATTTGCGACCGTAAGATCCAGCGCCGCGCCAGCTCCAGCCAGCGGCGCACGCGCTACGATGTCTGCTTTGCCGACCTGCAGCCGGTGACCGGAAAGCGCGTGGAGCGGCTCTATGACCGGGTCGAGACAGCCGCCCGGCGCGCCTGCGGTCCGAGTGCCGGCTATGGTGCTTCGACCCGGCGCGGGGCTTGCATGGAGCAGGCTGTCGATAATGCGGTTTACGGATCGGGGGTTCAGGCCCTTGTCGATTATCACCTGACGCAGACGGACCATTCTCCTCAGGTGATTTTGAGGCCGGTGCGCCCCTAAAGGCGCAAGGGACACGGTCTCGGATTGCCGGGCGCGGCTGCCATTGACAGCCGTGCCCGGTTAATTCCTTGCTGCGGTTCACACATTCGTGGCGTCGATTTCTCAATCTTTTGCCTGTATGAGAGGCGTCGAGAAACCAGATTATGGTCGTATGAGCAGCAAACGTATTCTTCTGATCATCGGTGGCGGGATCGCCGCCTACAAGTCGCTCGAGCTGATCCGCGAGCTGTCCCGGCGGGGTGTCGCCAGCCGCTGCATCCTGACCAAGGCGGGCGCAGAATTCGTGACGCCGCTCTCTGTCTCGGCGCTGTCGGGCGAGAAGTGTTTTACAGATCTCTTCAGCCTCGATGACGAGGCCGAGATGGGGCATATCCAGCTGTCGCGTTCGGCAGACCTGGTCGTTGCCTGTCCGGCCACAGCGGACCTTCTGGCCAAGGCCGCCCAAGGCCATGCCAATGATCTCGCCTCGACCACGCTGATGGCGACCGACAAGCCGGTCCTGATGGTGCCGGCCATGAATGTGCGCATGTGGGAGCATGCGGCGACGAAACGGAATGTCGAAACGCTGCGCGGCGACGGGGTCCATGTCATGAACCCGGACGAAGGCGCCATGGCGTGCGGTGAGTTCGGCTCCGGCCGCCTGCCGGACGTCGCGGTCATTGCCGACGCGATCGAGCACCAGCTGGATATGCTGAGCGGGCCGAAACCGCTGGACGGCCAGCATGCGCTGATCACCGCCGGCCCGACGCGCGAACCGCTCGATCCGGTGCGCTATCTCTCCAATCATTCCTCCGGCAAGCAGGGCTATGCGATTGCCGGGGCGCTTGCTGCGCTTGGCGCGCGGGTCACCCTGGTCTCCGGCCCGGTCTCGCTCAGCCCGCCGCGCGGCGTGGATGTCGTGCCGGTCGAGACCGCGCGCGAAATGCTGCAGGCCTGCGAGGAGGCCCTGCCGGCCGATGTCTTCATCTCGGTGGCCGCGGTCGCCGACTGGCGCCCGTCCATGGCGGCGGCGAAGAAGCTGAAGCTCAAGGATGAAGGCAAGACGCTGCCATCGCTGGCGCTTTCGGAAAACCCTGACATCCTCTCGACCCTGTCGAAGAAGGAGAAAGGCCGTCCCGGCCTGGTCATCGGATTTGCGGCTGAAACCCATGATGTCGAGCAGCTCGCGCGCGCCAAGATGAAGCGCAAGGGCTGTGACTGGATCGTCGCCAATGACGTTTCCGGCGACGTGATGGGCGGGGATGTCAACGAGGTCGCGCTCGTGACCCCGGACTCCGTCGAGCACTGGCCGCGCATGGACAAGATTGCCGTCGCCCGCCAGTTGGCTGAGCGCATCGCCGAGGCCCTGAAAGGCCAGGGCGGCGAACAGGTCGCTGCCGAGTAGAGGACACAAGCTGCTGGAACCCGGCAGCAAGGTGCGGGTTTGTGATCCCTGACAACACTTTGTTTGCGGATGGCTGGTATCCGTAATTCTTCGAGACGTCGGGACGAACCGATCATGCGACTGATCATTGCTTATTTTGCCTTTGTGGCGGCCCTCCTGATTGCGCTGCCTGTCTTCGGGGCGCAGCAGGCCAAGGCCGATGCCACGCCTTCCGCAGACGCTGTCGAAAGCACCCCTGCAAGCGCCGAGTCCGGCCTTCTGGTGCATGACGGCCAGCCGATGGATGTGGACAGCTACGCCATCTGAAGCGCTTTCGAGTTGACAGCGCTGCGCGACTCCCGCGCATTGACGCGTCATGAAAGACGTAAATGTTGCCGTAAAATTGCTGCCCCATTTCGAGGGTCTTCCCCTGCCGGCTTATGAGACCGAGGGAGCCGCAGGTATGGATGTGCGCGCAGCCTTGCCGGAAGGCGAGCCGTTCGAGCTGAAACCAGGTGAGCGCACCATGGTGCCGACCGGTCTCGCCGTGGCGATCCCCGAAGGGTATGAGATCCAGATGCGCCCGCGCTCCGGTCTGGCGGCGAAGCACGGCATCACCTGCCTCAACACGCCGGGCACGATCGACAGTGACTATCGCGGAGAGCTCAAGGTCATCCTGATCAATCATGGGACCGAGGCCTTCACCATTGCGCGCGGCGAACGCATCGGCCAGATGGTGCTCGCCCCGGTCACGCACATCGCCTGGGAAAAGGTCGAGACCCTGCCGGAGACGGTGCGCGGCGAAGGCGGTTTCGGGTCGACAGGGCGCTAGCGTCTGGGCCCTTGCCTTTTCGTCATAGTCGACGTATTATCGATTTTCGATAATAACAAGGGTCGCACAATGGAAATCAATGAGCCTTTCACCATGGTGGTGCTGATCGTCCTCATCGCGGTGGGGGCGGGCGTCGTCAACAATTACATCAAGATGAAAGCTCGCCGCGAGGAAGGCTCCGCCGACCAGGAAGAGCTCCATCGCTTGCGCCAGGATGTCGAACGGCTCACAGAGCGCGTACGCGTGCTTGAGACCATTGCGACCGACAAGGATGAACGCCTGCGCGACGAGATCAGCCGGCTGGCCTGATCACTCGCCGGCCGGATCGAGCTTTTCCAGCCAGTCCAGCACGGCAGTGGCGATTTCATCGGGCTTTTCCGGCAGGAGGGCATGCCCGGCGCCCTCTATCCGCACGGCCGTGACCCGACCGGGAAAGGCCTTTTCGAGCACGTCGATCGTGTCCTCTGGCGGGGCGATGGCATCCTGCAGACCGGTGACGACCAGCAGGGGGGCGCCCCCGGCCGTCCACCACTCGCTCGTCTCTGTCTTCTGGACTGCGCCGCCCTGCAGCTGGCCCGTCGCAATGTGCCAGCCGCGTAGCCAGTAATCCGGAATCTCGCTGCCCTCGGCAAAGAAGCCATAGCGCACGGCGGCTTTCTGCTCTTCAGCCGGCAGGTCCGGCCGGAAACTGTCGTTGAGCGCCTTGCGCGCCTTGTCCTCGATCGGGCGCAGGCCACCCGCCGCCAGCAGAACGACGCCAGCGGTCTTGTCGGGCTTCACCGTTGCCGTGGCGCGCGCCAGCCGGTTGCCGAAGGCATGCCCGACGAGAACGGTTTCGCCCTCGGACGTCTCGACCAGTTGAGCGGCATCGCGGGCGAGGTCCATCAGGCTTGGGGCTGGCTGGCCAGCTTTCGCTCCGTCGATCTCGGCATGCTGGACCAGCCAGACGGGATAGCCCGCCTCATGCAGGGTGAGGGCGAGTTCGTTGAAGTCGCTGGCTTCGCGCCCGGCGCTCGGGAACATGATGAGGCGGGGCTTGCCGGGTGCGCCTGCGCCAAGATCGTACCAGACAAGGACCGCGCCATTCGATGCGGTCATGTCATGGCGCGTTCCGACGGTGGGCCGTGCCTCTGCATTCGGATCATGCTCGGCCATGGCAAGACCTCCTCCCAGACAGATCGCCATTAGACAGGCGGCTACAAGTTTCGACATGGTCATCCTCACAGTAATACATCCTCCCCCTTTGCAAAGCGCGCCAGAAGGTAGGCGTCGGTGTCCTCGATCGTTTCCAGCTTGCCGAAGGCAAAGGCGCTGCGGTCGACGACGAGATCGCGCGGGCGCGGAGCGCGCGAAATTTCCAGCCCTTCGAGCGAGCGCGCCCGCGAGAAAGCGACATAGGCCTGTCCGTGGGCGAACATGCCCCGGTCGAAATCGATATAGAGCTTGTCGAGGGTCAGGCCCTGCGCCTTGTGGATCGTCACCGCATAGGCGAGCCTGAGCGGCACCTGCTTGAACGTGCCGACCACGTCGCGTGAGACCTTCTTCGTCTCCGGATCAAGCTCGTAGCGGTATTTCTCCCAGGCGGCCGGCTCGATCTCGTAGAGATGACCGTCCAGCTCGACCATGACATTGTCGCCCTTGAAGCCGTCCACGGTGGCGAGCGATCCGTTGACCCAGCGGCCTTCCGGATCGTTCTTGATCAGCATGACGCGGGCGCCTTCCTTCAGTTCGAGGTCGGCTTCGGTGGGGTAGGACTTCTCGTCGAATTCGCCCTGCACCTTGGCTTCCAGCAGGTGAGGCTTGCCGGGCAGGTCCGCGAGGCGGGCCTGATTGATGCGGAAGGCATTGGCATTGTTCGGCGTCAGCACGACATGGGTCTCGCTTGCTTCCACGGCGGTACGCCCGGAGACCAGCGACTGCAGCAGGCGTTCGTCGGGCGGGGTGAGCCGCCCCTGACGCATCGCACCCAGCAGGGCGAGGAAGCGCGGATCGGCCTGGCGGAAGACATGCTTCAGCGCGAGCAGGGCAAACTCGGCATCCTTGAAGCCCGGCGCGTTGAAGAAATAGTGCCCGCCATAGCGCTCATTGAGGATTTCCGCTTCCGGCCCGCGCGCCACAGGCGGCAGCTGGTGCAGGTCGCCCGAGAGGATCATCCGCACACCGCCAAACGGGCGCTTGGAGCCGCGATTGAGCCGCAGGCTCTTGTCGATGGCGTCCAGCATGTCGGCGCGCACCATGGAGATCTCGTCGATGATCATCGTCTCGACCGCCTTGATGAGGCGCACCCCGCGCAGGCGCTTGATGTCGGTCGGCTCGATCAGGCGCGGCGGCAGTTTGAAGAAGGAGTGGATCGTCTGCCCGCCGGCATTCATTGCTGCGACGCCGGTGGGCGCCAGGACGACGGTATTCTCGCCCGACTCGGCGAGGAAGCGGCGCAGCATGGTCGTCTTGCCGGTGCCGGCCCGGCCCGTCAGGAAGAGATTGCCTTGCGCGCCGGCGCCTTTCGCCACCCATTCGGCCGGGGTGGCATAGATCGTGTCGGGCACGTCGGAGGGAGGTGAGTCACTCATTGTCTGTAGCCTTAACCGCTTCCGCCCTGCTAAGCGAGGGCATGGCCCTGACTGCACAACAGCTCGACCGTCACAAGCGTCATATCCTGCTGAAGGAGATCGGCGGGCCGGGCGTGCAGAAACTGCTCGGCGCCAGCGTCTCCATTGTCGGGGCCGGGGCGCTTGGCGGTCCGTGTGCGATGTATCTCGCGGCTGCCGGGGTGGGCCGTATCGAACTTTGGGACGCCGATACCGTCGATGTCTCCAATCTGCAGCGCCAGGTTCAGTTCACCACCGCCGATACCGGCAAGTCCAAGATACGTCAGCTTGCAGAGCGGCTGAAAGCCGCCTCGCCGGACTGCGAGATCACCGAGCAGCTGGCACGCTGGGGTGAGGAAGAGACACTGGCCGGCCACATCCTGATCGACGCAACGGACAATTTCGAGACGCGCTTCGCGCTCAACCGCGTCGCTCATGCGAGCGGGCGCTATCTCGTCTCAGGCGCGGCGATGGGCTGGGCCGGACAGGTTTCGGTGTTCGCCTCCGGCGTCGAAAAGGGCGCCCCCTGCTATCAGTGTTTCGTGCCGGAGACCCCGCCGGATGCCGAAGCGTGCGAGGATGCCGGCGTCGTCGGCCCGGTTACGGGGATTGTCGCCAGCCACATGGCGCTTGAAACCCTGAAGCTTGTCACCGGTGCCGGCCGGCCCCTGATCGGCCAGGTTCTCCTGCTGGACGGGCTTACCGGGATTTCCCGGTCCGTCAGACTTAATCAGGACACGGATTGCCCTGTCTGCGGGGCCTGAAACTTTCCTTTGACACCGGCTCGAATTGACGGTTTTACGACATGTGACTTGGGTGACCGGTGAGGGAAGATGGTTCGCAAACTCGCTGCGATAATACTCACTCTCGTCGCTGTTCTGGCGGCAGGCTGGCTGGCACTCCGCCGCCCCGACATTCCCTATGAAACCCTGGAATCAACTTACTCGGTCGCCGGATCGAAATTCACCACGCTCGGCGATGATGTGAAGGTCCATTATGTTGACACCGGCCCGCGCGACGCGCCGGTTCTGATGCTGGTGCATGGCTATGCAGCCTCCCTGCATACCTGGCTCGCCTGGCGCGACGTGCTCGACGACAATTACCGCATCGTGATGCTGGACCTTCCGGGCCATGGCCTGTCGCGCACACCCGAGGATAAGCCAGTCAGCATTGGCTATTACACAGAGATCGTGGATCAGCTTGCGGATCGTCTCGACATCGACCGGTTTTCGCTGGCAGGCAGCTCCATGGGCGGCAATGTCGCCTGGCGCTATGCGCTCGATCATCCGGATCGTCTGGACAGCCTCGTCCTGGTCGATGCCGCAGGCTGGCCGCCAGCCGAGGGCGAAGCCGATCAGGCACCGCTGGTTTTCAAGCTGTTGCGGTTCCGTCTGGCGCGGCTGGTCATCAAGGATCTCGATATGTCCAGGCTGATCGAGGACGGCCTCAGAAAGTCATTCGCCGACCCGTCCTTCGTGACCAGCGAAATGGCCGAACGCTATTCGGCCCTGTCGCGCGCGCCCGGCCATCGCCAGGCCCTGCTCAGCCTTGCCGCGGGCGGTCCGAAACGGATGAAGGCCAGCCGGGAGCGGCTGGGCGATCTCTCGGTGCCGACGCTGATCCTCTGGGGACAGCACGACAATCTTGTCCCGGTCGCGCATGCGAAACAGTTCGAGGAGGCCATCCCGAACGCGGTCGCCATCATCTATGACGAGGCCGGCCATATTCCGCAGGAAGAGCTGGCGGTTCAGAGTGCGGGCGATGTCCGCGCCTTCCTCGACCGCACGGCAAGCTCCGACCAGGCAGGCCGCACCGAGACGGTCAGCGAGGCAGCTGCGCCGCAGCAGGCCACCGGCGGCGGGGCCCGGCCGCGCTAGAGGCGGAAGCTACAATTTTTCGATGTTGGCGCCCCGATACTGGCGCTGGTGGCTGGCCGGTCACGCGGCTTTGTCCGTGTCAGGCAGCTGAGGCGTTGGCCGCTTCCGGGCAGAGAATGGCCTTCATCTCATCGGCGGTCTGGGCCTCGCGCAGGGCTTCGCGAACGTCGGGTTGGCGCAGCGTGCGGCTGACCTGGGCGAGCGCGCGCAAATGGTCGGCACCGGAGCCGACCGGCGCGATCAGCATGAAGATGAGGTCGCAGGGGCGGCTGTCGACGGCATCGAAGTCCACGCCGTCTTCAAGGCGCACGAAACCGCCAATCGGATGCGGCAGTTTCTCGATACGGGCATGAGGAATGGCAACGCCTTCGCCAACGCCGGTCGAGCCGAGGCGTTCGCGCTCCATGACGGCATCGAAAATGTCGCGCGTATCCAGCCTGGTCCGCTCCGCCAGCGCACTGGCGAGAGTCGTCAGGGCCTGCTTGCGGTTTTCGACCGCAACAGGATCAAGGATAACGCCTTCACCGAGAAGGCCTGAAAGATCGGTTGCCATGGCGTGCCAGTTGGTTTCAGGAGGTTTTGCTGTTGGTGACCGGGTCAACCCAGCCAATATTTCCGTCCGGTCGCCGATAGACCATGTTTAGCCCGGAATGCTTTGCATTGCGAAACATGAGAGCAGGGGCATCGGCAAGCTCAAGTTGTAGCACGGCCTCGGAAACCGTCATGGTGCGAATTTCAGAGGCAGTTTCTGCTACAATAACAGGCGCTTCGCCGTCTTCGCCCGGCACGTCCGGCTCTTCATCATCCGGTGCGGATTTAAGCACAAAAGCCGATGCCGGCTCGGTCGGGAACGGGTCACGGCCATTCTTGTGATGGTCCTTCAGGCGGCGTTTGTAACGCCGCACCCGTTTTTCCATCTTGCCGAGCGCCTCGTCGAGGGCGGCATAGGGGTCGCTCGCCTTGCCGGTCGACTGCAGGATGATGCCCGAAGGCAGATGAATATTGCAGTCGATTTCGGTTTCGTGGCCATTCGGGCTGACGGTCACGTGACCATCAAAATCCCGGTCGAAGTATTTGGTGACGGCTGCTTCCAGACCTGTCTCGATGCGCGTGCGTAGCGCATCGCCGAGATCCATCTTCCGTCCTGCGATCTGTATCTGCACGGAACTCTCCGATAACGAGGTCCTACTATAACGTCCTGATTGCGGAAATCGAGACCGCGGCCTCCTTAAAATGATAGGATATTGAGTCAATGACCCTCAAGCAGGGTCAGGCACTGGCTCTCAGGCGCCGCCGGCGCTGCACGCTGGACGGAATGTTGAGGCTTTCCCGGTATTTGGCGACCGTGCGCCGGGCAATCTCGATGCCGAATTCGGTCAGGATCTCGACGATCTGGTCATCGGAAAGCACGTTCTGGCCTTCCTCGTCGACCAGCTGCTTGATGCGGTAACGCACTGCTTCGGCCGAGTGGGCATCACCCCCGGCGGTGCCCGGAATGGCGGCGGAGAAGAAGTATTTCAGTTCGAACAGGCCGCGCGGGGTGCCCATATATTTGTTCGAGGTGACCCGGCTGACGGTCGACTCGTGCATGTCGATGGCGTCGGCGACCTGCTTCAGATTGAGCGGCTTCAGATGGGCGACGCCATGCGCGAAGAAGGCGTCCTGCTGGCGCACGATCTCGCTGGCGACCTTGAGGATGGTGCGCGCGCGCTGGTCGAGCGACTTGATCAGCCAGGACGCGCTCTGGGCGCAGTCGGAAATGAATTCCTTTTCCTTCTCGCGCATCGGCAGCGTCGAGACCTCGGCATAATAGGCCTTGTCCATCAGCACCTTGGGCAGCGTGTCGGAGTTCAGCTCCACCGCGAACATGCCGTTCGGCATCTCCCGCACGAAAACGTCCGGCGCGACGGCGATGGTGGTGCCGCCGGCAAAGGCCGAGCCCGGACGCGGGGTCAGCATGCGCAGCTCCGACATCATGTCGAGGACGTCTTCCTTGTCGACACCGCAGGCCGCGCAGAGGCCCTTGATGTCGTGCTTGGCCACAAGGTCGAGATTGTCGAGCAGCGCCTTCATGGCCGGATCGAACCGGTTGCGCTCCTTCAGCTGCAGGCCGAGGCATTCTTCCACCGTGCGCGCCATGACGCCGGTCGGCTCGAAGCCCTGGCAGACCTCCAGCACCGCTTCGACATTGCCGAGGTCGGCGCCGAGTGCGGTCGCGATTTCCTCAAGATCGGCCTTGCAGTAGCCGGCCTCGTCGGTCTCGTCGACAAGACGTGCCCCGATCAGCTGGTCGGCCTGTGAGAGGCCGGACATGGCAAGCTGGTCGTGCAGGTGTTCGTGCAGCGATTTCTCACTGGAGAGCGAGCCTTCGAAATCATAATCCTCGCCGGAAAAGCTGCCGCCCGAGCCGGCTTGCGACCAGTCGGTCTGCGCCGAGGGGCCGGACGTTTGACTGGCGGTTTCGCCGCTGTCGGAAGTGGTGCCGGATTCGTAAAGGTCTTCGCCGGGCGCATCCATCGCCTCACGCGCTTCGTTGAGGCCCGAACTGTCGTCCAGCGAGAGCTCGCTGTCACGCGTTTTCGGCTCGACTTCCTCACGTGCATACTCGTCATTGTCGCCGGCTTCGCCGCGCTCAAGCAGCGGGTTGCGCTCGATTTCGGCTTCGACGAACTCGGCGAGCTCGATATTCGACAGCTGCAGGAGCTTGATGGCCTGCTGCAGCTGTGGGGTCATCACCAGGGACTGGCCCTGGCGCATGTCGAGACGTTGTGAAATCGCCATAATATCTACGCAGCGAACCGTTCGCCCAGATAGACCCGCCTCACATCCTCATTGGTCAGGACATCGTCCGGTGCGCCTTCGAACAGCACGCCGCCATCGTAAATGATGGATGCCCGATCAACGATCTGGAGTGTCTCGCGCACCTGGTGGTCTGTGATCAGCACGCCGAGGCCGCGCTGTTTCAGATAACCGACCAGATCGGAAATATCCGAAACGGCGAGGGGGTCGATACCGGTAAACGGTTCGTCCAGAAGCATGAAACTCGGCCTGGAGGCGAGGGCACGGGCAATCTCGACCCGGCGGCGTTCACCACCGGACAGGGATGTCGCGGACTGCTTGCGCAGATGCGTGATGTGCAGCTCGTCCAGAAGGGCATCGACTTCGGCCGCGCGGGCCTGCTTGTCCTTTTCGACAAGCTCGACCACGGCGAGGATGTTCTCCTCCACCGTCATGCCGCGGAAAATCGAGGCCTCCTGGGGCAGGTAGCCAACCCCAAGCCGGGCGCGCTGATACATCGGCAGATTGGTGACATCGGCGCCATCGATGGTGATGGCTCCGGCATCTGCGCCAATCAGGCCCATGATCATGTAGAAGCATGTCGTCTTGCCGGCCCCGTTGGGACCGAGAAGCCCGACGACTTCGCCACGCTGGAGAGACAGGGAGACATCTTTCACGACCTGACGCTTGCCAAATGTCTTGGCGAGACCGGTCGCTGCAAGGCCGTTGGCCATGTCTGTCATACCTGTGGTCCTCCCACTTTGCGCGGTTTGCGCTGCCCGTCAGAACAGCTAGGGCAATAGGCTTAAAATCCGTTTAGGCGGCTCTGTCTAATTTGACGCATCATCGTCCGAATCCTCGATCTGATTCGGATTAATGTTCATCTGGACCTGACCGGTGCCGCCATCAAGGACGGTGCGGCCTTCTGACAGGCGCATGACGAGGCGCTCGCCGGTGGCGACATCCTCGCCGCGGATCAGGACGACATTGCCGGTCAGCGTGATCGTGTCGCTGGAAGACTGGTAAACGCCCCGATCGCCGGTGGCCTTGAGCTCGGGCGTCACATAGAAGACCTCGCCGACGGCTTCCATGCTGGAAATGTCGCCGAAGCCGGACAGGCCACTCGTTTCAGTGTTGCCATTGCCGGTATAGTTCAGCGTGATGCGGTCGGCGCGCAGGCGGGCATTGCCCTGCATGATGTCGACATTGTCGATGAGAATGACCTGATGCTGGCGCTCGATCACTTCGCTCTTGTCCGCATTCACGCGGATCGTGCCGCCCTGGCCGGAGACCTGGGCTGTGGCCTGCGGAACCGCCGCGAGGGCCAGGCTCGCAAGCGCCATCGATACTCTATTCATTACCACCACGCTCCTCATCGCCGTCCGCCGGGGCGGCTTCAGATTCTTCTTCTGTCTTTTCCTCGGGGACAATCGTCATTTCGACCCCACCGCTGAGGACGATCTTGTCCCCTTCCTCCACGATCTCATACGTGTTGGATCGCACGTCGCCAAGGGGACCGGACCCGCTCAGCGGGTCGATGCCTTCCACGCGGCCTTCATTGATGAACATCTTGGCCGACCGCGAGGCGAAAGTGTAGCCCCGCTCGGTCGTGACCTGGACATCTTCATAGAGTTCGAGCGTCTGGGCGTCCTGATTGTACAGCCCGGAGGGCGCCGTCACGACGGTGCCGTCTTCGCTGACGAGTTTCGGGCTGCGCAGGTCGATGCCATCGCCGCCGCCGCGCTGGCGCTGGGCGGTGTCGGCGGTAATCACGAAGGAGCGCCCGGCCAGGTCGCGGCCCGTAAAGCGCGGGTTCACCATGGTGACGACCTGGTCGGCCGACAGCTTCTCGACCGCGCTCGGCGAGGCAGAGATCGCATTGGCCGTCAGATGGCCGACCATGATGCCGACGGCGATGGCCGCCCCGGCGGTGAAGGCCAGCCGCATGAACGAAACCATGGCGGAACGCTGGCGCGCTTGCTCCAGAGTCATCTGGCGGCGCGGTTCCCAGACGCTCAGCGTCCGTTCGGTTTCGGCGGAAACTTCCATACCCGGAATTTAGGACAGATCGCTGTGATTTGATAGCACCGGACGCATGATCATTCCGTGACCGGAGCGGGGCGAAAACCGGCCGGTCAACTGTGCGCGAAAATGTCGGTGTCTCCCCAGCCCTTCAGGTCGAGATCGGCGCGCACCGGCAGGAAGTCGAAACAGGCCTGGGCCAGATGCATCCGGCCCTCGCGCTCGAGCATGGCTTCCAGGCCGGCCTTGATCTCATGCAGGTAGAGCACGTCATTGGCGCAGTATTGCAGCTGGGCGTCGCTCAGCTCTTCCGCGCCCCAGTCGGAGGATTGCTGCGCCTTGGACATGTCGACCCCGGCGATTTCGCGGGAGACATCCTTCAGGCCGTGCCGGTCGGTATAGGTGCGGCAGAGTTTGGAGGCGATCTTGGTGCACCAGACGGGGGTGCACTCGATACCCAGCCAGTGCTGCATCATGGCGACGTCGAAGCGGGCAAAATGGAAGATCTTCAGCTTGCTCTTGTCGCTGAGCAGGGCTTTCAGGTTCGGGCAGTCGAAAGTCCGGCCGAGCTGGACGACATGCGCGGTCCCGTCACCGGACGAAAGCTGCACCACGCAGAGAGCGTCACGGTGGGGGTTAAGGCCCATGGCCTCGGTGTCGACGGCGATGGTGCTGCCAAGATCGAGCCCGTCCGGCAGATCACCCTTGTGAAGCGAGATCTTGTTCATGGCCCAAGGCAATAGCCTGTCTGGGCGAATACGCAAATGCCCGACTGCACGCGAAAGGCCGGTCTGTCTGTCACAATGCAGGCAGCCGGGCGCCATATGCGGCTTTTGCCATTCGTCGCATGGACAAGCCGGGCGAGGCATGGTGAAAGGCGCGCAAGCAAGACGCAAATCAGCGGGCCTTAGAAAAGCGAGGTCGAATACTCATGTCCAAGGGTCTGGTTACCATTTTCGGCGGCTCCGGCTTCATTGGCCGCTATGCCGCCCGTGTCATGGTCAGGGAAGGCTGGCGCGTGCGCGTCGCCGTGCGCAAACCGCACCTGGCAGGCGATGTCCGCCTGGCCGGCCCGCCCGGATGGGTCGATCTCGCCCAGGCCAATATTCGCAACCGCATGTCGGTCGAGCGTGCGCTTGAAGGCGCCGATGCCGTGGTCAACCTGGTCGGCATTCTCTTCGAGAAAGGCCAGCAGAGCTTCGAGGCCGCCCAGCGCGATGGCGCGATCAATGTCGCCGAGGCGGCTGCCAAGGCCGGGATCAAGCGTTTCGTCCAGATTTCCGCGATCGGCGCCGACGAGGACTCCAAGTCCGACTATGCCCGCACCAAGGCCGAGGCTGAGGAAGGCGTGCGCAAGGCGTTTCCGGAAGCGGTCATCCTGCGTCCGTCCATCGTGTTCGGGCCGGAAGACGACTTCTTCAACAAGTTCGCGGCCATGGCCTCCAGCCCGATCTCCAATGTCCTGCCTTTCCTGCCGGCCATTGGCGGGGGCAAGACGAAGCTGCAGCCGGTTTATGCCGGGGATGTGGCCGATGCCATCGCCGCCGCGCTCCTGCGCGACGATGTCGAGGGCAAGACGTATGAGCTTGGCGGTCCGCGCACCTACACCTTCAAGGAACTCTACGAGTTCATCTTCGAAACCATCGACCGCAAGCGCTATGCGATGCCGCTGCCCTTCTTCATTGCCAAGCCGCTCGGCCTGGCCTGCGGGGCGGCCTGGCGGATTCCGCCGCTTGCCTGGGGTTTCTTCGGCCCGCCGCCGATCACCGGCGACCAGGTCGAGATGCTGAAGCACGACAATGTTGTCTCCGAAGGCGCGCTGACGCTGAAGGATCTCGGCGTGCCGGACATCGAAAGCGTCGAGTCCATCACCCCGAGCTATCTCTGGCCCTACCGCGCCTATGGCGAATTCCACCAGAAGGGCGAAGCCTGAGGCTTATTCAGGGGCCGGCTCGTCCGCACTCTCGGGCGCATCCGGTCTGATCTGGAAGCTGATGGGGTAGGCGACATCCGTCATCCGTACTGGTTTTCCGTCTTCCATTTTCGGCGTGAACCGCAGGGTCTCCACTGCTTCACGAACTGCATCTGCAAAGCCGGGATGGGTGCAATCGACCTCAATGCCAGTTTCGACGAAGCCCTCGGCTGAGACGTCGAAGTGAGCCGTGCAGTCTCCTGAGATGCCTTCTTCGGCGAGATCAATCGGATAGTGGGGCGTCGGCGGGGCGATTGGCTCGACATATGTCTCCTCCGCCGTGCTCGGGAGAGCTGCGAACGTGATGGTC
The DNA here is from genome assembly GCF_002088975.1 of Henriciella aquimarina. Taxonomy (GTDB): domain Bacteria; phylum Pseudomonadota; class Alphaproteobacteria; order Caulobacterales; family Hyphomonadaceae; genus Henriciella; species Henriciella aquimarina. The sequence continues at coordinate 19,556 of NZ_NCST01000061.1, forward strand.
GCGAGAGCGGCGCCGGTCGCGGCCAGCCCGCCCGTTGTCTTGATGGGGTTGTGAATGAGGGTCATGGAAAGCTCCTTCGTGATGCGTTTCAACCTCATCCGGCGAGAGCGGCGCAGATAGGCATCGATGAAGGTGCGCACCGCGTGGCTCGCCGTGATGCCTTCCTTCTCGCAGGCTTCCTTGAAAGCCTCCTTCTTGGAATGCGGCAGGCGAACTTCGAGCGTGTCTGATTTCTTTTCGCGGCGTTTGATATTCATGCGGTGCCTCTGGCTGTCGCGTCGGACCTTTCCATGAGAGTGGGCTCACGCCGTGATTGAAACCAGAATGACGCCCCGACACCAGAATTATCGTGTCCGGACACGCTCTTTTTTCTCTGAATATGGCTTTGCCGCCCGCCCAACGGGAGATGAACGGGACCGCCCGCAAAAGATCACATTGCGAGCGGCTTCCTGCTGCATTCTCTTACAATAACGTCATCAAAGAGGGCTTTCCGCAGGCGCTGGGACGCACGAGCGGAAGGGGGCGACGTACGGAAGGGGGCAATCTGCCTGCTGCCGTGCGTCGTCTTGTGGGGCGGTCTCTCTTCTTCATGAAAAAGGCCCGCCTCTCGGGCGAGACGCGGGCCATCTTCGGATATATCCAGCGGAGGGCGGCCGGTCAGGTCGCCTGTTTCATGCCTTCCAGGCGCGCGATATTGGCGTCGGCATCGGTGCGAAGTTCGGCCAGCAGATCGCGTGTCTCCGGCGTCATCGCGGTTTCCATCGCCTTGTCGATCTCGTCGCGGATATAGCGCTCGCCGCGCAGCACCTCCTCGACGGCGACTTCGCTGTCATTGTCGACGACCGTGCGCAGCGTCGTGAAGGAGCGGTGCATGGTGCCTAGTGCCTGGCCGTGTTCGGCGGGCTGGCCGCCGAGCGTCGTGACGCGGTCTTGCAGCTCTTCGCGCTGGGCATTGCGATCTTTCGCCATGGCGAGCAGCGACGGCTTTAAGCCGTTTTTCTGGTCGGGGATGTCGGCGGCCTGCTTATAGAGCGCGGCTGCGTCGATATAGAGCCGTGTGAGGTGATTGAGGCTGGAGACTTCCGTCTTAAGCGCTTCCGACATCTCATGGCTATCGGCCACGCGGGCTTCCTGTGACGGGGAGAGGCCGGCCGAACTGCAAGCCTGGAGGCCGAGCGGCAGCGTCAGGGCTGCCGTGGCGAGGAGGATCGGTTTCATTGTCTTGTCCTTCCATTCTGGAATGAATGTCAGAACGGACGGGCCAATAGGGCGGTTCCGCGCGTGCGGTCGCGGCGTGGATTAACTTGCCGACAGATAAGGCATCAGGGCGAGAATGGCGACGCCGAGCAGGAGGCGGTAGATCACGAAAGGCAGGAAGCTCATCCGCTTGAGCAGCGCCATCAGGCCCCAGATCGAGGCAAGCCCTGTAATGAAGGCGACCACGGCCACCACCATGCCGTCCTGGAAGGTCAGCACGCCGCCGGCCTCGGCATCGGCGGTGAGCAGGCCATAGGCGCCGTAGAGCCCGGCGGCGGCCAGGATCGGGGCACCGATCAGCATGGAAATGCGGGCGGCTTCGGTGCGCTCATAGCCGAGCGCGCGAGCTGCCGTCATGGTGATGCCGGAGCGGCTGGTGCCGGGAATGATGGCGGCGATGGCCTGCGTCGCGCCGATCAGCGTGGCGTGCATGAGCGTCATGTCCTGCTCCTTACGCTCACGTGGGCCTGCCACGTCGGCCCACCAGAGCAGCAGGCCGAACACGATGGTCGCCCCGGCGACGGTATAGGGGCTGCGCAGCCCGGCCTGCAGGCTGGCCGGCAGGGCCGTCTCGTAAAGAAGTGCGGCAATGAGGGCGATGGGGGTCGCGACGATTACGCAGGCTGCCAGACGGGCGCCGGGCGACAGTTTCTTTTTTGAAACCGGCGCGGCCAGAAGCTCGACGCCTCCCGCTACGGCAAGGGCGACATCCTTGCGGAAATAGACCAACATGGCGAGCAGGGTGCCGAGATTGGAGACGGCATTGATGAGCAATTCATCCTGTCCGGTGACGCCAAAGGACCCGGACGCGAGCAGGACATGTGCGGAAGAGGAAATCGGCAGCCATTCTGTAAGGCCCTGGATCGCCGCGATGATGATAAGCTGCAGGAGTGACATGGCACACTTTCGCCCTGAAAAAAGAACCGGGGCCTGTCTCGCACGGATCGTGCCGAAACGCAGCCTGCAAAGTTATGTATCATACTGATATTTACTAAATTTGCATTTCAGCGCTTTTTCAGCTATATTTTAAGAAATCGCCGCAATCGCATATCGTTTTGATATATAGGGGTGCAATTTGCCTTGCGCTTTCCTGTCGTGCGGATCATAAGGCACAAACTTGCAGAAACTGAGGACGCTTCCATGGCCAGTCGTATGCTGAAATTTACAAAAGTTGACCGCGCCATGCCGGAAAAGCGCGATGCGAAGGCGCGCGCGCAGGACTTTCATGAGATCTATGGCGAATATGCCCGCGAAGTCGCCGAGGATCAGGCCGGGCGCTGCTCGCAGTGCGGGGTCCCGTTCTGCCAGCAGGGCTGCCCGCTCTCCAACAATATTCCCGACTGGCTGAAGCTGGTCGCCGAAGACCGTATGGAAGAGGCCTACCAGGTCTCGTCGGCGACCAATAACATGCCCGAGATCTGCGGGCGCATCTGCCCGCAGGACCGTCTCTGCGAAGGTATCTGTACGGTCGAACAGTCCGGCCATGGCACGGTCACCATCGGCCAGGTCGAGCGCTACATCACCGACAATGCCTGGGAAGAGGGCTGGGTCACCCCGATCAAGCCCCCGCGTGAGCGCGACCAGTCGGCTGGCATCATCGGCGCCGGGCCGGGCGGTCTGGCTGCGGCTGAACAGCTGCGCCGCAAGGGCTATCAGGTCACCGTCTATGACCGCTATGACCGTGGCGGCGGCCTGCTGATCTACGGTATTCCCGGCTTCAAGCTTGAGAAGCACATCGTCGAGCGCCGCATCAAGCGGCTTGAGGACAGCGGCATCACATTCGCGTTCAACACCTCGATCGGCGAAGAAAAGACGCTGGCCGAGCTGCGCGACGAGCATGACACGCTGCTGATCGCCACGGGCGTCTACAAGGCGCGCGACCTGATGGTGCCGGGCGCCGGGACGAAGGGCGTCCTGCCGGCGCTTGATTTCCTGACCACCTCCAACCGCCGGGGCCTCGGCGATGCCGTGCCGAGCTTCGATGACGGCACGCACAATGCCGAAGGCAAGCGCGTCGTCGTGATTGGCGGCGGCGACACGGCGATGGACTGTGTCCGCACCGCGGTCCGCGAGGGCGCGAAATCCGTGACCTGCCTCTATCGCCGCGACCGCGCCAACATGCCGGGCTCGCAGCGCGAGGTCGCCAATGCCGAGGAGGAAGGCGTCGTCTTCGAATGGTTGGCGGCTCCTGAAGCGGTGCTCGACACCAAGGCCGGCAAGCTGAAAGCCGTCCGTGCGGCCCGCATGAAGCTCGGCGCGCCGGACCCGTCCGGGCGCCAGTCACCTGAGAAGACCGGCGAGACCTTCGACATCAAGGCCGACATGGTCATCAAGGCGCTTGGCTTCGATCCGGAAGACCTGCCGGAGTTGTTCGGCGACCCGGCGCTGACGGTAAACCGCTGGGGCGCGATCCGCGTCGACTTCAAGACGATGGAAACCAGCGTGCCGAACGTGTTCGCCGCCGGCGACATTGTCCGCGGCGCCTCGCTCGTCGTCTGGGCAATCAAGGATGGCCGCGACGCCGCCGAACAGATGCACAAGCGGATGAAGCAGATGGCGCGCGACAAGGCGCCGGTGCGTGAGCCCGTGGCGGCCGAATAAGCCCGCCCCACACCGCGCCAGACCTATTTCCCCCGAGGGACCAGAACCATGACCGATACGATCGACAAATATCTCATTGAGCGCCAGAAGCTGATCGAGGCGCACGCCTATGACCCGGAACACGAGAAGGATGCCTGCGGCGTCGGTCTCGTCGCTTCGCTCGACGGCAAGCCGAAGCGTGAAATCGTCGAAATGGGCATCAAGGCGCTGAAGAATGTCTGGCACCGGGGGGCCGTCGATGCCGACGGCAAAACCGGTGACGGTGCCGGCATCCGCATCGAGGTCCCGCAGGACTTCTTCCGCGAGCAGGCCGAGCGCACCGGGCACAACCCGACCGAGGACCCGATCTGCGTCGGCCAGATATTCCTGCCGCGCACCGATCTCGCCGCGCAGGAAGCCGCCCGTGCCATCGTCGAGACCGAGATCCTGCACTTCGGTTTCTATATCTATGGCTGGCGCCAGCCGCCGGTCGACATTTCGGTGATTGGCCAGAAGGCGGCCGATACGCGCCCCGAGATCGAGCAGGTCATGTTCCGCGACTCGCGGGAGCGCACACCGGACGAGCTTGAGCGCTCGCTTTACCTTTGCCGCCGCCGCATCGAGCGCAAGGCGCGCGAAGCCGGCATTCCGGGCTTCTATATCTGCTCGCTCAGCCACAAGTCGCTGATCTACAAGGGCATGTTCCTCGCCCAGGACATCGACAATTTCTTCCTCGACCTGAAGGATGAGCGCTTCGTCTCGCCGATCGCGATCTATCACCAGCGCTATTCGACCAACACTTTCCCGCGCTGGGAGCTGGCCCAGCCGTTCCGCATGCTCGCCCATAATGGCGAGATCAACACGCTGCGCGGCAACCTCAACTGGATGAAGAGCCACGAGATCAAGATGGTCTCCGGCGCGTTCGGCGACGACGTGGAAGACGTGAAGCCGGTCGTGCCGAAGGGCCAGTCGGACTCCGGCGCCCTGGACGCTGTCTTCGAAATCCTCTGCAAGGCCGGTCGCACCGCGCCGATGACCAAGGCGCTGCTTATTCCGGAAGCCTGGTCGAAGCGCGCGTCCATCATTCCCGATAATCACGCCGCGCTTTACGCCTACTGCAACTCGGTCATGGAGCCGTGGGACGGACCGGCCGCGATCTGTGCCTATGACGGGCGCTGGGCGATTGCCGGGCTGGACCGCAACGGCCTGCGCCCGCTGCGCTATGCGCTGACGGCCGATGGTATTCTGGCCGTCGGCTCCGAGACCGGCATGTGTCCGCTGTCTGGGCATGAAGTCGTGCGCCGCGGCCATGTCCGTGCTGGCGGCATGATCGCGGCCAATCTCGAAGAGGGCCGCTTCTACGAGCATGACGAGATCATCGACGAGCTCGCCGCCGAGCATCCGTATGACAAGTGGCTGAAGAATGTGAAGGAGCTGGAAGAGGACATCATCCAGGGCGAGGAGCCGCGTCTCTATGACAAGGAGATGCTGATGCGTCGCCAGATGGTGGCCGGCTTCTCGCTGGAGACCTCCGAGCTGATCCTCGCGCCCATGGCCGAGACCGGCAAGGAAGCCATCGGCTCGATGGGCGATGACAGTCCGCTTGCCGTGCTATCCTCCGAGGCCCGCCCGCTGTCGCATTTCTTCCGCCAGAATTTCAGCCAGGTGACCAACCCGCCGGTCGATCCGCTGCGGGAAGACCGGGTGATGTCGCTCAAGACGCGGTTCAAGAATCTCGGCAATATCCTGACGACCGACGAGACCCAGCAGAACGTCTTCGTGCTGGAGAGCCCCTTCCTGTCGACGGGCATGTACCGCCGCCTGATGGATACGCTCGGCGACGGCGTCGAGCATGTCGATTGTACCTTCAAGCTTGCTGACGTCATGGGGGACGGCGCCGCACTGAAGAATGCCCTTTCGCGCATCCAGGCCGAAGCCGAAGAAGCTGTGCGCGCGGGCCGGGAACACATCGTTCTCACCGACGAGCATCAGGATATCGACAATGTCGCCATCCCGATGATTCTCGCCACCGGGGCGGTGCACTCCCACCTGGTCAGCCAGGGGCTTCGCACCTTCTGCTCGCTGACTGTGCGGTCGGCGGAATGCCTCGACACGCACTACTTTGCCGTGCTGGTCGGCTGCGGGGCGACCTGCGTGAACGCCTATCTTGCCCAGGAAGTCATCGCCGACCGTCACGCGCGCGGCCTGCTCGGCGACGAGCCGCTGGCGGCCTCTGTCCAGAACTACAAGAAGGCGATCGAGGCCGGCCTGCTGAAGATCATGTCCAAGATGGGCATCTCGGTGATCTCCTCCTATCGCGGCGGCTATAATTTCGAGGCGCTTGGCCTCTCGCGCGCCCTGGTGGCGGACTATTTCCCGGGCATGACCAGCCGCATCTCCGGCATCGGCCTGGCGGGCCTTGAGGACAATGTGGTCGACCGCCACGAAGCCGGTTTCGATGAGGATGTCATCTCGCTGCCGGTCGGCGGGTTCTACCGTCTGCGCGCTTCCGGCGAACCGCATGCGCTGGATGGCAACCTCATCCACATGCTGCAGGCGGCCTGCGACCGTGGCGACTATGCGCTCTACGAGAAATATGTCGAAGCGCTGTCCAACCGTCATCCGATCCAGCTGCGCGACCTGATCGACTTCAAGACCCACAAGCAGACGGCGATCCCGCTGGAGCAGGTCCAGTCGGTCAACGAAATCCGCAAGCGCTTCGTGACCCCCGGTATGTCGCTCGGCGCGCTGAGCCCCGAGGCACACGGCACGTTGAACGTGGCGATGAACCGGATCGGCGCGAAGTCTGTCTCAGGCGAGGGCGGCGAAATCCGCGAACGCTACCGCCCGCTGCCGAATGGCGACAATATGAACTCCGCCGTCAAGCAGGTCGCGTCCGGCCGTTTCGGCGTGACGGCTGAATATCTCAATGAGTGCCGCGAGATCGAGATCAAGATCGCCCAAGGCGCAAAGCCCGGCGAGGGCGGCCAGCTGCCCGGCTTCAAGGTGACCGAACTGATCGCCAAGAACCGGCATGCCACGCCCGGCGTGACGCTGATTTCGCCGCCGCCGCACCACGATATCTATTCCATCGAGGATCTGGCACAGCTCATATACGACCTGAAGCAGATCAATCCGGAAGTGCGCGTCTGTGTGAAGCTTGTCGCCCAGTCGGGTGTCGGCACGGTCGCAGCCGGTGTGGCGAAGGCCAAGGCCGATGTCATCCTGATCGCCGGCGGCGTTGGCGGTACGGGTGCCAGCCCGCAAACCTCGATCAAATATGCCGGCCTTCCCTGGGAGATGGGGCTCGCCGAAGCCCACCAGGTGCTCTCGCTCAACAATCTGCGCGACAAGGTCACGCTGCGCACCGATGGCGGCCTGCGGACGGGCCGGGACATGGTGATCGCGGCGATGCTCGGCGCCGAGGAATATGGCGTCGGTACCGCCTCGCTCGTGGCGATGGGCTGCATCATGGTGCGTCAGTGCCACTCCAATACCTGCCCGGTCGGCGTCTGCGTGCAGGACGAGGCGCTGCGCGAGAAATTCACCGGCACGCCGGAGAAGGTCGTGAACCTCATGTCCTTCCTGGCCGAGGATGTCCGCCGCATCCTGGCGAGCCTGGGGCTCTCCTCGCTGGATGAAGCCATCGGGCGCACCGACCTGCTGGCCCAGGTCAGCCGTGGGGCGTCCCACCTCGACGACCTCGACCTCAACCCGCTTCTGGTGAAGGTCGAGACCGCCACACCGGTCGTCTATCGTCCGGGCCACCGCACCGAAGTCTGGGACACGCTGGATGCGCAGATCCTGCGCGACGGCGAGCCCTTCTTCATGCGCGGCGAGAAGATGCAGCTGGAATATGACGTCCAGAACGTCCAGCGCTCCATCGGCGCGCGCTGCAGTTCCTCCATCGTGCGCAAGTTCGGCGAGAAGGCCCTGCCGGAAGGCCGCCTGCGGGTGCGCCTGACGGGCAGTGCCGGGCAGTCGCTCGGCGCCTTCTCCGTTCAGGGCCTGCTGCTCGAAGTCTATGGCGACGCCAATGACTATGTCGGCAAGGGCCTGTCGGGCGCGACGATCCAGCTGCGGCCGCGCCGCGGTTCCCAGCTTGACGAATCCGACAACACGATCATCGGCAATACCTGCCTGTATGGTGCCACGTCCGGCCGGCTCTACGCCGCCGGGCAGGCCGGCGTGCGCTTCGGGGTTCGCAACTCCGGCGCCGAAGCCGTGGTTGAGGGGTGCGGCGCGAATGGCTGTGAGTACATGACCGGCGGCCGCGTCGCCATTCTGGGGCCTGTGGGCGACAATTTCGGCGCCGGCATGACCGGCGGTGTCGCCTGGATCTGGGACCCGGACGAGAGGTTCGCCCGTGTCGCGAATCCGGACTCCATCGACTGGTACACGCTGGCCGACATGCCGGAAGAGCATATCGGACGCTTCCAGCTGATGCTGGAAATGCATGCCGAACGCACCGGGTCGAAGCGGGCGAAGAAGCTGCTCGAGAACTGGGAGCAGACGCTCAGCGAGACGCTGCTGATCGTCCCGAAGGAAGTGGCCGGCATGATTCTGGGCGAAAGCCCGGTTGCAAAGGCCGGATAAGACGCACACTGCCTGTAGTGCCGCCCTTGCAACCAGGGGCGGCGCTCCCCAGCTTTCCTGCTAACTGCCAAACAGCGGACTTTTACCACTGCCATGAGCAAACGGGACTACTATGAGATTCTTGGCGTCGCGAAGGACGCCGACGCCAAGGCGCTGAAGAGCGCTTATCGCAAGCTCGCCCTGAAGTACCATCCCGACCAGAACCCAGGTGACGAGGAAGCCGAAGCCAAGTTCAAGGAAGTTGGCGAGGCCTATGCCATCCTGTCGGACCCCGAAAAGAAGGCGGCCTATGACCGGTTCGGTCATGCGGCCTTTGAAGGCGGCGGCGGTGGCCCGGACGGTGGCAATCCGTTCGGGAACATGGATCCGGGCGACATTTTCGAGAATATTTTCAGCCAGGTCTTCGGCGGTGCCGGCGGTTTTGGCGGCGGACGCCGCCGCAATGGCCCGGCGCGCGGGAATGATCTGCGCTATGATCTTGAAATCTCCCTCGAAGATGCCTTCACCGGCAAGGATACCGAGATCGTTCTTCCTGCGGCTGTCGAATGCAGCGTATGCGAGGGATCGGGTGCCGAGCCGGGTACCAGCCCGGAAACCTGCCCGACCTGTTCCGGCGCGGGCCGTGTGCGTGCCACACAGGGCTTCTTCACCATGGAGCGCGCCTGTGCGCGCTGCTCCGGTCGTGGCAAGGTAATCCCCAACCCCTGCAAGGCCTGCCATGGCGCCGGCCAGGTGCGCGAGGACCGCGCGCTGCAGGTCAAGATTCCGGCCGGTGTCGAAAGCGGCATGCGCATCCGCCTGTCGGGCGAGGGCGAGCCGGGCCTGCGTGGCGGGCCGAAGGGCGACCTCTACATCTTCGTCGATGTGGCCGAACACGATATCTTCGAGCGCGATGGGCCGAACCTTTACTGTCCGGCGCCGGTACCGATGGTCACCGCAGCGCTTGGCGGCGAGATCGAGATCCCGACAATCGATGGCGGACGTGCCAAGGTCACCGTTCCGGAAGGCGCCCAGACCGGCCGCAAGCTGCGTCTGCGCGGCAAGGGCATGCCGAGCTTGCGCGGCGCCGGTCATGCCGGTGACCTCTATGTCGAGATGATCGTCGAGACCCCGCGCAACCTGTCGCACCGCCAGAAAGAGCTGCTGCGCGAATTCTGCGAATGCTCGGGCGCCGACTGCAACCCGGAGAGCGAGGGCTTCCTCGGCCGGGTGAAGAAGTTCTGGGACGGCATGACGGGCGAAGACCAGCAGCGCCCGAATTAAAGCCTAGTCGGCCTTCGAATAGCTGAAATCCGCGCGGCCCTGATCGCTGATCCGGACGGCTGCGCGCAACTCGCCCGGGGCCACCAGCGCGAAGGTCAGCCCGTCGAAATAGGCGGCCGTTTCCCCGAGGGCGACCAGCGGAAACGCCTCGCGTTCGTCCTTCTCCTCCCAGCCTGTCAGGTCGGGGTGGAAATGCTTGATGCGCAGGATCACCGAGCCGTCTTCCTCGGCGAAGTGGTAGAACTCGTAGAATTGCAGCGTGCCGTCGGCTTTCGACTGGCGGAACATGCCCATGATCTGTCCGCCGGACGGGGCCGACATGATTTCCTCCGAAACCCCGCCAAGCCCGCCGCCTGTCCAGCGGCCTTCAAGCCAGGCCAGATCCTCGATGGTCGCCGCGGCAGGAGCTGTGCCGGGGGCGAGTGACTTGATCTCGACCGGCGCGGCCTCGTCCGCATGGGCTACCATCGTGACGCTTAAGGCCGTCATGGCCAGCGCGCAGAGGATCGGTTTCATTGGCGTTGCGTCCCGCTTACCCGTTTGCGGACACTATATCCGCGATTTCGGCGCACGTCGCCTTCAATCTCTTGATGTCCTGGGGCCGCGAGAGGCGGTGATCGCCATCCTTGATGAGATGGAAGACAAGGTCTTCGGCCGTCATCGCCTCGACCAGGCGGAAGGCATGTTCCCATGGCACATCCGGATCTTCCCGGCCCTGCAGGATGCGCACAGGCCCCTCGAAGGGGATAGGCTTGTCGAGCAGGTTCCACTGGCGCCCATCCTCGATCAGTGCGCGGGTAATGGGGTAGGGGTCACCATATTCCGACGGGCGCATGAAGACGCCTTTCTCCATGATGTCGGCGCGCGCGCTTTCGTCGAATTCCGGCCACATCAGCTTGTCGGTAAAATCCGGCGCCGGGGCAATCAGGACAAGGCCATCCACCCGATCCTTCAGCGCCAGCATGGAAAGCAGTGCCATCCAGCCGCCCATGCTGGAGCCGACCAAAACGAGCGGCCCGCGCGTGCACTGTTCTATGGCCTGAAGCGCGTCCTCACGCCAGGTGGTGATTGTGCCGTTTTCGAAGGCGCCGGCCGATTCGCCATGGCCGGAATAGTCAAAGGCAAAAAAGCCGTGGCCTTCAGCTTCGGCCCAGGCTTCCAGCTCCATGACCTTGGTGCCCGTCATGTCGGACTTGAAGCCCGACAGCCACACGAAGGTAAGCCCGGATCGCCCGTCGGACTGGCGATAGGCGAGGCGTCTGCCATTAGTGCAATCAAGATGAAGTGTTGTCATGATACCATGGCCTCCAACGGCTTGCAGGCGAAGTCAAGCAAGGCGCTTTGCGGATGGCACGGATACGGTTAGACGCGAATGCAGCGCCGGGGGGCGTGCTAGCTGGAGTGGCCTGTGGCGGTAGCTTTGAAGTACCTTGAAAAGGCGCGCATGAGTGCAATCGAATTCCCCGACCTTCGCGGAAAGACCATTCTTCAGGTCATCCCGGAGCTGTCTGCCGGTGGGGCCGAACGCACAACCGTCGAAATGGCCGAGGCGATCCGGGAAGCTGGCGGCTGGCCGCTGGTAGCAAGCGAAGGCGGGCGTCTGGTCGAGGAACTGAAGACCGCTGGCGGGCTGAATGTGGACATGGCGCTCAGCTCCAAGAATCCGTTCCGGGTCCGCAGCAATGCCGGCAAGCTCGCCAAGCTCATCCAGGCAAAATCCATCGACCTGATCCATGCCCGCTCGCGCGCGCCAGCATGGAGCGCCTACTGGGCCGCTAAGAAGACCGGCATTCCGTTCGTGACGACCTATCATGGCGCCTATTCTGGCGTGTCGGGGCTGAAAAAGGTCTACAACTCGATCATGGCGCGCGGCGACCTCGTCATCGCCAATTCCGAATGGACCGCCGCGCATGTACGCAGTGTTCACGGCATCGAGCGCGAGCGGCTGATCACCATTCCGCGCGGGGTCGATTTCGAGGTCTTCGACCCGGCCGTTGTGAGTGACGAACGCGTCCGCGCCGTCCGTGAGAGCTGGGAGATCGGCGCCGACGAGAAACGTCTCGTCCTGTTGCTGCCCGGCCGGCTGACGGAATGGAAAGGCCAGAAGGTGGCGATCAATGCGCTGGCCAGCCTCTCCGGTGCCGAACGGGTCAAGCTGCTGCTGGTGCTCGCCGGCGATGCGCAGGGGCGGGCGAACTACGTCGCTGCCCTGGAAGACCGCATCGTCGAGACAGGCTTGGGCGGATCGGTGCGGATTGTCGGCCATTGCGAGGATATGGCCGCTGCCTACAAGGCTGCCGACATCGTGCTGGCGCCCTCGACGCGGCCGGAAGCGTTCGGACGGGTGGCGGCGGAAGCCTCCGCCATGGGCAAGCCGGTGATTGTCGCCGATCATGGCGGGCAGAAGGAAATCGTCATCGAGGGGGCCACCGGGTCACGCGCCGAACCGGGCAGCGCTGCCGACCTGGCCGCCTCGATCCGCGCCATCCTGCAGCTCGGCCCCGAAGGCCGGGCCGGCATGGGCGAGGCGGGCCGCCAGCATGTCGGTGAGCGCTTCTCCAAACGGGGGCTTCAAGCTGCCACACTTGGGGTCTATAAGCGCCTCCTGGAGACGCGGGACGACAGGTAAGGTTCGATTTGGGTGTGGCAAGCAATCCGGGCGAGGCGGCAAAGCGCGTTCTCGTCATAAAGCTGAGTGCGCTGGGCGATTTCGTCCTAGCGCTCGGTGCCATGCGCGCGATCCGCGAGCAGCACCCCAAGGCTGTGCTCACCCTGCTGACCACGCCGCCTTTTCAGGAGCTCGCCAAGGCCACCGGCTATTTCCAGCATGTCGAGACCGATGGCCGGCCGAAGGGCGTGAAGGCCACGCGTGAGCTGCTGAAACGTATCAAGGCGGCCCGCTATGACATCATCTACGACCTGCAGACTTCCGGGCGCACGGCGAATTACTTCAAGGCGCTGAACCTGCCTTTCTCGACCCCGCCGCTCTGGTCGGGCCATGCCGAGGGCGCGGCTTTCTTCCATGACAATCCGAAGCGCGGCGAGATGCATTCGATTGACCGCCTCGCCGAGCAGCTGGAAGTCGCCGGCCTTGATCCGAAGGCGCTGACGCTCGACTGGCCGCCGATCGCGGACATGTCTTTCGTCCGCCGGGCCCAGGGCAGCAAGCCGTCCCTGACGCCGGAATATTTCGGGATCAAGGGCCCGTACGCCCTGTTCATCCCGGGTGCGTCGGCCCACCGCGAAGCCAAGCGCTGGCCGGCCGAGCGGTATGGCGGACTGGCGCAGGAAATCGCCGATGCCGGCGTGACGCCGGTCATCATCGGGGGCAAGGCGGAGTCGGAAATTGCCCTTCAAATCACCCGGATCGAGCCGCGCGCGCGCAACATTGTCACCCGCACGAACCTCTTCCAGATCGTCACGCTTGCAGAAAAAGCACTCTTTGCGGTTGGCAACGACACTGGACCGATGCATATGGCGGCACTTTCCGGCTGTCCGGGCGTTGCCCTTTTCGCGACAAGCGAGAGCGATCCGGAACGAGCATGTCCGCGTGGCGCAAACATTATTGTCTGCAAAGCCGACACGCTCGACCAGCTGAGTGTCCGCGACGTCTGGCAGGCGGTACAGATGCTCAGTGTGATCCCGGCCGAGACGGCTGGCGGTCAATCTTGAAAATTACGCCGGAAATCGGCATATTGAGCCACCTTTTACAGGCTACCAAAGGAGAAGAGCCATAGCACGCAGACCTCATGCGGCCCCGCCGTCCAAACGCGACAGTGGACCGCGCACTAACAGGGATATCCGGGCAGACAAGGTGCTGCTCATTGACGAAAACGGTGAGAAACAAGGCGTTATGCCTCTGATGGCGGCGCTTGAAGCGGCCGAGGAGGCCGGTCTCGACCTTGTCGAAGTGTCGCCGAACCAGGACACCCCGGTCTGCAAGATCATCGACTATGGCAAGCTTCGCTACGAAGAGCAGAAGAAGAAAGCGGCTGCCAAGAAGAAGCAGAAATCGGCCGAACTGAAAGAAATAAAGATGCGGCCGAACATCGACACTCACGATTATGAGGTGAAAACCAAGTCGATGACCCGCTTCTTCGAGGAGGGCGACAAGGTGAAGGTCACCCTGCGCTTCCGTGGTCGCGAAATGGCCCACCAGCATCTCGGGATGGAGCTGCTCCAGAGGGTCAAGGAAGAGTTCGACGAGATTGCCAAGGTCGAGCTCGAGCCGAAACTCGAAGGCCGCCAGATGACCATGGTGATGGCGCCGCGCTAGGCGCCAGGGCCCTCGGGCCTTACGGTTTCATCCCGCAGTCCGAGATAGCGGCGTTCATGAAGTCGAGCATCTGCTGTTGCTGCTCGGGCGTCATGTTGGCCGCTGTTTCCTTCGCCCTGCGGGTGGCTTCGCCATTGTCGCCGGGCGAGAGCGTGCCCATGGTCACGAACATGTCGAAGACCTCCGGATCCAGCCGGGCCTCGGCTTCATTGGCCATGCAGGCGCAGTCTTCGCGCGTGCCCATCTGGTCCATGAAGCAGGCCTCGGCGAGTTGATCGGTCTTGTTCGTCTCTTCGCCACCACAGGCCACCGCAGCCAGGCAGGTGAGTATCAGTGCGGGCTGCCAGCGCATCTCCTGTGTCCTCCCCATGCGTGGGTCTTGAGTAAAGCAGGAAATCGCGCAGCCTTGAAGAGCGTTTTCCTTTCAGCCCGCTGGCGCGGAACCTAAGCCCGCGTGAGGCGTCCTGTTTCACACGTGTCCCGGTGTCCTGCCGGGGCAGTTTGAATTGCCCAGCGCGTGCAACACCCCTGATCCGGGCTCTGTCATGGGCTGTGGGTGAAGGATATGCATGAATGACACTGAGACCGACCGGAGCCGGGCACTAGACCGTATCTTCATCACACGGGCGCTTTTTGTCCTCGCCGCCATCATGATCGCCATGATGGTCGTGGAGCTGGCAAGTGTCCTGGTCCTCGTCTTCGGAGCCGTCATCGTGGCGGTGCTCCTTCGCGCCATCATGGATCCCCTGCGGGCGCATACCCCCATGCCCGCGCCGCTCTGTCTGGGCATTTCCGTCCTTCTGGTGGCCGGCAGCCTGATCGGCATTGGGGTGTTCTTCGCAATCAAGGTCGCTCATCAGGCCGATCAGCTCCTGACCATCCTGCCGGAGCGCATTGATGCGTTACAAGGCGAGCTCCAGAGCAGCGAATTTGGCCGGATGGTCTCAGGCTTCATCTCCCTGGACGACCGGTCCCTGAACCTGACCAGCGGGACACCGGCTTTTCTCGCCAGTGCATTTGGCGGGACTGTCAGCCTGATCGTCGTGCTCGCGGGCGGCCTGTACCTCTCTGCCAATCCCGCCCTTTACCGCGACGGGCTGGTCGCGCTCATCCCCGCCAATCAGCAGGCGCGCTTCCGTCACGCGCTGAATGCAAGCGGGCGGGCGCTGAATGGCTGGCTCATCGCGCAGCTCATGTCGATGACCGTGGTCGGCATCCTGACATGGCTTGGCCTCACGCTTGTCGGCGTGCCGGCGGCGACTGCGCTCGGCATCTTTGCCTTCGTCGCACAATTCGTCCCGATTATCGGGCCCATCGTGGCGGCCATTCCCGGCATCCTTGCCGCCTCGTCGGTCGGGATCGATACGACCCTGTGGGCTGTCGGCGTCTATGTGCTGGTCCAGCAGCTCGAATCGAATGTCATCACCCCTTTCGTGCAGCAGCGCGTCGTCTCGCTGCCCATGGTGCTGACCATGTTTTCGGTCGTTACCTTCAGTGCCCTTCTCGGCTTTGTCGGGATGCTGTTTGCGACACCGCTCGCCGTCGTGGTTTTCGTGCTTGTGAAGATGCTCTATGTCGAGGACATGCTTGGCCATGACATCAAGGTCGGCGTGGAAGAGAAGACTGACGGCCAGCAGGGCGACCGGGGCGCGGCGAAAAGCTGATACGGATCGCAGCGCCGCGCGTCCTGCCACCTTGATTCTGCCGCTTCCTTGCGTCATAAGCGCGATCTTTCCGGGCACTGCGGGCCGAAAACGGCATGCCTTCAGGCCCATGAACGACAAATCAGCGGGCGTTCGCCGCCCCGACAGGAGATCGAAATGCCGAAGATGAAGACGAAAAAGGCCGCTGCGAAGCGGTTCAAGTTCACGTCCACGGGCAAGCTGAAGCACGGTGTGGCCGGCAAGCGCCACCGCCTGATCAGCCACAACGCCAAGTATATCCGCCAGAACCGCGGCACCAAGCCGGTGGCGAAGGCCGACGAATACCGCGTCAAGAAGTACCTGCCCTACGGGCTTTAAGCCCGTTACCCGGCCGGCCCCGGACCCGATCCGGGGGAATGAGCCGGGAGCCATCTCAACAGAACTCGAACCGAACACATTTCAGCAGGAGGCCTAGATGCCCCGTTCAAGAGCCAAAGTGCCGGCACACGCCCGCCACAAGAAAATCCTCAAGGCCGCCAAAGGCTATTATGGCCGCCGCAAGAATACCTTCCGCACGGCAAACGCCGCTGTCTGGAAGGCCGGCACCAACGCCTATATCGGCCGCAAGCAGAAGAAGCGGACCTTCCGCTCGCTCTGGATCCAGCGCATCAATGCTGCCGTGCGCCAGCATGATGACTCGCTGACCTATTCGCGCTTCATCAACGGCCTGTCCAAGGCCGGCATTGAGGTCGACCGCAAGGTCATGGCCGATCTCGCCGTGCACGAGCCGGAAGCGTTTGGCGCCCTGGTGGAAAAAGCCAAGGGCGCGCTGGCGTAAGCTAACCAATGACTGATCAGCTCGTCCTTCGGCCCGCCCTGCTGGCCGATGGGCCGGCTGTTGTTGCGCTCTGGCAAGCCTGCGGCCTCGTCGCAGACTACAATCCGCCCATGGCCGATTTCGAGCGCGCGCTCACCTCACAGGTCTCCACCATTCTTGTCGCCGAGCAGGCCGGCAAGATCGTGGGAGCCGTGATGGCCGGCGATGATGGCCACCGCGGCTGGATCTATTACCTCGCTGTTTCGCCAGCCCTTCGCAAACGGGGCATTGCCCGGCGCCTTCTCACCGAGGTCGAAGCCTGGGCTGATGCGCGCGGCGTGCGGAAAATCCAGCTCATGGTCCGCCCATCCAACAGCGAAATACAAGAATTTTACGAGCAGACGGGCTATGGCGAAACACCACGGCTGGTCATGGCGAAATGGCTTGATAAGGAAGTGGCGGGCAACCCCCCGCCGGATCGGAGCTGAGAGATGTCAGAGATCGAAACCATCGAGAAAGAGGCGCTCGGCGCTGTCGCAGCGGCAGAGGATCTGGCCGCGCTCGATGCTGTCCGCGTCGCCGAGCTGGGCAAGAAGGGCCGCATCTCCGGCCTGATGAAGACGCTGGGCGGCATGAGCCCGGAAGAGCGCCAGGAGATGGGCCCGAAGCTCAACGGTCTGCGCAACCGCGTCCAGGAAGCCGTCGAGGCCCGCAAGGCCGAGCTGGAAGAAGCCGAGCTCGAAAAGCGCCTCGAGACCGAGCGCATCGACATGACGCTGCCGCCCCGGGCCGTTCCGGAAGGCCGTTTGCATCCGGTCATGCAGGTCTTCGAGGAGGTTGCCGCCATCTTCGGCGATATGGGCTTCACCGTCGCGGAAGGCCCCGACATCGAGGATGACTGGCACAATTTCACCGCGCTGAACTTCCCCGAAGGCCACCCGGCGCGCGAGACCCACGACACCTTCTTCTTCAATTCGCAACAGGGCGCGGCGCCCAAGGTGCTGCGCACCCATACCAGCCCCGTGCAGGTGCGTGTGATGGAGGCCCAGAAGCCGCCGATCCGCATCCTTGTGCCAGGCCGGGTCTACCGCAATGACTGGGACGCGACCCACACGCCAATGTTCCACCAGGTCGAGGGGCTGGTGATCGAGAAGAACATCCATATGGGCCATCTCAAGGGCTGCCTGATCGACTTCGTGCGGGAGTTCTTCGAAGTCCCGACCGTCGAGGCGCGCTTCCGCCCGCACTTCTTCCCCTTCACCGAGCCGTCGGCGGAAATGGATGTGAAGTACACCAAGCGCGGCGAGTCGATCGAGATCGGCGCCGGCGACAGCTGGATGGAAATCCTCGGCTCCGGCATGGTGCACCCGAACGTGCTGCGCAATTGCACCATCGACCCGGACGAGTATCAGGGCTTCGCCTTCGGCATGGGTATCGACCGTCTGGCCATGCTGAAATACGGCATGCCGGACCTGCGCCCCTATTTCGAGGCCGATGCCGGCTGGACGCGCCATTATGGCTTCCGGCCATGGCTTTCGCCCAGCGTTGCTGGCGGGTTGAGCTAGGAGGCGACTGAGGGCCATGGGCACGGGCAACAAGGCAGAAATGCTGATTGCGATCTGCGCTGTTCTGACCAGCGTGATTGCCCTTTTTGTCGCCTGGGACCAGGGCCGCGTCATGCGCGCCCAGCAGCATGGCGCCGTCTTCCCTGTGGTGCAGATCGACGGCTTCGTCTCGACGACCGCCGACCATGCCTCCATGGGCGTCCGGCTTAGCAATAGCGGGGTTGGCCCGGCGCTGATCGAGCGGGTACAGATGCTCAAGGATGGTGCGCCTGTCGACAGCCTGCAGCCCTATGTCGACCGCTTGCCGGAAAACTACGACCTCTCCTGGAGCGGCCTGACGGGCCGGGCCATTGCGCCGGGCGCCGAGGTTGCACCGATCGAGCTTCTCTGGACGCGCGAGGACATTTCCGACGACCGGCTGAACAGTACGGCGGCCGAATGGGCCGAGCTCAGCCTGGAGGTCTGCTACTGCTCGGTCTTCGACCGCTGCTGGGTCACGCGCGGCATCGGGACTGCCCGCTCCGAGCGGGTGAAGCAGTGCGAGCAGAGCGACGCCGACATTTTCGAGGCGCTGGCCACGCGGCCGGCCCTTTCGACAACCGATACCCCTGAAGTGGACTAGACGATGAAATTCACGCTCTCATGGCTGCAGGACTATCTCGCCACCAAGGCTTCGCTGGAGGACATCCTTGCGACGATGCTGAAGGCTGGCCTCGAGGTGGAAGAGGTCGAGGATCCGGGTGCGAAACTGGCCGAGTTCACGGTCGCCCATGTGAAAACCGCCGAGCCGCATCCTGACGCGGACCGTCTGCGCGTCTGCACCGTCGATACCAAGGATGGCGAGAAGCAGATCGTTTGCGGCGCCCCGAATGCGCGCGCCGGGATGACGGCGATCTATGCTCCGCTTGGGACCTATATTCCGGGGCTCGACTTTGCGCTCGACAAGAAGCCGCGCAAGATCCGCGGTATCGAGAGCCAGGGCATGCTGTGCTCGACCAAGGAGATCGAGGCCGGCGAGGATCATGACGGCATCGCCGATCTGGACGGCGACTGGAAGGTCGGCACGCCGGCCGCCGAAGCGCTTGGGCTGACCGATCCGGTCATCGATTTCGAGGTCACGCCCAACCGCCCGGATTGGCTGGGCGTCCAGGGCATCGCCCGAGACCTGGCGGCTGCTGGCACCGGGCGCTTTCTCGAGAATCCGATCCGTAAGGTCGAAGGCAGCTATCCGTGTCCGGTCCAGATCAAGCTGGAGGCCCCGGAAGCCTGCCCGGTCTTTGCCGGCGCGCTTGTGCGCGGGGTGAAGAACGGTCCGTCTCCGGACTGGCTGAAGCAGCGGCTGAAAGCGGTCGGCATCACGCCGAAATCCCTGCTCGTCGACATCACGAACTATATCTCCTTCGACCGGGCCCGCCCGCTTCACGTCTATGATGCGAAGAAGCTGAAAGGGGCTGTGACGGCCCGCCTCGGCAAGCCGGGCGAAAGCTTCGATGCGCTGGACGGCAAGACCTATGAGGTCAATGAGGATATGTGCGTGATCGCCGATGATAGCGGCGTGATCGGCCTCGGCGGTGTCATGGGCGGCGAATCCACGGCCGTGACCGACGAGACCACGGACGTCTTCATCGAGAGCGCGTGGTTCGATCCGATGCGTACGGCCCGCACCGGCCGCACCACCGGCATTGTCTCGGATGCGCGCTACCGGTTCGAGCGCGGCGTCGACCCGGCCGGTTGCGTGGATGGGCTCAATTTCGCGCTGGCGCTCATCAAGGAGTATGGCGGCGGCGAACTCTCCTCGGCCAATGTGGCCGGCACGGCCCCCGTCGAGGGCAAGCGTGTCTCCTTCGACCGTCACGACATCCCGCGCCTGACGGGCCTCGACATCAAGCCGGGCGAGATCAAGAAGATGCTCAAGGAGCTTGGCTTCGGGATCGAGGATGCCGGCGAGGCCTGGTATCTGACCGTGCCGACCTGGCGCTTCGACATCGAGCAGTCGGCCGACCTTGTCGAGGAGGTCGCCCGGCTGGTTGGCTACGACAACCTGCCGACGACTTCGCTTCCGCTGCCGCCGGAAGGCCGCAAGGTGGTCGTCACCCCGGCGCAGGCGCGGATGCGCACGGCCCGCCGTGTGATGGCTGCACGCGGCTTCCTGGAAGCGGTCACCTGGTCCTTCATGCCGAAGGCGCAGGCCGAGCTGTTCGGCGGGGGCGGCGAGGCGCTGACCATTGCGAACCCGGTTGCCAGCGAACTCAACCAGATGCGCCCGAGCATCCTGCCCAACCTCGCCGTGGCGTCCCAGCGCGGCTTTGACCGTGGCGAGCGCGAGATGCGTCTGTTCGAGGCCGGCCCGGTCTATATCGGCGACGGGCCGAAGGATCAGCGCAATGTGGTTGCCGCCATTGTCCGCCCCGTGGCCGAACGCCACTGGAGTGGCAAGATCGCGCCCTATGACGCCATCGCCGCCAAGGCCGATCTCTTCGCGCTGCTGGCTGAACTCGACCAGCCGCCGGAGCGCTTCCAGGTCGAGGCTCCGCGCCAGCCGCACTGGCATCCCGGTCAGGCGGCCTGCCTGAAGCTTGGGCCCAAGGTCACTGTTGCGCATTTCGGCGCGCTGCACCCGCGCGCACTGAAGGCGCTTGATGTCGACGGGCCGGTCTATGGCTTCGAACTCAATCTCAACGCTCTGCCGATGATGAAGGCGCGGGCGACCAAGACCAAGCCCGTGTTCGAGCGCTCGGACCTTACGCCTATCCGGCGCGACTTCGCTTTCGTTGTCGATGAGGGGGTTCCGGCTGCCGACATCGTGCGCCATGCGAAGTCGGCAGAGAAGAAGCTCATTACGGGTGTGCAGGTCTTCGACGTCTATCAGGGGACCGGCATCGAGCCGGGGCAGAAATCGGTCGCCATCGAGGTGACGATCCAGCCGGCCGGCGAGACGCTGAAGGACAAGGATATCGACGCGATCGCCGACAAGATTGTCGCTTCGGTCTCCAAGGGCACGGGCGGCGTGTTGCGGGGCTGATCATCTGCGGATAAGCCTGAAGTCTCTGACGGAAGAGGGGACTTCATGGCCGTTCAGCAGATCATGACGCAAATGGGCTTGCGCCACCGGCTCTATCGCCAGATGGAGCCGACCGCGCGCGACCGGCGGGGTCTCTCGCCGCTCAACCTCTTCATCGTCATCCTTGTCCTGCTGAGCTTCCTGGCGCTGGCGCTTGAGACCGAGCCGACCATGAGTGACGCCTGGATGCAGGCGATCAAGGTCTTCAACATCGCCATCATCGCCATTTTCGGCGTCGAATATGTCCTGCGCCTCTGGGTAGCCGGGGAGGACCCGCATTATCGCGGCTTGATGGGGCGGGTACGATACGTCTTTTCCGGTTATGCCATGGCCGACCTTGTGGCCTTCCTGCCGGAGTTGCTCTGGATCCTGTTCAAGCCCGAGGATTCCGGCCAGCAGGTGGTGATGGTGCTGCGGGTCTTGCGGCTGGCGCGTCTTGCCAAAATTGCACGCTTCATCCCGGCCTTCGACGTGCTGGGCGCGACGGTGCGCCGGTCCGGCCAGCAGCTTTTCACCACGCTCGCTATGGCGCTGGCGCTTGTCTATGTCTCGGCGGTGGCGCTCTATTTCATCGAGGGCGTCGGTGGCCAGCATCAGGAGAGCTTCGCGTCGATCCCGCGGGCTATCTGGTGGGCCATCGCGACGCTGACGACGGTCGGTTATGGCGACGTCTATCCGGTCACCCCGCTCGGGCGGTTCTTCGCCTCGGTGATCGCCATTGCCGGCATCGGCGTGGTCGCCCTTCCGGCAGGTGTCTTCGCCAGCGCTTTCTCGGACGAGCTGCGCGAGCGCGAGAATGCCAAGCTGGAAGAGCGCAACAAGGAACTCGAAGCCGAAGTCGACGAATATGAAGCGCGCGAAGCCTCGGCGCCGGAAAGCCAAGCCTGACCCAGCCCCACCCCGACCCTCCCCGCAAGCGGGGAGGGAGAACATGTGGCACAGTCTTCGTACAATCCTGAAAGCCAGGCACAACGCATTCCCTCCCCTCTGGAGAGGGTTAGGGTGGGCCTGCGCTATTCCTCGCCTGCATCCATCGCCAGCACGATCTGCCCATAGCCGCGCGCGAGCCGGCCCATATTCTCGACCGTGATGCGCTCATTGGTGCCGTGGAAGCCGGTAATGTCCTCCTCGGTCATGATGGCCGGCATGAAGCGGTAGACATCGTCTGTGATCGCGGCGGCATAGCGTGAATCCGTCGCGCCCAGCACCAAGGCCGGCGTGACCGGCGCGCCGCGGCCAACCTCGCCGGCGACAGCGTTGAGCACGCCATAGGCGCGGTTGTCGATGGCGCTGACGGGCGAGGCTTCGCTGCCGATGCTGCCCTCAGCCTCGCTTACCTCGATGCCGCCAATGTCGTCTGTGAGGTCGCGCACATGCTGCATCACCTGTTCAGGCGTGTTGTTGGGATGGATGCGGAAGTTGACGATGGCCATGGCGCGCTGGGCAAGCACGTTTTCCTTGGCCGAACCCGACAGCATGGTGGGCGCGGTGGTCGTGCGGATCATCGCATTGCCGGCCGGGGTGGCCGAGAACTGGCTGTCCAGCATGCCGCCGAACAGCCACTGATTGGCCATCGCCATGCGGGGCACGAAGCCCATTTCCATCGAGACCACCCGCATCATGTCGGAGATGGGCGGCTTGGAGAAGTCGGCCTCCAGCTGGTTTTCGTCCAGCGCGACAAGGGCGCGCGACAGGCGCACCGTGGCGCTGTTGTGCGGCGGTTGCGAGGAGTGGCCGCCTTCGCCCTTTGCCGTGATCTTCAGCGTCAGATAGCCTTTTTCGGCAATCCCGATAAAGCCGAGCGTGCCGCCGGTCAGCGGATTGGTCTCCAGCACCATGAAGCCCTCATCGAGCGCCATGACCGGCTCGACGCCGCGGTCCTGCAGCAGCTGGATGCCCGCTTGCGCACCCGAGCCGGAGATTTCTTCATTATGGCCAAGTTGGACAAGAATGGTCCGGCGCGGCTCGAAGCCGTCACGGGCGAGCGCGTCGAGCGCTTCCATGATGCCAATGAGCGAGCCCTTGTCGTCGATCGCGCCACGGCCATAGACATAGCCGTTCTTGATCTCGCCGGAGAAGGGCGGGGCGTCCCAGTCGCCTTCGGTGCCGATATTCACGGGCACAACATCCTGGTGGGCCATCAGCAGCAGCGGCTTCAGCGACGGGTCCGAGCCCTGCCACGTATAGAGCAGCGTCAGGCCGCCCGGCACGGTCTCCTTGCCGGCGGCGGCATGGAAGGCCGGATAGGTCTCTTCCAGCCAGGCCTGAAGGTCGAGCCATGGGCCCTCCTGGCCGGGGCGCGGATCGCCCGGGGCGACCGTGATCGTGCGGAACTGGATGGCTTCGGAGAGGTGCTGGGCGGCGGTCTCGGCCGAGACGGCGGGCGGGTCGGGAAGGTCCACCGACTGAACGCCTTCCGGCGCGCCGCCATACAGGAATGTGCGCGTGACCAGGACAATGATCAGGAGGACGACAAGTCCCCCGATGCCGAGCAGGATATTCTTCAAACCAGCTTCCCCTCTTGTGATCTTATTCCGGCGCAGTCTGGTCTGCGAACCGCTCAAGGACAAGAGGTGACGCCCGCGTCAGTTTCTCACTGGCTGGACTGGCAGAGATAATGGGTCTGGACGGCGCCGTTCGGATTGGCCGTCAGCTGCAATTGCGGGCCTTCGGCGATCATCCTCACGATGAAGCGTTCATGCGTGGCGAGATCGGTGAACTCGGCGAACTGGTTTTCGCCGGTAAACACATATTTGCCCGAGGGCGTGGAGAGTTGCCCATTGTAGAAGACACGCGAGGCGCCGACGCCGACAAGCTCGGACAGGCCGGCATCAGGCGTGTGAGGGGCACCGGTTGCGTCGATGATCTCATACTCGCCGGTCAGTTCACCGGCGACCCCGTCCAGGTCGCAACTATAGTGCAGCGTGCCTAAGGGATGGGCCCAGGCAGGCAAGGCGATTGCCGCGATCAGGAATAGGGAGAGGGCCGGTTTCATGGCGTGTGCATCCTGCCGGGAAACACCCCGGCAGGTAGTATCCTAGGCACACTGGCATGAAACAGCTAGTGAAATTTCAGTATCAGGCCTGCCCGCTCACGGCGAGCACGTCTTCTACGGTGCGCAGGCCCGGCTTCGGTGACGTGACGAGCACGGCCATGTTGCCTGGCAAGTGCTTGTTATCAAGCATCTTTTCGTGTGCGGCGGGAATGTCTGCCCATGGGAAGACTTCCGACATGCACGGGTCGATCCGCCGGTCGATGACGAGCTGGTTGGCGGCCGAGGCCTGCATGAGGTTGGCGAAGTGAGAGCCCTGTACGCGCTTCTGGCGCATCCAGAGGAAACGGGCATCCATGGTCAGGTTGAAGCCGGTCGTGCCGGCGCAGATGACCACCATGCCGCCGCGTTTCACCACGAAAACCGAGACCGGGAAGGTGCTCTCGCCCGGGTGCTCGAAGACGATGTCGACATCCTTCTTGTTGGTATGCTCCCAGATGGCTTTGCCGAATTTGCGGCTCTCGCGCATATAGTCGCCGAATTCCGGGCCGTTGACCTTGGGCAGCTGGCCCCAGCAATTGAAGTCCTTGCGGTTGAGCACGCCCTTGGCGCCCATGGAATAGACAAAGTCGAACTTGTCCGGGTCCGACACCACGCCGAGCGCGTGCGCACCCGTGACGGCGCAGAGCTGCACCCCGAAGCTGCCAAGGCCGCCAGACGCGCCCCAGACCAGCACATTATTGCCCGGCTTCACGATGTGCGGCCGGTGGCCGAACAGCATGCGGTAGGCGGTCGCGAGCGTCAGCGTATAGCAGGCGCTTTCTTCCCAGGTGAGGTGTTTCGGGCGCGGCATGCACTGGCGCGCCTGCACGCGGCAGAACTGCGCGAACGAGCCGTCCGGCGTCTCATAGCCCCAGATGCGCTGGGACGGCGAGAACATCGGGTCGCCGCCATTGCATTCTTCATCGTCACCATCGTCCTGGTTGCAGTGGATGACGACCTCGTCGCCCGGCTTCACACGGGTGACCTTGCGGCCCACGGCCCAGACAATGCCGGAGGCATCCGAGCCTGCGATATGGAAATCCTGCTTGTGTACGTCGAAGACCGAGACCGGCTCACCGAGTGCCGCCCAGATGCCATTGTAATTGACGCCGGCGGCCATGACGAGCACGAGCACTTCGTCGGAATCGATCTCCGGAACCGGGACCTGCTCGATCTGCATGGCGGTGGAAGGGCGTCCGTGGCGGTCCCGCCGGATCGCCCATGCATGCATCATTTTGGGAACGTGAAACTCTGGCGGAATTTCGCCAAGTTCATAAATATCTTTCTTTTCACGCGCTTTTGTGGCGGTGGTCATGCTCTCGGGCCTCCGATTTGTGTGATGTGTGCAAGATTGTTTCTCTCACTCCACATTCCTCTTATTGGCTGGAGACTGACCAAAACATTCACACCAAGGCAAGCAGAAAATTGTTGCGCCGCAACATGAGTGTAGGGGGATAGATGTATGGGACCAGCAGACTGGGTCTATCTGAACGGGTCGTTCTGTCATGCCGCCAGCGCGGCCATTTCGCCGTTCGACCGGGGATTCCTCTTCGCTCACGCCGCTTATGAAGTGACATCGGTATTTGACGGGCGGTTGATCGATTTCACCGGACATGTGGCGCGCCTGCAACGCACCCTGCTCGGAATCGACATCGAGACCGACTGGGACCGCGAGCGCCTCGAAGCACTCCATCTCGACCTGCTGCGCCGCAACAATGTCTCGGAAGGATTTGTCTATCTGCAGGTGACCGGTGGCGCCTATGGCAACCGCGACTTTGGCGGTCCCGAGACGCTGAAGCCCGGCCTGTTCCTTTTCTGCGAAGCCCGCCGCCTGATTGGCGAGAAGGCCCGCGACGGTGTGGCCGCCATCCTGGTCGAGGATCAGCGCTGGAAGCGGCGCGACTACAAGACGACCCAGCTTCTGGCGCAGGCGCTGGCCTATCGCGACGCCGCCAAAGCCGGGGCGAGCTCGGCGATCCTGCATGAGGATGGCATGGTCACCGAAGCCGCGTCCGCCAATCTCTGGGTGGTGACTGAAGACGGTACGCTCATCACCCGCAATCTCGGCCACCAGATCCTGCCGGGGGTTACCCGCCAGTCCATCCTCGACCGGCTCGCCGGCAGCGGCCTGGCGGTGGAAGAGCGCGCCATTGCGGTTCAGGAGCTGCGCACGGCGCGCGAAGTCTTCACCACGGCGACGACGTCCATGGTCCTGCCGGTTGTCACCCTCGACGGCAGGCCTGTGGCAGACGGCAAGCCCGGCCCGGTCACCCGGCATGTGCAGGGGCTCTATTACCGGGCGATTGGAGCGGATATCGATGCGCGGGCGCCATGGCTCAACGCGTTTCCGGGCAGCCTGGGCAGCAAGCCCTGAGCGCTGCGCGCCAGGCTGGCGCAGCCAGACCCGTCTTGCCCTCCTGCCATGTTCGGTCCATGTTGCGCCGCAATAAAAAACGGAGGGTAGCGATGACAGAACGGGCCTATCAGCACGACCCGGACAGGCCGTGGATATTCCGGACCTATGCCGGCCATTCGACGGCGGAAAAGTCGAATGCGCTCTATCGCAGCAATCTCGCACGCGGGCAGACGGGGCTTTCCATCGCGTTCGACCTGCCGACGCAGACCGCCTTCGACAGCGACCATGTGCTCGCCAAGGGCGAGGTCGGCAAGGTCGGCGTGCCGGTGAGCCATCTGGGTGACATGCGCACGCTGTTCGACGGTCTGCCGCTGGAGGAGATGAACACCTCCATGACGATCAACGCGCCGGCGGCCTGGCTGCTGGCGCTCTATGTGGCGCTGGCCGATGAGCGCGGCGACGACCGCAAGAAACTGCGCGGCACGACCCAGAACGACATCATCAAGGAATACCTCTCGCGGGGGACCTATGTCTTCCCGCCGGCGCCCAGCATGCGGCTGATCGCGGACATGGTGAGCTGGTGCTATACAGAAGTTCCGAAATGGAACCCACTTAATGTGTGCTCCTATCACCTGCAGGAAGCGGGTGCGACCCCACAACAGGAGCTCGCTTATGCGCTGGCGACGGCGTGCGCGGTCCTGGATGCGGTGAAAGAAGGCAAGCAGGTCCCGGAGGAGGACTTTCCGACCGTCTTTGGCCGCATCTCCTTCTTCGTGAATGCCGGGGTCCGTTTCGTAACGGAACTTTGCAAGATGCGCGCTTTCGTCGACCTCTGGGAGGAGATCGGCCGGGAGCGTTATGGCGTCACCGACGAGAAGGCGCTGCGCTTCCGCTATGGCGTGCAGGTCAACTCGCTCGGTCTCACCGAGCAGCAGCCGGAAAACAATGTCTACCGCATCCTGCTCGAGGCGCTCGCCGTCACCCTGTCGAAGCGCGCGCGCTGCCGGGCCTTGCAACTGCCGGCCTGGAACGAGGCGCTCGGCCTGCCGCGCGAGTGGGACCAGCAATGGTCGCTGCGCCTGCAGCAGATCCTCGCCTATGAGACCGACCTTCTCGAATATGAGGACCTGTTCGACGGTAGCCATGTCGTCGAGGCCAAGACCGACGAGTTGAAGGCCGGCGCGCTCGAAGCGCTCGAGGAGATCGACGGCAAGGGCGGGGCCGTCGCCTCGGTCGAATTCATGAAGCAGCAGCTGGTCGGCGCCCATGTTGACCGGATCCGCAACATCGAGACCGGCACGATGACGGTCGTTGGCGTCAACCGCTATGAGGAAAGCGCCGACAGCCCGCTCAGCGCTGGCGAGGCGATGATCGAAACGGTCGATCCGCTGCTCGAGGCCGAGCAGGTCCGCGCGCTGAAAGCCTGGCGGGCCGATCGCGACCAGGCCGCTGTCGACGCGGCGTTGGCTGCGCTCAAGACTGCCGCCGAAAACGGCGAGAATATCATGGAGCCCTCCATTGCCGCGGCAAAGGCCGGCGTCACCACCGGTGAGTGGGGCGGGGCGCTGCGTGAGGTGTTCGGCGAATATCGCGGGCCGACCGGCGTCGCGCTGACGGTCGAGGCCGGTGGCGACGAGGACATCGAAGCCACCCGCAAGCGCGTCGAAACCGTCTCCGAGGCGCTCGGGCGCCAGCTCACCTATGTGCTCGGCAAGCCGGGCCTCGACGGCCATTCCAATGGCGCCGAACAGATTGCCAGCCGGGCGCGCGCCTGCGGCATGAATGTCGTCTATGAAGGTATCCGCTTTACCCCGGAAGAGATCGTCGCCCAGGCCAAGGCGGCGGATGCCCATGTCATCGGGCTTTCCATCCTGTCGGGCAGCCATCTCGACCTTGTGCGCGACACGCTCGCCGAAATGCGCAAGGCCGGGCTGGAAAACGTGCCGCTCGTCGTCGGCGGCATCATCCCGATGGAGGATGAGCGCGCGCTGAAACAGATGGGCATCGCAAAGGTCTACACGCCGAAGGATTTCCGCATCACCAACATCATGAGCGACGTGGTCGACGTGGTCGAAGGGGCGTGGCTGGAGCGGGTGAGCTAGTCCGAGGGCCAGGCGTGAAGGTAGACCTGTCTTGCGGTGTGCTCATAGGCTGAGAGCACGGTGGGTATCTCTTCGTGCGGGACGCCGAAATCGTAATTGATATAGAGGCCATCGCGGATTTCGTAGCGCACCTGGCAGCGATACACGGGGGTATCTTCCGCGAACGGAATGCATGCGACAGTGACTGGATGGCCTGAGGGGGTCGTGGCTTCGTCTGCGAAGATGAACTTGCTCTTATGGGGCTCCACTCCTTTCCTAGCTGCGCGTCTGGTATGAATGGCATTGAGCCCGTCATTCTCTCGCGCTTCTGCGTAAAGTCCGAAGCTCGTGACCTTGCCGCTGAACCAGTCATTTATGTCTTGATGGGCCGTCTCAAAGCTGAGGGAGCGGGGTACGAAAGTGTCCCGCTCATCATTGTCTGTGCGGCAATACTCCTCCTCCCAGCGGGCAAGTTCGGCCGGGCAGTCATGGCCCAGGCGGGTCGTTGAGACGATTTCGAAGCCGGTCAGCCGGAGGGGACTGGTCCCGTTTTCCGTGAGCTCGCAAGCGAGCCGCTGATCGGTCGGACCCGTCAGGTCGAGCCGATCGTGATAGGAGGGCACGTCATAGCCCTCCTCGAGGTCGAGGCTCAACTGGGCCATCAATGGCAGGCGCGTCTGGTGGCCATCGAGGGAAACTGGAAGCTGCGCCTCAAGGCAGGCTTGCGCTGGCGGGCGCCGGGCGAATTCCAGCTGCAGCCAGATCCACCCGTAAAATCCCGCCGGAGCGAAGAATGGCAGGAGTTCAAGCACAAAGGTTCGCGACCGTCTCCAGCCGAGCCATTGCTTCAGGCCCAGGGTGGCGAAGCGGCCTACTGCCGCGCCAACGAGCATGAGGCAGACGGTAAAGTAGATTGCCATCGTGATTGCCGCACCGGCATTGGAGTCCGGGTCGCCGATGGTCTGGCCGAGATCGAAAACCCACATGCCGCCGAGAATGAGGACAGGGATGGCTGTCAGCAGGCCGTAGGATATCCAGCCTCTCGAAAAGAGAGGCGCGGTGCCAAGCGCCAGGCAAATCAGCAGGACAAGAGCGAGCATGGCTGCCCCCACAACTAGATAAACAGGCGCCCCTTATGGTTGAGCGGTGTGAAGTTTCCATGACTCCTGATTGGCATTGTCAGGGCAATCGCCAGACAGGAGCGGACGCTGACCTGCCGGGAGAGGAGGGCCGGTCTCAAAGAGGCAATCGCTTCGTCGCTCTCACGACATGATCGCCGTCATCAGCACTGCCGGGTAGAGGAAGGGTAACATTTCGATTGGAAATATGACGCTTCGTTTCCACCCGAACCGGCGTTCCAGTAAAAGCGTCGCCAGTCTTCCTGTGGTGGCGCACCCGAAAAGGATGCCGGCGAGCGCAAATGTGGGCAACGCGAGTGTCACGGAGACATCCGGTTGCAGGTCTCGCGCCTCTGGCAAAAGTCCCAATGCCCACAGGGCCACGAGAAAGGTGAGCGATATTGCGGACAGGACCCGCCACGAACCCCAATCCGAGGCAAAAAGCGGCATGAATGCCAACGGTATATAGATCAGGGAGATGAAGAATATGATTGCGACCACATAGTCAGAGTGATCGCAGAAATTGAACTATTCGTGTTTCCGAAGTGATTTGTTCAGGGCAGGCTGAGTTCAACTCAGACCGGCACGTTGGCGCGCAGCATGTTGTAATAGTCGCGCACCTTACGGACATAGCGCACCGGCTCGTAGCCGCGTGCATAGCCATGGCGCAGGGTGGAATAATACTGCTTCTTCGACAGCAGGGGCAGGATGGTTTCCAGGTCGGTCCAGCTGTTCTTGTCGAGGCCGCGGCGTTCGGCGAGGCGCCGCGCGTCATAGATGTGGCCCATGCCGATATTATAGGCGGCGAGCGCAAACCAGGTCCGGTCCTCGCCCTCAACGCCGTCCGGCAGGCGGTCATAAAGCCGCTGGAGATAGCGCGCCCCGCCATCGACGCTCTGGGCCGGATCGTTGCGGTCCTCGACGCCAAGCTCGCGCGCGGTCGGCAGGGTCAGCATCATGATACCGCGCACGCCGGTCGGGCTGACGGCCTGCGGGTCCCAATGGGATTCCTGATAGGCTTGGGCGGCCAGCAGGTGCCAGTCGAAGGCCGTGTCGGCAGCAGCCGTTTCAAAATAGGTGCGATACTCCGGCAGCCGGTCCTCGACGCGTTCGACGAAACGCAGGACCTCGACATAGTCGAACTCGTCGAGATGCCCGAACCAGCGTTCGTCCAGTGTCTCCAGAAGGCCGCTGGCGTGGGCCTGCGAGAACCAGCTGTCCAGCGTTTCGTCCATGCCGCCGAGCTTGGAATTGTAGATCCAGCCAAGCGGCTTGTCGGTCGACAGCGACATCGGGATAACCAGATCCGGATAGAGCCGGCGGGCATATTCGGCGATATGGCTGTCGGCCACCGTGCAGTCGATGCGGCCCTTGGCGACCGAGACGAGCATTGGCATGGCCGAGCCGGCTGCGCGCGCCTTCCATTTCAGCTGCGGGTGGTCGGTCTTCAGGCGCTTCAGCGTTTCGACATAGGCGGAATCCTTCATCACCGTGAGATTCACACCGGTGAGTTCATCCAGGTCGACCGGGGCCGGGCCATCCTGATGGCAGACGAGGCTTTCCTCGACATTCTTGTAGGCGGGGCCATAGCTGACGCGCGCGGCGCGCAGGTCCGTGATGGTCAGGCCGGCGGCGGCGACATGCCCTTCGCCATTCTCGATGGCGGCGATCAGCGCGCCGATATCCTCCATGGCGACAAAGCGGGGCGTTACGCCAAGATCTTTGGCAAAGGCCTTGATCATGTCGACCTCATAGCCCATCGGCCCATCGTCTGCTTCACGATAGGTCGTCGGGCCCTTGAGGGTCAGCACGACGAGGTTGCCGCCTTCCTTGACGGTCTCGATCGTCGTTGAATCGGTGACAAGTGCCGCGTCCTGGGCGGGCCGGCACTGGGTAATGCCAAGTCCCGCAAGGAGGGCCGCCCCGGCCGCAAGGCCAATGCGGAATTTCTTATCCATACGTTAACAATGGGACGAAATAGCAAATGTTCAATTAATATGGGTACGATTTTCAGGAGAAGAGCGTGCCCGCGGACCCATCCGGAGCGTCCTTAACGCGCTGTCTGGCTTTCGGGGTATTCATGCAAATGATTTGCTATTAGGTAATTCAGCGCCGCCCAGGCCGCTCTCAGGGGCGAAAGACTCTGGATAGCGGCACGGAAGACATATGATCACGGGTTACCCGAAGGGAGGGGGAAGCCATGTCCACCACGTCCACTGGACCCATTGATATCGACGGTCTGATCGACTCCAGGCCGATCGGCGCCATGCAGTGGCGCGTCGTCGCCTTGTGTTTCGTCCTCGCCATGGTCGACGGCTTCGATGCCCAGAGCATCGCCTATGTCGCGCCCGTCCTGGCCGATGAGTTCTCCCTCGGGCCGGATGTCATGGGCCAGCTGATTTCCTCGGCCCTGGTTGGCCTGATGGCGGGCGCCTTTGTCGGCAGCCCGATTGCCGACCGGCTGGGCCGGCGCCCGGTCATCATGCTGTCGGTGCTGATGATGGG
The DNA here is from genome assembly GCF_002088975.1 of Henriciella aquimarina. GTDB lineage: Bacteria > Pseudomonadota > Alphaproteobacteria > Caulobacterales > Hyphomonadaceae > Henriciella > Henriciella aquimarina. Next base: position 51,708 of record NZ_NCST01000061.1, read on the forward strand.
TGTGTCATCGCTCCTGACGGCGGTTGCGCAGACCGAGGCGGAGCTCTTCATCTACCGCTTCCTGACCGGGCTCGGCCTTGGCGGCGTGATGCCCAACATCAATATCCTGACGGCGGAATTCGCTCCCGCACGGCGCCGCGCCTTTCTGATGACCAGCATGTTTGTCGGCTTCCCGATCGGCACGATCGTCGGCGCGCTTTTCGCTGCGGGCCTGATCAACATGTTCGGCTGGCCGTCGATTTTCGTTCTGGGCGGCGTGATCCCGCTGGCCATGGTGCCGCTCCTGTTCTTCATGCTGCCGGAATCCCCGCGCTTCCTCGCTTTGAAAGGACGCCGGCCCGACATGCTCGCGGGGATCGTCAACAAGATTGCGCCGGAGGCCGGGGCGACTCCGCAAAGCCAGTACGTGACTGTCGCGCCCGAGGGCGGCAGCATCGGCGCACTCTTCACGCAGGGGCGTACCCTGGTGACGCTTTTGCTATGGCTGGTCTTCTTCGCCAATTTGCTGACGCTTTACGCCATCTTCGGCTGGATGCCGTCTGTGCTCGAGGCAGCCGGCTTCCCGCTTGAGCGCGCCATTCTGGCGACCATCCTCTTCAGCATCGGCGGTGTCGTGGGCGGTCTTCTGATCGCCGCCGCCGTTGACCGCTATGGCGCCTTCCGGACCATGACGGCCACCTTTGCCGCCGCGGCCCTGTCCGTCGCGCTGATCGGGCAATCGACCGCCTCGCTCATCCTGGTCCTGATCACGCTGTTCCTGTCGGGGGCCACCGTCATGGGCAGCCAGTTCGGCATCAATGCCATGGTCGGCGACAGCTATGATACCAATGCCCGGGCGACCGCGCTCGGCTGGGCACTGGCCGTCGGACGTGTCGGGGCGATCATCGGGCCGATCATGGTCGGCGCCGCGCTTGCCTCGGCTCTGCCGCTGCCATCTCTCTTCCTGCTGGGCGCCGTTCCGATGCTGATCGCGGCCGTGGCCGTCTTCGTGGTGGGGCGCCTCAACACGACGTGAAGGCCTGCGCATACAATTTCACTTGCAGGACGGCGCCTCTTCGATGAGAGGGCCCTGAGCGAGTGGAGAATAGACCATGGCAGACACGGTTGAGCTGGGCTGGGAAGAATGGGTCGCCCTGCCGGATCTCGGTCTGCCGGCGGTCAAGGCAAAAGTCGATACCGGCGCGAAGACCTCCGCCCTGCATGCGGAACTGATCGAACCGTTCGGCAAGCCCGGCGCCCCGCAGGTGCGCTTTCTGATCCGGCCCGACCCGGACCGGCCCAATCTCGAAGTTGTCTGCAAGGCACCTGTCGTGGACCGCCGGGACGTCACCAGCTCCAACGGCCAGACCGAACTTCGCTATGTCATCGCGACCAGCATGCTGATCGGCAATGTCCAGCGCACGATCGAGGTTACGCTGACCAATCGCGAGACCATGTCCTATCGGATGCTGCTCGGGCGGGGCGCGATCGGTGACAATGCCGTGGTGCTGCCCGGTCGCTCCTTCATCCAGCCGAAGCTCGACTACAGCCTCTACGACACGCTGAAGACCAAGGCCCCGGCCGAGCGGCCCCTGCGCCTGGCGCTGCTGACGCGGGAGCCGGACAACTACTCCTCCAAGCGCCTGATGGAAGCGGCCCGCGACCGTGGCCATGTCATCGACCCGATCAACACCTCGCGCTGCTATATGAAGATCGAGGCGCGCGCGCCGGAAATCCATTATGATGGCAAGACGCTGCCCTTCTACGATGCGGTGATCCCGCGCATCGGGGCCTCGATGACCAATTATGGCATGGCGGTGCTGCGCCAGTTCGAGGCGATGGGTGCATGGTGTCTCAACCCGCCTGCCGCCATCGGGGCCTCGCGCGACAAGCTGCTCGCCCACCAGCTTCTCTCACAGGCCGGCATCGCCATGCCGGTCACCGCCTTTGCCCATTCGCCCAAGGACACGAAAGACCTTGTCCGCCTCGCCGGCGACGGCCCTGTCGTTCTGAAGCTGCTGGAGTCGACGCAGGGGCGCGGGGTCGTCCTGGCGGAGACCAAGAAAGCCGCAGAGAGCCTTGTCGATGCCTTCCGGGGCCTCGATGCCAACTTCCTCGTCCAGCAATTCGTCAAGGAAGCCGCAGGCGCCGATGTGCGCTGCCTGGTCATCGGCGGCAAGGTGGTTGCGGCAATGAAGCGTCAGGCGCCGGACGGCGAGTTCCGCTCCAACTTGCACCGCGGCGGAAAGGCTCAGGCCATCAAGCTGACGCCGGCGGAAAAGAAGATCGCGGTCACAGCGGCCAAACGGCTCGGCCTCAACATTGCCGGGGTCGACCTCTTGCAGTCGAAGGCCGGCCCGGTTGTGCTCGAGGTCAACTCCTCGCCGGGCCTGGAAGGCATCGAGACGGCGACGGGCAAGGATGTCGCCGGCAAGGTCGTCCGTCTTCTGGAGGCGCGCGTCCGCACCTTGAGCCAGAAGCGCTAGAGCGCATCCTCGCGCGTGCCGAACAGCTTGCCGCGTTCGGTGACCAGCACGATGACAAGGCAGGTCAGGCCGAGCCCGATATAACCTTCGAGGATCGGCACGACACTGCCGTCGAAGCGGCTTGCGACCATCCAGCCGAAGAAGCTCGCGACCGTTGTCGTCATGAAGCCATAGGCGGCCGAGCCCGTCCCGGCGATCCGCCCGAGCGGCTCCATGGCCAGCGAGGAGAAGTTCGCGCCGATCATGCCGAAGCAGGCAAAGGTTACCGCGAAGAGCGGGTAGAAGATGGCCAGCTTCTCACCGACGGTCATCATCAGGACCGTGTTCAGGCTGGAAATCGCCAGGAAGACGAGCAGCACGGTGTGGCTGACCCGCCGTTGGCCGAGGCGCTCGACAATGCGGGAGTTCATGAAGTTCGCGCCCGACATCACACACGCGATCCCGGCAAACCAGAGCACGAAAGTGTCGGTCTTGTCGAAGACATCGCGGAAGACCTGTTCCGACGAGGCGACATAGGCAAAGAGCGCCCCGAACAGGACACCGCTGGCACACATATAGCCCAGCGTCTCCCGCGTCGTGACGACGGTGCGGTAAGCCCGGAAGGAGGCCTTGAAGTTCAGCGGCTGGCGGTTGTCGGCCGACAGTGTTTCGGGTAGCCGCATCCAGATCCAGATGAACATGCCGATCCCGGCGAGGCCGAGCACGCCGAACGTCCATTGCCAGGAAGCCAGCAGCATCACGCCCTGGCCGACCGACGGCGCGAGAATGGGCACGACCATGAAGACCGTCATGACCAGCGACATGATACGCGCCATGGCGCGCCCGCCCATCAGGTCGCGCACCACCGAGACGGCGATCACGCGGATGCCGGAGGCGGCAATGCCCTGGAAGAAGCGCGTCGCCAGCAGCATGGTAAAGCTCGTCACGCCCATGCAGAAGAAAGCAGCGATCGTGTAGGCAACGATACAGCCGAGTACGACCCGCTTGCGCCCGAAACTGTCGGAGACCGGCCCGAAGACGAGTTGCGGGGCCCCGAATCCGGCGACATAGGCGAAGATGACGAGCTGTTGGTCATTCTCCTGCTGCAGCGAGTAGGAGCGCGCAATGTCGTGCAGGGCCGGCAGCATGGTGTCGATGGCCAGCGCGTTCAGCGCCATCATCGCGGCAATCATGCCGACGAACTCCCATAGCGGCAATGGAAGGGTAGGGCGGGCCAGGCCGGCCGCCGGAAGGGACGCATCATCGCTGCGCATGAAAAAACCGCCTTGGGACGTTAGAAGAACGCCTATCTGGTCATCCATGCCTGAAACGGCAACAGGCGGAACCGGCTTTTTTGCTGGTCCCGCCTGTCCCTCTGCATGCGTCCCTCGCACTGCATTACAGTTTATACAGTCTCTATTGCATTCACGGTTAATAGCTCGCATCATCAAAATTGATGATGTGTCTGAAGTTTTGTCACGTAATCACGCGATTGCGGACAGAGCTGGCATGTCGGGGGACAGGGGGAGCAGGCAGGTGTCCGAGCCATCTGGTAAGCGCAATATGGGCGACAGGGTCGTCGAGGAGACCTATGCGACCACGCTCGATCCAGAGCGTTATGAAGCCCTGTTGGGCGCCTGGTATGCCTATATCGCCAGCCTGCCTGAAAACAGCAGCGACGACGCCTTTCGCACCGATAGCGTCAGTGCGCATTTCCAGCGCGCGCTGGCCATTCTCGACCGGATGGGCCGGGCGGAACAGCGCGAGGAAACCGCGCGGCGTATCGCCGGCCAGATGCCCGGCCCGGCGCTGGTCATGAAGGCGGATGGTGAAATCCTGAACGTCAACAAGGCCTGCCTCGACCTGCTCGGGGGCCATGAACCCGCCCGTCTGGCCGATCTCGAGCTCGATGGTCCCGCGATGGAAACCCTGCGTGCCTGGCTGAAGCCGAACGCCGCCCCCGATGCCCAGGAGTCCTTTCTTTTCCTGCCAAGCAGTTTTGGGCCGAACGGCACGGTATCCCGGCTGCTGCTGACGCGCATCAGTCTCAATTCCGGGCCGGGGACCGCCAATGAGGATGCCACGCTGATGGCGGCGGTCGACATCCATCTCGACCAGACCATGGGCGACCGGCTGATCGAGATCTACGGCTTCTCCGCGGCCGAGCTCGATGTGGCCTTCAGGCTGGTTCGCGGCGAGGCGCCTGAGCAGATTGCCCGGGCGCGCTCTGCAAAGCTCGCAACGGTGCGCACGCAGATCCGCGCCATCCTGACCAAGCTCGACGTCTCCAGCGTGACGGATGCGGTGCGTGAACTCGCCAGTTTCGGGGCGACCATGAATACCGCCCAGGCCATTGCCCGGCAGGCCCCGGCCATGCGCAGCATCGACCGCTGGCGCACCCAGCACCACATGACCCTCTCGGACGGGCGGCGTCTGGCCTGGGTCGAGCAGGGCGATCCCTCAGGCCGGCCGGTCCTGTTCCTGCATCACCTCTATCTCGGGCCGAACTGGACCGAGCCGAGCGTGGAATCGCTGGCGCGTCAGGGCTGGCGGGTCATCGCGCCCTCCCGGCCCGGTTTCGGATTGTCGGATGCCGCCCAGGCGGCCTCACCGGATGAGCGCATCGACCTGGCCACCGATGCCTGCATCGAGTTGCTCGACCGGCTCGCCATCCGCCGCGTGATCGTTCTTGGTCATGCCAACGGGATGATCCACGCCCAGGCCTTTGCGGCGCGCTGGCCCAACCGCACGCGGGGGCTGCTTTCCATTGGAGGGGAGACCAGCTGGGAAGACGGGATGGAGCAGGACTTCCCCTGGCAGCACAAGATCGTGGCGACCACCATGCTGCGTGCGCCCTCTGCCATCGGTTTTATCGCGCGGGCCACGGTCGCCTTCATCGATGGCGGGCGTGAGGATTTCCTGCTCAGGACGCTGCACCGGGACTCGCCTCTGGAGCAGCGCATCACCCGGCGTCCCGAGGTCAAGGAAATCATCATGGAAGGCTTGCGCCATACCGTGCGCCAGGGTGCCAACGGGCTGGTTGCGGAAATCCGTCTCGCCCTGACCGACCGGCGCGATGTGGCCCGAAAGGTGAGCTGCCCCTTCCGCATCATTCACGGGCTTGAGGACAATGTCTTCAAGCCGTCCATGTTCGACCTCTTTGCCAGCACGGTGCCCGGGGTCGAACTCATCCCGGTCGAAGGGGCCGGGCAGTATCTTCTCTACAGCCACTGGCCGGCGGTCATTCAGGAGATGGAACGGCTCTGGCGCGACACGGCCGTCCAGCGCCCGGGTGGCCTAAAAGCCGGCGCCGGGCTGGCTTAGATAGGCCTGCTCCTCGCGCGTGGAGGCACGCCGCAGCACACTGTTGCGGTGAGGAAAGCGGCCGAACTCTTCGATCACCTCAAGATGCGCGACGGCATAGGAGCGAACATTCTCGGCAAACGGCTTGAACCCCTCGCGGGCATCGGCCACCAGCTTGTCGAACAGTTCGACCGAGCGGCGCTGATCGGCGAGATCCTCGGAATGCTCATAGGGCAGATAAAGGAAGACGCGTTCGCTCTCTGACAGCCCTTCATCTTCGCGGCGTCCGACCCCCTCCTTGGCAAGTGCCAGGGCCAGCGGATCATGCTTGAAGGCAAAGCGGTGGTCGCGAAAGATATTCCGGCTGAACTGGTCCAGCACGATAATGGCGGCGAGGCGCTCGCGGGGGCCGCGGGCTGCCCAGTCCTGGGCCAGGCCGGCGGCGAGATCGGCCAGGGTGGAGACGAAGGTCTTCGCGATCTCCTGATCGGTCTCGAAGCTTTTCTGGAACCAGAGCTTGCCTTTCTCTTCCAGCGTCTCCGGCGAGGCGGCCGTATCGCCAATCCAGTAGTCGAGAACGGTTTCGGGCGTCACGGTCATGATGCGGGCTGATCCTTCGGGCGTCTTGCCACAATCATGTAGTTCACCTTGTCGTCGCTGGACAGCCGCCACTTGTCCGCGATCGGATTGTAGCTCACCCCCTGCGGCGCCTCGGGCACGAGACCGGCCGCCTTGAGCGGATGCGACACCTCTTCGGGGGTCAGGAATTTCGAATATTCATGCGTGCCGCGCGGCAGCCAGCCAAGCACATATTCCGCCCCCACAATGGCCAGCGCGAAGGCCTTGGGCGTGCGGTTCAGCGTGGCGGCGATCATCAGCCCGCCGGGCCGGACCAGCGTGGCGGTGTCCTTCAGGAACTGGTCGGGATCGGCCACATGCTCCATCACCTCCATGTTGAGGACGATGTCGAAAGGCTCGATCGCCTCGTCCAGCAGGCCTTCGGCGGTACCGGCGCGATAGTCGATGGTGAGGCCGGATTCGCGGGCATGCGTCATCGCGGTCTTGATGTTTTCCTCACCCGCATCGACCCCGGTGACCGACGCGCCGAGGCGAGCCATGGGCTCGCTGACCAGTCCGCCGCCGCAGCCAATGTCGAGCAGCCGCAGCCCTTCGAGTGGCTTCCGGGCGCGCTCGTCGAGGCCGAAATGGGCCACGGCGGTGTCCCGGATGAAGCCGAGACGGACGGGGTTGAACCGGTGCAGTGATCGCAACTTTCCCTTCGGATCCCACCATTCAGCGGCCATCGCGGAAAATTTTGCCACTTCATCGGTGTCGATGCTGGGTGTGCGGAGCATTTCCTGCCGGGTTTCTGCTATTTCATCCATATCTTTAGCAAACCTGTTTGCGCAATCGCCTCTGGGCGACTAAAGAGGCGCGCGAAATCACTGATGCATTAAATGGGAAGGCTTCGCAGCGAGGCAATGCAGCGCACAGTCCTGAAATTCGGCGGCACCTCTGTCGCAGACCTCGATCGCATCGCGCATGTCGCCGATATTGTGGCCTGGCGCGCGAAGCAGGGCGAGAACCTCGCCGTGATCGTTTCGGCCATGGCCGGCGAGACCAACAAGCTTGTGGGCTATGCCCGCGGCGCGGCTGGCGAAGCGCTGACGGGCACGAACTTCGATGACGAATACGATGTCGTCGTTTCCTCCGGCGAGCAGGTGACCAGCGGGCTGCTGGCCCTTGCCCTGCGCAAGCGCGGCCTGAAGGCGCGCAGCTGGCTCGGCTGGCAGCTCGCCATGAAAACCAGTTCCGCCCATGGCAGCGCGCGGATCGAGGGCTTCGAGAATTCCGGCCTTGGGGACGCGATGGACACGGGCGAGATCGCCGTGATCGCCGGCTTCCAGGGCGTCACCGATGACGGGCGCATCTCCACGCTGGGACGCGGCGGCTCCGATACGAGCGCTGTCGCCGTGGCCGCTGCACTGGGCGCGGAGTCGTGCGACATCTACACCGATGTCGACGGCGTCTACACGACCGACCCGCGCATCGTGCCGCAGGCGCGCCGTCTGGAAAAAATCTCCTATGAGGAAATGCTCGAAATGGCCTCGCTGGGGGCGAAAGTCCTCCAGACGCGGTCGGTCGAAATGGCCATGAACCACCAGGTCAGGGTTCGTGTGCTCTCAAGCTTCGCCGAGCCCGGCGAGACCAATCAGGGCACTTATGTCTGCAGTGAGGATGAGATCGTGGAAAAGCAGGTCGTCAACGGAGTTACCTATTCACGCGACGAGGCGAAGATCACACTCTTCGGGGTGGAAGACAAGCCGGGTGTCTCGGCACGCATCTTCTCCCTGCTGGCCGATGCGGGCGTCAATGTCGACATGATCGTCCAGGCCAATGCCCGCGGGCCGGAGCGCGCCAATATGGTGTTCACCTGCACCAGCGCCGACAGCACGAAGGCCGAGCAGCTCCTGCTCGATCACAAGGCGGAAATCGGCTTCGAGAATATCTCGGTGGCCCGCGACGTGGCTAAAGTTTCTGTCATCGGCGTCGGCATGAAAAGCCATACCGGTGTCGCAGGGACAATGTTCGATGCGCTCTACAAGAAAGGCATCAATATCGATGTGATTTCGACGTCCGAGATCAAGATATCGGTGCTCATCGATGCGGCCTATACCGAACTCGCCGTACGGGCCCTCCACACCGCATTCGGGCTTGACGCAGCGTAGCCATAGCGGCCAATTGCGGGCACGCCATGCCCCAGACCTTTTCCGTCCCCAGGCTCCTTATCAACCGTCTTCGCGAGGTCATGGCGGGCGATATGGAAGCCGATACCCGCCTGCAGAAGGTGGTGACCCTCATCGCAGGGACGATGGTCGCCGACGTGTGCTCGATCTACAAGCGCACCGACGATGACGAGCTGGAGCTTGTGGCGACCGAGGGCCTGTCGGTCTCGGCCGTCCACCAGACGCGCATGGCCCTCGATGAGGGCCTGGTCGGCCAGATCGCGCTCTCGGGCGAGCCGCTCTCCATTCAGGATGCCCCGCGCCATCCGGCTTTCTCCTACCGCCCTGAGACAGGCGAGGACCCGTATCACGCCTTCCTCGGCGTGCCGATCCTGCGCGGCGGGCGGGTTATCGGTGTCCTGACCGTGCAGAACCGCACTGAGCGGATCTATGAAGAAGACGAGATCGACAGCCTTCAAACCATCGCCATGGTGCTGGCGGAGGTCGTCGCGGCCGAAGCTCCCATCCTGGCCGCGAGTGCTGCCCAGCGGGAGGCCCGCCCGGTCAATCTGAAGGGGCGCATCCTGTGCGACGGGCTGGGCCTGGGTATCGCTCGCCTGCACGATCCGGTCGTCTCCCCGGCACGTTATTTCACCGAAGACCCGGAAGCCGAGGTGCGGCGCCTGCGCAGGGCGTTGGAAACGCTGCGCGGGTCGCTTGAGCGGATGCTGGCCAGCGATGTCAGCGCGATCTTCGGCGAACCGCGCGAGGTGCTTGAAGCCTTCAAGATGCTGGCCAATGATCCGGTCTGGGCCATGCGGCTGGAAGAGACGGTAAAATCGGGCCTGTCGGCCGAAGCCGCCGTCGACCGCTCCCGCCGGGAACACAAGGTCAAGCTCGAAAACGCGCACGACCCGTATCTGCGCGAACGCCTGCACGACCTCGAAGATCTGGACAACCGGTTGCTGCGCATCCTGGCGGGCAATGACGGCTCGGCCGCGCATGACCATTCCGGCGAAGAGAATGGCGACCGGCGCGAAGTGCTGATTGCGCGCCGGCTCGGTCCGGCTGAACTGCTTGAATATCGCGATTCCGGGCTGGCCGCGATTGTGCTGGAGGAAGTCGCCCCGACGAGCCACACCGCCATTGTCGCGCGGGCGCTCGACATCCCGACAATTGGCGGGGTGGGCGCCCTGAACAGTGTCATCGCACCGGGCGATCAGGTTATCGTCGATGCCGAGCAGGGCACGCTCCATATCCGTCCCGACGAGGGACTGCTGGATGCCTATGAGACCCGCAGCGTTCTGCGCACCGAACGTCAGGCGGCTTTCCAGGCCCTGCGCGAGCAGCCCTCGCGCACCCGGGACGGGGTCGAGATCAGCCTGATGCTCAATGCGGGCCTCGCCATCGATCTGGACTCGCTGGGCCAGACCGGGGCCGATGGCATCGGGCTGTTCCGCACAGAGTTCCAGTTTCTGGTCTCCGACACGCTGCCCAAGATCGATGCCCAGATCGAGCTTTACCGCAACGTGCTGGACTATGCCGGTACCAGGCCGGTTTATTTCCGCACGCTGGATCTCGGCGGCGACAAGCTCTTGCCGAACGCTTCGACCGAGACCGAGGAAAACCCGGCGCTTGGCTGGCGCTCGATCCGTTTTGCTCTGGACCGTCCCGGCCTGTTTCGCCGTCAGCTGCGCGCGCTCGTGCGGGCCGCCGATGGCGGGCCGCTCGCCGTGATGTTCCCTATGGTGACGATCGCCGAAGAGTTCTTCGAGGCGAAAGCGATCCTCATGGACGAGATCGAGTGGAGCCGGGCGCGCGGCTATTCCGCGCCTTCCCAGCTGCGCGTCGGCGCCATGCTGGAAGCGCCTGCCTTTGCGTTCGGGCTGGAAGAAGTGGCCGGCGAGATCGATTTCATCTCCATCGGGACGAATGACCTCCTGCAGTTCTTCAATGCTGCCGATCGCATGGTCCCGGCTGTCTCGGAACGCTACGACATCGTCTCCCGGCCGGTGATGCGCTTCCTGGATGGGATCAAGCAGCAGTGTGACCGTCTGGGCATTCCGGTCTCCGTATGCGGTGAGGTTGCCTCCCATCCGGTCGAGGCGCTTTGCCTGCTTGGGCTGGGCTACCGGGCGCTTTCGATGCCGGCGGCTGGCATTGGTCCGGTGAAGCGCATGCTCCGGTCCGTTGATCTGTCTGCTTTTTCCGAACCCTTCCGCGAAGCGGTGCACACGTCGAACGGCTCGTTCCGTAACGAAGTGTTAGCCATCGCCAGAGTACAGGAAATAGCTGTATCCGACGGCTGAAATAGACCGTTCGGACGATGCAGGGGTATGGTATAATCCCTGCACTGGGTGATATAGGCCCCGTTTGCCGAGAGAAACCGGACATCCGTCATGAGCGATGACGAACGCGAAAACACCGAAGACAGGATCGAGGACTCTTCCCCCGAAACCCGTACGGCTGCGCCGGAAACGGGTGCGGAAGAGGATTCAAACCTGATCGACGCGTTCACCGCTGGCGGACGTTTACGCGCGGCGCGTGAGGCGCGCGGTCTATCGATTGAAGATGTTTCGAAGAAGATCCTGATCAATCGCCGGATCCTCGAAAGTCTGGAACAGACCATTCAGCCACCGGACCATGATATGCGCCGCACTCGCATTGTGGCCCGCGCCTATGCGACCGAGCTTGGTCTCGATCCGGACATGGTGCTTGCCGATTTTCCGGTCGAGGAGGAAAAGGATCTCGCCACGGCGATCCCGAAATCTTCCGTGACTGTCAGCGAACGCAAGCGCGGGCGCTATCTGATCCCGGTCTCGATCGCGGCCGGTCTGGTCGTGGCCGCGGGAGTCTCCGTGATCATGCTGACCCCGGGGCAAACCGCTGAAACCCGCAATACGCCATCGGTCGCCGAGCGGGTCATGGCCGTCAATACAGCCCAGGAAAGCCTGTTTGCCCCCGAGCCGCTGACCAAGGACCCGACCGCGGGCAAGATCGACCTGTCGATTGTCGCGCTAAGGCCGGCCTGGATCGAGGTGCGCGGGGCCGACGGGACGATCTTCCGCAGCCGCATGATGGCCAAGGACGAGGCCTATTATCCCCGCGTTGGGGCCGGCTGGACCGTGACCGTCCAGGACGCCAGCGCCTTCCAGTGGCGTATTGACGACGAACCGGCCGGGCGGATGGCCGAAGAGGCTGTGCCGGTCTATTCCGCAAGCATCGATGAAGCCGCTGCTCTTGCCGCCGAGCAGAGAAGCCCGGCGCTCGCGACCACATCCAACAGCCGCCCGGCGCGCTAGCAGCCTGTCTTTTCATTGCCAAGAAAAAAGCCAGCCTTGTGGGGCTGGCTTCTTCATATTGAGGTTAGGCGAACGAGCCGTTCTAGCGGCCTTCCGTCAGCGCTTTGGTTCGCTCGGCCTGGCTGACAGCTTTGCCGAAATGTTCGTCGTTGTCCCCGATCATCGGGGTGTCGCGGCAGTCGCTGGTGCAGTTGTAGGTGTAGGCCGAGCCGGCCCGGTTTACTGTCACCAGGTTGGCGGAATTCACGCTCACGACGACGTCGGTCGAAAGAATGATGTTGTTGTCGCTATCCAGGATCAGAAGGTTGGTGGTGCCGAAAGACTTGCCTGTCAGGAAGACGAGTTGGGGATCGGCGACGGCGACATCGGCAATATTCTGATTGCCGATCACCACACTCGAGGCCGCTTTGGACAGGCGTACCGGCTTGGTCGTGCCGCTTTCCACTTCTATCTGCTGGGCTGCGGCGGTGGTGCAAATCAGCGCTGCGCTGGCGGCAGCGGCAAAGGATTTCACGGGAAAAGGCATGTGCCGCTCCTTGGCTGGATCTTCACGCGCCACACTCGTTCAAGAAGGTTTCGCGATCCCTAACACAATACATGCGCGTGAGAGACGGGCAGAGTGGTTCGGGGGTACCGCTCGGCAAGGGTTTGTCAATAAAATTTGGCCTAATCCGTTGATATTCTGTCAAGTATATAAACCTGCGATGGGGTATTGATGGAGGAGAGTTAATAAAACGCAGATCAGTGTTCACGAATTTTGTGGGTCAGTTTACTTGATATTCAGCGCTCTCGTCTAGAACGGTCAGTGTTCCGGCAAAAACGGAAATATCGGAACGCAAGTAACTGCATGATGATGGAGTCTCCAATGCAAAAATTCGCACGTCTGTTCAAGAATGAGTCTGGTGCCACCGCTATCGAGTATGGCCTGATCGCTGCCCTGATCGCTGTTGCGATCATCGGCGCTGTCGGCGCCCTGGGCTCGAGCACCAGCGGTCAGTTCAACAACATCGCCAATGCGATTGCTGACCCGGCTAGCGCTACCTAATAAGCGCTGGATCGAGCAAAACGATGAGAGAAGCCGCCAGGTCCGCCTGGCGGCTTCTTTCATATCTGGCAAGCAAGCCTTCAGACTTTTCGCCTAGAACGGGTCTGTCGTTAATCCGGGGACTGATCGGACATGGTGGAATTTCTGTTTGCCTTCGTTTTCGTCGCGCTCTGTGTATATGCCGCACTCAAGGATCTTGAGACGCTGACGATCACGAACGGCCTCAATGCCGCGATCGCCTTCCTGTTTATTCCCGCTGTGATTGTCGCTGCTCCGGGGTGGGGCCTGACGGGCGCGCATCTCGCAACAGGGATGGTGGCGTTCGTGATTTCGGTCTTTCTGTTCGTGTTCGGTGTTTTCGGCGGCGGTGATGCGAAGATGATCCCGGGCGTGATGCTGTGGCTCGGGCCGGCGGCGGTGATGCCTTTTCTGATGGTCATGGCGGTGGCTGGCGGCGTTCTGGCGCTGTTTGTGATTCTCGCCCGCCGCCTTGTGCCTGCGACCGCAGCTCCCGGTTTTGCGCATGAGACGATGCAGGCCGGGAATGGCGTGCCTTACGGCGTCGCTATTGCAGCGGGCGCCATCTGGTGCGCGCCGCTCTCGCCGCTGCTGCAACCGCTGGGGATCTAAGAATTTCAAGAAGTTAACTATGCATTAGGCGGTCAATGCAAATGTCCGGCTCGAGATTCCCGGGATCTAAAGGGATTGAATCGAGAGGGCGGTTTCCATGTCTCCAATGCGTTTGATCATTCTGCTGGTTGCTGCTGCGGCGGCTGTCGGCGCAGCGCTGCTTGTCCGGGACATGTCGAGCCAGTCCGCCCCGGACCCGTCTAGCGGCGACCCGGTTGTCATTGAAAAGGAAGTCGAGGTTTCTTCGACCAAGGTTCTGGTGTCGCGCTTTGACAGCCGCGTCGGCTCGCTGCTCACACCGGACGATTTCAGGTGGGCCGACTGGCCGGAAAAGGCGGTGCATGCCGGCTACTTCACCCAGGCCAACCAGCCCGACGCGATTGAGGAACTCTCCGGCAGCGTCGTGAAGTCGGCCCTGCTCGAAGGCGAGCCAATCGTCAGTCAGAAGATCGTCAAGAAGGGTGAGACCGGCTTCATGGCCGCGCTGCTCAGCCCGGGCGAGCGCGCCATCTCGGTCGAGATCTCGCCGGAAACGGCCTCGGCGGGTTTCATCCTGCCCGACGATCATGTCGATGTCATCCTGACCTTTGAAGCCCAGATCATGGGAGACCGCGGGCCACGCGAATCCACTTCTACGCGCACCATTATCGAGAATGCCCGTGTTCTCGCCATTGATCAGAGCTTTGGCGAGATGGACGGTCAGGCGGTGCTTACCGGCTCTACGGCCACGCTGGAGCTTGAACCGAAACAGGCCGAGCTTCTGGCGCATGCCAGCCGGCTGGGCAGCATCTCGCTGGCCCTGCGCAGTGTCGCTGACGCCAACGAGAATGACGGCGTGACAAAGGCAGAGACCGATTTGCTGAGCGGGGGCGGTAACATGGGCAATGCAGTCAGGGTCTTCAAAAACGGAAGTGTGGGCGGGGGAAGCTAATGTTCAGTATGCGGCACATTCTGGCTGGGCTGTGCGCCACGGCCTGCTGCGGCGCGCCATTCGCCGCGCACGCCCAGAACATGATGGGCGTTTCTGTAATGGAGCCGGGCGAAACCAATGTTTCGCGTTCGATCAAGCTGGGGCTTAACAAGTCGACCGTCATTGAGCTTGACCGGGCCGTTGCCGACGTCGTCATTACCAATCCGGATATCGCCGACGCGGTCGTGCAGACATCCCAGCGGCTGATCTTCCGCGGTGTCGAAGTCGGCGAGACCAATGCCTTCCTGTTCGACCGGCAGGGCAATCCGCTGCTCAATCTGGAGATTATCGTCGACGCCGATACAGGCGCGCTCGAGAAATTGATCTCGCGTTACGTGCCCGACTCCCGCGTGAAGGTCGAAAGTGTCGGCGGCAACATCGTCGTTTCCGGCAATGTCGATAACCTCATGCAATCGGATCAGGTGATGCGGCTGGTCAAGGCCTATGCCGGCGGCGGCGATGAGGTCGAGCCGGTCAACATGCTCTCGGTGGCGGCCAAGGACCAGGTCATGCTGGAAGTCCGCGTCGTCGAGATGCAGCGTAATGTGGTCAAGCAGCTTGGCATCAACCTCTCGGGCTCGACGAATTTCGGCGACCTCGCCAATATGGTCGAGAAGCAGCTTTTTGCAGATCTCCCGGGCGATGGAATCGATGGCCCGGTGGATACGGGGACGACAACTCTCGTTCCCGGGCCGCCATGGTCCAACAATGTCGGTATCAGCAGCGCCAATGGCTTCAACGTGGCTGGTAACTCGCTGGGCGGTCTGTCGACCGATATCGGCTATACCAATTATGTCGATGGCAACCTGCAGTCGTCAGCCGGCGCCGCCATTGATGCGCTCGAGCGGGTCGGGGTGGTGCGCACTCTGGCCGAGCCGAACATCTCCGCGGTCTCGGGCGAAAGTGCGAATTTCCTGGCAGGCGGCGAATTCCCGGTTCCGGTTGGGCAGGACAATAATGGCCGTATCTCGATCGAGTTCAAACAGTACGGGGTTGGCCTCGCTTTCACACCGGTGGTCCTGTCTGAGGGCCGCATTTCGCTCAAGGTTTCAACCGAGGTCTCGGAGCTGACCAATCAGGGCTCCTTCCAGGGCCAGTCGGTTGCCGGCACGGATGACCAGGGCAATATCATCACCGCGCAGACGCTTACCATTCCGGCGCTCACAGTGCGCCGCGCGGAAAGCACCGTGGAGCTGCCGAGTGGCGGCTCGATGATGATGGCAGGCCTGATCCAGAGCCGCTCGCGCCAGTCCCTCGACCAGCTGCCTGGGCTGAAGAAGCTTCCAATTCTTGGGGCGCTCTTCCAGTCTCGCGACTTCATGAATGAAGAGACTGAACTGGTAGTCATCATCACGCCCTATCTCGTCGATCCGACCCAGAAGGGCAAACTGCGGACTCCTGCGGACGGCTATGCCAATGCCTCGGACCCGAAAACCATCTTCTTCGGCAAACTGAACGCCATGTACGGCAAGGACGGCAAAGGCCTGTCGAAAGAGAATTACAACGCGCCAGTCGGGTTTATCGAGGAATAGGAGGCCATGATGCGTCGGCTGAACACTTTCATCATCTCCATGGGCCTGGTCTCGGCGGCCGCCCTCACCGGCTGCGCCTCTGACGACAAGAGCGGCCCGGTGCCAAGAGCCTACCTTGAAGGCACCACGCTCGACCGCAACCCCATCGGTGTGGCCGAAAAAACGGCCTATCTCGAGGTGAAGCTCAACCCGCTCGACTCGCATTTGCGCCTGGAAGAAAAGGCGAAGATCCGAGCCTTTGTCGCGGACTACAAGCAGCACGGTCACGGCCCGATCATCATGTCCCTGCCGGAGAACCAGGCGAATGAGGAACTGGCGGTAAAGGCGGTTGCCGAAGCGCGCGAGATCGCCTGGTCGGCCGGTGTCGGTTATGAAGAAATTCGCGGCAGCGCCTATGACGCGCAGGGCAATGACGGGGCGCCCGTCGTGCTGGCCTTCAAGGCCTATGAGGCGATTGCGCCGGACTGTCCGCAAAAGTCCGAAATCGACTTTTCAAATGCCATGTCGAACAACGACATGCCGACGCTGGGCTGCTCGATCCGTACGAATATGGCGGCCATGATCGCCGACCCGGCTGATCTGCTTGGCCAACGCCCGCTGGACGAAGGCGATCTGGCCCGCCGGGTCGCCCAGCTCGAGCTTTATCGGGAAGGGCAGACAACAGCGGCTGAACGCAGCCAGGATGAGACCGGATCGGTCTCGACGGCGGTGAATTAGGGGTAGGACGCGCCTTTTGGGGATAGCCTGATGAGCAACGAAAACGCAATGTTTGATGACGAGTTCGATATCGAATTCGACGACACCGCCGAGAGCGAGGGCGGTGGGAACGACCTGATCGGTCAGCTGACCGGCGCGCCTGTCGATGCGCCCTACAAGGATGTCGAGCAGGGCGTTGTTGTTCCGCCCATGAACAATTTCCATGGCGGTGACCCCGCCATCCCGGCCATTTCCGTGCTGGCTTTCCACGAGAAGAACAGCACACGGGACATGATGGAAAAGGTCGCCCATGACCGGCGCATGATCAACACCACGGTCGAGATCCATGATGGCGGCATTCCCGCTGCAATCGAACACCTTGCCCATAATCCCACGCCCAACCTGCTGATCGTGGAATCTTCGGCGCAGACGCCGGTGATGATCCAGCAGATCGACGATCTTGCGGCCAATTGCGAGGAAGGCGTCCAGGTCATGGTGGTCGGTGAGATGAACGATATCTCGCTTTACCGCCAACTGGTCGCGCGCGGGGTCAGCGAATATCTCGTTCCCCCGGTCGAGCCGGTCCAGATGGTGCGCTCGATCAGCACCCTGTTTACCGACCCGGACGCGCCTTTCGTCGGCAAGTCGATCTCGGTCATCGGCTCGAAAGGCGGTGTCGGCTCGTCCACCATCGCGCACAATCTTGCCTGGGCGCTGGCCGAGAATGCGATGGTCAATACCTCGCTGGTCGACCTCGACCTTTCCTTCGGCACGACGTCTCTGGACTTCAATCATGAGACCCAGCAGACCATCGCCGATGCGCTGCTATCCCCGGACCGCACCGATGACGCCGTGATCTCACGCTTGCTGGCCAAGGCGACCGACCGGCTGTCGCTGTTCACGGCACCGGCCAGCGTCAACCAGATCATGGACATCGACTCCCAGTCCTATTCGATGGTGATCGAGGGCGTGCGCCGGTTGATGCCGTTCGTCGTGCTCGACCTCCCGCATGGCTGGTCGGACTGGATCTACAACACGCTGGTGACGTCCGACGAGGTCATCCTGGTCTGCCAGCCAGACCTCGCCTCCCTGCGCAATGGCAAGAACATGATCGACCAGCTGAAGTCGCAGCGGCCGAACGACAATCCGCCAAAGCTGATCATCAATATGGCTGGCGTGCCGAAGCGCCCGGAAATCCCGGTGAAGGACTTTGCCGCCGCCATCGAGGTGGAGCCGGAAATCATTCTGCCTTTCGATCCGCAGCTCTTCGGCACCGCGTCGAACAAGGGCCAGATGATCTCCGAGACCGACCCGCAATCCAAGCCGTCACAGGCGATCGATCATCTCGCTTCCCTGCTGTCTGGCCGCGAGACGGTGCAGACCAAGAAATCCTTCCTCAAGAAACTCCTTGGAAAGTAGCCTGGAGTAGGAATTAACGCATGTCCTTTGGCAAACGTACAGCAACCGCTCAGCAGCCGGCGCCCGCCCAGCGCCCGGCGCAGCCGCCTGCTGCCAAGCGTCCTGCCGATCCTGCGAAACCGGCCGCAAAACCAGCCGGGAAAGCACCAGAGCAGCGTCGTCCCGCCAGCCCGCAGAAGCCTGGCGACACTAAATCGG
This sequence comes from Henriciella aquimarina, assembly GCF_002088975.1. Lineage (GTDB taxonomy): Bacteria > Pseudomonadota > Alphaproteobacteria > Caulobacterales > Hyphomonadaceae > Henriciella > Henriciella aquimarina. The sequence goes on from NZ_NCST01000061.1 coordinate 69,973, forward strand.
GGATGCCCATAGGCCCCGGGGGCAAACCGGTAGCGCTGAAGCCGCCGCCGGACATGGATGCCGAGAGGGTCACCAAGGTCGATACGCGTACGGAAGAGTACTATTCGACGAAGACCACCATCTTCAATGCGCTGATCGACACGATCGACCTCGGCCAGCTGGCGCAACTCGATGCCGAGAGCGCGCGCGAGGAAATCCGCGACATTGTCGTGGAAATCATCAGTATCAAGAATGTCGTCATGTCGATCTCCGAGCAGGAGCACCTGCTCGATGATATCTGTAACGACGTTCTCGGCTATGGTCCGCTAGAGCCGCTCCTGGCACGCGACGACATCGCCGACATCATGGTGAACGGGGCCGACACGACCTATATCGAGGTCAACGGCAAGATCGAGCGGACCAATATCCGCTTCCGCGACAATGCGCAGCTGATGAATATCTGCCAGCGCATCGTCAGCCAGGTCGGCCGCCGCGTCGATGAAAGCTCGCCCATCTGTGACGCGCGTCTGCTTGACGGCTCGCGTGTAAACGTTATCGCCCCGCCGCTGGCGATTGACGGGCCGACGCTCACCATTCGTAAGTTCAAGAAGGACAAGCTGCGCCTCACCGACCTGGTGAAGTTCGGTTCGATCTCAGAAGCCGGCGCGGAAATCCTGCGCATCATCGGTCACTCGCGCTGTAACGTATTGATCTCGGGCGGTACCGGTTCGGGTAAGACGACGCTGCTCAACTGTCTGACGGGGTTCATCGACCCGACCGAGCGCGTCATTACCTGCGAAGACTCCGCCGAACTCCAGCTGCAGCAGCCGCACGTCGTCCGGCTGGAAACCCGCCCGCCCAATATTGAAGGGTCCGGCGAGGTCTCGATGCGCGACCTGGTCAAGAACTGTCTGCGGATGCGTCCGGAACGGATCATCGTCGGCGAGGTCCGTGGCCCTGAAGCGTTCGACCTTCTGCAGGCGATGAACACCGGCCACGACGGCTCCATGGGCACGCTGCACGCCAACACGCCGCGCGAGGCCCTTTCCCGTGTGGAATCCATGATCACCATGGGTGGCTTCGCGCTGCCGGCGAAAACGATCCGTGAAATGATTGTCGGCTCGATCGACGTCGTCGTTCAGGCCTCGCGCCTGCGCGATGGTTCGCGCCGGATTGTCTGCGTGACCGAAGTGATGGGCCTCGAAGGCGATACGATCATCCTGCAGGATATCCTCAAATACGAGATCGAGGGCGAGGATGACGATGGCAGGGTCAAGGGCCGCCATCGTGGCACCGGCATCGGTCGTCCGCGTTTCTGGGACCGGGCTTCCTATTTCAACCTCGAACGCGATCTCGCGCGCGCGATCGACGCGCTGGAAACCTGATCCATGGGCGGCGGGATGCTGATATATCTTGTCGGCGGGCTCGCCTTCCTGGCGCTGGCCGGGGTTGGTTTTGCCTTCACGGGCGGCTCCAACGATGCGGCGGTGAAGCGCGCCAGGCAGATCAAGGAAGGCAAGGGCGGCAAGGGCCGCGTGGCTGAAGCCAACGATCCAAACTCCCAGCGCCGGCGCCAGACCCAGCAGATGCTGAAGAAGCTGCGCCAGCAGGACGAGGCGCGCCGCAAGTCGCTGATGCCGCAGGATATCAAGGCCAAGCTTGTCCAGGCCGGTCTCGACATTCCGACAGAGATGTTCTGGGTCTTTTCCGCAGTGCTTGGCGTGCTGTTTGCGGCGCTGACCTTCCTGTCGGGGGCCGATGGCCCACCGGCCATGATGGGGATTGAGCTGAAGTCCCGCCCGGCCATGGTCGTGATGGCGGCCTTCGCTGGCTTCCTCGGCGTTCCGCGCTGGCTGCTCGGCTTCCTGACAAAGGCCCGTCAGAAGAAGATGACGGCCCAGTTTGCCGACGCGATTGACGTCATTGTGCGGGGCGTCAAATCCGGTCTTCCGCTAACGGAGTGTTTGCGCATCATCGCCGTGGAAAGTCCGGCGCCGCTTGGTCAGGAATTCAAGTACATGACCGACAATATCCAGATGGGCATGACCATGGAGCGGGCCTTGCAGCAGTTCTACAAGCGCGTACCGCTGCCGGAAGTGAATTTTTTCGTCATTGTGCTGACGATCCAGTCAAAGTCGGGCGGTAACCTGTCAGAGGCGCTTGGCAACCTGTCCTCGGTGATCCGTCAGCGCAAGATGATGCGCGAGAAGATCAAGGCGATGTCTTCGGAAGCCAAGGCGTCAGCGGGTATTATCATTGCGCTGCCATTCGCTGTTTCGATCATGGTTTATCTGACCACGCCCAGCTACATCATGGAGCTGTTCCTGAAGCCGACCGGCCACCTCATCCTCTTCATGGGAGCCGCCTTGATGTTCACCGGCATTACCGTGATGCGCCGCATGATCAACTTCGACATCTAGGGGGCGGGCATGAGTGAATTCGCACAATCGCTAAGTGAGCCTGGAACCATCGCCTCCATTCTGGCGGCGATTGCCATGTTTGCGACCATCACCTCGGTCATGCTGCCGGCGCTTAAGGGCGACAAGCTGGAAACCCGGTTGAAGCAGGTCACCACGCAGCGTGAAAAGCTGCGCCGTGCCAATCGGGAGGCGCTTGAAAAGAAGGGGCTGAAGCGGGACGATTCCGGCACCATTAGCCAGATCACCGGCAAGCTGAACCTTCAGAAGATGCTGGAGGATCCGAACATCAAGGCGAAGCTGGTCCAGGCCGGCTTGCGCGGGCCGCGGCCGCTCTCCATCTTCTATTTCTGCCGTTTCGCACTGCCGTTTCTCGGGGCGCTTGGCGTCTTCCTCTATATCTTTCTCGTCAATGATATGGGGCTGTCGCCGCAGATGAAGATCGGCTCAGTCATTTTTGGCGCGGCTGCGGGCTTCTATGCGCCGAACCTCTACATTTCCAATCTCGCCTCGAAGCGCCAGCAATCGATCATGCGCGCCTTTCCAGACGCCCTCGACATGCTGCTGATCTGTGTGGAATCGGGCATGTCCATCGAACTCGGCTTTGCCAAGGTCGGCGCCGAGGTCGGCCCCGCTTCGCCGGAACTGGCCGAGGAGTTTCAGCTGACCACCGCCGAACTTGCCTATCTGCAGGAGCGCCGTGTGGCGTATGAAAATCTTGCCAAGCGGACCGGTCATGAAGGCGTGAAATCTGTCTGCATGGCGCTGATGCAGGCTGAGCGCTACGGGACGCCGCTGGGCGACGCGCTGCGCGTCATGGCCAAGGAAAACCGGGACATGCGCATGGCGGAGGCCGAGAAGAAGGCTGCTGCCCTGCCGGCCAAGCTCACCGTCCCGATGATCCTGTTCTTCCTCCCCGTCCTGTTCCTCGTCGTGCTCGGGCCGGCCTATATCAAGTTCAAGGAAATGAACTAGCGCAAGGGCGGGCTTCGCCCGGATGCAGCTGCCATCAGAACAAAACCGCCGGTCTGCAGAAGACGGGCGGCTTTGTTCTGTTGCGATGACGGGGATCCCTACGGATTCAGCGATCCGCGCAGTTGCGGCGCTGTGGAGGCTTCCTCCTGGGACGGTGTCTTGGCCGGTTTGCTTGCAGGCGTTTCATCGCGCAGCGAGCCATAGTCGCGCACCGGCGAGAGCATGGAGCGAAGCGCATCGAGATTGGAATCCACCGTGCGCTTGGGCGCGTGCGGGTCGATCTTGCGGGCTTCCTCGAAATCGCCTTGCAGGCCAAGGATGAGCGCCAGGTTCTGGCGCACACGGGCATCGGCGCCCGGCAGGCTGGCGGCCTCGCGTAACTCCGCTTCAGCAGCCGTCAGGTTGCCCGAAAGGGCCAGCGACAGGCCGTAATTGGTCCGCGTCGAGACACGGTTGGGATCAATTTCCAGGGCCGCCCTGTAAGCTTTCTGGGCGTCGGCGTGACGCTCAAGCTGATCGAGCGCGAGACCGAGCCCGGCGCTGGCCGTTGCATTCTGCGGCTCGAGCACGCTGGCGCGGTAATAGGCGTCGGCGGCCTCGCCCGGCCGGGCATCGCTCATCAGCGCGCGGCCCATGATGATGTAGAGTTCGGTCGATTTGGGGTGTGTCGGCAGCGTCTTGGCGATCACGTCGATGGCGCGCTGCTGGCTTCCGATATCGCGCAGCGCGGTGACGTATTTGATCGTCACATCCAGTTTTGTCGGATCCTTGCGGAACTCTGCGGCCCAGAAGTTCGCTCTTGTAAGAGGATCGGCGCGTTCAGCGGCGGCGACTTCTTCCGGCGTGGCCGGAGCCAGTTCCTTGGCCATGGCGTCCTCGATCGCCTTCTCCGTGGCCGCTTCTTCCTTTGACGCGGTGCTTGCGCATGCGCCAAGAAGGGAGACGGACAGCAGGGGCAGGGCAAGGGCAAGGCGTCTGGCTCTGGACATTTGGTCGTCTCCGGCGTGTCTTTCAGCGCGAACCTTGCCCCGATGAGGGTCAAGGATCAGTTAACAGAAGACCTGATTTGCTTAACCAGTTTCACACAAGGGATTTGAGATCTCGATGCACAAAGCCTTCACCGCCCGCGCAGAGCATGCTGCTTCCATCCATCTTGTCCGTCCCGACGACTGGGAAGAGGGCTCTGCCGAGCTGCCCGCCGCGCTGAAGGCGCAGGCGAAGGCGTCCGGCTTCAAGGCGCAGGCAGGCGAAATGGCGCTGTCGGCCGGCGCGGACGGAACGCTGGAGCATGTGCTCTTCGGGCTCGGCCCGGCCTATGACGCGCTGGCGATTGCCGCGCTTTCGGCGAAGCTGCCCGAGGGCGACTATGAGATTACCGACGATGCCGGCCTGCCCCTGGCCCACATCGCGGCCGGCTGGGCTGACGGAGCCTACCGCTTCGAGCGGTATCTCAAGGAGAAGACCAGCCCGCCGCGTCTCGTCATCGGCGAGGACGAGGACGCCGATGCGCTGGACCGGGAAGCCGAAGCTGTCATGCTCGTTCGTGACCTGATCAATACGCCGGCCGAGCATATGGGGCCGGCCTCGATTGAGCAGGCCATCCGCACGCTGGGCGAAGAGCATGGCGCAGAGATCGCGGTGACGGCGGGCGACGACCTGCTCGAGGCCAATTATCCCATGGTCCATGCGGTCGGCCGCGCCGGGCCGGAAGCCCCGCGCTTCATCGAGCTGAGCTGGGGCAACCCCGACCATCCCGAGCTTGCCCTTGTCGGCAAGGGGGTCGCCTTCGACACGGGCGGGCTGAACCTCAAGCCGGGCAATGGCATGCGGCTGATGAAGAAGGATATGGGCGGGTCTGCCCATGTCATCGCGCTGGCCAAGCTGGTGATGAGTTCGAAACTGCCGGTCCGGCTGAAGCTCTACGTGCCGGCGGTCGAAAATGCGATCGGCACACACGCCTTCCGGCCGGGCGATGTTCTGTCGACGCGCAAGGGCCTGACGGTCGAGATCGACAACACCGATGCGGAGGGCCGGCTGATCCTTTGCGATGCGCTGACCCGCGCCTGCGAGGGCACGCCGGACCTGCTGATCGATTTCGCCACGCTGACGGGTGCGGCCCGTGTCGCGCTGGGGCCGGATCTCGCGCCTTACTATACCGATGACGGCGACCTCGCCGACGCCATCTGGGCCGGTTCGACCGTTTCAGGCGACCCGGTCTGGCGCATGCCGCTCTGGGAGCCCTACAAGGCTATGCTGAAGTCCGACATTGCCGACATCCAGAATGCCGGGGGCCGGTTTGCCGGATCGATCACCGCGGCGATCTATCTGCAGCAATTCGTCGACGCCCAGCGCTGGGTACATCTCGATGTCTGGGGCTGGCGCCAGGCCAAATATGGCCGCCCGGAAGGGGGCGCGGCCTGTGGGCTTCGCGCCATGTGGGCGATGCTGCGGACACGTTATGCCTGATAGGGGCCGTCTTGCCGGGTGAACCTGCCTCGTGACCTTGCATACCGTCGAAAATCCTGCTCTTTAGCGATTATCGATATGTTCAGGAGGTTCTCCCATGCGCGTCACTCTGACAGCACTCGCGCTCGTCCTTGCTGCCTGCGGCCAGCAGACCGGCGCTCCCGATACAGGCGAGGCCTCCGCGCCGACGCCGCCCGCCGCTGAAGGCACCGAGGCCGGTGACGCCGCCGATGCTGAAGCTGCCGAGGCGGAGACGGCGGAACTGAATGCGTGGTTCGACGAGAAGTATGAGGAACAGCTTCAGTTCAGTCCGATCCAGATGACCTTCCTTGGCCGGAAGGACCTGCACGGCCAGATCGACGACATGTCCTATGAGGCCGCCCAGGAGCAGCTCGACTGGCGCCTCGGCACGGTCGAGGAGATGGAAGCCAATTTCGACTATGACCAGCTGACGCCCGAGGGCAAGAATTCCTGGGACATCTGGAAGTACCAGACAGAGCTCTCCGAAGAGGGCATGCAGTACTTCTATAACGGCTTCACCTTCGACCAGATGAACGGCGCGCAGTCCTTCCTGCCGACGCTGCTCATCCAGTTCCACCAGGTCGACAATGCCGAGGACATGGAAGCCTATGTCTCGCGCATCGAGGAAAGCGCTCGCGCCATCGACCAGTTGCTTGAGATCGCGAAAGAGGCCCACAGCCGGGGCGTCAACACGCCGGACTTCGCGCTCGAAGGCGTGATCGACCAGTCCGAGAAGGTGATCACCGGCGCGCCCTTTACCGACGGCGAAGCCTCCGACCTCTGGGCCGATGTCGAGATGGAACTCGACAAGCTGACCGAGGCCGGCGAGATCGACGAGGACGAGGCCGCCGCACTGGAAGAAGAGGCTCGCACAGCGCTCACCGAAAGTTTCCAGCCGGCCTATGAGCGGCTTATCGGCTGGGCCGAGGAGTCCCTGCCGGATGCGCCGTCAAACCCGACGGGCGTCGGCTCGACGCAGCCCGATGGCGAGGCCTATTACAATTTCCGCCTGCGCCAGCAGACCACGACCGACCTCACCGCCGACGAGATCCACCAGATCGGCCTCGACGAGGTCGCCCGCCTCCACAAGGAGATGGAGAAGGTCAAGGACGAGTACGGCTTCGACGGCACACTGCAGGAATTCTTCGTCCACCTGCGCGAGAACAAAGACGACCGCGACCTCTATTTCGAGGACAATGACGAAGGCGCACAGGCCTATATCGACCAGGCCACCGGCGCCATCGACAATATCCGCCAGCAGCTACCGGACTATTTCGGCATCCTTCCCAAGGCCGATCTTGTCGTGAAGCGCGTCGAGCCCTTCCGCGAACAGGACGGGGCGGCCCAGCACTATTATCCGGGCACGCCGGACGGCTCACGGCCTGGCACTTATTACGCCCACCTCTCCGACATGACCTCCATGCCGAAGAGCGAGCTGGAAGTGATCGCCTATCACGAGGGCATTCCGGGCCACCACATGCAGATCTCGATTGCCCAGGAGCTGGAAGACATTCCGATGTTCCGCACCCAGGCCGGCTTCACCGCCTATACCGAGGGCTGGGCGCTCTATGCCGAGAAGCTTGCCAGCGAGATGCCGAACACCTATGAGACGCCGCTGTCGGAATTCGGCCGCTATGGTTCGGAAATCTGGCGCGCCATCCGGCTCGTCGTGGATACCGGCCTGCACTCCAAGGGCTGGACCGAGGAGGAAGCCTTCGAATACTTCACCGAGAATGCCGCCGTCACCGATGGCCAGGCCCGCTCCGAAGTGCAGCGCTATATCGTGATGCCGGGGCAGGCGACCAGCTACAAGATCGGCATGCTGAAGATCCTCGAACTGCGCGCGCATGCGAAGGAAGAGCTTGGCGACAAGTTCGACATCAAGGCCTTCCATGACACCGTGCTCGGCGGCGGCGCCCTGCCGCTCGAAATCCTCGAGCGCCGCGTCAATGCCTGGATCGATGAGGTGAAGGCCGAGGACGGCGATGCCGCACCGGCCGAGACCGAAATGGAGATGGAAACCGAAGAATAGGTTTCTACTTCAAAGCCAGACAGAAGAGCGGCTCCGTGGCGACAGCCCCGGAGCCGTTTTTTTGTGGGGGTCAGCCTTCCTTGTCTGTCCCGTGGCATATGCGGTGGTCGGCAAGCACCCCATACTCGCCGATTGTCTTGGAGGGAAAAAGTCTCTGGAGGTATTCCTCGTCGTACTGCCCGCTGACTTCCCAATAGTCCCCGATCTTGAGATCTGGTGCACAGGCTGCCGCCGTGGCGCGTGAGAGGTAAAGCTGTGGAGTTTCACCCAGCGCTTCCTCGGCTGCCTTGAGGTGCTGCGCGTCATAAAGCCCGTCCCGGATGCCGTGACGGGCCTTGAAGGCCTCGTGTAGCTCGAACTCGTAATGGCCTTGCCGCAGATTCGAGGAAAGGGAACGTTCGATCTGTTCGTCATTGGCGCCGGAAGCGGCCATCGCGTCCCGCAGGGCTTCCTCATCGACCGGGCCGGGCGCTCCGTGAACAGACCAGAGGGAATAAGGCAGAACATTCAGTTCGCTGGCGGCGGGCGCGATGTAATTGCCACAGGATGAGGCGCAGATACCGAGAACCGAGACGCTCATGCCATGTTTCGCGATGATATCGGCAGCGGGAACGGCATTCACGACTGGCCCGCCGAACGATGTGATCGTGAGGTGGTTCGCCCCGGCTTGGGCGGCTTTGTAGAGACATGTGTAAAGCCCGAGATCTGTGCGCCCCGAATAGCGGACCTTTGCTCCATCGTGCTCACAAAGGGATTTGTCCTCGCGTCCCATCAGGACGGTCTCGGTGATGGCCGACTTGCTGCGGTCGAAGGCTTTATTGACCTCTGCGTGAAATTGGGCCGTCGCCAGACCGGGCGTTCCAAAGAGAAGAGCAGACAGGATGAACGTGCGCATGTCGAACCCTCTGAATATGGGTCTACCCTACCTACACCGCCGCCTTCTCACGGATCTCGCCGGCCTTCATCGCCTGCGCGATATGATCGACCAGGAGGCGCGCCTTGCCCTTGAGCTTGCCGCCGGACCAGACCGCGTGCAGGGGCAGGGCATCGGCTTCCCAATCCGGGAAGATTTCGACCAGCTGGCCGGCGCGGACCTTCTCGCAAACAAGCCAGTCGGGCGCGAGGATGTAGCCGAGCCCGTCCTGTGCGGCCTGGATCAGCATGTCGCCGGAGGAGGCGCGGAACCGTCCGTCCGCGCGCAGTTCGGCGCGCACCCCGCTGATCGTATGGGTCAGGGCCCAGTCCTGCAGGCCGGATTTGTGGCGCAGGTGCAGGGCGTCCTTGGTGGGCAGATCGCCCGGCGTTTCCGCGTCGGCCACCTGGGCGGCATAGACCGGCGAGGCCCACAGCCGGCGAGGCGACAGCGCGATGCGTTTCGCCATCAGGCTGGAATCGGCAAGCTCGCCCAGCCGGAAGGCCACGTCGATGCCCTCCTGGACGATGTCGGTATAGGTGTCGTCGGAAATCACATCCAGCGAGAGATCCGGATATTGCCGCATGAAACTGGCGAGCGCCGGGGCGATGACCACGCGTGAGAGCGAGTGCGGCACGGTAATCCTGAGCTGGCCATAGGGCTCGTTGTCGAGGCCGCGCACTTCCGCCTCGGCCTCCTCAAAGTCCGACAGGATGGCCCGGGCGCGCGTATAGAAGCGTTCGCCGGCTTCGGTCAGGCTCAGTGCGCGTGTGGTGCGCTGGAAAAGGTCGGCGCCAAGCTGGGCCTCGAGATCCTGGATCCGGCGCGACACGGTCGGCTGGCCGATTTCGAGATCGGCCGCCGCCCTGGAAAAGCTGCCGGTATCGGCGACCCGCACAAAGAGCCGCATGGCATCGAGCCTGTCCATCCTGGCCTCCCGAAATTCTGAACCAGCCCCCGATATAGGGCGGAAAGTCCCCGGTTTCGAGCGTTCATTCGAGCTTTCTTGTTCACCTGAAAGTGAGCCATCTCACGAAGGCGTGCATCGTGCGTGACGAAGCGGCTCGCTAAATGACGGGAAAGGGAGACCGAGGGAGGAAATCCATGTCCCGTCTGAAGGCCCTGTCGCCGCATATTATCGCCGTCGTCGCATCGCTCGTCTTTCTCGACAGCCTGCGCTTCAAGTTCACCAATGCGCCCGAGACGCAGGTCATCTTCGGCAAGCTCGATGCCTGGGCGGCGAGCCTTGGCGCGCCGGGCCTGTTTGCCCAGACGGGGCTGTTCAGCCAGTATGTCATCGGCACCGCCGAACTCGCCGCCGCCACCTGCCTGCTGATCGGGATCCATCCGGCGCTGAGGCGCTTCCAGGCGCTCGGCGCGCTCATCGCCTTCGCGGTGATGAGCGGGGCGGTGAACTTCCATCTCTGGACGCCACTCGGTATCGATCCGAATGCCGATGGCGGCGGGCTCTTCATGATGGCCTGCGTCGTCTGGGCCGGCGCGCTCGCCCTGATCGCGATCCGCCGGCGAGAGCTTGCCGCGATCGGGCAGGGGCTGAAGACGGCTATCCTGCCACAGCCTTCGGTCCCCAGTCCCGCGCTTCAACCCCCTGATCTCCAAGGAGCCAGACTATGATCCGGACGTTTCTCATAACACTCGCCATTGGTGTGCTCGGATTTTCCGCCGCGCCGGCCCATGCCGACAAGGCGCCGGTCTATACCGGGCTTTTTTCCAAGACCGCTGTCGGCGGCTACGACCCTGTCGCCTATTTTACCGAAAGCCGACCGGTCGAAGGCAAAAAGGAATTTTCCACCGAATATCAGGGCGCGGAGTTCCGCTTTGCCAGTGCGGAAAATCTCTCTGAATTCAAGGCAAACCCGGAAAAGTATGCGCCGCAATATGGCGGATACTGCGCCTGGGCCGTGGCCGAAGGCAAGACCGCGAAGGGCGACCCGGACCACTGGAAGATCGTCGATGGAAAGCTGTACCTGAACTATAACAAAAAAATTCAGGACCGCTGGGAACAAGATCAGGCCTCATACATTGATAAGGCGAATACGAACTGGCCGGCGGTGTTGAAATAACAGGGCAAATCTTCCCTCCTCCCCTCACCCAGCCCTGTTGCGACCGGCTTTTAAGGACCCTGCACTCCCCCTCGGTGCAGGGTCTGTTCGTATCTGCTCCTTGAAAACGACGGACACGCTAGTCCTCGCGCTCGGCCCATTCCTTCAGGATGTGGTGGGCGACCGCGAAGGGCGGCGGCGCGAAGATCTCCGCATGCTCGCCCGCGAGGATCTCGCGCGCTTCAGTCCGGCTCACCCATTGCGCGGCTTCCAGCTCGTGCGGGTCGACGGTGATGTCCTCGTTCTCGGCCGGAAGCAGCATGCCGATCATCAGCGAGGAGGGGAACGGCCAGGGCTGGCAGAAGAGGTATTCCGCATTCGCCGGATGGCAGATGAGGCCCGCCTCCTCGTGCAGCTCGCGGGCCGCGCCCTGTTCCAGTGTCTCACCCGGCTCGATAAAGCCGGCCAGGCAGCTCCACATGCCCGCGGGCCACGCCTTCTGGCGCCCGAGCAGGCATTTGTCGCCGCGCGTCGCCAGCATGATGGCGACCGGGTCGGTGCGCGGGAAATGTTCGGCACGGCACTCCGGGCAGATGCGTTTCCAGCCGGCTTCCGTCACCTCGCTTTCGGCCCCGCAGCGCGCGCAGAAGCGGTGCGAGACATGCCACTCGAAGATGGAGCGCGCGGTCGAGGCGAGATTGGCTTCCAGCTCCGCCAGCCGCGTCACCGCCATGCGGAAATCGGTAAACTCGCCCGTGCCCGCGATCAGCGAGCTTTCAAGCTCGAAGCCGTCGGGCAGGCCCAGCGCGAAGACCGGCGTGCCCTGCTTGTCGAGGCCGAGGAAGAGCCGCCGGGCGTCCGGCGCGACCTTGGCAGCTTCGGGCCCGAGCCAGACCAGCCCGCCATCGGGGGCGAGCAGCGGCAGGCCCTTGTGCACCAGCAGCACCAGCACATCGTCGCGCGCAAAGGCAGTGTCCAGCCAGGCCGGATCGGAGCGGTGATGGCCGGCCCGGTCGATCGGGCGGCTGCCAAGCGGAATGAAGTCGGAATTGTTGTTCTGGCTAACCATGCCCCGACACCTAGCAGCAATCGGCCCCTTGTCACCCCGCTTTCAAGACGCGATATGGGGGTCAGGAGGCTGGCGGTGGACGAAGTCCTCGCCAACCGGGTCAGGTCGGGAACGAAGCAGCCCTAACGAGTTTCACTTCGGGTCACTGTCCAGTCTCCGCTATCTCCCCCGAAAAGCCACACAGTCGGAAAATCCGTCCGCCCCCGGTTGCATTCGCGCCGTGAGACGCGCATCACATGGGCCAGCGAAACGAAAAACGGGGCCATCATGCACATCGCCATCAGTGGAGCAGGGGTTGCCGGACCGACGCTCGCCTGGTGGCTGGACCGCGCGGGCCACGACGTCACCCTGATCGAGCAGGCCCCTGACTTTCGCACCGGCGGCTATATCATCGACTTCTGGGGTGTGGGCTATGAAGTCGCCCGCCGCATGGGCCTCGAACCGGCCATCCTGGAGGCCGGCTACACCGTCGACCGCGTGCGCTTCGTCGACAAGCAGGGCAAGCCGAGCGCCTCGCTGCCGGTCAGCGTCTTTGCCAAACAGCTGGACGGGCACTTCACCAGCCTGCCGCGCGGCAATCTCGCCGCTCTCATCTACAAGTCGGTGGAAGACCGCATCCGCACCCGTTTCGGCGACAGCCTCGCCAGCGTCGAGCAGGACGAGGCGAAAGTCTTCTGCACGCTGACATCCGGCCGCACGCTCGAGGCCGACATGCTGATCGGCGCCGACGGCCTGCACTCGAAGACCCGCGAGCTTGTCTTCGGCCCGGAAAAACAATTCGAGCGCGATCTCGGCTTCCGCGTTGCCGCCTTCAAGGTGAAGGGCTACCGTCCGAGGGAAGAGGGCGTCTATGTCAGCCATAACGAGCCCGGCATCTCCATGTCGCGCTTCTCCATGGCGAATGACGAGACGCTGTTCATGCTGGTCTACCGCGCTGGCTATGCCTTCGGCGCCCGGCCTGAAAACGAGGCCGAGGTGCGCGACACGCTGCGCGGCGGCTTCCGCCAGGCCGGCTGGGAGGCGCGCGCCATCATGGAGGCGATGGATGATGCCGACGAGATCTATTTCGACGTCGTCAGCCAGATCGAGATGCCGTCCTGGTCGAAGGGCCGGGTCGGCCTGATTGGGGACGCGGCGGCCTGCGTCTCGCTGCTGGCGGGCGAGGGCACCGGCCTTGCCATGACGGAAGCCTATGTGCTCGCCGGGGAACTACAGCGCGCCGGAAACGACGTGCCCGCCGCGCTGACGGCCTATGAGCACCGGCTGAAACCCTTCCTCAAGAGCAAGCAGAAGGCCGCGCGCAGCACCGCATCTTCCTTTGCGCCCAAGACCGCCTTCGGCGTCTGGTTTCGCAACCTGGTGGTCAACCTGATGGGCCTGCCCTTCGTGGCCGACTGGGCACTGGGCGGCGCGGTGAAGGATAATTTCGAGCTGCCGGAGTATGAGGCACCAAAGTAAAGGCCGATCATCCCGGCGAAGGCCGGGATCTGGAGCAAACTACCACAGAACTTGCATTCAATGCGAATCTGTGTACCTTTTTTGTTCCCGTAACAGGGAGCAGTAACATGCTTAAACTTCAAAACCGCATCGGCTGCTAGGCAGGCCATTGCTGACGGCTCGGGCGACGCGGTAACTGGACGAACGAGGAAGAGGCTTACACGTGCGGGAGCACGTCCCCTCACCGGCGGATGGCCCCGTTTGGTTCATAAATCGGGAGGTAGCAGCCCGAGCGCCGGTCCGGCGAAGAGTGTTTGGAAGAGCCATGCACCAACTTCAATGGGTAGTCGGAACAGTTTTAGAGCTACCTCTGTCCTTCTTTGCCACCTGACATTAGTTTGACCGAGCTGAGCGATCCTGTTTGTCGCCAGCGTCGTTGGCTACTTCGGCGCCCGATTCATCGGGTGTTTTGGATTTGAGAGAATCCTTAATCGACAAGTCTTTATGATGCACCTGAATTCCGGCTTCTGCGAACATTTCGCTCGCTTTAGTGCCCATGAAATTCCAGTCGACGCTACCGGACGTGTCACCTTTTTTCGGTTTTTCGTCAGAGTTGTTCGCATGAACAGGTCGCGGAGCAACAACGCGCTTGATACCGCTTTGTATCACTGATGCTGCGCAACGCGCACACACAGGTTTCCCATGCACGTAAAGTGTAGCGCCGCGTGTCCGGTCCCCAGCAACTATCATGGCGTTTTCTTCAGCATGGACGACCATTATTTACTTCGTAGCTTTGTCTTGTAACCTGCCATCGTCTTGCACATGAGTAGGAAACCCATTGAAGCCAGTTGCTACAACCCGGTTATCCCGCACGATAACTGCCCCGACTTGGGCGTTAGGGTCCTTGGACCAACCTGCAACTAATCGAGCCATCTCCAGATAGCGCTTGTCCCAGACATCTACATTGACCATTTGGATATCCTCCAAATTACCTCAACTATGAGGTAGCAATTACTGTGCCAAATCCCTCAATAGTTGATTGTGATGTCCTTTGCGTGATCCGCTGACGCGCACTTCCTTCGTCTGCCAGAAGGTGGCTTGAATTAATTCCATCCCACCCTTCTCACGCTGATCTATCCTTGCGGGCATGGTGACGCGTGAATGGATCCTGCAAATTCTCTGGGAGCTGCCGCTCTATTACTGGCCGGTCTTCTTCTGGGAGCTGGTCCAGCTGGGGCGCTGGTGGGCGACCAATCCGGTCGAGCCGGGCGCGATGGTGACCTTTCAGGTGACCGGCACCGGCCGCATCGTGATGGCCGGCTACATTCCCGCCGCCCCGCCGAGTGAGCCGCAATGGAGCGACCACGCCCCGCGTGCCCCGTGGCGCGCGCTTGACCCGCAGGTCATCTCCGGGCGCCTCGCCGCGCTCGCCGGCGTGGCGTTTCTCCGGTGTACCCTCGGTGCACCGTGCGGGCCGTTTACTGCACCCTCCAGGTGTACCGTCACTGCACCGCTTCGCCCACGCGCGCTCGATCCGCCCTGAGCTCAAAAACCTGAACGTGACTGTCGCTGCCGCGGATCCCCGGGATTCTGCGGCCGCTGGTGCTGGCCCCACCCTGACCCTCCCCAGAGGGGAGGGGATGGCGTTGCACCAGGTTTGGAGGATGTCGCTCAAGCCGGGCCGGCTGCGCCCCCTCCCCGCTCGCGGGGAGGGTCGGGGTGGGGCCGGTCTACCGCAACCCCCGCAAAAAATTCGCCGCCGCTTCGAGGTGTTTGTCGCGTTTGCCGGCCTCCATCTTCTCGGCCATCGACACCATCATCGCCCAGCGCGGGTTGCCGCGCAGGCTCTCGCGGTGCTGCCAGATCCAGCGCCAGTACAGGCCATCCCAGATGTCGCACCAGTCCCCGGACGCGTAATTGCCCATCTTGCGGATATAGGCCGAGCCCGAGAAATAGGGCTTGGTTGTGATCTGGCCTCCGTCTGCATTCTGGCTCATCGCATAGGCGTTCGGCACCATGACCCAGTCATAGGAGTCGGCGAACATCTCCATGAACCAGAAATAGGTGTCGCCGGGGTGGACCTCGCAGAGGAACATGAACCCGCCGAGCACCATCAGCCGCTCGATATGGTGGCAATAACCTGTTTTCAGGATCCTTTTGATGACATCGTCGACCGGCGCGATGCCGGTCTCGCCCGTCCAGAAACTCTCGGGCAGGGGGCGGGTATGGCCCCAGGCATTGCCATTGCGCATGGAGACGCCGAGATCCTCATAGGTCGCGCGCATGAATTCCCGCCAGCCGATCACCTGGCGGATGAAGCCCTCGGCCGAGTTCATCGGGATGTCATGGGCGTCGATGAAGGCAAGCGCGGCATCGAGGACGAGTCTCGGCGTGAGAAGGCCAATGTTGAGCATCGGCGTAATCGCGGCATGCCAGAGCAGGCTCTCGCCTTCCAGCAGCGCGTCCTCATAGGGGCCGAACTGCGCGAAGCGCTCATGCAGGAACTGGCCGAGCCAGCTTTCGGCGGCCTCGTGCGAGGTCGGCCACCAGAGCTGGTCGAGAGAGCCCGGATTGCCGGGAAAGTCCCGCTCCACTGAGGCGCGGGCGGCTTCCTCGATCGCGTCGGGCTCGATGGGGCTTAGCTGCGGCACGCTCGCCTGCAGCTTTTTCGGCACCTTCCTGCGGTTGTCGGCGTCGAAACTCCATTGCCCGCCTTTTGGGCGATCGCCTTCCATCAGGACATCGAGGGTCCGGCGCTGACGCTTGTAGAACTCGGCCTGGAACCAGGAGGTGTGATCCTCCCGCCAGGCCCGGTTCTCACCCGGCGTGTTCAGGAACATCGGCGTGTTCATCAGGGTGAGCTCGAGGCCATGGGTCTCACAATAGGCCCTGAGGCGCTTTTCCAGGATGAAGTCCACCGGGTCGCAGGCGAGGATCTCGGTGAAGCCGGCCTTGGCCAGCCGCGCAATCGTGGGCTTCAAGAGCGGCTCACCGGTCTGGTATCGGATATACTCGAAGGCGGGCTTCAGCCCCTCCAGGCGCTTGGCATAGCGCGCCATGGACGCCCGGTGCAGCCACAGCTTCTGCTTGTGAAACGCCATCGGATATTGCCGGTCGCCGAAGAACAGCGTGTCCTCGATCAGGCAGATCCGGTCCGGGCGCTTGTCGAGACCGGGGTGGTGGCCGAAAAGCTGGTGGGGGAAGATGAGAAGCGCTCTGGTCATGGCAGGCGCTTGAGCTAGGGCAAA
Organism: Henriciella aquimarina; assembly: GCF_002088975.1. Classification (GTDB taxonomy): domain Bacteria; phylum Pseudomonadota; class Alphaproteobacteria; order Caulobacterales; family Hyphomonadaceae; genus Henriciella; species Henriciella aquimarina. The sequence goes on from NZ_NCST01000061.1 coordinate 86,593, forward strand.
GCGCTCACAGGCAAAGGCTGTAAAACAGCGAGCCCGCCATTGCGGAAGACCCCGAGTCCCTGCCATTAGTAAACCGGTAATGACTGACGAAACGGAAACCGGGCCCGAGGCTGAGGCCGAACGCGACGACGCGACCTTCTCCATGTTCGGAGAAGACGAGATGGGCTCGGCCGAGCAGAACGCGCCTTACCAGGTGTTGGCGCGGAAATACCGCCCGCGCGTCTTCGCCGACCTGATCGGCCAGGAGGCCATGGTCCGGACCCTGCGCAACGCGTTCGAGCTGGACCGGATCGCGCATGCTTTCATGCTGACCGGCGTTCGCGGCGTCGGCAAGACGACGACGGCCCGGCTGCTGGCGCGGGCGTTCAACTATGAGAGTGAGGACCATGAGGGCCCGAGCCTGAAGCTCGAGCCGCCGGGCGAGCACTGCAAGGCGATCATGGAGAGCCGGCACCCGGATGTGCTGGAGCTCGATGCCGCCTCGCGCACCGGCGTGGCCGACATGCGCGAACTGCTCGACGGCGTGCGCTATGCCCCGGTCTCGGCGCGCTTCAAGGTCTACATCATCGACGAAGTCCACATGCTCTCGACGGCGTCGTTCAATGCGCTGCTCAAGACGCTGGAAGAGCCGCCGCCGCATGTGAAGTTCATCTTCGCGACGACCGAAATCCGCAAGGTGCCGGTCACGGTGCTGTCGCGCTGCCAGCGCTTTGATCTGAAGCGGCTGGAAACCGCCGACCTCGCCGCGCATCTCGGCAAGATCGCCGCGCGCGAAGGCGCCAAGATTTCCGAAGAAGGCATCACGCTGATCGCCCGCGCCGCGGAAGGCTCGGTGCGCGACGGGCTCTCCATCCTCGACCAGGCGATCGTGCAGGGACTCGATGGCGGCGAGATTACCGGTGAGGCCGTCCGCGACATGCTGGGCCTGGGTGACCGGCTGCGGCTGCTGGACGCGTTCGAATATGCCGTCACCGGCAAGGCGAAAGAGGCGGTGAACGAGATCACCGACCAGATCCATGCTGGTGCCGATCCGCTGGTTCTGATGAAGGACCTGCTCGAGATCGCCGCCGACGTTGCGACCGTCCAGGCCATGGGCGACAATTACACGCTGCCCGGCCCGGCCGACTGGACGAGCCGGACAAAGCAGATCGCCGAGAGCGTTTCGCCGGCCCAGGCTCAGCGCAACTGGCAGATCCTGCTCTCTGGCTATCGCGACACCCAGAGCGCCCCGGAAGGCGATGTCGCGCTGCGAATGGTCATCCTGCGGCTGGTCTCGGCCGCTAGTCTGCCCTCGCCGGAAGATGCCGCGCGCCTGATCGCCGAAGGCGGCGGTGGCGGCGCGGCGCCGAAAGGCCAGGGCGGCAAGGCCGATCCGAACGTCGCGCCGGTTGGCGGCGGCGGGAGCGGTCAGCTCTCCAAGTTCGAGGATGTGCTCGACTTGCTGGAAAAGGAGCGCCAGCCAACCCTCTGGGGCGAGGCCAAGGCCTATATCCGCCCGGCCGTCTTTGCCGACGGGACGATCAGCTGTGACCTGAAAGACGGCGCGCCAGTGGATCTGCTGCGGCGCCTGACGGATTTCCTGGAAATCTCCACCGGCCGCATCTGGGATGTGCAAAAGGCCAGAACCGGCGAGGAAACCGTCAAGGAGCGCGAGGACCGCCACAAGGCCGAGCGGATCGACGCGGTGAAGGCTGATCCGGAGGTGCAGGCGGCGCTGAAAGCCATTCCCGGCGTTGAAATCGTCGATGTTACAGACAGGCCGGCTCTTGAAGGTCAGGTCGCTGAAGACAATGTCGTCCCCTTGCGGGTGGCGAATCAGAAGAAAGGTTAGTGCGTGGGCATGAAGGATCTGTCGAAAATCATGCAGCAGGCCCAGCAGATGCAGGCCAAGATGCAGGAAGCCCAGGAGAAGATCGAGGCGATTGAGGCCGAAGGCGTCGCGGGCGCCGGCATGGTCAAGGTGCGCCTGCGCGGCAAGGGCGAAATGGTCGGCGTGGATATCGATCCGTCGCTGATGGGCGACGAGGCCGAAATCGTCGAAGACCTGATCAAGGCAGCCCATGCCGACGCCAAGAAGCGCCTCGATGAGGAAATGGAAAAGGCGATGAAGGAAGCGACCTCCGGCATGGGCGGTATGCTTCCGGGCTTCAAGATGCCGTTCTAGAGATCGGCAATGAGCCAGAAAAGCGCCGGTCCTGAAATCCTGAAAATGATCGAGCTGATCGCGAAGCTGCCCGGTCTGGGCCCGCGCTCGGCCCGGCGGGCGGCCCTGCACCTGCTCAAGCGCAAGGACCAGCTGCTCCTGCCGCTCGCCGATGCGCTGGCCGAGGCCGGCAACCGGATCGAGCGCTGCAATGTCTGCGGCAACTATGACACGCTGCAGCCCTGCGCGGTCTGTCAGTCGGATGGGCGCGATGACAGCGTCATTTGCGTGGTCGAGGATGTGCCCGACCTCTGGGCGCTGGAACGCGCCAGCGCGTTTCGCGGGCGCTATCATGTGCTGGGCGGCGTCTTGTCACCGCTCGACGGGATCGAGCCGGAAGACCTCACCATCGGCATGCTGGTCGACCGGGTGAAGGCCGGCGAGGTGCGCGAGATCATCTTCGCGCTCTCGGCCACGCTGGATGGCCAGATCACGGTCGACTATGTGCGCGACCAGCTCGAGGAGCTGGGCGGCGATGTCCATATCACGAGGCTGGCCCAGGGCGTGCCGCATGGCGGGGAGCTCGACCATCTGGACGAAGGCACGCTGGCCGCCGCCATGCGTTCGCGCCGCTAGGCGCTACTCGACAGCGCGCTCTTTCGCGCGCTTCCAGGCATCGCGCTCCAGATTGCGGTCGTGATAGGCCTTGAGATTGGTGTAGGGGGCGAGTTCGCCAAGCCGTTCGGCCATGTCGGCGATATAGCTGATGCCGATATCGGGCGCCTGGAAGGTGTCGCCGAGAATATACGGCATTTCGCCAAGGCGCTTGTCCAGAAGGCCCAGATGCAGCGGCACTTCGCCATCCGCAAACCCCTTGAAGACCGGTGACGGATTGTCGCCTTCGCGCGCCTGTAGCATGCGCAGGAAAAGCGGCAGGAAGGCCGAGCCTTCCGGATAGTGCAGCCAGCGCAGATATTCCGCCCAGGCCTTCCAGTCGGTGCGCGGCGGCGCAAACCGGCCGTCGGTGTCATAGCGGTCGACGAGGTAGGCCGCGATGGCGCCGGACTCGGTCAGCATGATGTCGTCGTCTTCGATCGTCGGCGACTTGCCGAGCGGCGTGGCCGCCTTGATGTCGTCCTGTGCGCGGAAGGTCTCCGGATTGCGGTGATAGACCTTCAGTTCATAGTCGAGGCCGAGTTCCTCAAGCAGCCAGACCGTGAAGATCGAGCGGCCGATACGAAGGTGATGAAGTGTGATCATTCGGGATCCGTTTCGCTGATGACGTAGATCACGCCTTCCATATTTGCCGTTGCCGCGTAAAGCCTGCCGTCGGGTCCGCTCGCGACGTCCCGGAAGGGGATTTCGAGATCCGCCAGCATGTCCTCCGTGCCGAGCACTTCGCCGGCTTCATCGAGATCGACATGGACGAGCTTCTGGCCTTTCGGCCCGTTCATGGCCGCGACGATCAGGTCGCCGTCCCAATCGGCCCATTCCGCCCCGCCGAGCAGGGTCATGCCGGAGGGTGCAATGGAGGGGACCCATTTGACGACGGGCTGTTCCATGCCGGGCGCCTTGGTCTTTTCGCTGATGATGGTGCCGTCATAATTGACGCCGAAGGTGATCTCCGGCCAGCCATAATTCTTGCCCGGTTCGATGATGTTGAGTTCGTCGCCGCCCTTCGGCCCGTGCTCGTGCGCCCAGAGAATTTCGCGGGTCTCGTCCCACACCAGGCCCTGGACGTTACGATGCCCGTATGACCAGACCGCGGGCGCGCCCTCTTCGCCGCTGGCATAGGGGTTGTCCTCGGGGATCGAGCCGTCCGGGTTAATCCGGACGATCGTGCCGTGATAATTCATCGGGTTCTGGGCTTCGTCCATATAGCGGAAGCCCTCGCCCAGCGTGACGATCAGGGTGCCGTCCGGCAGAAAAGCCAGGCGCCCGCCATAGTGGTAAGTCGTTGCCCGCGGCGTGCCGGCGAAGATCTCCTGGACGTCGTTCAGGCTGCTCAGGTCCTCGGAAAGGGTGCCTTTTATGACGGCGGTCGTGTTTTCTTCCGACGTGCCCTTGGCATAGGCCAGATAGAGCGTGCGGTTGGCGGCGAAATCGGGATCGAGTGCCATGGCGAAATAGCCGCCTTGTCCCTCGACCAGCGGTTCCGGCGTGCCGGCAATGGGCTCGGCGACCAGCTCGCCATCGCGGATGATGCGGATATGGCCGTCGCGCTCGCTTACCAGCATGTCGCCGGACGGCAGGAAGACCATGTCCCACGGAAAGGTCAGCCCGCCCGTCACAGGCGTCAGCGTGTAGCCATCCTTGGAGGTGAGGGTTTCGGGCACAGGGCTTTCGGCCTCGGTTTCCGCCTCCTCGGCCGCGGCATCGTCTCCCGTCTTCTCCTGTGAGGCGGCCTCACTGGCGCTCGGCGATGGCTCCGGAGAGGCCGGGCCGGTCTCGCCGCCCGAACAGGCGGCAGCCAGGAGGATTGCGGTGGTCGTGACAAGGACGGTTCTCATGCAGGGCACCCCGGAATTGATCGTGACATGACTGTAGCTTGCCTTGGGCCTCACGCAAATCGCGGGCGGTGAAAACAAAAGGGCGGCGCTTGCCGCGCCGCCCTCTCGCTCTGGATCGTGGGATTGCCTACCAGCGCTTGCGCACCGAGACGCCATAAAGGCGCGGCTCGTTCAGGAAGGCGTTGGAATAGAGCCCCGAGGAATCATCGGTCAGATAAGCCCCGGTGATGACTTCTTCATCGGTGATGTTCTTGCCGAAGATCTCGAGTTCGAGCCCGTTCATGTCGTTATAGAACTGGAGGGACAGATTGACGTTGCTCCAGCCGTCGAGATCGTCGCGGGCTGTGTTCCAGACCCGGCTGAGGCTGTCGGCCTGGTAGTAGTAGTCCCCGCGAATGCGCATCGCCCAGTCGCCGTTGAACAGGCTGTCCCAAGTGTATTCCGCCCCGATGCTGAGCGTCATCTCCGGCGCGCCCGGGATCTCGTTGCCGTCGAGGTCCTTGGCCTCGCCGTCAAATGGGGTCAGGGCGGAGACGGTCTGCAGCTCACCATTGGAATCGACATAGGTGATGCTTTCGCCCGAAAGACCGAGGGCGGCTTCCAGGATGGCGATATCCTGCTGCAGGTTGCCAGTGCCTTCGATGTCGTCATTCGGGTCGCCGGCGACCGCCTCGGCCACGCCCCGGGCGAGGTCACCATTACAGAGCCCGCCCGTGGCGCCTGGAGGCGGTGCACCGGCTGCGCCCGAGGCAATGGCCCCGAGAACCGTCTGATAGCCAAGCGTCGAGACCACACAGTTGGAATAGCTCGACGCATTCTTCAGAACCGTCATGTCCGCCCGGCCGTTGGTCCGGTCCAGGACGTCGATGGCGAAGGTGTCCTGGATCTCGGTATCCAGAAGTCCGAGATTGGCGTTGATGACGAAGGTCGATGCCGGGTTCCAGATGGTCTCGAATTCGAGGCCTTGCAGCTTGGCGTCGATATTGAAGTTGGCCGAAGACCGATTCACGATCTGCGTGATCTGATAGCCTTCATAGTCATAGTAGAAGCCGGTGGCATTCAGCTGGAGGGCGCCGTTTGCCAGCGTGTTCTTCGTGCCGATTTCATAGGAATTGATGAACTCCGGATCGAAGAATTGCGGGAAGGCATTGGTATTGCCGGCCGGCTGGGGCGGGTTGATGCCGCCGCCCTTGTAGCCCTTCGAGTAGAAGGCATAGATCAGCGTGTCGTCGGAGAAGCTGAGGTCTGGCGACCAGTCCAGACCGATCCGGCCCGTGGTTTCCTGGAAGCTGACATTATAGGTGCCATCCCCGGCATTGTCCGGCTCGGCGCCAGGCACCGGCTGGGGCGCCAGCGGGTCGACGCTGCCATCATTCGGCGTGAACAGGAAGGTCGGCGTGTTTTCCTGAGACTTGTCGTCATCGGTGTAACGCAGGCCAACGGTCAGCTGAAGGTTGTCGGTGATGTCGAAATAGCCTTCGCCGAAGACGGCAAAGGATTCGAGCTTGTAGGGCGAGAGTGAGCGGAAATAGTTGCCGCCATCACCGCCGAGGTTCATCAGCGGCCCATAGGAAGGGCCGTCTGTGTCGACCGGCACCGGGCCGCCAAAAATGGCCCCCCCAAGCGCGTTGTTGAGCTGGGTCAGCGCCGTCAGCGTATTGGAGAAGACGTAGTAGCCTTCATCCGGATTGTTCTGGTCGACGGCTTCATAGTCGATCGAGATCGCGCCAACATTGAAGTTGAAGCGGCCTTCGAAATCCGACTGCAAGCGAACCTCGTGCGTGGTTTGTTCGCTCGAGCCCCCTGACAGATCGAATGTCTGGAAGAAGTTGGACGCCCCGAGCTGGGGATCGGTGACGACTCCGCCGGGGAAGAGGGCCTGATAGACTCCGGCCAGGTTCGGGTTGCCGAGCGGAATTCCGGCTTCGTTGAAGGGAATATTGGCGCCGACCTTGTTATAGTCCTCGATCGAGCGAATGCTCGATTCGCCATAGCTGCCGAGATAGGTCAGCAGCAGGGAGTCGGTCAGGTCGAATTCGCCCTTCCAGGTGAACAGGTCCTGATCGGCATAGTAGTCGGGATCGAAGGACGACTCGATTGTCCGCAGGTCCGCGATGGCCGGCTGGGTAAAGGCATCGCCGCTCAGCAGGCCGACGACAATCCCAAGGCCGCCGCCCAGCGTCGCGACCGAATTAACCCGGTCATTCGACTGGTCGAGCGGGGCATCCTGACAGCCAAGCGAGGTGTAGACCTGATCGGCCGGGCTGATCGGAATGCCGCCGGCACTGGTTTCCAGCGGGTCCTTCGAGCAGAATTGCTTGCCGGAGCGCAGGCGGGAATCCTCTTCCTCGAAGTGCTCATAGGCTACCCAGCCGCGCAGGCGGTCGGTCGGCTCGAAAGCCAGGGTGGCGCGGATGCCGTAAAGATCGCGGTCGTCGATGTCATTGCCGGTGACGACGTTGTCGACATAGCCGTCGCGCTGCATCATCGAGCCGGCCACGCGCAGGGCGACCCGGTCGCCGATCGGCATGTTGAACATGCCCTTCGCCTTGAAGGTGTTGTAGTTACCGTAGGTCAGCTTCAGGTCGCCCTGAAACTCTTCCATGACGGGCTTGGCCGTGATGACATTGATCACGCCGCCCGTGGCGTTACGGCCATACAGCGTGCCTTGCGGCCCCCGCAGCGTTTCGACCCGCTCCACATCGTAGAACTCGGCTTCGAAAAGGCGGTTGGCCGTGAGCGGCACATCGTTCTGGTGAACGCCGACCCCGGCATCGCCCGACTGGGCGACCAGGTCTGCGCCGATGCCGCGGATCTTGAAGTTGTAACTGGTGAAGTTGCCCTTGGTGAAGGAGACGTTCGGGATCGATTTTGTGAGATCGGGCCCGCCGGTCAGCTGCAGTTTTTCGAGCGCTTCTTCGTCGAAGGCCGAAACCGCAATCGGAACGTCCTGGATCGACTCTTCGGTCTTCTGCGTGGTCACGAGAACCGTGCCAAGCTTGCGTTGTGCGTCGTCCTGTGTCTGCGCCGTGGCCGACGGGCCAGCCCAGCTCAAGGCGAGCGCCGATGCCCCCGCGAGCATCAGATACTTCTCGGGTGTCTTCGGAATCATGTGTCTCTCCTCCCAGTCGAGCATTGTTTATTATTAGTGCTCGATCTTTGCGTTTCCTCGCGAGGTCTTCCGTGTTTCCGGAAGTACCTCAATCGTCATGACAGCGGCAGGCGTGACACTTTGTCAACTACTTCGTGACTTTTGAGTAATATGCTTGGGAGGCGTGATTTTCCGGTGACGGTATCTTGCCGTAACGGAAGGTTTTGCTTGGTTGGAACACAAGGCTCTGGTACTGGCGCGGCCATGACAAAGCTCTCCTCTGCGCTTGTCCTGTTCTCCGGAGGACAGGATTCCACGACGTGTCTCGCCTCGGCGCTCAAGCGCTTCCGGCATGTTGAAACGATCGGCTTTGATTATGGCCAGCGCCATAAGGTGGAGCTTTCCTGTCGGGACAATGTGCTGAAGGCGATCCGGTCGGATTTCCCGCAATGGGCCGACCGGCTGGGGCAAGACCATATGATCGACCTTGGCCTGCTGGGGGAAATCAGCGAGACCGCGCTGACCCGTGAGGCCGAGATCGAAGAGGGTGAAGACGGCCTGCCGAACACTTTTGTGCCCGGGCGCAATCTCATCTTCCTGACAGTGGCTGGTGCGCTGGCCTGGCGGCGCGGCATCAGCCTGCTGGTGGGGGGCATGTGCGAGACGGATTATTCCGGCTATCCCGACTGTCGGCGCGAAACCATCGACGCCCAGCAGAAGGCGCTCGCGCTCGGCATGGACAAGGCCATCTCGATCGAGACACCCCTGATGTGGCTGGACAAGGCCGAAACCTGGCAGCTTGCCGAGGATCTTGGCGGGCAGGCGCTGATCGATATCATCGTCAAGGACACCCACACCTGCTATCTGGGCGAACGCCTGCACCGGCATGACTGGGGCTATGGCTGCGGAAGCTGCCCGGCCTGCGAACTGCGGGCGGCCGGTTACAGGAAGTGGCGCAAGGGCCTGACCCCGTGAAGACTTACTCCGTGAAGGAAGCCTATGTGACCCTCCAGGGGGAGGGCGCGCAGACCGGTCGTGCGGCGGTCTTTCTGCGCTTTGCCGGCTGCAATCTCTGGAGCGGGCTGGAACGCGACCGGGAAAAGTCTGTCTGCCAGTTCTGCGACACGGATTTTGTCGGCACCGATGGCGAGAATGGCGGCAAGTTTCGCGGCGCCGAGGCGCTCGCCGGTCATGTCGCCGCACTCTGGCAGGCGGATGGGCGCACGACGGGCGAGGCGGCCTATGTCGTCTGCACCGGTGGGGAGCCGCTGATGCAGCTCGATGCGGCGCTGATCGGCGCGCTCAAGGCGAAGGGGTTTGAGGTCGGGGTGGAGACAAATGGCACGCTGGCGGCACCTGAGGGGCTCGACTGGATCTGTGTTTCGCCCAAGGCCGACGCAGAGATTATCCAGACCCAGGGCGACGAATTGAAGCTGGTTTACCCCCAGACCGAGGCGGGCGCGCAGCCCGAGCGCTTTGAGAGCCTGCAGTTCAGGCACTTTTTCCTGCAGCCCAAAGATGATAGCAGACAAACGGAAAATATTGCCGCAGCCGCGGCCTATTGCATGAAGCATCCGAAATGGCGACTGAGCTTACAGACCCACAAGCTGATCGGGCTGCCCTGAGCCCGTCTGGTGAAGTGTTCGAGATCTCGAAGGCGGTGACCTTCGAGGCGGCCCACTTCATGGGCGGAAAACCCGAAGGGCACCCTTACCGCAACCTCCACGGCCACAGTTTCAGGCTGGAAGCGTCCGTGCGCGGGCGCGTGAAGCCCGGCGAGGAATGGGTTGAGGATTTCAGCCTCCTGACGCAGGAGCTGAACGGCGTGGCGGCGCGGCTCGATCACCGGCTGCTCAACGATATTGAGGGCCTGTCTGTGCCGACGCTCGAGCGCATCTGCCTCTGGGTCGCTGGCGAACTGAAGACCAGGCTGCCGGGCCTCACCCGGGTCAGCCTGTCGCGGCCCTCTCTCAATGAGAATTGTACTCTCGAAATCGGCGGGACGGATTAGCCGCCGGGGCCTGTGGAGACCTTTGCCGACTCGCTGAGCTTGTCTGCAAACTTCTTCGCAAACCGGCGGGATGCCCGGTCGGCGTCACCCCAGACGCTGGACGCCACGACCTGATTGATATTGGTCTCGAACCAGTCATAGCTCAGCTCTGCGAGGACGTTGCCATTGGCGTCATAGGCCGTGCCTTCAAGGTCCATGCCGCCGATCGACTTCGAGCGCAGCATGTCCAGACCGGGCCGGTCCTTGAGCTGTTGCATGGTCGGGCGGTTGGGTTTTGCGTCGATGATCGTGACGCTGACGCGGGCCGGGTCGATCTTGGCTTTGCCGAATTCCCGCTCGAGGTCTTCGCGAATATCCTCGGACAGCCGGTCACCCTCACGCATGCCGTAATCTTCCTGGAGTTTTTTCGAGAACTCCGGCGAATAGGTCACGTCGATCTCGGCCGCGCTGGCGAAGGGAAGGGCCATGGCGGCGAGAAGGGCAATGATGAACACTTTCATGAGAACCTCCTGGTTCCGGTAAGCATACCATCGCAAACGGATACCTGTAAGGGCGGTTTCACAAAGCGTTGCCGGACCGCGCCGGTTCAGCCGTCCTGCTTCTTGCGTTTCTCGTCCTTGTCGCCGTCCGGAATGGCGGCATCGACGGCCGCACCGGTGACATTCACGGCGCCTTCCGCCACATCGCCGGCCACGCGCACAGCGCCGCCAACGATACATCCGCTAAGCAGCAAAGGGGTGGCAAGGAGAAGGAGTGCAGAACGGTATCGGGTCATGCGAGCAGACCTCGCATGACCCGTCTTAACCGGCCGTGAAGCCGGTTACACCGTATCGACGAAGACGATCTCGGCGTCTTCGAGCCCCTTGAAGACAAGCGTTTCCGCGCCCGTGACGGCCGCCCCGTCGCGCGCCTTCAGGGGCTCGCCATTCACCTCGACCGTCCCTGCCGCCAGGACGAAGTAGCCATGGCGCCCGGCGGGCACCTCATAGCTGAGCGTCTCACCGGTTTTCAGCGTTGCGCCCAGCACCTTCGCATCCTGACGGATCGGCAGGGCATCGTCGGCGTCGTTTCCGCTCGCCAGGATGGCCCACTGGCCGGACCGGTCGGTCTTCGGGAATTTGCGCGCGCCCCAGCCTGGTGCGCCGCCGGTTTCTGCCGGTTCGATCCAGATCTGGAAGAGGGTGGTCTCCTCGTCTTCGGCGTTCCATTCCGAATGCTGGACGCCGTTTCCGGCGCTCATCACCTGCACATCGCCAGCCTCGGTGCGGCCCTTGTTGCCAAGCGAATCCTTGTGCGTGATCGCACCGGTGCGGACATAGGTGATGATTTCCATGTCGCGGTGGCCATGCGGTGGGAAGCCGGTCTGCGCGCGGATCGTGTCGTCGTTCCAGACGCGCAGCCTGCCATGGCCCATCCGCGCCGGGTCATGATAGCGCGAAAAGGAGAAGTGATAGTGGGCGTCCAGCCAGTCATTCTGGAAGGTGCCGAGGTCTTCAAACCGTCTGATATCGATCATCGCGAGCCTCCTGACATCTGATACATCGGGTGCTGCGATATCTTGGAGCATGCCTATATGTCCGCCAGTATTCCCGGCGGACATCACTTATGCGGGATCGGCATTAATCGACGGGCCGCTAGATCGGCTCGTAGGGGAAGACGGTGGTCGTCGGCCCGAGATCCGTGAAGCTGCCCTGCATGGAGGGCAGGGCCTGATCGACAATGGTTTCCGGCGTCCAGCCTTCAAGCCGGGCGACCGATTTGACCGGGCGCGGCTGGTTGAACAGCACGATCTCATTGCCACGGACCGAGAAGATCTGGCCGGAAACATCCTTCGCCTTGTCGGCGCAGAGCGCGACGGCAAACTGGGCGACCTGGTCGGCACGCATGCCGTTTTTCATTCGCTCGACGCGCTCACGACCGGCCTCGTCCTTGACCGGAATGGAGGCGATCATGCGCGTCCAGGCAAACGGCGCGATGACATTGGAGCGGACATTCTTGCGCTCGCCTTCCATGGCGATGATGTGCGACAGGCTGGCAATGCCGAGCTTGGCGGCGCCGTAATTGGCCTGGCCGATATTGCCGATCAGGCCGGTCGTGGAGGTGAAGAGAACGTAGGAGCCGTCCTCCTGGTCGCGGAAGTGGTTCACCGAGGCGCGCGTGACGTTGAACGTGCCGTGCAGGTGGACGTCGATCACGGCCTTCCAGTCGTCTTCCGACATCTTGTGGAACATGCCGTCGCGCAGGATGCCGGCCGGGTTCATGATGGCGTGCAGGCCGCCAAACTCGTCCTTGGCCTGCTCGACCATGCCTTCGACCGCCTTGTACTCTGTGACGCTGTCGGAATTGGAAACCGCCTCGCCGCCGGCGGCCCGGATCTCCTGGGCGACCTTTTCGGCCGGGCCGGCATCGCCCTCGTCAGCGCCCGACAGGCTGCCGCCGAGATCGTTCACCACGACTTTCGCCCCGGCCTTCGCGGCAAGCAGCGCGCATTCCTTGCCGATGCCGTTCCCGCCGCCCGTGACCAGAACGACCTTTCCATCCAATACGCCCATGACTTCCTCCTAGTTGGCTATATTCAAGTCCATGACCGATTCCCAACACCCTATCAGCGCTAAAGGCAAGTGCGGCGTCTTGCGCCGATGGCCTCAGCGTGGGTCGTACCGGATGCGCCAGTTGACGGCGAACTGCCAGTCATCCTCGTAACCGGGGACAGGTTCGTCATAGGGGCGCGATGCTTCGACCCCCAACTGGCCGACCTTGTCATAGGCGGCGCGAATGCCGAAACCGGCCGAGCCAAGGTCTGCCGAAGGAATGGGGCGGTTGGCGAAATCGACGGTCGAATGGTCGACAAAGGCGTAGACCTCGCTCTTCGAGAATTTGCCCTTCCGGAGGGGACGATAGGCGGCTTCGACCAGGGCCGAGGCGCCGGTATCCGCATTGATGAGCCCGTTTTCGAAGGCGCGGCCATAATTCGGTCCACCGACGGAGAAGCGTTCATTCGCGGGCAGGGGATCATCGGTCCACTGGCCACGGGCATTGAACCGCAAATAATACTGCTTCGCGATACGCTGGACGAGCTTCAGGCTGGCTTCGGCCTTCAGAAAGTCGAGGGTGCCGACCGGCTGGGAGATGCGGGCGTCCAGGACGTCGAGCCCCTGCGAGACCTTGAGAGAAATGCCGGTATAGCGGTTCGGCTTTGTCCGGTCATAGCTGAGCGTTCCTCGTAACGCACGCGTGCGCTCGGTCGCGAGCAGCGAGCCGAAGGCGGCATTTTCGCTGTTGAGGGCATCAAGGGTCAGGATGCCCCGCAGATTGCGCTTGGAGGAGCGGATAAAGGGATGGCTCAGGGCGAGCGAGTACAGCTCCGCGTCGCCCGATATGCCCGTATCGTCGGCATAGGATTCCAGGCGTGCCGCGCCGGCGGTCGCCCGCGTTCCATTCGTGCCGATCGGCGTACTGTGCTGCAGGCCGGCATAGCGAGACGCGTCGAAATCCGTTGAGGCTGCGAGATCGAGGCGGGTTTGGTCGCCTGCCCGAAACAGGCCGTATCCCACAGCCTTGCCGCTGACCTGCCCCTGATCGATGAGGCGTGTGGTGCGGCTGTCATAACCGACACTGAAATCGGTTCGTTTTTGTTCGGCGTCCAGCCGCAGGCGGACCGCTGCCGGCTTTGTGCCGTTGATCACCTTTTCCGTGACCTTCAGGCCCGGCGTGTCATCGAGCAGAAGGAGATTGCGTTCCAGGTCGGCGCGGCTTGTCGGGCGTCCCTCCTGCACTCGGTCCGCATGCGCGGCAATCAGGGCCTGTTCACCGGAGGTGAGATCACCCGACAGGATAACCTGCTGGACGTAGCCTTCCGCGACAAGGATGCGGACCTTGTTGTTCGTGAAGTCCTGTTCGGGAACGACCAGCGTGAAAAGGGCCACATCGGATTTCCGGTACGCATCGGAGAGCGCATCGACGAGGGCTTCAAGCGTGTCGCGCGTCAGGGCCTGGCCAACGAACGGCTCGGCGGCTTCGGCAACCCTTGCCGGAACGGCTGTGCCCTCGAAATTGATCTGGCTGATGGCGCCGCCGGTCAGCCCGCTCGCATCGACTTCGGCCGACCCTGAGGGCAGCTTCGCGGACCGCTCGGGCAGGGCCGTTTGGTCGCGTTCGCGTTCCGGGTCCAGGCGGTCGCGGAACGTATCCGGCAGCTCCTGTCCGCAGGCGAGGGGTGGGGCGACAAGGCACGCTGCCAGCGATACCGCCAGCAGCGTCGGACGCATTTCGAATGTCATGGGAATCTTTCAGGACGCGCGAGACAGGCTGCGAAGGAGCCGACAGCCTGCCTCGTTTGCGGTCCTAGTTCTTGGGCCCGAGAAGGCCGCCGACAAGCCCGGAGACAGGGTCGCCCCCGGAGTCATCGCCGGAATCCTGCCCGAGCAGGCCGTCGGTTGTGTCGCCAACGGTTTCCACAAGACCCTCGGTCGTATCCTTCACGCCGGAAAGCGCGCCATCGGTGTCCGACCCGCTGTCGAGCAAGCCATCGACCGTGCCGCCGACATCGGTCAGGCCGCCAGAACCGGAGTCGCCCGTGAGGTTCGCGGTGACGGTCTCCACGGTGCCGCCAACATCTGAGAGGCCACCGCTACCGCCTTCGTTCGCGGCGAGCGTTCCCGTGACGGTTTCAGCTGTGTCGGTCACGGGTGCGAGAACGTTTTGGTCATTGCCGGCACTGAGCGAAACGAGCTCATCGCCGCTCAGAACGCCGACCTCGAGAGCACTGCCGCCTGTCTGTTCAGCCGACAGGAGGCTGGTTCCGATCAGGGGTTCGGCTTCCGGACTGCCAATTGCGAACGCCTCGCCGACACTGACATTGATCAGGGATCCCGGCGCCTCGGTGAGGCCATCGACGAGATACTGTTCGCCATTGCCGGTCTCAACGAGAGTCATCCCGACATTGTCAACGACTCCGACAACCGTGCCGGCCAGCGGGGTCGAGCCAGGCATTGCTTCGTCCAGAACGGCTGCGACCTTCATGCCTTCCGTGCTGACAGGGGTCACCGTTTCGCCTGTCGCCACGAGCAGGTCGGAGGCGACGGGCATCGTCTCGTCCGGATCGCCGGTATTGGCAAGCAGGCCGGTCCCGGCCACGCCTTCCGAGCCAACCAGACCGCCGGCCGCGATGATGCCAGCCTCGCCGAGGGTGGCTGTCTCGCCGTCTTCACCGTCTGAGCCACTTTGGCCAGCCGGTCCGGCAGGCCCTTGAGGCCCGGCCGGGCCCTGTTCGCCCTGCGCGCCGGCCGGGCCGGCTGGCCCGACACTCGCAATGCGGTGCCGTCCATCTGATTCGCAGGCTCCGGCACCAAGGAGCATGAGCGAAGTAAAGCAGAGTACTGCTGCGTGAGTCCGTGACTTGGGCATTTTTGCCTCCTGAAAGTCTTGTTTCCTCCCGCACCGGGTGATCCGATGCGCTTTCAGGTTGCGCGCCAAGTCTTTGGATATGCTTACGACGAAAAATAAATTTGGTTGAAATTGCCCATATCAGGCGGGCGCCGAGGCACCCTGCCTGTAGCCGGTCATCCGGTCCATGGCGGTTTCGGCTTCGCCAATGATCCGCTCGACGATGTTCTTCACGGGCAGGACGTCATGCACGCCGCCGGCTGACTGGCCCATGGCGAAGCAGGATGTGTCGGGGTCGAGCTTCGCTTCGTCGGTGATCCCGCCAATGCCGCCGATGACGCCTGTCTGGGTCGAATGAATGGCCTGCTGCGGGAAGGGCTGGATGTCCTGCGGGCGGCTTTCCCAGTCGAGGATATAGTCATTGGTGCGGCAGCGCATGGGCTTGCCTGAATAGCAGCGCGTGCGGGTCGTGTCGGTGTCGCCCGCGCCGACAATGGTCTGCTTGTACAGGTTGGCCGCATGCGCCTCCTCCGAGGCGATGAAACGCGTGCCCATCCAGACGCCGACGGCGCCCAGCGCGAGCGCGGCGGCCAGCCCGCGGCCGTCATAGATACCGCCAGCGGCGATGACGGGAATGTCGACGGCTTCGACGGCTTGCGCCACGAGCGGCATGGTCCCGACCAGGCCGGTATGCCCGCCGCCCTCGCCGCCTTGCAGGATAACGGCATCGCACCCGGCTTGCTCGGCTTTCACGGCGTGCTTTACGGCGCCGCCGACCACCATGACCTTCACGCCTGCCTTCTTGAGCTTTTCCATGATCGGCATCGGCACGCCGAGGCCGGCGACGAAGCTGTCGGCGCCATTGTCGATGATGACGTCGACCGACTCTTCCAGGCTTTCAGGCGAGGCGGCCAGCAGGTCGACGCCGAAGGGCTTGTCGGTCAGTTCGCGCACGCGCTTCATCTGGCCTTCGATGAAGTCCGGCGTCGTGCCGGCCATGCCCAGAACGCCGTAGCCGCCGGCATTGGACATCGCGGCGGCCAGCTCGGCATAGGACACCCCGCCCATACCGGCGAGCATGATGGGGTGGTCGATGCCGAGAAAGTCACAAAGCGGGGTGCGGATGGTCATAGCTCATTGCCTCCAGGAGTTTTGTCTCTGAATCGCTTGGCCCGGCTGGTTTGCCAAGCCGTCCCGCAGCGGCATGCCGCTGCGGGAGTGGAACCAAAGCCTGATTATTACGCTTGATCCATCATTGGAAATCACGCCAGGGCTGGCGTCAAAATTACAGGAATAAGCCGATGCCCCTCCTTCGCACGATCATCCTTGCCGGTATCACCATCCTGATCGGTGCCTGAGAGGCTCTGGCCTCCAGTCCCGGCCGATCAGAAGATGGCGTAGCCGCCGTCGACCACGAATGTGTCGCCGGAATGATACGACGAGGCGTCTGACGCCAGATAGACCGCGACCCCGCCAAAATCTTTCGGCTCGCCCCAGCGCCGGGCGGGCACGCGCGAGATCACCTTTTTCTCGAAGACTTCCTGGCCTTGCGCGCCTTCCGTCATGTCGGTGGCGATCCAGCCGGGCAGGATGGCATTGGCCCGGATGCCATAGCGAGCGGTTTCAACCGCAATGCCTTTGAGCATCGAGATCAGGCCGCCCTTGGTCGCAGCATAGGCTTGGTTGCGGGCAGCCCCCTCAATGGCAGCCAGCGATGCGACGCCGACAAGCGAGCCGCCCGGATCGCCGTTCTTGGCGCGTTCGGTAATATGCTTCACCGCCTCGCGCAGCGTCCAGAAGGCCCCGTCGAGATTGACCGACATGTTCTTGCGCCAGGTTTCGGTGTCCATGTCGGCAAAGCTGGAGGCGCCGAAACCGACACCGGCATTGGCAAAGCATGAATCCACGCGTCCGAACGCGTCGGTCGTGGCTTTCATGGCGTCGACGACGGATGTCTCGTCCGAGACGTCCACGCTCCAGGCCTTCACCTCGCCCGTGCCGAGCTTGGACAGCTTGTCGACCGCTTCCTTGTTGGCGGCATCCTTGCGCCCCCAGACGGCGACATTGGCGTTCGAGGCGGCCAGCGCTTCGGCCATGCCATAGCCGATGCCGCGATTGCCGCCTGTGACGAGGGCGACCTTTTCGGTCAGGTCAAATGGTGTGTAGGTCATGCGGTCAATCTCCCTTGGAATTTGCCGGCATAAAGGAAGAAGACCGAGCGGATTTCAACGGTTCCCGAAGGGAAAGCGATAACCTGTCCGGCAGGCTTACTGGCTGATAATGGTCATGCCGGGCTGGGACCTGTGGCGCGGCAGCGGCCGGCTGATCCTGAGTTCGTTGGCTTCGCGGTCGATCTGAAGCCGGAAGCTTTTGAGCACGTCGAGCCCGAGCACCATGACAGGCTGGTCCTTCAGGCCGCAGACCGCAAAGAATTCGGGGTCCGAGACGATGACGTCAAAACGCTTCACCCGGAAGTCCCCAAGGTCCAGCAGCCGGCTGGACAGTACGCGGATGGGCGTCACCTCTCCTGTGGACCCGGTGAGCGTAAGCGTCCGGAAATCATCCGGCGAGCTGGCGACATTCTCGGCAAAGACCGAATTGATGAAGGTCACATTCGCGCCCGTGTCGATGAGAGCGAGCCCGGCCTTGTGATTGACCTCGATTTCGATGAAGGGAAGATCGTTGATCCATGTGATCGGGAACCGGCTGGTCGTGGCGTTTCGCACGGCAAAGGGGCGGCGGTCATAGGCGCGTAGGCGCATTTTCTCGAAATCGAAATCCAGCGTCCTCAGCGGGATGCTGCTGGAAGGGATAAGGTTGCGCGCGCCCGGCAGGAGGAATTCGGAATTGTAGGCGACCTCCACGCCACCGAGATCGACATCGCCCACGCGCAAGCTGTCGAGCTGAAGCACGGGAAACGTGCTCGTCGCGCCCAGGCCGATAATATCCACGGTGGGAGAGCCTTCTTCCAGCGTCAGGCCAAGCCGCTCGGCTGTGCGCCGGTCCAGCATGGGGAAGGTCGCGCCCGTATCGACGATGGCTTTTTCGTCGCTTGTCCCGTTCACCGCCACGTCGATGACGAGGTGTCCGCTTTGCGTGATCTCAAAGGGGATGGTGTGTTGCTGGTTCGCACTTGCCGGCCCGACAAGCATCACTGCTGCGGCCAGAAGCGCAAGAATCAGCGAGGTGCGTTTCACCTCTATACCTCCCATATGCGCCGTCTTTGCGGGCGCTATTTATGGCAGGGAGTATGCCACTAATCCGGCGTTTTCAGAAGGCCGTTCACGAGATTATGACCCGCACGGATAATTCGCTCTGTCTCCGACCACAGGGCGAGTTCATCAATGGCGTGCACGGGAAAGAAGCGGGCCTCGGCCGCATCGTCGCCGGCGACCGGCTCTCCGGCGCGCCAGATCGCGGCATAGTCGCAGAGCACATAGTGCCGGGTGATGAGGGTGTGCTCGCGGTTCTCGACGATGGCATCGACGACATCGATCAGCCCGGCAATCTCGGCTTTGACGCCAGTTTCCTCTTCAAGCTCGCGCAAGGCGGCCTCTCTGGCGCGTTCGCCGGCTTCGATGCGGCCTCCGGGTAGTGACCAGGCCCCGGTCATCGGCGGCGTTCCTCGCCGGATCAGCAGCACCTGGTCATCTCTTATGCAAACGACACCGGCCGCCGCCTGAGGGCGAAGGCCATCCACGGGTTTCGCCTGTGTGGCATCTTTTGTCATTGAGCTCTCCGTGATTGCTGCCTAAGGCCAGTTCGGAAGGAGGCCTTATGGCGCGCTCTACTCCAAAACCCAAACCCATCAGCCTGGCCTTGCAAGGCGGCGGGGCACACGGGGCCTTCACATGGGGCGTGCTGGACCGGCTTTGCGAGTGTGAGACGCTGGATATCCAGGCCATCACCGCGACCTCCGCTGGCGCGATGAATGCGGTGGCCTATGTCGCCGGCAAGCAGACGGGCGGGCGCGAGGGCGCCCGGGCAGCGCTGGAAGCCTTCTGGCAGGAGGTGTCTCACCGGGGCGCACCGCTCGATGCGCTGATCCCGCAGGGCTTCGGGGCGGATATGGGCGCCGCCCACCCGTTCAAGGCCCTGTCGCCATATGCCTTCGCAACGGCGATGACGGCGTTTCTGAGCCCGTATGACGTCAATCCCTTCGACATAAATCCCCTGCGTGCGGCGGTTCACGATACGATCGACTTCGAAGCCGTCCGGGCCTCTCCAGTGAAGCTGTTTATTGCGGCCACCAATGTCGAGACGGGCAAGGTGCGCATCTTTTCCGATGGCGATGTTACCGCGGAGGCCGTGCTCGCCTCGGCCTGCCTGCCGCACACTTTCAAGGCGGTCGAGATCGATGGCACGCCCTATTGGGATGGCGGCTACCTTGGTAATCCCTCGCTGTTCCCGCTTTTTTACGCCGACACGCCCCGCGACGTCGTTCTGGTCACGCTGAACCCGCTGGAGCGCAAGGGAACACCGCGCAATGCCGCCCAGATCCAGGACCGGCTGAACGAGATCACCTTCAATGCCTCTCTTCTGGGAGAGCTGCGGTCCATCGCTTTCGTCCAGAAGCTGCTTGAGCAGAACTGGCTGGCGAAGACAGTGCAGCGGCGCTACCGCAAGCTCAATATCCATGCCGTGCGCGGCGGCGAGATGCTGCGTGAGCTGCGGCTTGAGACGAAGTTCGACACCAGCTGGACCTTCCTGACCGGTCTTCGCGACAAGGGGCGGGACTTTGCCGAGGCGTGGCTGGACACATGCCATGACCAGGTCGGCAAGCGCTCCAGCATCGATCTGCACGAGACTTTCCTGGACGACTAGGCGTTCAGAGGGCCTTCAGCATGGTCAGCTTCGCCTTGCCGGCGGCGCGTTCGTCGACAATCTCCCAGCCCTCATGCTCGAAGGTCTCGCCTCCGTCGGTCTCGACAACGGCGAAGGCGTTGGGCTTGAGCCACTTGCCGCTGAGCAGGTTGGTGAGGCAGGGCGCGACGAGGCCCTGATGGTAGGGCGGGTCCAGGAAGACGACATCAAACGGCTCGCCGACGCCGGCCGGTTTGGGGCCGAGATCGGTCGCGCTGCGCCGGTGAATGCGGGTGACGCCAAAAAGCTGGAACGCTTCGATATTGTCCCGGATCGTGCCACGGGCGCTGCTGTCGGTTTCGACGAAAAGGCAGAAGGCCGCCCCGCGCGACATGGCCTCGAAGCCGAGCGCGCCGGAGCCGGCAAAAAGGTCGATCACGCGCGTGCCTTCGATCTCCGGCGCCCAGCTGGCATGGGCCAGGACGTTGAACAGGCTTTCGCGGGCCCTGTCCGACGTCGGCCGGGTGTTCCGGCCCTTGGGGACGGCCAGGCTGTGGCCCTTATATTTGCCCGAGATAATGCGCATGGGCTGCGCCCTTAGCATCAGGGGCGGATGCGGAAAAGCGCCAAAGCGTGTAAGGGCGGGTGATGAGTCACGACACCGAGATGATGAGCCGTGCCCTGGCGCTTGCGAGCCAGGCGGCGGCGGCCGGGGAAGTCCCGGTCGGCGCGGTGGTCTGCGACGGTGAAACCGGCGAGATCATCGGCGAGGGACGCAACGGGCCGATCGGCGCCAGCGATCCGACGGCCCATGCCGAGATCGTGGCCATCCGCGAGGCAGCCGGGCGAACCGGGAACTACCGGCTGACGGGGGCAACCCTCTATGTGACGCTGGAACCGTGCGCGATGTGCGCGGGCGCTATCAGTTTCGCGCGGATCGGGCGGGTTGTGTTTGCTGCTGATGATCCGAAAGGCGGAGGCGTGGCTCACGGTCCGCGCTTCTTCGAGCAACCGACCTGTCACTGGCGGCCGGTGGTGGAACAGCTGCCGGATCGGGCCGATGAGGCCGCCCGCTTGCTGCGTGAATTCTTTACCACAAGACGCTGAATTCGGGCCGGTATTTGGCCGGTCTGCAAGGCGCCTTTCCCGGCTTCTGAAAGGCGGTCGAAAACCGTTTCGAAGGCGTACTGTCCGTGCACAGAGCGCGCTTTTAACCTTTTGTAATTGCTAAATTAAATTTCAGAAAGTGATGCTCAACTGCCACAGGTGCAGGGTGTCGTTTGTACACGTGGGAACGTGCCTTGTTTCCGCCTCGTTTAAAGGCCAGTTCCGGTCGTCTGGGGCCGGGGCTTCAGGTTAATCAGAATGAGGAAACCTCCCATGCTTAAACAACTGCTCATCGGCGCAACTGCAGCAGGCGCCTTTACCATCGCAGGCGCCAGCGCCCATGCGCAATCCTATGGATCCGGTGCAGAAGACACCGGCTTCTATCTCCAGGGCGGCTACAGCTATCTGGACATCGAGCCGGATGGCGCTGAAAGCGGCGTTGATACCGATGCCATCACGGCCCGTGCCGGTTATCAGTTCAGCCCGAACTTCAGCATCGAAGGCGACATCACGTCGGGCATCGATGACGGCGAGTTCGACTACAATGTCGACGAAGACAGCTTCGACCTCGACGACAACAATGACGGTGACTTCAACGACCTGATCAACGCATCGGGCGACATCGGCCTGAACTATCTGGTCGGCATCTACGGCAAGGCATCCATGCCGGTCAGCGACCGTTTCGACATCTTCGCTCGCGCCGGTTATGCCTTCATCGACCTTGATGCCGAGATCCAGACGCCGGGCGGCACGGAACTCACCACGGTCGAGGACTCCGAAGACGGCGCCGCGCTCGGCGGCGGTCTGGAATATGACCTGACCGAAGATTGGCACCTTCGCGGTGACTATACCTGGTATGGCTTCGGTGAAACCGACACCCATGCCGCAATGATCAGTGCTGGTTACAAGTTCTAGCACTTACCTGTCGCGATATCGCGTATGCGCCGGCGTCTCAGAAAGAGGCGCCGGCGTTTTTTATGCCAGCCCGGCCGCGCGGGCGAGATAGACGAGCCCGATCAGGGTGACGAGCCAGCGCATCCAGCGCTTGAAATCGACATCGTTCATCCGGTCGAGTACGAGGCCGCCAAGCCAGGTGCCGGTCATCGAGAGCGGGATGGCGAGCGCGAACAGCCAGACGGGCGGCATCGCGGCAAGGCCCGCGGTCGCGATGACGGGCATGCTCCAGAACGCAATCTTGACGAGGTGCGCCATGACCTGCGTGGCCGATTTGGTCGCGACGATGGCCTGACGGGTCATGCCGGTGCGCACGAAGAAGAGGTCCAGAAGCGGCCCGGCGACGCCGGCAAGCGTGTTCAGCGCCTGGACGACAAAGCCTGCCGCTTCGGCCTGGCCGCGCTTCTGGATATCGAGGTCCATCACCGACTTGGGGACCCAGACCATCATCGGTGTCAGTCCGAGCAGGAGATAGACGACCCGCTTTTCCGGCCGCCAGGCGAGCAGCACAAGCAGCAGAATGGCGGCCAGCGACCCCAGTGCATACCGTGCGAAAATCCCCCACTCGATATGATCGCGCAGCAGGAAGCCGCGCCAGCCATTCGAGACCATCTGGATCGCTCCGTGCACGATCATCGCGGTAGCCACCGGCAGGAGCGCGGTCAGTACGCCCATCAGGATCAGCCCGCCAGCCATGCCGAAAATGCCGGAAATGAAGGCGGTCACCAGCGTGGCAAGAAGGATCAGAAGCGCGCTCAGCCAGGACATGGCTTGGGAATAGGCCTGTTCTTGCGATTCTGCCAGTTCGGCCGGTTCGGCCTTTTCGTTCTCTCGTCCGGTAACTAGGCTTGCGCGCATGAGCGAAGATCAGCGCCGCAACGGCCCCTGGCAGGTCCACTCCACCGAGGTTTCCTTCGAGAACCCCTGGCTCCGGGTCGAGACCAGCCAGATCACCCATCCGAATGGCGAGCCCGGCATCTATGGCGTCATCCGCTACGCCAATTTCGCGACCGGCGTGCTGCCGCTGGACGAGGAGGGTTTTACCTGGCTGGTCGGCCAGCACCGTTTTCCTTTCGATGCCTATAGCTGGGAGCTGCCGGAGGGCGGGGGCCACAAGGAAATCGACCCGCAGGCCTCGGCGGCCCGCGAGCTGGAAGAGGAGACCGGGCTGAAAGCGGCGCACTGGCATCGGCTCGGCGAATGGCATTTGTCGAACTCCGTCAGCGATGAGCGCGCCTTCGGCTATGTCGCCTGGGGACTGTCCCCGGGCGTGAAGGCGCCCGAGGCGTCTGAGGAGCTTGCCATCGAGCGTGTGGCCTTTGCCGATCTGCTGGAGCGATGCCTGACCGGCGCGGTAACGGATTCCATGACCGTCCTGATGGTCTTCTCCGCGCGTGAGCAGGCCCGGGCCGGGACGCTTCCGGACGCGGTTGCCCGCCTGATCCTCGCCTAGGACGCTTCCCGTGGCGTCATCTGTAAGACTACCTATTCCATATTTACTTCACTAGTGTAGTATTATCCGAAACGCGTTTTCGTCGCCCTGTCATGAATGGTATTCAGGGTGAAAAGACCGCCCAAGGGAGAAGACCAGATGCATTTCGAATATAGCGATACGACCAAGCAGTGGATGAAGCGCGTCAGCGACTTCATGGACGAACACGTCTTTCCGAATGTCGAGCTTTATGAAAAGCAGCACGCGGAAGGCGACCGCTGGACGATCCCGCAAATTCTCGAGGACAAGAAGAAGGTCGCCAAGGCCGAGGGCCTGTGGAACCTGTTCCTGCCGCCGTCTCCCGATCATGATGAGGGAGATTATCATGGCGCCGGGCTTTCCAACCTTGAATATGCCCCGCTGGCCGAGCTGATGGGCCGCGTCGGCTGGGCGTCGGAAGTCTTCAACTGCTCGGCCCCCGATACCGGCAATATGGAAGTCCTGCACCGCTATGGCTCCGATGCGCAGAAGAAGAAGTGGCTGAAGCCGCTTCTGGAAGGCGATATCCGCTCTGCCTTCCTGATGACCGAACCGCAGGTCGCTTCATCCGATGCGACCAATATCGAGACCCGGATCGAGCGCGATGGCGACGAGTATGTCATCAATGGCCGCAAATGGTGGTCGTCCGGACTCGGGGATCGCCGCTGCGAGGTGGCGATCGTGATGGGCAAGACCGATGTCGATGCGCCGCGTCACAAGCAACAAAGCCAGATCCTGGTGCCGATGGACACGCCCGGCATCGAGATTGTCCGGATGCTTCCGGTCTTCGGCTATGACGATGCCCCGCATGGCCATGCCGAGGTGATCCTGAAGGATGTCCGCGTGCCGGCGGAGAATTTGATCCTGGGTGAGGGCCGTGGCTTCGAGATCGCGCAGGGTCGGCTCGGGCCGGGCCGCATCCACCACTGCATGCGCACGGTCGGCGCCGCCGAAGTGGCGCTGGAGAAGATGTGCAAGCGGCTGCTGTCGCGCGAAGCCTTCGGCAAGAAGGTGGCCGAGCATTCGATTTGGGAGCAAAGGGTCGCCGAGGCGCGCACCGATATCGAGATGTCACGCCTTTTGACGCTCAAGGCCGCCTATATGATGGATACGGTCGGCAACAAGGTCGCCAAGAACGAGATCGCCATGATCAAGGTTGCCGGCCCGCGCATGGCCTGCAAGATCATCGACGATGCCATCCAGGCCCATGGCGGCGGTGGCGTCACCTCTGACTATGGCTTGGCACGGGCCTATGCCTCGATGCGGACGATGCGGCTGGCCGACGGGCCGGACGAGGTCCACAACCGCACGATTGCGCGTCAGGAGTTCAAGAAATACCGCGATAATGAGTATGGCCAGAAGGTCGACCGGGAGAAGGAAACCGAGGTCGTCGGCTCGCGCTGAGCTTCCTTCTCTGGTCCCATGAAAAAGCCCCTGCCAGAACCGGCAGGGGCTTTTGTCTTTGAGGGGGAAGGGTTTCGCTGACGCTCAGTCGTCCCGCGATACCGAAAACTCATATTCCATGGTCCGCTGCTGCTCGAACCGCTCTTTTTCCGCCGGGGTCAGGGAGGCATGATCGCGGACGAACGCTTTCACGTCTTCATCAGCCAGCCGTGACCGCTCACCGGAGACGCACAGGGCACGATAGGTCTTGCCGTCGTCACCGCGCGTCGTGAGCACGACCGGGGCTTTCAGGTCGATGTCGCGGTCTTCGCATTGCTCGGCAAGATCGCCGACGACGTCGCCTGCGGCTTCCAGATCATCTTCGAGACCGCCTTCAAAAGCCGCTTCGATACGTGCTTCCATTTCTTCGCCCAGCGCTTCCATGCGCGCCCCCTTTTCCTCCATGCGTTTCTCGATGACGATGGAGATCTTCTCGGCGCGCTCAGCCTGGGCCTCGGCCAGGGCAGCGGCGCGTTCGGCGTGGGCTTCGGCGATGGCGGCGGCTTTCTCGATCTGGATCTCGAAGGCGTCGCCATCGAGCTTGGAAATGAAGATTTCCTGGTTCGGAATGATGATCTTCACCCCATCCTCGGTTTCCACCGTCTGGATATCCATGCCATCGAAATCCAGGTCGAAGTCGAAAGAGAGATTGCCGAGCTCCGCCAGGCCTTCGAGCTCGCCAAGTTTGCCGAGCTCTCCCAGCGCCGCGAGCGAGGAAAAGTCCATCTCGCCAATATCGGACATTTCGATCGACAGTACCCGCATCTCCTCCTCGAGATCCGACAGGTTGAGATCGTGCACCTTGTCGAGGCGGGGCTGCAGCGCTTCAAACGGGTCACTGAGCAGGACGAACTGGTGGTCATCGCCATCCTTGTGGGAGGAGAAGCGGTAAACGCGGGTCTTGCGCTCCGTCTCCTCGGTCCTGTCATTGCCGCCGGCAAGCTCCGTGGTGGATTGGTCCTTGGGCGCGGCTGCGGCGGCACACGAGGCCGTCGCGAAGACAGCGGCCGAGCCAAGCGTCACGGCCAGCGTGGTGCCCAGCAGGCGGCGGCGGAAGGTGGGGGCGGCGTTTTGCATCAATATCAGTCTTTCTTTTATGGGATGCGCCAGGGTCAGGTTTGCGCCGGAGAAGGCGCAGTCGGCCGGGCCGGCAAGGCGGGCTGCCTTGACGAGCGTGCGGCCGTAGGAAAACGCCGATGATGTTCCCGCCCGAAGCACATCAGCGTCGCACGCGGCTTCCTGGTCCACCCGGAAAGCCCGGATGCCCATATGAGCCAGCGGATTGAACCACTGCACGGCCAGAATGATCTGGGCGGCCTGCAGGGCAAAGAGGTCCCCTCGCTTCACGTGCATCAGCTCGTGGGTCAGCGCATCGCGCTGTTCGCGGGGGGAGTAGTCAGCCTCGAACCATTCCGGCAGGAGGATGACAGGCTTGAGGAAGCCCGTAACGAGCGGGCTGCCGTTCAGGAGGCTGGTGCGCACGTCGAAGCTGCGGCGCACATTCAGCGTCTCTGCGATATCGAGCGCGGTGGCGTGGACGGTCTCGGAGGCCGGCGCCGAGTCTTCGCCGATGAGCCGGTGAAAGACGGCCTGACGATACCAGGCGAGGCCCAGCATCAGCACGGTGCCAATCGCCCAGAGCGGCAGCAGCATGTCGGGCATGGCTGTCAGTAGCGATGAAAGCAGGCCAGGCTCGCTTGTCGCTTCGCTTAGCGGCAGCGCTTCCGGCGCCGCGATGGGCGCCGGCGCGGGAGGCGCCGTGTGGGAGATGCTGGCAACGTCGTGTCGAGAGACCATGATCTCGCGGACTGTAGAAACGGGCCGCTCCGGTGCCGCTGGGGCAAGAAGGCCGAACAGCGAGACATTCGGCGCAACGGGCGGCATGAACAGCCGGGCGACCGGCACAAGCCACAGCGCATAGGCGGCTTTTGCCCCGAAATGACGGGCAAAGGGTTTGCGGACCATGAGCACCAGCGCGATCAGCACGGTGACGGCAAGGCTGGTCTGCAGGCTCGAGGCCAGCCAGGGATTCATGTCGGCAAAGGCGGTCATTTCTTGAGCTCCCCCAACAGCTTCTCAAGCTCGGCAATGTCGTCCTTGGACAGCCCGCGGGCATCTGCGAGATGCGCCACGAGCGGCGCGGCCCGGCCGCCGAACATCCGGTCGACGAACTGCTTTGCAGCCTTTTTCTGATAGTCGCCGCGCTTGACCAGCGGGCGGTAGAGATAGCGCCGGCCATCCGGCTCGGTGCCGAGCGCGCCCTTTTCGACGAGCCGGGCGACGAGGGTCTTGATGGTACGGATATTCCAGGACTTGTCGTGCTTCAGCGCGTCGGCGATTTCGCTCGCGCCGATGCCGGGCTTGTCCCAGAGCACATTCATGATTTCGAGTTCGGCAGGCGTGATCTGCATGGGACCCACATCTTCATTGACTACGTGTGTAGTCGATACGTCTGATTACAAATGTGGTCAATAGGCAGATTGTGATTTTTCGAAGACAGCCCTCAGAAGGCCATGACCCTTTGTGGGCCTATTCGGCACCTTTTTTCTGCTTATGGCGTTCCTCGCGCATTTTCCTGACCTTTTCGGCCTTGCCGGTGGCGACAAACCAGAAAATCTTCCAGGCCAGCGACCAGGTAAGTTTGCCGTCGGCGCGGGCGACGCCTTCCTTCTCCTTGCCGGCAATATGCGGGCGCTTGCGCTTGCGGCGGCGAACCTTGACCTCTTCGGCCGTGGAGGCTGGCGGAACAAGCCGGCTCAGCGTGCCGTCGTCTTCCTCGACAACCTCGATCTGGGCGACGGCGCCGCCCATGCGGGCCTCTTCCGAGAGGTTGTGCTGGAGGTGCTCGTCGGAGAAGTCGATGGCGAGCTCGACCCAGAGCGGGAGATGGTCCGACAGCTGCCAGGTACGCCAGAGCGAGAGGTAATAGTCCTTGTCATCGCCGCGGCTCTTCGGCGCGCCATTGCCTTTCAGCTCCCTGTGGCGCTCAGGCAGGACCGGCGCGTAGTGATCGTAATGTTCGGGCAGGTAGAGCGATTTGGTGAAGTTGAACGCCCCGGCATTGATGAAGGTCACCTCGTCCTTGCGGGTGCGGAAAGCGATCTGGTCATAATACTTGTCGCCCAGCACGTTGGACGGGAAGAGTTCGGGCGGCAGCTGGAAGCCCGCGCCGGTGAGGGCCTCCATGGTGGCGCCCATCTTGTTGCCGATATTGAAGTCGCCCAGCAGGATATAGTTCTCGTCCTCGCGGTCGGCCCGGCGGGCCATCTCCTCGGCGATATGTTTGATCTCGGCGACGCGGCGCTGGTAGCGGTCGGACTCCTTGGTGTCCGAGCCATAATAGATGTGCACGGTGCACAGCGTGAAATGGAACCAGCCGGCCTGGAACCGCACCATGAAAGGCGTGCGGGCAAATTGCTGCTCGTCTGGCAGCAGGGCGTGCTTGGGCAGCACGATCTCGCCGGCGACATTCTTGAAGTGTACCTTGGTCCGGTCGAAGACGAAGGCCATGCGTTCGCGGTTGCCGGAAGTGCCGACAGTGACGTCGGTGGCAATGAAATCCCATTGCGAGCCAAGCAGCTCCATCACCTTGCGCAAGGGCTCAAGGTCTTCATTGATTTCCTGCACCGCGACCACGTCGAAGCCCGATATGATCTCGGCGATATAGAGCAGGCTCTCGCGCCGCCGGGGGCCGTGGCGGTACTTGTTGTTGTCGAAGTCACGCAGGTTCCAGGTGCCGATGATCAGGCTGGCATCGCGCGTCTTGCGCGGAATGCCGATCCCGGCGGAGGACTTCATGTGCGCGCGCAGGTCGAGCAGGCGGCGGGAGACCCAGTCGCGCTCGTCCTCGGTGAATAGGTCCGGGTCCCGGAGGTCGGTATAGCTGACCATGCGTCCCCTCTCTGGCCAATGCCCGATGGCCCCCAACTGGCATCGCGGGCAGTGTTCGCGTGATTCGTTCAGACCTATCCAGAGAAAACCGCTCATTTCACGTTCAGGCAAGACGTGTCAGGAGGGCGCCATGTTGAGAGCCATGCTCTGCCTGCTGGCGGGAAGCCTGTTTGTGTCTGACGGCGCCGCCCAGGGCGTCTCCTGTGGTCCGGAGACGGATCTGGTTTCGCTTATGAGGTGCAGCAGCGAGGCCGTTTCCCTGCAGCCGGAGGCCAAGCGGGCCGGGCTTTGCCAGCCCCTGATGGACGCGGCAAGCGCGGTCGGCGGCGAGCCTCTGGCGCGCGAGACGGCGGCGCAGCATCGGGAGTGTTCGCTGGCGCCGGAGGCCGGAGAGCCGGCCTATCCGGACTATGGCTGGCAAGCCGCGCAGGCCCTGATCCGGGAGGGTGGTCCCGCCCGGCTGATCGAGGCGGCAAGAGCCCGTCAGGGGGCTCTGCGCTATGGTCGGGCCGAGGCTTTGCTGGCGGCTGGCATTCGGGCGGCCGGTTACCACCAGGACAGCGAAGAAGCGCGGCGGCTGGCTGCAGCCCCCGGCCTGGCCGCCCGGCTTAATGGCGAGTTGTTGTCTCTGGCGCAGGCGGCAAGCGATTTCGAACGCGGTGATCTTGCCCATGCGGCGGCGAAGCTTGCGACCTACCGTTGTGATCAGGCGGCCTTCGATCGGGCGACGCGCCTGGTCATGGCGCCGGAGGCTGTGCGCTATACGTTCTGGCGAGCCCGGGTCACGGGGGAGCGCTCGCGTCTGCCGGAGGCCATCATGACGGGCGCGGCCAGCACGGACACCCGACCCCTGCGGCAAGGCCTAGAGGGACTTGCATTGCTGGGCGAGCTCGGCGATTGCACGGACTAAGGCCTTCATGTCACAAGAAAATATCCCCCAGTTAACTTTCATGCGTGTATAACAGGTACCGTCATGAGTGATCCCGAGTTCGAACCCGAGAAGTCAGTCGCCGGTGCAAAGGAAATCGGCGCGCTTGCCCACCTCTACCGGGCGGAGGTGTACCGCTCGACGATCTGGCGCCAGCGTCTGGACATGACGACGAACTGGGCGGTCGTCTCGACGGGGATTGCCCTGTCGGTCAGCTTTGCGAGCGCCAATGCATCGCCGCTGCCGATCCCGCTGGTCGGGATGCTGACGATCATGTTCCTTTTCCTGGAAGCGCGTCGTTACCGCTATTTCGCGGTCTGGAAGTTCCGCGCCCGGCTGCTCGAACTTGCCGCAATGGTACCGATCCTGCGCGGGCAGGGGGCCGACATCCCACAGGACCGGGGCACGGCCCTGTCGGACGATTATGTCCGTCCCAGGCACCGCATATCCCTGCTGCGGGCGCTCGGCCAGCGGCTGCGGCGCAACTATCTCTGGATTTTCGCGATCCAGTACGCCTCCTATATCGCGAAGATCTGGATCCATCCGATTGAGGCGGTGAACATCGACCAGATGCTGACGCGGGCGCATATCGGGCCGATGCCGGGCGGTGTGTCCCTGCTTCTGGGCACGCTCCTTCTGATCTGGTTCGTCGTGCTCACCCTGTGGGCCTGGTATAATGACCGTCACGACAAGACGACGATGTCAGATTATCTGAAAGGCGAGCCGGAGTAATTGCCTGCTGCGGTACAAATCGTTTGCATTTGTACACTCAGGGCTTATGTTTCGCCCAGACGCCTCAGGCATCGATCAAGTGATCCGCTGGCCAGACCGGCCCGGATCGAGCGACTTTCCTAATACGATCGTTGCCTTGCGAACCCAAAGCCCTGAACGCGCCATCATCCGGACGGCAGAATGGTCTGCCGCCCATTGCTATTCGCGCCCAGTGTGCGGGACAAAGCCCGCCCTTCAGGCATATCTGAAAGACTTTTTCTTGACCCAATTTTCCAATCTCGGCCTTGCCGAGCCTATCCTGCGTGCCGTTTCTGCGCAGGGCTATACCGATCCGACGCCGATCCAGGCGCAGGTCATCCCCGCCATGATGGCGGGCCGCGATGTGCTGGGCACTGCCCAGACCGGCACCGGCAAGACGGCGGCTTTCGTGCTGCCGCTTCTCAATGCGCTTTCTGGCGAGAGACGCCGGCCGGAGCCCAAATCCTGCCGCGCCTTGATCCTGGCGCCGACCCGCGAACTGGCGGCCCAGATCGTCGAGAGCGCGCAGGCCTATAGCGCCGGCACCAAGATCTCCGTCACCATGATCATCGGCGGTGTAAAGATGTCGAAGCAGGTGCGTGCCATGCAACGCGGCGTCGATATCGTCGTCGCCACGCCCGGCCGCCTGCTGGATCTCAAGAAGCAGGACGCGATCCGTTTCGACCAGATCCAGAGCGTCGTGCTCGACGAGGCCGATCACATGATGGATATGGGCTTTCTGCCGCAGATCCGGAACGTGCTGCGCCAGCTGCCGAAAGTGCGCCAGACGGTGCTGCTTTCCGCGACCATGCCGACGGATATCCGCAAGCTGGCCGACCAGTTCCTGAACGATCCGGTCGACATCGCTGTGGCGCAGGTCTCCAAGCCGGTGGAACGCATCGAGCAGAGCGTGCGATTCATGCGCCAGGACCAGAAACGCGATGCCTTGCGCGATATTCTCGTCGACGAGAATGTGGAGACCGCGATCGTCTTCACGCGGACCAAGCATGGCGCCGACCGTGTCTGTAAACATCTCGAGGCTGATGGCATTCGCGCTGCCGCCATCCATGGCAACAAGAGCCAGAACCGGCGCACGCAGGCGCTCGAAGCCTTCAAGGCGCGTGACCTCAAGGTGCTGGTGGCCACCGATATCGCTGCGCGCGGCATCGACATCGAACGCGTCTCCCACGTCGTGAATTTCGACCTGCCGAACGTGCCGGAATCCTATGTCCACCGGATCGGCCGCACGGCCCGTGCCGGTGAGAGCGGGACTGCCATCGCCTTCTGCGATCCGTCCGAGCGCAAGCTGCTGCGCGATATCGAGAAGCTGATCGGCAACCGTCTGGCCGGCAACGAGGCCGGGCAGCAGGACGAGCCGCAAAGCGAGGGCCGCGAACGTGGCTTCCGCCCGGAAAAGGACGGCCAGAGACGCCGCAAGCCGCGCCGGCGTAACCGCTCGCGCAAGGCTGGCGGCAAGGCGCAGGGCAATGCCGGTCGCCAAAGCAGCCACGCCTCTTGACCATCTGGCGCTTTTCCCGTTTAAAGCGCCGCTTCAGGACGGGAAGGTGCGGAGCCGCCGTTGAAATCGTGAAGCTCGCCAGGGACGCTTCACCGGCCCGCGTCGTAAAAGGAAGAAGACCATGTCGCGTCGTCACTCGACGAAGTACAAGATCGACCGCCGTGTCGGTGAAAATATCTGGGGCCGCCCCAAATCTCCGGTCAACAAGCGCCCGACCAAGCCCGGCCAGCACGGCCAGGGCCGCCGGCAAAAGGTGTCTGACTATGGCCTGCAGCTCATGGCCAAGCAGAAGCTCAAATTCCACTATGGTGACATCACCGAGAAGCAGTTCCGCCGCACCTATGACGAAGCCAACCGTCAAAAGGGCAACACGGCCGAGAACCTGATCGGCCTGCTGGAAAGCCGCCTTGAGGCGTTTGTCTATCGCGCCAAGTTCGTTCCGACGATCTTCGCAGCGCGCCAGTTCGTGAACCACGGCCATGTCAAAGTGAACGGCGTCAAGACGAATGTCGGTTCCTACCGCCTGAAGGCAGGCGACGTTGTCGAGATTCGTGAAAAGTCGCGCAATCTCGCCCTGGTTCTGGAAGCGCTCGGGTCGCCTGAACGCGACGTGCCGGAATATATCGAAGTCGATCCGAAGGCGATGACGGCGACCTTTATCCGCGTGCCGGAACTCAATGACGTGCCGTATCCGGTGAAAATGGAACCGGCCCAGGTGGTCGAGTTCTACTCTTCGTAAGCGCTCTTCGGAGACTTGCAGACAGGATCAAGCCGCGCTCTGTTGGGCGCGGCTTTTTTCATTTACGGCCGCGTCGCGTGAGGGGCAGACATGAACAGACCATCCATTGATGAGGTGCGACAGCGGTTTCTGGCGTCGTCCGGACAATCCTTCGACCTCTCAAAGCGCGATAGCGGCGACCGGGACCTGTTTCCCGACAAGAAGCATGCCCGCAAGTTCCTCAAGGAAGATGCCGGTGCCATCGATGAGCTGCAGGACCTGCTCTATGCCACGCGGGAACGAGCGGTTCTCGTCGTGCTGCAGGGGATGGACACGTCCGGCAAGAGCGGCGTCATCCGCAATGTCTTCGCAGAGACCTCGCCCCTGGGCATGCGGGTCAAGGCGTTCAAGGCGCCGACCCGGATCGAGCTTGGGCATGACTATCTCTGGCGAGTCCATGAAGCGACGCCGCGCAAGGGCTTCATCGGCATTTTCGACCGGTCGCATTATGAGGATGTGCTGGTGGTGAAGGTGCGCGGCTTTGCGCCGCCGGAGGCCATCGAGCAGCGCTATGACCAGATCAACCAGTTCGAAAAACACCTCACAGAGAACGGGACGACGATCCTGAAATTCATGCTGCATGTCGGCTATGAAGAGCAGGGCGAGCGGCTGAGGGAGCGGATTACCGAACCGCACAAGCGCTGGAAGTTCAACCCGGGCGATCTCGATGACCGTCGCCTCTGGCCGGATTTCATGAAGGCCTATGAAACCATGGTGGAGCGTTGCTCGACGCCCTGGGCGCCCTGGTATGTCATCCCCGCCGATAGCCGGCCGCGCCGGAACGCCGCCATTGCGAGAATTGTCCGGGGTGCGCTCGAGGACCTAAAGCTGGAATGGCCGGATCCCGGCCATAAGCTCGAAGACTATGATTTCGGCTGAAACGGGCTGAGCCGGTATCTGGATGGCCCGCCTGACCCGGGATCTGGAGGTGTCAGGCCTCCAGGCCTGTCAGGCGGGCCGCATGATGCGCTCGGGCGTCGATTTTCAGGGTCAGGGTCAATAACCCACGCATCATGTGTCTGTGGCCTCAGCCGACGCTGACAGAGCCGCCGCTCGACTTGTCGATCGTCACGTCAGTCGCGCCGCCATCGACCCGGACGCTGCCGCCGCTCGAGGCGTCGGCATCGATGCGCTCGCTGGCATAAGCGCGGATCGAGGCGCCACTGGAGACGTCGGCGCTGAGTGAGGTGCACTGCAGGCTGCTGGCATCGATGCTGGCGCCCGACGAAGCTTCGGCTTCGAGCTCATTGCACGTGCCGGAGGCCTCCACATTCGATCCGCTGGACGCCTCGATATCGATCTCACCGGTCGAGATGTTGGTGATGACCGCGCGGGCGCCGGAAGAGACGTCGATGGATGTCTCCTCGCCGGAGAGGCCGGAGCCTTCCACGGAGGAGCCGGACGAGGCTTCGATCTCGGAGAGCGCCTGAGCGCCGACGGTCACCGTATAGGCTGTGCGCCGGCCGCCCCAGCCTATCTTCCGGGGGCGTTTGAGCACGAGGTCGCCATCGTCGACCTCGACAATGATGTCGTCGAAATCGCCCTTGCTGTTCTCAACCACAACTGATTGCGTCACGCCGGTTTCGTAGATGACTTCGATGCCGGCGGAGACATCGATGCCGTCGAAGGCCGATACGTCATAGGTGCGGGTCTCGGCAAGCGCGGGCAGCGCGGCGAGTGAAGTGGTCGCCAGAGCGATGGCGGTGAGGCGAAGCGGCATGAGATGATCCTTTCACAGCGCCTGTTTCCTGCGGGAAACAAATGAGTTGACTTGCTATTATCGATAGTCAATACGAACTATTATCGTAAGTCAATAAGGATTTTATCGTCATGCCTAAATCGCTTCGTCCCGCAATGTTTGCCGCAGCGGCCGTCGGACTCTTCGCCCTCAGTGGTTGCATCATTGTCGATGCCGACGAGCATGACCTCGGCACAGACTGGGATTCCCACCCCAGCTACGGCACGCTCAAGGCCGCTGACGTGACCGCCGACTCGGTGACAGTGCGGGTCACGTCGAATGGCTGCACCAGCAAGGATTTCATCGGCACCGATGTGCGCCGCATGGGCGAGGAGCGCTTTTCGGTGGGCTTCTACCGCGAGAAGGAAGACTATTGCCGCGCCAACCTGCCGGACGGCGTGGCGCTGACCTGGAGCTTTGCCGAACTCGGCATTCCCGATGGCGCGGAAGTGAAGGTCTGCAACACCATCAGCAACTAGGCCGGTTCGGCGTAGAGGTCATAGTCGTCAGCGTCCGTAACCCTGGCGCTGACGATGTCGCCGGCAGAGAGATGGCCGGCATTGGCAAGGTAAACGACGCCGTCGACTTCCGGCGCATCGGCCTTGGAACGCGCCAGCATTTCACCCGGCTCATCGCTCGGCGCGTCAATAATGACGTCCTGCACGGTGCCGACCTGGGCGGCGGCGCGCTCGGCCGAGATTTCCGCCTGCAGCGCCATGAAGCGGTGCCAGCGTTCTTCCTTCACCTCTTCCGGAATGTGCCCGTCGAGCAGCCGGCTCTCGGCATGTTCGACATTCTCGTATTTGAAGCAGCCGGCCCGGTCGATCTTTGCTTCGCGGATGAAGTCGAGCAGGATCTGAAAGTCCTCTTCGGTCTCGCCCGGAAAGCCGACAATGAAGGTCGAGCGGATTGTCATGCCGGGCACGTCGCGGCGCCATTGCTGGATGCGCTCCAGCACGCGGTCCTGTTTGGCGGGGCGTTTCATCGCCTTCAGCACATTGGCCGAGGCATGCTGGAAAGGGATGTCGAGATAGGGAAGGATCGTTCCGTCGGCCATCAACGGGATGACCTTGTCGACATGCGGATAGGGGTAGATGTAATGCATCCGTACCCAAGCGCCGAGCGAGCCGAGCCCGCGCGCCAGGTCGAGGAAACGGGTCTCGTATTCCTCGCCTTTCCAGGTCTGTGGGGCGTATTTCACGTCGAGGCCGTAGGCAGACGTGTCCTGGCTGATCACCAATAGCTCGTTCACCCCGGCGCGCACCAGCTGTTCGGCCTCGGTCAGCACATGGTGGATGGGGCGGCTGGCAAGGTCGCCGCGCAGCTTCGGGATGATGCAGAAGCTGCAGCGATTGTTACAGCCTTCGGAGATCTTCAGGTAGGAATAGTGGCGCGGCGTGAGCTTCAGCCCCGTCTCCGGCACAAGGTCGGTATAGGCATTGGGGGGCGGCGTCAGATGGGTGTGAACCGCCTCCATCACCTGTTCGTACTGGTGCGGCCCGGTTACCGCGAGCACCTTGGGATGGGCTTTCTGGATCACCTCCGGCTCGGCGCCGAGACAGCCGGTCACGATCACCTTGCCATTCGCCTCTATGGCCTCGCCGATGGCATCAAGGCTCTCGTCGCGCGCTGAATCGAGAAAGCCGCACGTGTTCACGAGCACGAGGTCTGCGCCCTCATAGTCAGGCGAGATCGCATAGCCTTCGGCCCGCAGGCGCGTGATGATGCGTTCGCTGTCGACCAGCGCTTTCGGGCAGCCGAGCGAGACAATGCCCACCTTGGGCTGGGTTTTGACCTGCGCCTTCGGCGGCGTCTGAATGAGGGTGCTCATGGGGCGCGCCTTTACCAGCGGCGGAGCTTCATGGAAAGCGGCGAGCGCCGTTTGGCGGCGCCATCGCGCAGTTGTTCGGTTCGGGCGGCCTCAGGGATGCGCCTCAAGAAACGCCACCAACTCATCCTTCCAGAACTTGGCAGCCGTGTGCGTACCGTGGCCGCGGGTGTCTTCGCTGGCGGGGATCAGGACGAAGCGGGCGTTGGGCATTTCGGCCGCGAGCGCTTCCGGGTCGCCGAGGCCGGGCGGGTTGATGAAGTCGTCGGCGGAATTGATCCAGAGGACAGGCACCTCGATTTCCGAGAGGCGCGGGGCCGGGTTGTAGCTGCGCGAGGCGTCGAACTGGTAGATCGTGTCGTTCGGGTCGACCGCGCGAGCCTCCAGGCCCTCGGCCGAGGCGCGATACTGCTCGATGGCCTCTTCGCGCGTCGGGGCTTCGGCTTGCAGGCGGTAGGGGTTCGAGCCGGCAAGAAGCAGCGTGTTGGCGTAGATCTTGTGGCCGGTTTCGAGGTCGGCGGCGTCTTCATAATCACCGCCATCATAGTCCGGATCGTTCTCGAAGCCATCGATGATCATCTGGCGGAACATACGGTTGCGTCCGGCGATCTCGATGGCGTTACACGCAAGCGGCACGAGGCGCTCGGCAAAGCCCGGATAGTCCTCACCCCAGACGAAACCATGCATGCAACCCATCGATGTGCCGAGGATCAGGTCCAGGCTCTCGACGCCTTCGCCCTCGGCCAGCATGCGGTGCTGGGCCTTGACCATGTCGTCATAGTCATAGCGTGGGAAATCGGTCTGCATCCCGTCGCTCGGCTTGGAACTGTCGCCATGGCCGAGATTGTCGGGCGAGATGATGTAATGGGTCGCAAGGTCGAGCGGCTGGCCGGGCCCGAACAGCTCGTCGCCGAAGATGGGGCGCAAGAGGGAGAGGCCGCTGCCGCCAGTGCCGTGGAGCAGCATGACGGCATTGGTGATCTTGCCGTCGGTGTCGCGCTCGGGCGTGCCGAGCGTGTAATAGCTCATCGTGATGGCGGGCAGGATTTCGCCGGTCCCGAACTCGAAATCCTCAAGTTCGACGGTGTGATGTTCGGCCCTGTCCGCCCAGTCCTCGGCTGCCGCCGGGGCGGCGAGCCATGTCACGGCGAGGGTGAGGATCGACAATACCCGCATGATACGCTCCTTCGGTGGCGTCAGCGGGAAGAGACTAGCCGTCTCATGTCTTGTGGCAACAGGGCGTTCGCCTGCAAAGGAAGGAGGAAGGCCGCCTCAGGCCGCTTCCATTTCAATGCCTTTTTCGGCCATGAACTCTTTCAGTTCGCCGGTTTCGAACATTTCCTTGATGATGTCGCAGCCGCCGACAAACTCGCCCTTCACATAGAGCTGGGGAATGGTCGGCCAGTCGGAATAGATCTTGATGCCTTCACGCACATTCTGGTCTTCAAGGACGTTGGTGGCGACGTAGTCGACGCCGAGATAGTCGAGAACCTGCACGACGACCGAAGAGAAGCCGCATTGCGGGAAAGTGGGCGTCCCTTTCATGAAAAGCACCACGTCATGGCCTTTGACGGCCTTGTCGATGGCTTGCTGGACGTCGTCGCTCATGTCGGTCTCCGCTTGTCTGGCGTTGAAGGCAAGATGTGAGGCGGGAAGGGGCCAGCTTCAAGCCCCGGCCTGCCTACTGGTCTTTCACTTCCTTCATGACCTGCTCGCGCGCGACCGCAATCAGTTCGGCCATGTGCTCGCGAATGCGCGTGTCCGAGCGGTCGACGCCCTTGGCATCGAGGTCGGCGCGGACCTTGCGGAAAACGTCTTCGTCGCCCGGTTCTTCCAGGTCGGACATGACGACCGACTTGGCATATTCCTCGGCTTCCTTGCCGGTCATGTTCATCAGGTCTGCCGCCCAGAGGCCGAGCAGCTTGTTGCGGCGGTTCATGATCTTGAACTGCAGCGCGGAGTCGTGGGCGTATTTCGCTTCTTCAGCGCGCTCGCGATCGTCGAATGTGCTCATCTGGCAAGTCTTCCTGTGTTCCGGGCCATAATGGTAAGCTGTTTCGGCGGGGGTATAAAGCGCGCAGACGGTTTCAGGCAAGAGCGGCGTGCTGTGTGGATGGCCGGAAAGACCGGGCGCCATGCTGAATCATCATTTGTTTCGGACCCCGCATCGGAGTAACAATCCGTGCTTGTTCCTTACGGGGCGGCACCGGGGCTGACGCATGGGCCGCTCTGCATATTCGCAGGGGAGGCGCGTGATGTCTCGCAGACGCAAGATTTACGAAGGCAAGGCGAAGATCCTCTATGAGGGACCCGAGCCGGGCACGCTGATCCAGTATTTCAAGGATGATGCGACCGCCTTCAACGCCGAGAAGAAGGCCGTGCTCGACGGCAAGGGCGTGCTGAACAACCGTA
Source organism: Henriciella aquimarina (assembly GCF_002088975.1). GTDB lineage: Bacteria > Pseudomonadota > Alphaproteobacteria > Caulobacterales > Hyphomonadaceae > Henriciella > Henriciella aquimarina. The sequence goes on from NZ_NCST01000061.1 coordinate 125,355, forward strand.
TCAGCGAGTTCATCATGACGCGGCTGGCCGCCGTCGGCATCCCGAATCATTTCATCAAGCGGCTGAACATGCGCGAGCAGCTCATCCGCAAGGTGGAGATCATTCCGCTCGAGGTGATCGTGCGCAATGTGGCCGCTGGCACGATGTCGAAACGGCTCGGCATCCCCGAAGGCGAAACGCTGCCGCGGGCCATTGTCGAGTTCAGCTACAAGAAGGATGAGCTGGGCGACCCGCTTGTCTCGGAAGAGCATATCGCCGCCTTTGGCTGGGCGAGTGCCCAGGAGCTTGACGACATCATCGCCCTGGCGCTGCGCGTGAATGACTTCATGTCCGGCCTGTTTGCCGGTGTCGGCATCCGGCTCGTGGACTTCAAGCTGGAATTCGGCCGTCATTTCGAAGGTGACATGGTGCGCACCATCCTGGCCGACGAGATCAGTCCGGACAGCTGCCGCCTGTGGGACTTCGAGACAAATGAGAAGCTCGACAAGGACCGCTTCCGCCGCGATCTCGGCGGGGTGACGGAAGCCTATGCGGAAGTCGCGCGCCGGCTCGGCATCATCAAGGAGAATGCCCAGGGCGCGGATGTTGTCGACTTTTCAAGCGCGGGTAAGTAACCTGCTGCCCAAGCGGGCAGGGGGCATCCATTGGCATTGAAGGTGATCGGCGCTGGCTTCGGACGCACGGGGACCCTGTCCCTCAAGGCGGCGCTGGAGCAGCTCGGCTATGTGAAATGCCATCACATGCTGGAAATCTTTCCCGACGACCGGCTGCTCGATGCCTGGCATGACATCGCGAAGGGCGGGACGCCCGATTGGGATGCGGTGTTTGACGGCTATGAAGCCACGGTCGACTTTCCGGCCTCGGCCTATTGGCGGGAGCTTTCGGCGCATTTCCCGGAGGCGAAGATCATCCTCTCTGTGCGTGAGTTCGAGAGCTGGTATGCCAGCGCGAACGAGACGATTTATCCCGCCAGTGCGGGCATCCCCGGCTGGATGACGGTCATCCCGAAGATCCGCAAGATCAAGGAGATGACGACACTGACGACCTGGACCCGCGTGTTCGATGACCGGTTCAAGGACAAGGCCCATGTGCGCCAAGTGTTCGAGCAGCATGAGGCCGATGTCAAAGCCGCCTTCCCGCCGGAGCGTCTGCTCGTCTTTCATCCGAAGGAGGGCTGGGGGCCGCTCTGTGCCTTTCTCGACAAGCCGGTGCCGGACACGCCCTTTCCGAACGTGAACGATCGTGAGGATTTCCGCAAAAGGGTTGCCATGCTCGCGCGCCTGCGCTGGTTGCCATGGATTGCCGGGGGCCTTGCCATTGCCGGTGCGCTCGGCGCATTCCTTGCGTTTCAATAGGCGGCCAAATCGGCTAAACGGACAGCGACTCGTACTTCTGGAGACTTTGCTCATGAAAGCCATCGTCCATGTCGGCCTCAAACCCGGTGTTCTCGACCCGCAGGGCAAGGCGGTTGCCGACACGCTCGGCCGGATGGGCTATGAGGAGGTCAAGGGCGCGCGGATCGGCAAGGTCATCGAGCTCGATCTCGACGGCGTGGAAGCCGGACAGGAAGACGCTCGCGTGAAAGAGATGTGCGAGAAGCTTCTCGCCAACACCGTGATCGAATCCTATCGCTATGAGCTGGTCGACTAGCGGTCTGACAGGCTAGGCTCCTCCAAAACGGAGGAGACGCCATGATCAAGCTCACATTCTGCCTGCACCGCCTGCCGCATCTTTCGCGGGAGGCTTTCCAGACCTATTGGCGCGAAACGCATGCTCCGCTCGTCGCCCGGCATGCAAACACGCTCGGCATTGCCCGCTATGTGCAATCGCACGCGCTGACGCATGACTTCAATGGCGTGCTGAGAAACAGCCGCGAAGCGCCGGAGATGTATGACGGCATTGCCGAACTCTGGTGGGAAAGCTGGGACGCGCTGTTCAAGGCCGGGGAGAACCCTGGCAATGCCGAAGCCGGTGCCGCCCTCCTCGAGGACGAACGCAAATTCATCGACCTCAAGCGCTCGCCGCTCTGGTTCAATGAAGAGCACGTGATTGTCGGGTAATTACGGTCCGGGGCGCTCAGGCTTGCGGCATCCGTCCACAAGCCGCGCGCTGTTTTGATAACTCGGGGTGTCGGTCGGAACCCATGGCGCCTTGCAGACAAAGATGGTGGTTCGGACGCCCCCGTATTTCTCTCGTGCCTCGCGGCGCGCCTGGGTCAGGTCGGGCAGAGGGGCGGATGGCTCCAGCAGAACGATGGTGCATGTTTTCTGAGGCCCGGCCGTCTCGAAACAGTAGCGCACATTGATGTCGTAGCCGCAGACATTCGAGCGGGGCGCGCCCTCGCCAGGACGTTCCAGGCAATTGAGGCGATCGGCATGCTGGTCCGGGTTGGTGAAAACCGACAGGCAGAAGGCGCCGATGGTTACGCCCACGACAATCAGGCCAACCCTGACCGGGTGCGGGACGTGTCCAAGCAGATTTTTCAAGCCTGTTTCCCCCAGCTCTGCCGACATCAAGCCTGTTTCTCCGCAAAAGAAAAGCCCCGGCCGATTGGACCGGGGCTTCGTAATTTTGAAAAGGCTTGAGGCTTACGCCATGGCCTTTTCCAGGTTGGTGGCGACGGCTTCGAGGAAGCCTTCCGTCGTCAGCCAGTCCTGGCTCGGCCCGATGAGCAGGGCGAGGTCCTTGGTCATCTTGCCTTCTTCGACGGTCTCGATGACGACCTTTTCCAGCTTTTCGGCGAAGTCGGTGACGGCCGGCGTGTTATCGAGACGGCCGCGGTGGGCGAGGCCACGCGTCCAGGCGAAGATCGACGCGATCGAGTTGGTCGAGGTCGCTTCGCCCTTCTGGTGGTTGCGGTAGTGACGGGTCACCGTGCCGTGGGCGGCTTCGGCTTCGACCGTCTTGCCGTCCGGCGACATCAGCACCGAGGTCATCAGCCCCAGCGAGCCGAAGCCCTGGGCGACCGTGTCGGACTGGACGTCGCCGTCATAGTTCTTACAGGCCCAGACATAACCGCCCGACCATTTCATCGCCGCAGCGACCATGTCGTCGATCAGGCGGTGCTCATAGGTGCCGCCAAACTCCTTGAAGGCATCGGCGAACTCGTTGTCGAAGACTTCCTGGAACAGATCCTTGAAGCGGCCGTCATAGGCTTTCAGGATCGTGTTCTTGGTCGACAGGTAGACCGGCCACTTGCGGGTCAGGCCGAAGTTGAACGAGGCACGCGCGAAATCGCGGATCGACTCGTCCAGGTTGTACATACCCATGGCGACGCCGGAATCCTGGAAGTCATAGACCTCCTTCTCGATCTTCTCGCCGTCTTCACCTTCCCAGGTCATGGTCAGCTTGCCCGGGCCCGGCACGCGGAAATCGGTGGCGCGATACTGGTCGCCGAAGGCGTGACGGCCGATGACGATCGGCTGGGTCCAGCCCGGCACGAGACGCGGCACGTTGGAAATCACGATCGGCTCACGGAACACAACGCCACCCAGGATGTTACGGATGGTGCCGTTCGGGCTGCGCCACATTTGTTTCAGGCCGAACTCTTCAACGCGGGCTTCGTCCGGCGTGATGGTCGCGCACTTAACGCCGACGCCATATTCCTTGATGGCATTGGCAGCATCGACGGTGATCTGGTCGTCGGTTTCGTCGCGGCTTTCAATGCCGAGATCGTAGTATTTGAGGTCGACGTCGAGATAGGGGTGAATGAGCCGGTCTTTGATCATCTGCCAGATGATGCGGGTCATCTCGTCGCCATCGAGCTCGACGACGGGATTTTCGACCTTGATCTTTGCCATCGCGTGGAAGTCCTTTCGGTTGCACAGTTTTCTGGGCGGCTATAGCAGAAGGGTCTGAGAGGTCAAAAGCGACTTTCGGGCGCGCGGGGGAGACTCATGAGAGGTGGTCACCGATGAGCCGTTTAGTCTTTGTAATATCAATGTTTTTCTTGCCGCTTTCCGAGGCGGCAGTCGCACAGGCGAATCCCGAAAAAACAGTAGGGGCCGAAGCCGTTGCCGAAATCGGCCCGGATGAGAGCGGGAACTGGCGGGTCGAATACACCTTCGATACTCCCCAGAAAGTGCTCGCCTTCGCCCGCTCCGAGAGCGATTATCGCGATGCGACCTGGTTCGTTGAAGGCGACGGGGTGCGCTTTGGCCGGGTGGCCGGCGCCGATGTCATCGTCTTCGATGATCCGTCCAGGACGGTCGCCTTCAGCCTCATCCCGCTGACCAACAAGCCGGAGGCGGACTATACGCCTTTCGTGACCTTCGGGGATGGCGGGCTGGCGATCCATGAAGGCCAGTTCAGCCTCATTCCCTTTGAGAGCCGTGACGCGGTCGAAGCCCTGGACGGCGACCTGTCAGCCGCCGAGGTGCCGCAACTGCCCATGACCGTGCGGTTGTCCTCCGACAAGCCGATCATTGTCGATGGCGAGACTTATCAGGGGCAGGTCGAACACAGGCTCGAAGGTGACGGCACCTATATCTATATGGGCGATAGCGCGATCGAGTCCTTCGACAGCTTTACGGCCATCCTCGACCGGACGCTGCCGGAGTGGCTGCAATCGCGCTTCGACAGCGATCTCGAGGCGATCTTTGCCGGGCTGGAAGCGCGCTGGGGCTTTGGCCTCGAGGACAAGGCAAGCGTCATGCTCGCCTTCAAGGAGGGTCGCTCGGACGGGTTCTCCGCGACCGGCGAGGCGCTGGACCAGCTGCTGATGATGGAAGTCGGCGGCAAGGATCTCGCCGAACCGGGCTTCGACACGCTCTCCTATCTGCAATGGTTCTTCGCACACGAAGCCATCCACCTTTTCCAGAAACAGCGCGGTGTCGGGTTTGCCGGTGGCGGCGAGGCCTGGATCCATGAGGGCGCTGCGAACACCATGGCCTACAGCCTGATCGCGGACATGGTCGGGCCGGAAGACGGGCCGAAATTCCTTTCCGGGGTCTATGCCAATGCCTTCGAGACCTGTGTTGGCGCCCTGGAGAAGGGCTCTCTTGAAACCGCGCAGGAACGTGGTGACGCCTCTGCTCACTATGCCTGCGGGGATTTTATCGCTCTGGCGACGGACGGCTTTCTGCCGCGCCGCTCGCTTTACGATTTCTGGAACCGGCTGACGACGCTGGCCGCAGCCAATGACAAGACGCAGGTGGATGCGGACCTCTATTTCTCCACAGTGCAGCTGCTGGGCGTCCGGCGCAGTCAGCGCGACATGCTCCGTGAGATTGTCGAGGAAGAGCTGGACAATCCCCGAAAAGCCCTCACAGACTTGCTCGACGCGGCAGGGCTCGATCCGCAGTTCAATGACAAAGACCAGTTGATCAAACTGAACTGGCCCGACTATTCGGCGGAATGACCGAACCGAGACAACCCGCCATCATCCTCGCCGAACCCCAGCTGGGGGAGAATATCGGCGCAGCTGCTCGCGCCATGCTGAACTTCGGCCTGACCGAACTGCGTGTGGCGGCCCCGCGCGATGGCTGGCCCAATCCGGCTGCGGAGCCATTGGCGGCCGGGGCCTTCGATGCAGGCGTTACGGTGACGGCGTATGAGAGTGTCGAGGCGGCCTGCGCGGACCTTGGCTATCTCGTTGCGGCCACGGCCCGGCCGCGCGGCATGGAAAAGGCGGTGACGAATGCCAGCGGGGCGGTGGACCTGCTGGCCACCCAGACAGTGCCCACCGGCGTGCTCTTCGGCAGCGAGGCCCAAGGCCTCCACAATGACCATGTCGCGATGTGCGATGCGATCATGACCTATCCCGTCAATCCGGCCTTCGCCTCGCTCAATCTCTCGCAGGCCGTGGTCGTCTTCTCGCATGCCTGGGGCGAGGTGGCCGGACAGGCTGGCCGGTTCGAGGGGGCTAAAGCCGGCGTGGGCGATCCGGCCACCCGCGAAGAGCTGATCGGCATGTTCGAGCATTTCGAGGATGAGCTGGAGCGGGCCGGCTATTTCTATCCGCCGGACAAGACCCCGCTGATGACCCGCAATCTGCGCAACGCCTTCATCCGCGGCCAGTGGACGAGTCAGGAAGTGCGGACCTTTCGCGGCGCGGTAAAGGCGCTCGCCATCGGGCGCGGCAAGGCCCGCATCAAGCGGGACAACTAGCCCGCCTTCCGCTCACACTGGCGCTGCTCGTGCCATCGTGCACGCAGGTGGGAGACCCTTTCCGGAAACCGGATGTCCATGAGCTCGGCACGGGTGACCCGGTCGGTGCGAAAATGCCGGAAATCCCCGCGAAGCTCGCACCAGGCGCAGATCAGGCGCACGCTTTCCCAATAGGCGAGCAGGAAGGGCCAGATCGTGCGGGTCGAGGTCTTTCCGGCTTCGTCAATATAGTCGATATCAAGCTTCGATTGGGTCCGGATGGCATTTCGCACGAGGGAGACGTCGAAGCTGTCCTCGATGCGTGAGCCCGTCCAGGTCACAGGCTGAAGGGCGGCATCGACGATGACCGGTTCCAGTTCGGCCGGAATGACGCTTGAGAGTTTCGCGATGAGGTCTTCCGCTCCGCGTGCGAGCGCCTTGTCGCCACGCGCCGCGACCCATTTCGCGCCGAGCACGGCAGCTTCCAGCTCGTCTGCCGTGAGCATAAGCGGTGGCATGTCATAGCCGCGTTCCAGCACATAGCCGGTCCCGGCTTCCCCGCGCACAGGCACGCGCTGGGCGATGAGTTCGGCCATGTCGCGATAGAGCGTGCGCAGCGAGACTTCCAGTTCCTCCGCGAGCGCATGGCCCGTGACAGGCCGGCGTTTGCGGCGCAGGATCTGGATGATCCGGAAGAGGCGTTCGGCTCGTCTCATTCTTTTTTCGTTCTACTGACAGGCTGCTGACATCATGCTGTCAGCAGCCTTGATCTAGCAAGGGCTATCTCAAGCCGAAAAGGAGATGGCCATGACGACACTCTATGGATGGGGGCCGATGTTCGACTGCCCCTCACCGAGCCCCTATGTGATGAAGAGCGAGATCCAGTTGCAGATGCTGGATATCGAGTTCGACAGGGCATTCGCCGACCTGGATGCGGTCTCGAAGCACAAGGCGCCCTATGTCGAGGATGAGGGCGAGATCATCCAGGATTCCAATTTCATCCGGGCCCATTTCGAGCGGAAGACAGGACGCTCCCTGAATGACGGGCTCACCCCGCGCCAGCAGGCGCTCAGCTGGGCGCTGGAGCGGATGGTCGAGGGCCACCTGAATGCGGTGATGGCAGGTGAGCGCTGGCTGAATGATGCGAATTTCGAGAAAGGGCCTACCCTGTTTTTCGCCGATGTCACGGAGCCGCAGCGCCAGGCCGTCATCGACGAGATCCGCGAGGGCATGCGCAAGACGCGCTGGGAGTCGGGTATCGGGCGACACGCTCATGAAGAGCAGCTTCAGCTTGCGGCCTGGGACCTTGCGGCCATCGCCGCGCAGCTGGGCGAGCAGGCCTTCCTGCTTGGGGATGAGCCGACGGTTGCCGATGCGTCCGTTTCAGCGGTGCTGGTCTCGTGCGCAACGCCCTATTTCGAGACCCCGCTGGTCGATCTCGTCCAGTCCCATTCGAACCTGCCCGGCTATATCCGGCGGATGAAGGAATGCTACCTGCCGGAAGGCGTGTGGCCCGACCTGGTCATGGCGTAAACGGCTATGGCGTTACTGATCGGCGGTGTCCTCGCGCGCGCTCCTGGGCAGGTTTGCCTCGGCGAGCCCCCGCGCGAGGCGCTGGCCGGTCGAGGCATAGGTCTTCTCGGCTGACACCGCCCCTTCATCACAGCGGTTGCGGCGGCGGTTTTCGGACTGGAAACCGTCATTGAAGGCGTCCACCATGGAGGTCCGCAGGCGGCTGCGATAGGGCGCCTCGACGCCGAGCAGCTCCTGCATGTAGGCGCGCCAATACTGGTCATCCCGGCCATTGCACAGCAGACGGATGGCGTGGGCTGACCCGAGCGTCGAAGACAGCGCGATCACGTCGCGCAGATAGTCCTGCGTGCGCGTATCGCTGACATCATATTCCGGAACGTAATCACGATCATATTGGCGCTGAGACTGGCCATGCCCGGGCAGGGCTGGCAGGAAAGCCAGAGCGAGAATAAGCGAGAGGTAGCGCCAGTGTTCGAATGTCTTCTGCATCACACGACTTTCACGCGGCTCGAGCACAGGCTCAAGCCGTTTGCTGAACGAATATCACCTGTCACGGTCTCGGATAGTGGCGAAATCAGGCAGCCATGGGGCAAGCCTGCATCCAGGCCTGAGGCCATGATCGCTTATGGCACGGCAGATGTGTGGTTCGGAAAGGCGGTCCATATCTTCCCGCAATACCTGTATGACGCTGAGCGGCTGGTCTGGTTCCAGTCCACGGCTGCGGGACTGGAGCATCCGCTGCTCCAGAAGATCGGGCGCAAGGCCGAAGCCTATACTTCAAGCCATGCCCAGTCCGAGGCGCTGGCCGAGTGGGCGCTCTGGGCCGGCTTTGACTGGTTCGGCAAGGGCGCAGAGCGCCGTGCCGCCCAGGCCGAGCGTCAGTGGCGCACCATCCCATTCCGGGAGGTTCAGTCCACGCGCTGGCTGATCTACGGTTTCGGCCATATCGGTGAAGCGGCCGGCCGCCGGCTGAAGGGCCTCGGCGCTCATGTCACCGGGGTGCGCCGGTCCGACCAGGTGTCTCCCTTTGCCGACCGGATCCTTCATCCCAACGATGTCAGCGGGGACGAACTCGGCCAGGCCGATGTTGTCATGCTTTGCTGCCCGCATACGCCCGAAACCGAGAACCTCGCCAATGCAGACTTCTTCGCGGCCATGAAGGAGGGCAGCCTTTTCCTCAATCTCGGGCGTGGGGCACTCGTCGATGAGGACGCGCTTCTGGCCGCGCTCGACAAGGGTCGTCCGGCGCATGCCACGATTGATGTGACGCGCGAGGAGCCGCTGCCGGAAGACAATCCGATCTGGGGGCATCCAAACCTCACGCTGACCTGCCATACGTCTGCGATCACCCAGGACTCCAGCAAGCGCAATGATGAGCTGTTCCTGGAAAACCTCGGCCGGTTTCTCGATGGCGAAGTGCTTCGCAATCTCGTGGATGAGAGCGTCTTTTCCGGAGAGGCCGCCTAGAGGCGCTTGCCTGCTCCCGCGCGGCAGGCCTATCTAGTCGATAATGTCGACTCAGATGCCATTGGGGGGCCTGCTGCACGGGCTTCAGGTGCAGGAGACGAACCGTGCGCCGCGCTCCGAGCCTTTGGATGCGCTGAGCGATACTGCCGAGTCTGCCACCGAAGCCGCAAGCGAGTTTGCCACCTGGATCGCGTCCGGCTCGCGCGATGCGCTGGTCGCGCTGGCGCTGACCATCGGCATCACGATGGTCCTGTGGTTCATCCGCTGGGGCATCATCCGGCTGATCCTGCGCCTGCCGCGCAATGACGACTATTCCGTATCCGCCATCGTCAACCGTATCGTGCGGCGCTTCCGGCTCTATTTCATGGTGGCGACGGCGCTGGTCATAACCGACCGGATCATGGAACTGCCGTCGACCCTGTCGACGTTCACCCATGTCCTGTTCGTGATCACCGCGACGCTTCAGGCCGCGGAACTACTGCAGGAGGCGGCGGTTTCCTCCATCCGGCGCCAGGCCATCCGCAATCCGCAGGACGCCAGCACGCTCGCCTCGGCGGTGAACCTCATCAAATGGTTCATCAATGTCGTCATCTGGTCGTTCGCGCTCTTGCTCATCCTCGACAATATCGGGGCGAACGTCACCACGCTCATCGCGGGTCTCGGTATAGGCGGTATCGCAATCGGCCTGGCCGCCCAGGGCATGTTCCGGGATTTGTTTTCCTCGCTCTCCATCGTGCTCGACAAGCCGTTCCAGGTCGGTGACACGGTTCGCTATGACGATACCTGGGGCGATATCGAGGATATCGGCCTGAAGACGACACGTATCCGCTCGCGCAAGGGCGAGCAGATCATCATCTCGAACACGAATCTTCTGGAAAAAGAGATCCACAATATGCGGCGGATGACCCGCCGCCGCATCGAGCTCGATTTCAGCCTCATCTATCAGACGCCGCCGGATGTCGCAGACGCGATCCCGGGCATGGTGGCCGAACTGGTGAAGGAGATGCAGGGGGCGGCTTTCGACCGGTGCAGCATGGTGGCGTTCGGCAGGAGTTCGCTTGATTACGAACTGGTCTTCTATTCGCTCAATCCGGACTTCAACCGCTCCATGGCGCTACGCTCGAAAGTGCTGCTCGCCCTGTTCCGGAAGTTCGGTGAGGAAGGCATCAAATTCGCCTATCCGACGCAGACGCTCTATCTCAATGAGGCAGACAGCGCAGCGAAGCGCAGGGTCGAGGCCCAAAGCGCTGATGAAGCCCCGGTGTTCGAGGGGCCTCTCGATATCGAACCTGAAAGCTAGTCTTTGGGGGCCGGCTTATTCGACCGTCCAGCCACGGGCTGTGCGGTGGGCATCCAGCGTGATGCCGTCGGCTTCCGTGCGCGGAGACTTCGTCCGGCCCATGGAGACAGAGCGCGCGCCCGTGAGGCGCAGGAGCAGGGCGACCGTCGCAATGACCAGACCGATGGCTGCGGTCACCACGGCAATCATGCCGGCCATGACGATGATGGCGAGCGCCAGGATGCCGCGAAGACCCCAGCGGGCGCCTTCGCGTAGGGCATTGCCGACGCGGGCGAACAAGGATTCCATAGAAAGGGTGGAACGGGCTGCAGTCATCGTGTGTCTTTCTCCTGTCGGTCAAAGATGAGGGTGGCAGGCGGGAAGGTCAATCGCCAATCCGTAAATGCCCTCAGTTCGTCGCAATCAGGCCGCGTTCTGCTCGAATTCTGGCATAGGCGCCGGTGATGGCGGCGGCCTTGTCGTGGGCTGCGGACTCGAACTCCCGCGGGGCCCCGTTGCCGACGATCCGGTCGGGGTGATTGTCCGCCATGAGCTTGCGATAGGCGCGCCGGATCACGTCGAAATCGGCATCATGGGCGACGCCGAGGATGTGGTAGGGGTCATCGCGCTCGGGCCCGAGATGGCTCGCCCGGATGCGCCGGAAGGTCGTCTCGTCGAAGCCGAAGTTCTCTGCGACTGTCCGGAGATACTGCAGTTCGTCGTCGGTGATGGCGCCGTCGGCCCCCGCGATCATGAACAGCCCGTCGAGGACGCCTTCCAGCAGACAGGGGCGGTGGCTGTATTTCCGGCCGATCTTGCGGGCATAGGCTTCGTAGCCGCGCACCGTCTGACGTGCGATGTTGAAAACGCGGCGGACATTGTCAGCATCTTCCGGGGCCGCCCGGAAGACGCGCGAGAAGACCATGATCTCATTGTCGCTCACCCGTCCGTCGGCAGCCGCCATCTTGGCGCCCAGCCCGATCACGGCGGCGGTGAAGCCGACATCATTGGGATCCGGCGCGCAGCCGGGCTCGCCCGACTCCGGCTCATTGTCCGCGGAATCGGTGTCAAACAGGCGCCGGCCGCCATCTATCAACATCTGCCATAGGCTCATCGTCGAACAACCATAGCGGGTTTTGTGAACAAAATCAGGTCGAACTGCTCAATTGCGTTGCGACAAAAGTTCAACAGTCGGTGAAGACATAGGTTTCAAAAGTCTAATCGCGGGCGCGGTTTTCCTGTACGGCAGCGCGCAGTTCGGCCATTTCGCTCCTTAGTGAGGCGAGCAGGGCCAGGATCTCGTCACGCTCCTCCTCGGCATGTTCGACATCTTCCTCAATGTCCTCCAGAAGGTCTGTCGTGGCGGCTTTCTGCTCGGCTGCGAGCGCGTCCACGACGAGAGCGATGAACAGGTTGAGGACGGCGAAACTCGCCACGAAGATGAAGGTCAGGAAGAAGAGCGGCGCCCAGGGGTGGCCGTCATCGATCACCTTCTGGACCACTTCGAAGCGCCATCCATCCATGGTCATGACCTGGAACAGCGAGAAGGCCGAGCGCGGCAGGTCACCGAAGAGCTGCTGGACCTCTTCATTCGTGCTGTTGCCATACATGTTGGTCGCCATGACGGCGTAGACATAAGTCAGCAGCGAGAGCACCGCGACGATGGCGCCCATGCCCGGAAGCGCCTTGAGCAGGGCTTCGGTAATCCGCTTCATCATCGGGACCACGTGCAGGAGCCGCAGCACCCGGAGCACACGCAGGGCGCGCAGCACCGAAAATGCCACCCCGCCCGGCACCAGTGAAATGCCGACGACGATGAAGTCGAACCAGTTCCAGCCCGAGCGGAAGAAGTCGAAACGGTACACAATGAGCTTGAGCGAGATTTCCAGGACGAAGGCCAGCGTGATGGCATGGTCCAGCATCTGGAGGGTTTTCACGGTCGGTGGCGACATGAATTCCGAATAGGTCAGCACGCCGAGAATGATCGCATTGATGATGATCAGGCTGGTGATGAGGTTCCTGAACCAGGTGCTCTCAATCGCCGCTTCCAGCCCGGAATTGCTCGTCGTCTCGTCGAGTGTCGCACGCGCCATGATCCCCTCCGCTTTGTTCCCCCGGACCCCTCACAGCCCTGTCTCATACCGCCATCTCCGGCGGGATCAATCGGCAGAGGTCGTGGTGTCGCTCACAATTTTCCAATTGCCGTCGATGCGGCGGAAAATGAGGGTGAAGAGGCCGGACGGGGCATCGTTTTCCCGGGTCAGTTGCCACCGGCCATGCACCACGGCAGCTTCCGGGCCGAGGCGGACAATTTCCAGCTCCTCGAAGTCAAGCAAGCCCATCGCGGCCCGGTCGGTATAGCGTGTGCGATAGCGCTCAAGCGTTTTCCAGTAGCCGCGCACGACCGATCCGCCGGAGGCAAAGCGCAACTCAGGCGATTGCCAGTAGCCTTCCATAAATCTCTCGATGTCGCCCGCATCCCAGGCGGCATCCTGTTGCGCCAGGACGGCGCGAATCTCTGCTTCCGCCTCATCGGTAGCCATGTCGGAGCTCGCAGGCCCGGCTGCCTGACAAGCGGCGGGGACCAAAAGCGCAAGGGCGGCAAGGCCGTAACTGATTTGCTGCATGGATCGCTTCTTCCTTTCAGGGCGTGAGTGTAAGCCATCGAGACCGCATGGAAACCAGTTTGGACGCAAAGGGTCTCCCGGGCTAGAGAAGTAGGCAAACGGGTTGAGGACGAATCTCTCATGATGATGATGGCGCTGATTGTTGGCGGGCTGATGCTGCTTCTGGCGGGCGGCGAAGTCCTGGTGCGCGGGTCTGTCGGCGTGGCCCGCAAGCTGGGCATGTCGGAACTGATGATCGGGCTGACACTGGTCGGCTTCGGCACCTCCATGCCCGAAATGGTTACCAGCCTTCAGGCGCTTTCCGACGGCGCAGTGGGGATTTCGGTCGGCAATGTGATCGGGTCGAATATCGCGAATGTGCTGCTCGTTGTCGGGGCTGCCTGCCTGATCTCGCCAATCGTTATCAATCTTCGGGCGCTGAGCCGGGATGGCCTTGTCATGATTGCGGCCACGATCCTGTTTGCCGGTGTCCTCTGGTTTGACGGGTTCACCCGGCCCATGGGCATCCTCTTTGTCGTCCTGCTCCTCATCTATCTCGCTGTCTCGGTCGTGCTCGACCAGCGGAAAGGCTCGCCTGTCGCTGCCGTGCATAGCGGTGAAGCGGAAACCGTTGAGACGCACGAGCCGCTCTGGCTCGCCTTGTTGCTGGCCGTGGGCGGCATTGCGGGGGTGATCCTCGGCGCGCGGATGCTCGTCACCGGTGGCGCCGAGCTCGCGCGCACGGTCGGGATTTCCGAAACCGTGATCGGCATTTCCATCGTCGCGATCGGAACCAGCCTGCCGGAACTCGTCACCTCGATTGTATCGGCGGCAAAAGGCCGGGCCGATGTGGCGCTCGGCAATGTGATCGGCTCCAACGTCTTCAACATTCTCGGCATCATGGGCGTATCGGCGGCGGTCTATCCGTTCAGCATCGTCTCCGGTCCGTCCTCGGCGGCGGGCGACAAGCCCCTGGATGTTGCCGCCCTGAGCTATGGGCCGGGCGAGAGCCTCATCTCGATGCAGGACATGGGCGCGCTGGCGCTCTCGGTCTTCCTGCTGATCCTGTTCGCCTGCACCGAACGCAAGATTGCGCGCTGGGAAGGGGCCGTTCTCCTGGCCGGTTACGCGCTCTACATGGCGTTCAGTTTCGATCTTATTCCGCGTTTCACAGGCTAGGAGGCCTCCTTGTCAGAAGACATCTATTCCGGTCTGGACCAGCTCGGCCATTCGAGTGCGATCCCCGCCTCTCCGGAGGAGGCGACCCTGGAGCGCGTGGCGAACCCGCATGCCGACACGCTCTACCTCGCCCGGTTCACCGCGCCGGAGTTTACTTCGCTCTGTCCGGTAACGGGCCAGCCCGATTTCGCGCATATCGTGATCGATTATGCGCCCGGCGACTGGTTGGTCGAAAGCAAGAGCCTGAAGCTCTATCTCACCTCGTTTCGCAATCACGGCGCCTTTCACGAAGACTGCACGGTGGCCATCGGCAAGCGGCTGGTCGGGCTGCTCGAGCCGAAATGGTTGCGCATCTACGGCTACTGGTATCCGCGCGGCGGCATCCCGATCGACGTCTTCTGGCAGTCCGGGCCGCTTCCGGAGGGGCTGTATGTTCCCGAGACCGGCGTTCCGTCCTATCGCGGCCGCGGCTAGGCGGTCTGGGCGGCGAGGGCCGTGATCCCGTCATCCTCACGGTGTGAGATGAAGCTCGCCACCTTGTCGGCGCGATAGGTTTCGCTCTCGATGGTCGAGACCTTGTAGTATTCCGAAGAGACGGTTTCCGGCGTCAGCGTGACGAGGATGTAGCCGTGCCCGTTCGGGTCGTACCAGTCGACATCCTCATTGGCCTCGGCGAAGAGCTCGCCCAGATTGGGGACATCGTTCACATATTTGCCCATGCCGGGTGAGGTGACCGAGGTGCAGCCGAATTCCACACCGCGCCGCGCGCCCGCCTTGTCATGCAGCGTGTTCGCCCAGGCCGTGTGTGTGTCGCCGGTAAAGGTCACGAGCCGGGCACTGGCCGCCGAGGCGTACGCATAGAGGCGCTCGCGTGCCGCCGGGAAGCCGTCCCAGGCATCGAGATTGAACGGCAGGCCCAGCTGGCTGAACGGGATCATGCCGGCGACATAACCTGTCTGGGCGGCCTGCTGTTCAGGGGTGAGCTTTTCCATCATGTTCGGCGGTTTCACCGTGGCGAGGATCACCTGATTGGCGAGCACTTGCCAGGCCTTGCCGGAGGCTGTCGATGTCTGCAGCCCCTTGTCGAGCCAGCCTTCCTGCACCTTGCCGAGCATGGTGCGGTTTTCGTCATTCACCCGTGCCATGACGGCTTGGGCTTTGGCCGGCACCTCTTCCGGGGCCACGCCGGCAAGTTCCGCGCCCCAGGCGATCTCTTCTGAGCGGCCGGTCAGGCGGGATTCAAGGCAGAAGACAGTGGCGACATCGCCAAAATCGAATTTCCGGTAGATGCCGGTAAAGGCCCGTCCGGCCTGCGGGTCGCGGACCGGCAGCCATTCCATATAGGCTTGGACGGCGGCCTGTTTGCGGTCGGTCCAGTTGCCCTCGGTTTCGGGCTGGTGGTTTTCCGCACCCGTGCGGTAGGAATTGTTGGCGCTTTCGTGATCGTCCCAGGTGCAAAGCCAGGGCGCGGCAGCGTGCGCGGCCTGCAGCATGGGATCGCGCTTGTACTGGGCGTGGCGCATCCGATAATCGCCTAGCGTGACGATTTCCATCGGCGGCTCATGATTACGGCCAAGGGCCTGGCCGATCTCGCCGCCATACCCGTCGACGCCGTATTCGTAGATATAGTCGCCAAGATGGATGACTGCGTCGAGATCGGTGCGCTTGGCGATGTCGTCATAGACGTTGAAATAGCCGAACGGGAAGTTCGAGCAGGAAATGACCGCGAATTTGACCGGCGCCGCGCCCGATGCGGCGAGCGTTTTCGTCCGCCCAATGGGAGAGACGATATCGCCAGCCGTGGTCCTGGCGGCGAACTGGTAGAAATACTCTGTGCCCGCTTCAAGGCCGTCAGCATCCACCTTCACGGTGAAGTCACGGCCAGGCGCGGCTTCGGCCGGCGTCTGGCTGACAATGTCGCTCATGTCGCGGTCGCGCGCCACGATCAGGCTGACCGGGATGGGCGAGGTCGTCTCTTCATCGGCGGGCGTAACCCGCGTCCAGAGGATCACCCGATCGGTGAGCGGATCGCCGGAAGCGACACCATGATCGAAGCGCGCTTCGCCGGCAAAGGCCGGGCGGGTGTCGGCCAGCGGATTGTCGCCTGTGCCCTGGGTCGCGCATGCGGCCAGGCCGGCTGCGCCTGCGCCAAAGCCGAGGAAATGACGCCTGGAAATCTTGCTCATGGTTCGCTGCTCCTCCCGAAAAACAGTCTTCTCTTATGCCAACATCATGACGAATCCGCGAAACCCGGTCTATAAGCTGCAGCGATGAGCAAGCTGACCGCCACTGCCGCACCGGGTGACAACGGAACCCGGCTTGACCGTTTCCTGTCCGAACAGTTTCCGGACCTGTCGCGGTCGCGCGCCAAGGCGCTGGTGAAGGAGGGGGCGGTAACGGTGAATGGGGCGGTCTCCGACGACCCGAAAGCCGCCGTGCGCCCGGGCGTGACTTATGAGCTCGACATGCCGCCGCCTGTTCCGGCCACGCCGGAGCCGGAGGACATTCCGCTCGATGTCCTGTTCGAGGACGAGCATCTCATCCTCGTCAACAAGCCGGCCGGCATGGCCGTGCACCCGGCGCCGGGCAGCTGGCAGGGCACGCTGGTCAATGCGCTGCTGCATCACTGCAAGGGTGAGCTGCCGGGCATTGGCGGGGTCGAGCGCCCCGGCATCGTACACCGGATCGACAAGAACACGACCGGCGTGCTGGCTGTTGCCAAGACCGAAGCTGCTCATGCCGGCCTGTCGAAGCTGTTCAAGGCGCACGATATCGACCGGACCTATCTGGCCCTTACGCGCGGGGCGCCGCGCCCTCTGGTGGGCAGTGTCGACATGGCGATTGCGCGCTCGACAGCCGACCGCAAGAAGATGGCCGTGGTGCGCGACGAAGAGAGCGATGCGGGCCGTCATGCGGTCACCCATTACCGTGCGCTGGAAACCTTCGGGGAGCTGGACAAGGGCACGGGGCTTCCTGCGGCGGCCTTGATGGAATGCCGGCTGGAAACGGGGCGGACCCACCAGATCCGCGTGCACATGGCGCATATCGGCGCGCCGCTGATCGGCGATCCCACCTATGCGCGTCATCGTGGCATCAAGGCGTATGGCTCAGGTGAGGCGTTCAGGGAGGCGACGACGCTGGCGCGGCAGTTCGACCGTCAGGCCCTGCATGCCGCGAGCCTCGGTTTCGTCCATCCGGTCACGGGAGAGAAGGTCTTCGCCGAAGCGCCCCTGCCGGCCGATATGGCAGACCTGCTGGCGGCGCTTCGCGCGATGTAAGGGCTTCAGACCTGCGGCTTGAACCAGCCGGGCAGCTTGTAGGTCATGCCGAGATCTTTCGCGACAGGCTCATGCGTGATGTGGCCTTCAGCGACCGTCAGGCCATTGGCGAGGTGGACATTCTCGTTCAGCGCCGCATGCGTGCCCTTGTTCGCGATCTGCATCACGAAGGGCAGGGTGGCATTGTTCAGCGCATAGGTGGACGTGCGCGGGACGGCGCCCGGCATGTTTGCGACGCAATAGTGCAGGATGCCGTCGACATCATAGATCGGATCTTCATGCGTCGTCGGATGCGAGGTCTCGAAACAGCCGCCCTGGTCGATGGCGATGTCGACAAGCACGGCGCCCGGTTTCATCGTCTTCAGCTGTTCGCGCGAAATGAGCTTCGGGGCCGAGGCGCCCGGAATGAGAACGGCGCCGATCACGAGATCAGCTTCCTTGACGGCGGCATCAAGCGCGGCCTTGGTTGAGAACATCGTCTTCACGAGGCCGTTGAACTGACCGTCCAGCTCCGCGAGGCGGTTATTGTTGCGATCGAAGATGGTGACATCGGCGCGCATGCCGACAGCAATTTCCGCGGCATTCGTGCCGGAAACACCGCCGCCGACAATGATGACCTTGGCCGGTTGCGTACCCGGCACGCCGCCGAGTAGGAGGCCGCGGCCGCGTTTGGTGCGCATCAGCGCCCAGGCGGCAACCTGCATGGACATGCGCCCGGCGACCTGGCTCATCGGACGCAGCAGCGGCAGGCCCCCGGATGGTTCGGTCACCGTTTCATAGGCGATGGCCGTACAGCCAGACTTGATCAGACCTTCGGCCTGGACCGGGTCCGGGGCCAGGTGGAGGTAGGTGAAGAGGGTATGCTCAGGCGTCAGGCGCGCGGTTTCTTCCGGCTGCGGCTCTTTCACCTTCACGATGAGCTCGGCCGCCTTGAACACCTCGTCGGCATCGGCCGCGATCTTCGCGCCGACATCGGTGTAATGCTTGTCGATAAAGCCTGAGCCGGTACCAGCGCCTGCCTGGATGAAGACATCATGGCCGGCATTGACGAGATCACCGACACTCTCGGGGGTCAGCCCCACGCGAGATTCCTGTTTCTTGATCTCAGTCGGGACACCGATGCGCATGGGCTCTCTCCAGAAATAATGGCTTCAGTCTAGCCGTGCGGCTAGAAGCTTCTTGCCAAATTTGCAAGAGTTTCTGCCACAATCGTGCGGGGTCAGGAGCCCTTGAGGGAATATCCTGCCGAGCGGACCGTGCGGATCGGATCGTCGCCGCCCTGGCTCATCAGGGCCTTGCGCAGCCGGCCGACATGGACATCGACCGTGCGGGCCTCGACATAGACATCCGAGCCCCACACCCCGTCCAGCAGCTGCTCGCGCGAGAAGACGCGGCCCGGATGCTGGATGAAGTAGTCGAGCAGGCGGAATTCGGTCGGCCCCAGATGGATGTCGCGATTGTCGCGGCTGACGGTATGGGTGGTACGGTCGACAGTAATGTCGCCCACCGTGATCTTGTCTTCGACCAGGGCCGGGCGGATGCGGCGGAGCACGGCGCGCACACGGGCCATGAGCTCGGTCGTTGAGAAGGGCTTGGTGACATAGTCATCCGCCCCGGTATCGAGGCCGCGAATGCGGTCGCCTTCCTCGGAGCGCGCCGTCAGCATGATGACCGGCAGATTGGCGGTTTCGGGCTTGGAACGGATCCGCCGGCAGACCTCGATCCCCGGCACTTTGGGCAGCATCCAGTCGAGCAGCACAAGGTCGGGCACCCGCTCGTCCAACTGGATCATGGCTTCATCGCCATCCGGGGCGATGGTCGTATCATAGCCTTCGCGTTCAAGATTGTAGCGGAGGAGTTCGGCGACGGCCTTCTCATCTTCTGCAATCAGGACAAAGGGTTTCAACGCGAGCCTCCTTCGGCCTTGAGGCGCGCTTCGACATGGTCGCCGGTCGCTGTTTCGCCGGTGACCATGTAATAGACGGCCTTTGCAATATTGGTGGCGTGGTCCCCGATCCGTTCGAGGTTCTTCGCCATGAAGATCAGATGGGTGTTGGAGCCGATCTGGCGCGGATCCTCCATCATGTAGGTCAGCGTCTCACGGAAGAAGGACGTGTAGTGGTCGTCGATGTCATCGTCCATTTCGAGGACGGTGATCGCGGCCTTCACATCCTGGCGCAGATAGGCATCCAGCGCCATCTGCAGCTGTTGTGAGACGGCCTTGGACATCCGCTCGATGCCCTTGACGGCGGCGCGGTTCTCGTCGCCGGTCAGTTCCAGGCAGCGCTTGCCGATATTCTTGCAGAGATCGCCGATGCGCTCGATGTCGCCGGCGAGCTTCATCGCGCCCAACACGGCGCGCAGGTCGGCGGCCATCGGATGGCGCAGGGCAATCAGCCGGATGATGGCCTTCTCGGCCTCGGCTTCCAGCTCGTCGATGGACTCGTCGCGCTTGATGACCTGGCGGGCGAGTTCGAGATCGAACGTCACGACGGCCCGGCTGGCATCATTGATCATCGACTCTGCCAGCCCGCCCATACGCAGCAGGTTTGCGGAGAGATGCTCCAGTTCGTCGGTGAAGGCAGTGACAATGTGTTCTGACATGTATGGTTCGTTCCGGGCCATTATCCAAAGCGGCCTGTGATATAATCCTGTGTGCGGGTGTCTTCCGGATTGGTGAAGATCCGCTCGGTGTCCCCGTATTCTACCAGTTTCCCGAGATGGAAGAAGGCTGTGCGCTGCGAAACCCTCGCAGCCTGTTGCATTGAGTGCGTAACGATCACGATGCAGTAACGTTCGCGCAGTTCGTCGATCAGTTCCTCAATGCGCGCGGTGGCGATCGGGTCCAGCGCCGAGCAGGGCTCGTCCATCAGGATGACTTCCGGGCTGACGGCGATGGCGCGGGCGATGCACAGGCGCTGCTGCTGCCCGCCGGACAGCCCCGTGCCGGGCGCCGGGAGCCGGTCCTTCACCTCGTCCCAGAGGCCGGCCTTGCGAAGCGAGGATTCGACAATCTCGTCGAGTTCCGACTTGCTGCCCGCGAGACCGTGAATACGCGGGCCATAGGCGATGTTGTCATAGATCGATTTCGGGAACGGGTTCGGCTTCTGGAACACCATGCCGACGCGGGAGCGCAGCAGGACCGGGTCGATGGAATGATCGTTGATGTCGGCGCCGTCCATGAAGATCTTGCCGGTCACCTTTGCCGACTCGATCGTGTCGTTCATCCGGTTCATGCAGCGCAGGAAAGTGGACTTGCCACAGCCGGACGGGCCGATGAAGGACGTCACCGCCCGGTCTTGTATGGCCAGCGAGATATCGAAGATTGCCTGCTTGTCGTCATAGAAGACGTCGATGTTTCGGCAGTCCACTTTGATCATTTCGGCCATATTGGCAGCCCGTTCTGATTTATCGGTTTCGGTGAAGTCTTCGACATTTCCGTCCATGACTACCATCTCCTTTCAAAGCGGCGTCTCAGAATGATCGCGATGAGGTTCATCAATACGAGAAAGACGAGCAGGACAATGATGGCAGCCGCTGTTTGCGGCTCCCAGGCCCGCTCGGCGCCTGTTGACCATTTGTAGATGAGCACCGGCAAGACTGTGGATTCGTCGGTGGGGCTGTCCGGTACTTCGGCGACAAAGGCGACCATGCCAATGAGCAGAAGCGGCGCGGTTTCGCCCAGGGCGCGCGCCATGCCGATAATCGAGCCGGTCAGGATGCCGGGCGCGGCAAGCGGCAGGACATGATGGAAGACGGCCTGCGTCTTCGAGGCGCCAACGCCGAGCGCAGCGGTCCGGATCGATGGGGGCACGGATTTCAGCGCGGCCCGTGAGGCAATGATCACCGTTGGCAGCACGAGCAGGCCGAGCACGAGGCCCCCGACAAGCGGGACAGAGCGCGGCAGACCCATGAAGTTGATGAAGACGGCTGCCCCCAGCAGGCCGAAGACGATCGACGGCACGGCGGCAAGATTGTTGATGTTGACCTCGATGAGGTCGGTCACGCGGTTCTTGACGGCGAACTCCTCGAGATAGACAGCCGCGAAGATACCGACCGGAATGGCGAGCATGGCGCAGACCAGCATGGTCAGAAGGGAGCCGACAATCGCAGCGGCGGTACCGGCGAGTTCCGGATAGGTGCTGTCGGAATTGGTGAACAGGGTCGTGTTCGGGACGCTTTTCACGCGGCCTTCATCCTCGAGCAGCATGGTCCACGCAATCTGGCGGTCGGTGACGGTGCGGTTGTCCTGCGCCTGTTCCAGGGCCAGGCCGGATACGTCGGCGCCGGAGACGGGCGCCTGGGGTGTGCCCGCAATGTATTCGAGGCTGGCCGTGTTGCCATCGAGGCCTGTCATGCGGAACCAAGTGCTGCCGATCTGAATGAGTGCGGTCGGCGTTGCTTCATCCTCACGGAACTTGTCGAGCGCGGACTGGAGGGGTTCGGCCTTGCCCAGCGTGATGTTGAACCCGTCATCCATCGAGCCGCTGACGGCGCCGGCCTGGCCAAGATTGACGGCCTTGCGCCTGGTGATGCCGCCCTTGAGATAAAGGTCGATATCGTCAGCCAGGGCGACCGAGAAGCTTTGCTGTGTGCCGATATTGGAGGGCGTGTCGGCCGTCTTGCGGGCCAGCGGCAGTACGGCGAGCCGGGTGAACAGGCCATAGAGTTCGCGCTGCAGGGAGAGGCCGGGATCTTCCGGCAGGAACTGGTCGGACAGCTCGTCCTGGAGCAGGAGATTGAACCCGCTGACATTGCGCGCGATTTTCTCCGGATCGCGCTCACCCTCCGGTGTGACATAACTGGCCTCGAGCGTGGTGTCGAAGGTCAGCACATGGCGGGTGAAGGCCGACGAGGCCTGCATGAAGATCGAGGCGAGCAGGGTGACCAGCGCGACAATCGCGATCCCGATGGCCAGCTGGCCATAGAGCTTGAAGCGGCTCTCGGCGGCATGGCGCTTCTTGAGGCGCTTCAGGGCGGCGTCCGTGACGAAGGTGCCCTGTTCGGAGGATGGGGGCACGGGGCTATTCATATTTTTCCCTGTATTTCTGGACGACGCGCAGGGCAATCAGGTTGAAGATCAGCGTGACGATGAAGAGCACGAAGCCGAGCGCGAAAGCCGAGAGCGTTTTTGCGCTGTCAAACTCGGTGTCGCCGGTCAGCAGCGCGACGATCTGAACGGTAATGGTGGTCAGGTCGGCCGTCGGGTCGGGCGTGATCTGGGCGCGCTGGCCGGCGGCCATGACGACGATCATCGTTTCGCCAATGGCGCGCGAGACGGCCAGCAGCAGAGCGGCAATGACACCCGGCAGGGCGGCCGGCATCACCACCTGCTTGACGGTCTCGGACTTTGTGGCGCCCATCGCATAAGCCCCGTCGCGCAGCGTCTGGGGCACGGCATTGATCACGTCATCGGAGAGAGACGACACGAAGGGGATGATCATGATCCCCATGACGATGCCCGCGGCGAGCGCGCTTGTCGGCTGGGCGGCGAGGAAGCCGTCGGGGACGAAGGCCAACCCGTTCACCCAGTTGGCGGTGCTTCTGACGAGCGGGGCGACGAACTGGAGCGCGAAGAAGCCGTAGACGACGGTGGGAATCCCGGCGAGCAGCTCAAGGATCGGCTTGACGATGCTGCGAAAGCGCGGGCTGGCATATTCGGACAGATAGATGGCCGAGAGCAGGCCGATCGGCGCGGCGACGAGCATCGCCAGGAAGGCGATCATGAACGTGCCGAAGAAAAGCGGAATGGCGCCGAAATCGGCGCCGGTCTGGGCATTCCATTCCAGCCCGAAAATGAAGCTGAAGAATGGCACGCGCGAGAAGAAGCGGAGCGCTTCGAAGAAGAGGCTGAGCACGATACCGATCGTGGTGAAGACGGCAATTGCGGCACACATGAAGAGAAGCAGTTTGATGCCATTCTCGACATTGGCGCGGGCGCGGAAATTCACCGAGAGCTTCCGCTTGGCGACAAAGAAGCCGGCCCATGCCGCCAGCAGCGCAAGGAAGACGGCAATAATGCGCGAGATACCGAGCAGGCTTGTATATCGCGCGGTGGCCGCGTCGAAGAGCGCATTACCGGTCGGGCCGGCATCGCGCATGGCGGACTGTTCGGCGATCCGGTCAATATACTGGTTGAGCTCCAGCGATCCGAGATCGCGGATACGCTGCGGCAGTTCGCCGGCCAGTTCGCCGCGAACCAGCGTTTCCCCGAACAAGGCATAAAGGCCAAGCACGATGGCGGCCGGCCCGATCGTCGCCATGGCAACGAAATAGCCATGATAGTTCGGCTGCGAATTCAGGCGTTCCGAGGAGCCCCGACCGACGGCCACAGCCTCGGTCCGGCCAGCGAAAAACGAGACAAAGCCCGCAGCCGCCAGAACCGCAAAAAGCAACCATGCAATGGGTAGATGTCCGAACGTTTCAAGCATGCAGCCACGCAGTCTTCCAAGCCCTTTGGCGCCTCATAACGCGGCTGCTTGACACATATGTGACACATACTGCGCACAGTGACTTATTTTTCAGATTGGGCCCATTCGGGGAAGGCTGGGGGCGCCTTGATATCGACTGTCTCGCCGGAATCCGGATGCCTGAAACTTAGGCCGCTGGCGTGCAGCAGAAGCCGGTCGGCAGCGTCTGGCTGTCCATAGAGACGGTCACCGAGAATCGGGTGGCCGATAGCCGACAGGTGCAAACGCAATTGATGTGTGCGTCCGGTGTGGGGCTGCAGCTGAAGACAGGTCGCGTCCCTCAGCCGCGCTTCGACCTGCCAGTGGGTCAGGGCTGGCTTGCCGCGCTCCCGGTCGATACGCCGTTTGGGCCGTTCCGCCCAGTCGCGGCCGATGGGCAGGGTGATCTCCCCGGCCTCGCGGCCCGGCTGGCCATGAACCACGGCATAATAGGTCTTGGTGACGTCGCGGCTTTGGAAAAGCCGTGACAGGGCGCGGGCGGCCTCGAGCGAGCGGGCAAACAGGATGAGCCCTGAGGTGTCCATATCCAGCCGGTGGACGACATGCAGCGGGCCATAGCGTTGTTCGAGATAGGTCAGCGCGGAGGCGGTTTTTCCGGCGCCGCGGCCGGGCACAGACAGGAGACCGGAGGGCTTGTCGGCGGCCAGAAAGAGCGGATCTTCGTGGACAAGGCCAAGCGTCGTCTCGTCAGGCGGGGTGTAGGGCCTGTCGGGAAGGCCGCCGGATGTCATCAGTCGTCATCCTGGTCTTCACTCTCTTCGGCGACCGGAAGCCAGACCCCGAAAGAGGCCCCGTCGCCTTCCCGGCTTGCAACGGCCAGACCGCCGCGGTGGCGGGCCATGATGTGCTTGACGATGGCGAGGCCGAGGCCGGTGCCCTCGATTTCTCCACCCCGGCTTTCATCGACGCGGTAAAAGCGTTCTCCGAGCCTTGAGAGGTGCTGGCGTGCGATGCCCTGGCCTTTGTCCTCGACGCGCATCCAGGCGGCCGGGACCTCCGAGGATGCCCGAGGTTGCAGCAGGGTCGAGCGGGTGGCCTCATGCCTGTGACGGGTCGCAAGACGGCTGGCCTCCGACATTGAGGGGGCCATGCCGATTTCCACCCGGACCTCGCCGTCGGCCGGAGAATATTTGATGGCATTGCTGACCAGGTTCTGGACGACCTGGGCAATTTCATCCCACTTTGCGGTGATCGGAATGGGGCGGTCCATGCCCGAGAGCTCCAGCCGGACATTGGCGTCATTCGCGATCGGCTGAAGCGAAAGGATCGTGCGCGACAGCACTTCGCTGAAGTCGATCACCGTGTCGGGCGCCCGGTGCTCGCTGAACTCGATCCGCGACAGCGACAGGAGGTCGGCCACAAGATGGCGCATCCGGTCGGTCTGCTGGTGCATGATCTCGAGAAACCCGTCCCAGGAGTCGCGGTCGTTGCGGGCCGGGCCGAGCATTGTCTCGATAAAGCCGGCGAGCGCGGTCAGCGGGGTGCGCAATTCGTGGCTGGCATTGGCCAGGAAGTCGGCGCGCGCCCGTTCGGCCCGGTGAACGGCGGTCCGGTCTTCCATGACGATGAAGACGCTCCCGGCTTCCGGACCCTGGGTCAGGTGGGCAAGCCAGAGTTCGTCGCCTTCGCCCGTCTGGAACTCGATGCGTTCGCCAGCGCCTGTCTGGGCGACGCGTTCGGTCGCCGACAGGACATCGGGCTGGCGGATGATGACGGATTTCAGCGCGCCTTCGATCTTGTTGATCCGGAAAAGGCTGCTGGCCTGCTGGTTGGCAAACTGCACGCGGCCTTCCGGCGAGATGTAGCAGGCCGGAAAGGGCAGGGCGTGGACAAGTGCCTGGATCGACGTGCCAACATCGGACTCGGCGCCCGAGGGTTCGCCGATCGTCTCGATGCGCGGCGCTGGGGGGACGGAGCCGACATAATAGGCAAGTGCGCCGGCGATCAGGACGATGGCCGCCATGATGCCCTCGACGATGCCGAGCGCGCCGGACGCAATGAGAAGGGCAAGCAAACCGGCACTGCCGACCGTCAGGACGATAAAGTCCTGGGCGCGCTCCGGGCGTCTTATAATGCGCTTCGTCTTCTGACTGTCACTCACAGACATTCATTTTCCAACCAGTATTCCCGCGCGCTGGCAAGCCACCTTGCGCGGCCACTCCCGTCATATTGCGCAGGAAAATGCACGGAATCTCAATCCCCTTGTGTTGCATTTACAACCACTGCAGGTCATTATTGATTTTCGATAATTTTTTGTTGACAGTCGAGTAGTCGGTGCGTAGAGCCGAGCATGTAACGGATGAGGGCCGTATGAATCGGAAGAGTGCATTTCTCGGCACATTGCTGCTGGTTGGCTGTGGAAGCACGGGCAATCTTGCGGGCGATCCCGTCGCCGTCTTCCCGGTGGCGCCACAGGCCCCTCAGGCCTGGGCGGCGGCCGGTGTGACAGGCGAAGCGCCCCGCAGTGACTGGCTGGCCCAGTTCAATGATCCGCGCATGGAAGCGCTGGTCAATGAAACGCTCGAGAACAATCCGAACATCCGCGCGCAATACTTCGTCGTTCAGGCGACGCGGGCCCAGGCCCGCAGTGTCTATGGCCGCTCGCTTCCGAATGTGACGGCTGGCGCGTCGGCCGGCGTCGTCTCGACCTATCAGGAAACCCTGGATGAGCGGTTTACCGATCCGAGCTACAGCCTGGGCGCGGATGCGTCCTGGACGGCCGATCTGTGGGGCCGGGTGCGTGCCGGGATCGATGCGGCCGAGGCCGACCTGAGCGCCAGCGAAGCAGATCTTGCATCGGCCCGCCTCTCGCTGGGCGCCCAGACGGCCATTGCCTGGACGGATCTGAACGAAGCCCTGGCCCAGGAAGCCGTGGCCGTGAAGACTTATGAGGCACGTGAACGGGCGCTGAAACTGACCGAACGGCGTTTTGCCCGGGGGCTGACCGAAGCACTCGATGTGCGCCTGGCGCGCAGTGCGCTGGCCACTGCCGAAGCGTCCATCGCTGCGCGCCGTCAGGCCAGCGGCAATGCCGTGCGCCGGCTTGAAGTCCTGGTCGGGCGCTATCCGGCCAATGCCATCGAGGCGCCGGCGGAATTGCCGGACCTGCCCCCGATCGAGGCGGCTGGCACGCCGGTCATGCTGCTGTCGCGCCGGCCCGATGTGGCGGCCTCCGAAGCCCGCGTGGTTGCCGCCGGCCTGCGCGCCGAACAGGCCCGTCTCGCACTGCTTCCAAGCCTGACGCTGACGGCTTCGGTGGACAATACCGAAACCGATTTCGCCGATCTTTTCGATCCCACCCGGATCGCGGCCAATGCCATTGCAAGCATCGCTCAGCCGGTCTTCAATGGCGGCGCGCTGAAGGCGGACCGCGACGCGGCGATTGCCAATGCGAAGGCCGTGCTTGCCGATTATGCGGCCACCGTGTTGCTGGCCTGGCGCGAGGTCGAAGATGCGCTCGCTGCCGACAAGTTCCTCGCCCAGCAGTCTGAAGCCCAGGAGCGCGCGCTTGACGAAGCCATCAAGGCCGAAGAGCTGGCGACCCGGCAATACTCCAACGGCCTGATCACGATCTTCAACCTGATCGATGCCCAGACCCGTCGCCTGAATGCCGAAAGCACGCTCATCGCCGCCCGGTCGGCCCGTGTTTCCAACCGTATCGCCTTTCACCTGGCGATTGGCGGCGGGATTCCCGGCGAGCCGATTTCCCATAATTCTGATACAATGACGCCTTAACCCCAGAGACCATCATGAAACGTATTCTCGCGCTCATCCTGCCTGTCATCGTTCTGGCCGGCCTCGTCTTTGGCGGTTTCTTCGTCATGCAGATGCTCAAGCCGCCGATCGAGAAGGCGGACGAACAGCCCCGTGGCCTTTCTGTCTTCGCCGAAGCTGCCGAGCTTACCGACCTGCAATTGACGGTGGAGGCCCAGGGCGATGTCCGTCCCAAGCGGCAGATCGTCATCGCCCCGCAGATCTCCGGGCGCATCTCCTATGTTTCGCCGGACTTTGTCGACGGCGGTTTCATCCGCAACGGCCAGGTACTGGTCCGGCTGGAAGCGGCCGACTATGAGCTGGCCGTCACCCGGGCGCGCTCTTCAGTTGCTTCGGCAGAGCAGGCTCTTGCCCGCGAACAGGCAACCGCCGAAGTCGCCCGCGAAGATATCGAGGAGCTGGGGATCGAGAATGCGACCCCGCTGGCGCGCCGGGAGCCGCAACTTGCCGAAGCCCGGGCCAATCTCGAATCCACCCGCGCACAGCTTGAAGATGCCCAGCTGGCGCTTAACCGTACGGCTGTAACCGCGCCCTTCTCGGGCCGCGTCCGCGAACGCAATGCCGACCTCGGCCAGTTTGTCAGCCCCGGCCAGGCGCTCGGCACGATCTTCGCCACCGATATCGTCGAGGTGGCCCTGCCGCTGTCCGACCAGGATATGGGCCGTGCCGGGCTGCCGCTCGCCTTTTCCGACAGTCCGGAAACGCCGGGACCGGAAGTGGTGTTCACCGCGACCGTTGCCGGCCAGCCGCGCGAGTGGGTGGGGCGCGTAAAGCGCACGGCAGCCGCGCTCAATCCGCAAACCCGCCTTATCAATGTGATCGCTGAGCTTGGGGATCCCTATGGCGAGGGGGCCGACGATGGCGTGCCCATGGCGCCCGGCCTGTTCGTGAATGCCTCGATCCAGGGCCGCGCCGTCGAGAATGTCGTGCGCGTCCCACGGGCGGCACTTCGCGGCGTCAACGAGATCTTTATCGGGGATGGCCCCGCCGGCAAGCTGGATATCCGGACAGTGAACGTCCTCTACAGCACCGATGACGGCGCCTATGTCGACGCAGGTGTCGAGCCGGGCGAACTGGCCATTGTCTCGCCGATCCAGGCCGCCTTTGACGGCATGAGCATTCAGGTCGTCGAGCGCATGCCGGACGGCACACTGGTCTCGCGCACACCCAAAGGCGGCGCGGCAGATGCCACCGGAGAGGCTTCGCTGGCATCCGGTGAACTCGATGGAGCTTCGCAATGAACGGTCTGGTCGCCTGGTGGTCGCGCAACGGGATCGCCGCAAACCTTCTCATGGTCGTTGCCTTCATCGGCGGGACGTTCGGCTTTCTCAGCCTCGAGAAAGAGGCGTTCCCGGCGGCTGACTGGAACGGGGCGACCGTCTCCATCGCCTGGCCGGGCGCAGCCCCGCAGGACATCGAGGAGCAGATCGTTGTCCGGCTTGAAGAGGTCGTGGCTGACATTGACGGGCTGAAACGCCTGACGGGCACGGCGCGCGAAGGCGTCGGCTATGTAAATCTCGAGACCGAGCTGGATATCGATGTCGACGAGTTTGTCGATGAAGTGAAACGCCGCGTCGATACGATTTCGAACCTGCCGCAATCGAGTTTCCCGGCCCAGGTCCAGCGCTGGCGGGCGAACAACCAGTATATGGGGGTCGCCCTGCACGGGAATGTCGATCCGCGTACGCTGAAGCATTATGCCGATGAAGTCCGCGACGAGATTGCCCTGCTTGAAGGCGGCGAGCTGGCTCAGGTGCAGGGGACGCTGGACGAAGAGGTCTCGATCGAGGTCTCCGAAGAGGCCCTGCGGCGCTACAACATGACCTTTGCAGAGGTCGCCAATGCGGTGCGCAACTCCTCGCTGAACTCCTCGGGCGGGACCGTGCGGACCGACACCGGCACCGTCTCGCTTCAGGCGCGCAAGCTTG
Source organism: Henriciella aquimarina (assembly GCF_002088975.1). Lineage (GTDB taxonomy): Bacteria > Pseudomonadota > Alphaproteobacteria > Caulobacterales > Hyphomonadaceae > Henriciella > Henriciella aquimarina. Next base: position 154,956 of record NZ_NCST01000061.1, read on the forward strand.
CCGACAATGAGAAGGATTTCGGCGATATCATCGTTCGCCAGACGCTCGATGGCGGCACGATCCGTATTCGCGACGTGGCGACGGTCATCGATGGCTTCGTGGACGCCGATCTCGATGCGACCTTCGATGGCGAGCCGACCGCCTTCATCATGATCAATACGCCGGAGAAAATGGACATCGTCCGCTTCTCCAACAACATCAAGGATTACATGGAGCGGGCCAATAGCGGGAAAGGCCAGGAAGCCCTGCCGCCGGCCCTTAAGCTCGACCTGCTGTTCGACACGTCCGAAGTCTATAAGGGCCGTATGCAGACGATCACCTCGGCGGCCGTGCAGGGCATGACGCTGGTGCTGATCATCCTGATCCTGTTCCTGCGCCCTGTTGTGGCCCTCTGGGTGACGGCCGGTATTGGGACGGCCTTTGCCGGGGGGATGCTGATCCTGCCGCTGTTCGATGTCTCGCTGAACTTCCTGTCGCTGTTTGCCGTCCTGCTCGTGATCGGTGTCGTTGTCGATGACGCCATCGTGGTGGGCGAGAACATCCACAAGGAGGTGGAAAGCGGGCGACGGCGCGGGCTCGATGCCTCCATCGTCGGGACCCAGCTTGTCCTGAAGCCGGTCATGTTCGGTGTGATCACCACGATGATCATGTTCGCCCCATGGGCCTTCCTGCCCGGGCCCGAACGCCAGTTCACCGCGCAGATCACCTATGTCGTGATCGCCGCGCTGACCTTCTCGCTGGTCGAGTCGATGCTCATCCTGCCATCGCACCTCTCGCATATGCAGCCGCAGCGCTTCGAGGGGCCGCTGGGCGGACTGCTGAGGGTTCAGCAGACCATCGCCGACAGCCTGGTGACCTTCGCCAACCGGATTTACAAGCCGCTGCTGGAAGCGGCGGTCAGGCACCGCTACATCACCATCGCGGTCTTTACGTCCTTTTTCGTCTGGTCGGTGATGCTGATCACCTCCAATGTGCTGCCGGTTCGTGTCATGCCCGACATCGAGGACGACCTCGTCCAGATCCAGGTGGACCTGCCCGACGGCACGCCGCATTCGCGCTCGCTTGAGGTGCGCGACCAGTTGCGTGTGGCCGTCGACCAGACGCGCGACGTGTTCGATGACGAGTATCCTGAACTCGAACAGCACCTGATCCAGGATGTCTCGATCGTGGCCTCGGAAGGCGAGGTGCAGGCCTGGATCGGCCTGCTGGCCGCCCAGGAGCGCCCGGTCGGGGTCAGCACGAAGATGATTTCGGATGAAATCCGTACCAATTTCGGGGATGTCCCGGACGCGGAAGAGGTGAACTTCTCCTACACGATCAACAATTCGAGCAATTCGATCCGGTTTGCGCTGAATCACGACGATCTGGACCTGCTCCGGCGGGCGGCCGAAGAGGTCAAGGCCCAGCTGGCGACCTATGAGCAGACCTTTGACATTGGCGACAACCTGTCTTCGGCGGCTGAGGAGGTCAGGCTCGACCTGAAACCGGGCGCCTCCAACCTCGGGATCACGCTGAATGACATCACCTCACAGGTGCGGGCGGCCTATTACGGCATCGAGGCCCAGCGGCTGCCGCGCGATGGTGAGGATGTGCGTGTCATGGTGCGCTATCCGGAAAAGGCCCGCCGCTCGCTCGACAGCCTGCGCGACCTGCGGATCCGTACCCCTGATGGTCGCGAGATTCCATTGACCCAGGTGGCGGAAATCTCCTTTGAGCCGGGGATCAACCGGATTCTCCGCCGGGAACGCATGCGCTCGGTCACCGTGTTCGCAGACCTTGTCGGCGATGGCGCCCGGGCCCGGATCACCGAAGACATGGAGGCCAATTTCTGGCCGGACTTCGCGAAGAAGTATCCGCAGATCACACGCGGCGCCGTGGGGGAAGCGGAAAGCGATGCCGAGTTCTTCGGTGACATCGTCCGGCTCTATCTGATCGCCTTCGTGGCCATGTACATCCTGCTGGCGATTGCCTTCCAGTCCTATGCGCAACCGCTCCTGCTGATGATCGCCATCCCGTTCGGCTTTGCCGGGGCCGCCTTCGGACACGTCGCTTTCGGCGTCCCGATGGCCATCTTCTCCATGTTCGGGATTGGCGCGGCCGCAGGGGTTGTGATCAACGACAACCTCGTCCTGGTCGATTATATCAACCGGCGGCGGGAAGAAGGCGCCGGTGCGCTGCAGGCGATTGTCGATGCGGGCGTCTCGCGCTTCAGGCCTGTTCTACTGACCTCGGTCACGACCTTTGTCGGGATCCTGCCGATGATCGCTCAGAAATCCGTCCAGGCGCAGTTCCTGAAGCCGATGGTGGTGTCGCTGGGCTCGGCGGTTGCGTTTGCCCTGTTTGTGTCGCTGCTCATGGTGCCGGCGCTCTATGCCGTCGGGTGTGAGGTTGGCCGTGTTTTCCGCTGGACCTGGGGCGGCCGGCCCTACCGCCAGATCGGGGAGTCCTATGAGGGTCATGTCCACATCGATGAGGAAGAACTCATCGGGACAAGTCATGGCGGCCGGACGCAGCCTGCAGAGTAGATAATTTCACTTGCGGGGTAGCGGAGGGCTGACTGTGCCTTAAAACGGGCGGCAAACTGATCGATATTGTCCAAGGGAGAATAAAGGATGAAATCACTTTTCCTTGCGAGCACGGCTCTGGTCGTGCTGGGCGCCTGCGCCACTCAGGAAGTGGTCCCGCCGCCAGAAGCGAGCGACACCGCCGAGGCACCAGCAGAAACACCGGAGACAGAGGCCCCGGCAAGGGAAGTGGAAACGACATCGCGCGATGACTGGGGGACCTTCGGTCTCGATCTCGCTTCGATGAAGGACAGCGTCGAGCCGGGCGATGACTTCTTCGACTATGTCAACGGCACCTGGTTCGACAATTTCGAGATCCCGGCAGACCGGACCTCCTATGGCTCGTTCACCCTGCTGCGCGAGAAATCCGAGCAGCGCGTCCGCTTCATCATCGATGACCTGGCGGCTGAAAAGCCTGACCCGTCTACTCTGAAGGGCAAGGTTGCGGCCTATTACAATGCCTATCTCGATACCGAGACCATCAATGAGAAGGGGCTTGCCCCGGCTCAGCCCTATCTCAACGATATCGCTGATGTCGAAACACGTGAGGGACTGGCCAACATCTTCTCGCGCCCGGGCTTCGCGTCGCCTGTGGCCGGCTGGGTCGATGTCGATTCAAAGGCGCCCGACAGCTATATCTTCTATGTCACCCAGGCCGGTCTCGGCCTGCCCGACCGGGACATGTATCTTGAGGATACCAAGAAGAACCTCGAATACCGGGAAGCCTACAAGGATTACCTCGCCCTGCTTCTCGAAAAGGCCGGTTATCCCGAGCCGGAAGGCTGGGCCGAGCGTGTCTATAACCTTGAGGAAAAGATTGCGCGTGCGCAGTGGGACCGCACGGTCAGCCGCAACCGGAACCTGACCTATAACAAGCTCTCTAGGGAAGAGCTCGTGGCGCTTGAACCCGACTTCCCGGTCGCCGCCCTGCTTGAAGACCTTGGGCTTGGCGATCAGGAGAGCTTCGTCGTGCGCCAATTCGCCCCGACGCCCGAAGAGATCGAGGCGTATGGCCTCAGCGAGGACCAGCTTTCCGAGATTTCCGGTGGCGGGATTGCTGGCCTGCTCGATCTGATGGCGAATGAGAGCCTTGAGGACTGGAAGGCCTATTCGGCGGCGCACTTCCTCTCGAACCGCGCCGATGTCCTTCCGGCCGAGATCGACGACGCCTCCTTCGAGCTTTATGGCAAGCTACTGAACGGGCAGGAAGAGCAGCGCGAACGCTGGAAGCGCGGTGTCCAGGCCGTCGAGGGCGCGCTCGGAGAAGCCGTCGGCAAGGTCTATGCGGAGCGCTACTTCCCGCCGGAGAACAAGGCAGAGATGGACGAGCTTGTCTCGAACCTGCGCAAGGCCCTCTCCGACAATCTTCATGACATCGACTGGATGAGTGAGGACACCAAGCCGGAAGCCTACAAGAAGCTCGACAAGTTCACGCCGAAGATCGGGTATACGGAAAAGTTCGAGACCTATGACGACTTCCAGGTCACCGACGATGCCTTCGCAAACGATATGGAGGCCAATCGCTGGGCCTATCAGGACATGATCGACCAGCTGGGCGGGCCGATCGACGAGACAGAGTGGTTCATGCTGCCGCAGACGGTGAACGCCTATTATTCGCCGAACCGCAACGAGATCGTCTTCCCGGCCGCCATCCTGCAACCGCCTTTCTTCAATATCAGCGCCGATCCGGCCATCAATTACGGCGCTATTGGCGGCGTGATCGGCCACGAAATGGGGCACGGCTTCGATGATCAGGGCGCCAAGTCAGATGGGGACGGCCTGCTGCGCAACTGGTGGAGCGAAGAAGACGAGAGGGCTTTCAAGGCGCTTACCGATGCCCTCGTCGACCAGTATGAAGCCTATTGTCCGATCGACGACGGCGAGACCTGCGTGAATGGACGCCTGACCCTCGGCGAGAATATCGGTGACCTTGGCGGCCTCTCCATGGCTTACAAGGCCTACAAGATGAGCCTCGACGAGAATAATGACGGCACCATCAGCGAGGATGAGGAGGCCCCCGTTCTCGGCGGCTATACAGGCGACCAGCGTTTCTTCATGGCCTGGGCGCAGGTCTGGCGGTCGAAGTATCGCGACGATGCGCTGCGTCAGCAGCTCCTGACCGATCCACATTCTCCGCCTTATTACCGCGTCAACGGCATCGTGCGGAACTTCGACGAATGGTATGAGGCCTTCGACGTCACGAAAGAAGATGACCTTTACCTGCCGCCGGAAGAGCGCATCCGCATCTGGTAAAGCGGAACCTCAGGACACAAGACAGAGAGAGGCGGGGTGCAGGCCCGCCTCTTTTTTGTGTTTCCTCCGGGGGCGGCACACTTTTTGGCGCGCAGCTCTTCACAAGCCGCTGTCTTTGGCGTCTTCTCTACACAAGAGGGGTCTGGTGAAGGGCATGACATCATGCCGATGCCGAAGGCAGTTAAGCAGTATTTCGCGCAGCTCGACGGCGCCATGAAGCCTGTCGCCCTGGCGCTGAGCGAAGCTATCTATCGCCAGGGGCCATCCCTCAAGGCGACGCTGGCCTGGGGCAGCCCGTGCTGGTCGGGCCATCAACGTGTCCTCTCGGTCATCGCGCACAGGCATCATTGCAACCTCCAGCTCTGGTCAGGCGTGCAGCTGGCGCCGCATTATCTCGGCCGTATCGAGGGCACGGGAAAAATGCACCGTCATGTGAAGGTCAGACAGGTTTCAGACATCGATGACGAACTGATCGACATTATCGACCGGGCCATCCTGATGGATCAGGAAGCATTCCTGTAACGCTGACGGAAATTGGCGCGCTCAGGCGGTGTTGTCCTGCTGGACCAGGGCCATGCCTGCAAGATGAGCCGTGGCCACGGCGGCCGCGCCGGCCAGGGTCGTCACGCCGAGCTTTTCGAACAGCCGGCGTTTAAAGGTATCGACGGTGTGCATGGAGACTTCCATGCGGGTCGCGATCTCCCGGAGGGGAATCTCCTCCAGGATGAGGGTGAGCGTCTGGATCTCACGCGCGGAAAGACCGAAGTCGCCTTCCCGAAACACGCGAACGGGAGAGAAGCTGAACTTGCCGAGCTTGCAGCGTGGCTGCAGCCCGGAGGCGCGGTTGGACGTGTCAGACGGCATGGCGTCAGTTCCTTGAGCAGAGAAACACAGCTGCTACGGCAGCTGGCTTGTTTCTCTCCTGCCTAAGGAAATGTAGCCTCATATGTCAGTGTCTTACCGTTACATGGACATTTGGCGCCTCAGGGGCTGATGTAACAGTCGTTTTTCGCCAAAAAAATTTATTTTAATTCAGTGTTCTGATGAATTCCGGATGGAGTCGAACTTCCGGCTGTCCCGGAATTCCGTTACACAGGGTTTCAGGCGGGTATCACGTGATTGCGTGACATTGCAGCCGGAATGGGTGGGCTTTTGTGACACCGGGACGAAACGAGATCGAGCAACAGCTTGCACGGATTCTGCGGTCGCAGAAGTTCGTCTCGTCTCCGCGCATGAGTGAGTTGCTGGCCTATCTGGTCAAGGCGGTCCTGGATGGCGAAGGCGAGAAACTCAAGGGCTACGCCATTGGTGTGGATGTCTTCGACCGCCCGGAGGATTTCGACCCATCGACAGACTCAATTGTGCGGGTCCAGACCGGGCGCTTGCGCCGGCTTCTCGACGAGCACTATCTCGGCGACGGGGCACATGATCCCGTCCGGATCACGATCAAGAAGGGCCAGTACGCGCCCACATTCGCCTATCGTCCGGTCCCCTCGGTCGCCGAGGCGGGGCCGGGAGATGAGGGGCCTGCTGCCGGGCGCCAGGCGGTCCTGCCTGCGGGCTACTGGATCGCTGTGTCTGCCGTCGGTGTCATCCTGCTCGCCGTGCTCTTTACTGCGGTGCTGTCTAACAATTTCCTGCGGAATCCGGACCGCGCGCAGAGTGAGGTTTCTGTGCCAGGCAATGAAGATGCCATCACCGTTGCCGTCCTGCCGCTCAAGGAGTCCGGTCATACCTTTACCGACAGTTTTCTTGCAGACGGCATCACCGATGAGCTGATCCGGGCGCTCAGCCGTATTCCCACGATCGACGTGGTGACCCGTACCTCGGCCTCCGGGGAGACGAGGGACAGTCTCGATGCCGATTATGTGCTCGAAGGCAGCCTGCAGCGCGTGGAGGGACGTTTCCGGGTCAATGTCCAGCTGACCGCACTGACAACGGGGCGTACGATCTGGGCGGAAGACTATGAAAGACGCGACGCCGATATTTTCGACGTGCAGGATGAAATCGTCCTGGCGCTCGCCTCGGAGCTTCGCCCGCAGCTGCTCGGGGCAGCCAGCGAAGCCCTTTCGAACAAGCCGACAGACGAGCAGACGGCCTGGGAGCTTTACCTACAGGCAATGTGGACGCCGGGCGTCGCGGTCAACAGTCAGGCATGGGAAGTGGAGCGGGCGGCTCTCGCCGAACAGGCGATTGCCCTGCAGCCGGATTTCGGGCCGGCGCATGCCATTCTTGCGGAGAAATATGCCTATCTTGCCAATATGGTGCCGGAACTCGATACGCCGGACCGCGCGCAGGAAGCGGCCCTGCATGCGCGCCGCGCGATAGAGCTGGCGCCTGAAGATGCCGATGCGCTGTTCGGGGCGGCCATGTATTACTGGCATGCGGGCAATTTTGACCGGGCCGATGCCTATCTGGACCGTCTGCTGGAGCTGGATCCGAGCCACCCTATGGCCCGCTTCATGAGCTATTCTGCGCGATATACCTGCAGCCGCACGCCCCGGCAGGTCATCGACAGGATGATCGCCTATGACCGTTCGCTATCGCCGGACAATCCGGTGCGCTGGGTCGTGCTGACCTGGATCGCGCAATCGCATCTGAACAATGGGGACTATCAGCTGGCGGCCGAGTATGCCGAGACATCCACGCGCATCTTCCGGACGCCGGATTCCGTCTATCGGCTGGCCACGGCGCTGGTTCAGATAGGCGAGACCGGACAGGCTTATGATGCGTTTCTCGCGCAGAAGGAGTTCTGGCCGGACCTCGATCCGCATCACTATGCCAGCACCGTTGTGGCAAGACGGTGTGAAGGTGAGGCATTGAAGGATGAGCTCGTTGCCCTCTATCAGGCGATGGCCGATGCCGTCGAGCAGCCAGCCTGAGGAGGTTTGTGTCCATGCGTCATGTCTTGTGGCTTGCTGCCATTCCGTTTCTTGTCCCGCCGCTCGCTGCACAGGCGCAGGGCCAGGCCAATGACACGCTGCGCCACGTCCTCAACCGAGGAGCCGTCATTACCGCCCAGGGCTTCACCATACCGATGACCTTCGAGGAGGACGGCACCTATCATGGCCAGGCGGCGGATGCCGAATTCGAAGGGACGTGGCGGGTGAATGACGACCGGCTCTGTACCGCCTCGTTGATGTCGCAAACGGAAACCTGTGTGACCTATCCGCCGGGAAGACGGCCGGGCGATGTCTTCGATGTCGTCAGCCCCACGCTTGGCCGTATGAGCGTCCGGATCAACGAGTGATCCGCTATCTCGGCCCTGTAAGACCTTGACGCTGCGAGATCTGAGGCGCACATCTTCGCACACGCAACATTCGATAAAGCCCAGGAGGAAAATATGGCTGAGGATCCCGTCGTAATTGTTGGTATGTCACGCACCCCGATGGGAGGCCTGCTGGGTGATCTTGCGAGCCTGTCCGCAAATGAGCTGGGTGCGATTGCGGTGAAGGCCGCTTCCGAGGAAGCCAAGCTCAAGCCGGATGAAGTCAACGAAATCATCATGGGCAACTGTCTCCCGGCCGGTCAGGGCCAGGCGCCGGCGCGCCAGGCCGCGATCAAGGCCGGCCTCGACCAGCACACCGAAGCGACCACCATCAACAAGATGTGCGGCTCCGGCCTGCAGGCGGCTGTCATGGGCTGGAACGCCATCCAGTCCGGCAATGCCAGCATCGTGGTGAGCGGCGGCATGGAATCGATGACCAATGCGCCGCACCTGGTCGATATGCGCAAGGGCCACAAGTACGGGCCGTCGACCATGCGCGATCACATGGCCACCGATGGGCTTGAAGACGCTTATGAGAACAAGGCGATGGGCGTTTTCGCCGACATGATCGCCCAGGAATACCAGTTCACTCGCGAACAGCAGGACGCCTATGCGCTCGAGACGCTGAGCCGCGCCCAGAAGGCGACCGAAGGCGGCAAGTTCAAGCGCGAGATCGTGCCGGTCACCATGCAGACCCGCAAGGGCGACGTCACCGTCGACACCGATGAGCTGCCGCGCACCGCGCGCCCCGACAAGATCCCGTCCCTGAAGCCGGCCTTCAGCAAGGATGGCACCGTGACGGCTGCCAATGCTTCGGCAATTTCCGACGGCGCTGCGGCCCTGGTCCTGATGAAGCAGTCGGAAGCCGAGAAGCGCGGCCTCAAGCCGATCGCGAAGATCGTGTCCTCTTCCAGCCACGCCCATGAGCCGAAATACTTCACAACGGCCCCTGTCCCGGCGATGAAGAAGGCGCTCGAAAAGGCCGGCTGGAAAAAGGAAGATGTCGATCTCTGGGAAATCAATGAGGCCTTCGCCGTCGTCCCGATGATCGCGATGAAGGAATTCGGTCTCTCCCACGACATCGTCAACGTGCACGGCGGCGCTTGTGCCATGGGTCACCCGATCGGGGCCTCCGGCGCCCGCATCCTTGTGACGCTGCTTGGCGCCATGGAAGACCGTGACGTGAAGAAGGGCGTTGCCTCGCTCTGCATCGGTGGCGGTGAAGGCATCGCCATGTGCGTGGAGCGGGTCTAGGCGCGAGGCGCCCGCGTGGTGCAACAAAGAGCAGCCATTCCGGCCCACTTCCGCGAGCAGGCGAAGTGGTGCCGGGCGCTTGGCTCGCCCTTTACGGCAGATCTCTGTCTTGCCTTTGCAGACGATTTCGAGGCCGGCGGCATTGTCGCCGGCCTTGTTTCTGACTGGCCGACCAATCCGCGCAAGGATGCGCTGGCCCTGCGGCTGGCCGGATGTCTCCATCATGCTGTCCTGTCGGGGCGCGCGCCGGAGCTGGCGGCAGAATACCCCGACCAGCGCGAAGACTGGTCGATCAGGCAAGTCTGGCCGGTTGCGCGCGACTGGCTGGCGTCTGAAGGCGACTGGGTCTGCGCCTTCCTCAAGAGCCCGCCGCAGACCAATGAGACCCGGCGCTGCATCGCTCTTCTGCCGGGTTTTCTCGAACTGGCCGCCATCTATGATATGCCGATGCACCTGCTTGAGCTGGGCGCGAGTGCCGGGCTTAACCAGAACTGGGACCGCTACAGTTACACAGCGGAGACCTGGCAGCGTCCCGCGCCCTCGAAGAGCGATGTTCTGATCACCGCTGACTGGCAGCTCGGCCCGCCCGGGCACCTCGATGCCAGGCCGCAGGTCGCAAGCCGCGCAGCCTGTGATCTCTCGCCCTTCGATCTCTCCGACGCGGACGATGTGTTGCGGCTCAAATGCTATACGTGGGCTGACCAGACCGAACGGCTTGCCCGGCTCGATGCGGCGGTCACGCTGGCGCAGAAGACCGGGATTGCCGTCGAGAAGGCCGATGCAGCGGACTGGCTGGTTCGCAGACTTGCCGAACGCCCGGCGCACGGGCTGACTGTGGTCTTTCACTCGGTTTTCCTGATCTATCCCCCGCGCGAGGTGATCGCATCGATCATGTCGATGGTCGCCGAGGCCGGGGCAACCGCCACGCCGGAAGCACCGCTGGCCTGGCTCTGTTTCGAGTCCGAAGCGCTGTTCGGCGGCAACCGGTCGTCTCCGTCCATGGAAACCCGGCTGCAGACCTGGCCAAGCGGACAGGTGAAGACGCTCAACCGGTCGGACGGCCACGCCACCCGCATCATGCCGGCTGGCGGCTAGCTATCCTCTGCAAGCTTCGTCTGGAGCTTTTCCAGCAGGATGCCCGTCGCGTCCTTGGCGGCATCGGAATACTCATTGGTGTTCACGATGATCACCGCATCGTGCGATGGCACCAGGGCGATCCGTGACAGCCACATCGTGTTGGAGCCATTGTGCAGGTAGACCCGGCCAAGTTGTGGGTGATCGCTGACGGCCAGCCCCATCGCATAATTGGCGGTTTCATCCGGCCAGGGCGCGAGAAGGTGGTCGCGCATGTCCGGCGTGATGAGTGTGCTGTCCTCATCAACGAACTGGAGGAGAAGGCGCGCATGTGACGCAAGCGGCACATGGGCCGTACCGGCGGGCCCAAGCGCTTCGGGATTGTCGGCGCTCTTCCCGCGCCCGACAGAGGAGCGCCAGCCGACAATGTTCCGGTTGTGGCCCTCAAGGCCTGTTTGCGGCGGGCCGAAGCCCCAGCCTTCCGACCAGCTCGCGCCCTCAGCGTCGAAGATGTAGGCCTTGATGGCGTCTTCCCAGCTCATCTCGATCAGCCGTTCGATCGCGGCGCCGGCCACGATATAATTGAGATTGCTGTACTCGAACGTTCCCGGTTCGCCAGCCGGGGGTTTTGTCAGCCGGCTCTCCACCGTGGCCAGACGCTGCTCACGGACGGGCGCGTCGTCATTGCGCCGGGCGAGCACCCAGATCGGACCGATCTGTCCAAGACCGGAGCGATGGGCAAAGAGGTCTTCAATCCTCGTATCCTGCCAGGCGGGATCCATCTCCTCAGCCATCTTCGGAAAGAGGTCGGGCAGGCTGTCGCCCCAGTCGGCAAGGCCGTCTTCGGCCAGCCGGGCATAGAGCAGGGCCGTTAGCGCCTTTGTATTCGAGCCGATATGCCAGGCGTCGGTCCTGGCCACAGGCGTGTCGGAGCCTTTCGAGACCGTCCCGGAGACGGCAATCGTGGGCTCCCTACCGACAATGGCCACCGCCGCGCCAAGTGCGATCAGGTCGTGGCTCTCGCGGGTCTCGTCGACGGCCTGCTTGAGCCAGGTTTCATCAACGGCCTGGGCGCGCGCGGCCACGCAGAGCCCGGCCGAAAGAATGATGGCAAGTACGGTCCTGACCATGTCACCCCATCCAATCTTTTTTAGGTCTGAAAACTAGCCCGCAGGCACGTAATCGCTGATCAGGCCGAGGGGCAGGGCCGTGGTGCGCTTGGCAACGTTGATGACAATCCGCGACTGCACATCCGAAACCAGGCCGGACCCCAGGAGTTTCTCTCTGAGGAAGGAGTCATAAGCATGCATGTCGGTTGTCGTAATGCGGATCACGTAATCGACTGCGCCGGTCACTGTCATGCATTCGAGGACTTCCGGCCATTTCCGGACAAGCTGTTCGAACTTGTTGAGGTTTTCCTTGCTCGGCAGGGCCAGTTTCACGCTGGCGACAACTTCGAAACCGAGCCCGAGCGTGTCACGGTCGAGCAGGGTGACGCGGCCCTCGATAATGCCGGCTTCTTCCATACGCTTGATGCGGCGCCAGCAAGGCGAAGAGGACAGACCGACCCGATCGGCGATTTCTGCGACCGAAAGGGCGGCGTCTTTCTGGATAAGATCGAGGATCTTTGCGTCGATGGCGTCCAGCGTCTGAGGCAATTTTTCGCTCCCCTTGGGGTTATTTTGAAACACTTTGCCCTTTCTTACGCTATTTGGCGCAAGATTGGCAAGTTATTTCACGGAAAAATGCAAAAATTGTAGCTTAAAGACTTATAGGGAGTTTGTTCCTTGGAACACCGCGAAGTCACGCTGAACGATAAATACGATCTTGTCGAGGGGCATGCCTATATGACTGGCATCCAGGCGCTCGTGCGCCTGCCGCTTGACCAGAAGCGTCTCGATAGTGCTGCCGGATACAACACGGGCGGCTTTATCTCGGGCTATCGGGGCTCGCCTCTGGGGGGGTACGATCAGCAACTGCGCGCTGCGCAGAAGTGGCTCGATACCCATGACATCGAGTTCTGGGAAGGCCTGAACGAAGATCTGGGCGCGACAGCGGTGTGGGGCTCCCAGCAGCTCGGTCTCTTTCCGGGCGCCAAGCGCGATGGTCTCTTTGGCATCTGGTACGGCAAGGCGCCGGGCGTCGACCGTTCAGGCGACGCGATCAAGCATGCCAATGCCGCCGGCTCGTCGCGTCTCGGGGGCGTGCTCGCGGTGTGCGGCGACGACCATATGTGCAAATCGTCCACCCTGCCGTCGCAATCTGAATTCGCGATGCAGGACGCGGAAATTCCCGTCCTCAACCCGGCCTCTATCCAGGACATTCTCGATTACGGCATTCATGGCTGGGCGATGAGCCGGTTTACCGGGGCATGGTCGGCGCTGATCGCGCTGGCCGATACGATGGATTCCGGCGCGGTTGTCGACGTGACGCTGGACCGGCTGAAGCTCATCAAGCCCGATTTCGATTTTCCGGAAGATGGCGTGCATATGCGCCGTGGTGACAATCCGCTCGAGAAGGAACGTCGGCTGCGCAATGTAAAGCTGCCGGCCGCCCAGGCCTGGGTAAAGGCGAATGGGCTCGACCACATTCTTGTCCCGGCGCCAAAGCCGCGCATCGGGATCATTACCACCGGTCAGGCCGCGCGCGACATCTTCGAGGCGTTGGCAGCCATCGGCCTGACCCCGGAAGAGGCGGGCCGCCTCGGGATCAGCGTCTTCAAGGTCGCCATGCCGTGGCCGCTCGAACCGAGCGCAATCCGCGAGTTCTGCCGGGGCCTGGAAAGCGTCCTGGTGATCGAACACAAGCGCCCGCTTATCGAGGAACAGCTGCGCGCCGTGCTTTACAGCCTTCCGGACAATCAGCGCCCCTTCATTGAAGGCAAACTGGACAAGGACGGAAAGCCGCTGCTCAGCCAGGTCGGCTCCATTCCCGTGCCGGAAATGGCCGATGCGCTGATGCGCCGTGTGCCGGGCGACTGGGACACCTCCACGGCCGAGCAGTATTTCAAGCGTGTGGGAGCAGCTGGCGAAGCCGCGCTCTCGAATGCATCGCCCACCGTGCGCTCGCCGCACTATTGCTCGGGTTGCCCGCACAACACCTCCACCGTCGTGCCGGAAGGCTCGCGCGCCATGGCGGGTATCGGTTGCCACTACATGGCGAACTTCATGCCGGACCGGCCGACCGACATGACCAGCCAGATGGGCGGCGAAGGCGTTGCCTGGCTCGGCCAGTATTTCGCCACGGAAGAAGACCATGTCTTCGTTAATCTCGGCGACGGCACCTATTCGCACTCCGGCTCTCTGGCCATTCGTGCCGCTGTTACCTCCGGCGCGAACATGACTTACAAGATCCTCTACAATGATGCGGTTGCCATGACTGGCGGCCAGCATGTCGAATCCAGCCAGACCCCGGTGAACATCGCCCAGCAGGTCGAGGCCGAGGGCGTAACCAAGATCGTCATCGTGACCGAGGACCCGACCCGCTATGCCGGCGTGAAGGGCCTGCCGCGCTCGGTGCGCATCTATGACCGCGAGGAGCTGGATGAGGTCCAGCACATGCTGCGCGAGACCAAGGGTGTGTCGGTCCTCATCTATGACCAGATCTGCGCGACAGAGAAACGCCGCCGCTCCAAGCGCGGCCTGCGCAAGCCGGACCGCGTGCGCGTCATGATCAACCAGGAGGTTTGCGAAGGCTGCGGGGATTGCTCGGTGAAGTCGAACTGTCTTTCGGTTGAGCCGGTCGAGACCGATCTCGGCCGCAAGCGCCGTATCAACCAGTCGACCTGCAACACCGACCTCTCCTGCTTGCGCGGCTTCTGTCCGAGTTTCGTGACCATCAAGGACGCGCACTTTGCCGCCGAGGACGAGCCGGGACTCGATGTGGATGCTTCAGGGCTTCCGCTGCCGGACCTGCCGCCGCTCGCCCAGCCGTGGAACGTGCTGTTCACTGGTGTTGGCGGGACAGGCGTGACGACCGTAGCCGCCGTGCTCGCCATGGCTGCGCACGTCGATGGCAACGCCTCTTCAAGTCTCGACATGACGGGGCTTGCCCAGAAGGGCGGGCCGGTGCTCTCGCACCTGCGGTTCGCCAAGGAGCCGGACATGATCTCGACGGGCCGCGTGCCGCCGGCCTCTGCGGATGCGATCATCGCCTGCGACCTGGTCGTGGCTGCCAGCGGGGCCGCGCTGGGTCTGATGGATGTCGGCCGCACGGCAGCCTCGGCCAATGCCGACGTGACCCCGACGAGCGAGTTTATCCGTGACCGGTCCAAGAAATTCGAGAGCCAGATGCTGTCTGCGCGCGTCAAGCGCCAGGCCCGCGATTTCGGGACGCTGGATGCCGAAGCGCTGGCGCTGCTTTACATGAACGATGCGATCTACACGAACATGATCATGGTCGGTTATGCTTGGCAGAAAGGGCATGTGCCCGTATCTCTCCGGGCCCTCTACCGCGCGATCAAGCTCAATGGCGTGAAGATCGAGGACAACATGAAGGCCTTCGATGTCGGCCGGCTTGCTGCGGCCGATCCGAAACGCCTTGAAAAGACCCATGACCCGCGCGGCGATGCCAAGCCGATGACGCTCGACGACATCATTGAGGATCGCGCCAGCCGTCTCGTGGCCTATCAGAACGAGGCGTATGCGAAGCGCTATCGCGATCTCGTCGCCAAGGTTCGCGCCGATGAGGAAAAGGCCGGGCTGGGCGAAGGCTTCACCACCGCCGTGGCGAAGTACGCCTTCAAGGTCATGGCCTACAAGGACGAGTATGAAGTCGCCCGTCTCTTCACGGATGGCACCTTCGACAAGAAGCTGCGCGAGACCTTCCATGGCGGGAAGATCCAGTTCCACATGGCCCCGCCCGTCTTTGCCAAGAAGGATGCCGATGGCCATCTCAAGAAGAAGCCGTTCGGCCCCTGGATGAAGACGGCCTTCAGGCTCATGAAGCGCTTCAAGGGCCTGCGCGGCACCCGCTTCGACCCGTTCGGCTGGACGGCGGAGCGCAAGATGGAGCGTCAGCTGCGCGATGACTATCTCGAAAACGTCGTGAAGCTCTCGGAGGGCCTGACGAAGAAGAATCACGAGCTTGCCATCGCGATTGCCTCCGTTCCCGACGAGATCCGTGGCTACGGCCACGTCAAGGATGCCTCTGTCGAGGCAGCCAAGAGCCATGAAGAAGAGCTCTGGCAGAACTGGCCGAAAGGCGGCCTGCCCGCAAAGAAGCAGACGCTGATCGCGGCCGAGTAGGCGAAACGCCTGCGTCAGACTTGAGAGCCCCTGCCGGATGCCGGCAGGGGCTTTTTTATTGTGCGGAGGGCCGCTTTATCGCGCCAGCGCGTTCTTGATCAGCCGTGCGGTCTCGTGGACGCCATAGAGTGCGGCAAAGCCGCCGAAGCGCGGCCCCTGGCTCTGGCCGAGCAGGACTTCGTAAAGCGCCTTGAACCAGTCCCGCAGGTTGTCGAAGGCGTGTTTCTTGCCGATTTCGAAGGTGAGCGTCTGCAGCTCTTCGGCCGTGGCATCGCCCTCGATCAGGCTGAGCCGCTCGGCAAGCTCCTCCATGGCCGCGCGCTCTTTCTCGTCGGGGGCCCGGTAAACCTTGGTCGGCTGGACGAAGTCCTCATAATAGCGGATCGCATAGCCGGCGAGCGTGTCGAGCAGCGGGTGGCTTTCCGGGCTCGCCTCGGGCGCATAGCGCGAGATGAAATCCCAGAGCTGTTCCTTCGTCTCGGTATTGGCGGCGCTGACCAGGTTCAGAAGCAGCGCAAACGAGACCGGTGTGTCGCCGGCTGGCGGGTTGCCGGAATGGATGTGCCAGACGGGATTCTCGATCTGGCGGGCCGGCTCCTCTTGCGGGTATTTCGACAGGAAGGTCAGATATTCGTCGACCGCTTTCGGGATGACGTCGAAATAGAGTTTCTTGGCTGCGCGCGGCTTCTGGAACTGGAACAGCGACAGGCTTTCCTGCGGCGCATAAGCCAGCCAGTCATCGACCGAGATGCCGTTGCCCTTGGTCTTGGAGATCTTCTCGCCCTTGTCGTCCAGGAAAAGCTCGTAGACATATTGCTGCGGCGGACGGCTCCCGAGGATCTGGCAGATCTTCGAATAGATCGGCGCATTGTCCTGGTGGTCCTTGCCGAACATTTCGAAGTCGACGCCGAGAGCGGCCCAGCGCATGCCGAAGTCGGGCTTCCATTGCAGCTTGGTGTTGCCGCCGGTGACGGGGATGGTGACGTCGGTGCCGTCCTCATCCTCGAAGGTGATGGTGCCATCTTGCGGGTTGGTCGCCTTCATCGGCACATAAAGCACACGCCCCGTGGTCGGGGAGATGGGCAGGAAGGGCGAATAGGTCGCCTGGCGCTCGGCTCCCAGCGTGGGCAGCATTACGCCCATGATCTCGTCGAACTTTTCCAGCGCGCGCAGCAGGGCCGCGTCAAAGGCGCCTGACTTGTAAAGCTCGGTGGCCGACTTGAACTCATAGTCGAAGCCGAAATTGTCGAGAAAGGCGCAGAGCCGCGATCCCATATGCGCGCCATAGCTTTCATGCGTGCCGAACGGGTCCGGCACGGCGGTCAGCGGCATTTGCAGGTAGGGCTCAAGCTCTTTCGGGTTCGGCACCGTTGGCGGCACCTTGCGCATGCCGTCCATATCGTCGGAGACGCAGATGAGACGGGTTTCATACTTGCCATCCGTCAACGTCTCGAAGGCGTTTCGCACCATGGTCGTGCGCACGACTTCGCCGAAGGTGCCGATATGCGGCAGGCCGGACGGACCATAGCCGGTCTCGAACGTCACCGGACCTTCCTTCGGCGTGCCGGCGCGCTCCAGGTTCTCCAGCCGTTTGAGCAGGGCACGGGCCTGTTCGAAGGGCCATGCCTTTGCACTCTCGGCGAGGGTGGATAGCGCGCTCATGATGTCTCCGTCGGTAAATGGGCCGTGCCGGAGGTAGAAGGGCAGGGGGACGCGGTCAAGCTGACGATGCAAGGGGGCCGGGCCGATCAGGCCGCCGCATCGATGACAACCCGGTTTCGCCCGGCCTGTTTGGCGTCATACATCCGGTTGTCGGCCATGCGAAACAGTTCCGAGACCTTGTCGGAATAGGCGCCCTGGGCCACGCCGATGCTGGCCGTGATCCCGTAGCGGAGACCGGGCTCCGGTTTGAAATCGATCCGGGCGATCGCCAGGCGGATGCGTTCGGCCACAAGCCCGGCAAGTTCGGCTTTTTCTCCCGGCACGAAGACCCCGAATTCCTCACCGCCGATCCGCCCGACAATGTCCTGGTCGCGCATCGCCTGCTCGATCGCGTTGGCAACGAGCTGCAGGGCCTTGTCGCCGGCATGGTGGCCGTACGTGTCATTGATCTGTTTGAAGTGGTCGATATCGACCATGAGCATCGCGCCGGAGACCTCCTGTTCCTGGAAGCGTTTGATGCGGGTCAGGAAAGCCTCGCGGTTGAGGATGCCGGTCAGCGGATCCAGACGTGCGCGGCGGGCGAGTTCGGCGTGGACCTCTTCCAGCTGCTGCATGGCCCGGGCAAGTTTCAGGCGTTCACGCTGAAAGACCAGGGCCAGGGGAAAGGCGACGACCGTCGAACAGATGGCGGCGAGGGCAAACCAGATACCGACAATCTCACGAAGAATATCCTCAGGGATGTCGCAGACGAGAATGGCGATCGCCGTGATCAGCTGGCTCACGATGAGGGTGATCATCGTTATGATCAGCGCTCGCCGGTAGGAAACGCGCACAGGCGACTCGGTTATCAGCGGTCCGTTGTGCATGGCCTGACGCTGCCACAAAAGTCTGAAGAAGCGTCATCGGCGGTCGTGAAAATTACTCGGAAATTGAAAACATTCTCACGGCAAAGAATCCTGAACAATGTTATTGACAATCATTCGCATGTGGGGCTTATTGCGAACCATGATCATTTGCATTTGCAGACGTATCAATGACAAGGGCGTGCAGGCCGCAATCGATGCAGGCGCTCGCAGCCCTGCGGCCGTTCAGGCCCATCATGGATGCCGGTTCAACTGCGGCAAGTGCATGCCGGTCATGGGCGAGATGATTTCCGACGCTGTCGACGCCATGCCGCCGGATCAGCCGATTGTAGCGGCTGAGTAGGCGCTCTCTTTCTCCAGACATCAAATTGCAATTGATTCAAAAGCTTGGCTTGAAAGCCGAGAACATTTTACTGCCTGCAATTGCTTCTCACTATCATAAGCATCTGATTTTATTCGATTTTTCTCCTTGAGAATCGGGTTCGTCGTGTTATCTCCACTGCAGCATTCCCGATTCCAGATTCAAGGAGGCCGCCATGAAGGGCGATCCGAAAGTCATAGAATTTCTCAACGCGGCGCTGAAGAATGAGCTGACCGCGATCAACCAGTACTTCCTGCACAGCCGCATGCTGAATGACTGGGGCGTTAGCCGCCTCGGCCATTTCGAGTACAAGGAATCTATCGAGGAGATGGAGCATGCCGACTGGCTGATCGAGCGCATCCTGTATCTTGAAGGCATGCCCAACCTGCAGGACCTCGGAAAGCTGATGATCGGTGAGTCGGTCGAGGAAATGCTGCAGTCCGACCTGAAAATGGAAATCGAGGCCGTCGCGCTCCTGCGCGATGGTATGGAGTATGCGGAATCGATCCGCGACTATGGCAGCCGCGACCTGCTCGGCAAGATCCTGCACAGCGAGGAAGAGCATATCGACTTCCTCGAAACCCAGTTCGACCTCATCGAGCGGGTCGGCATCCAGAACTATATCCAGCTTCAGTCGAAGCCCGTCGACGACGGCGAGTAGGCTGCCGCCTCAGGCATAGGCGTAAGGCCCGCCCTTCTGCAGGGCGGCCTGATAGGCCGGGCGGGCATGAATGCGCTCCAGGAACGCCTTGACGTTCCTGTATGCGTCGGCCCCGGCGCGATCGGCGGCGGCTTCCAGCGGAAAGCTCATAATGATGTCGGCGGCGCTGAAGTCGCTGCCGGCAAACCAGCCCGTTTCGGCTAGGGACGTGTCCCAGAATTCGATATGCTGCTTCAGGCGCGGGTCGACGAAGGCGGCCTGCGCGCGTGAGGCAATGCCCTTGAACAATGGGCGCATCAGCGGATTGGCCCCTTGCGGCAGACGCTCGAAGACCAGTTTCATCAGAAGCGGCGGCATGGCCGAGCCTTCGGCATAATGCAGCCAATAGGTCCAGGCGCGCGCCTCGGGCGTGCCGGGCGGCGGTTTCAGGTGCCCGCCGCCATGTTGTTCGATGATGTACTCGATAATGGCGCCAGTCTCTGCGACGATTATCCCGTCCTCTTCGAGTACAGGTGACTTGCCGAGCGGGTGAACCTTCTGCAGCGCCTCCGGGGCCAGCATGGTGTCCGGATCACGCTTGTAGTGGACGATCTCGTAGGGCACCGAAAGTTCTTCCAGAAGCCAGAGAATACGCTGCGAACGCGAATGTTCGAGGTGATGGATCCTGATCATGCCGGGGGCTCCTTGGCGTTTGCGGTGAGCTGGACATAGACCGACGCGCATCGCCGGAAAGCGCTGACCTTGCGTCACTGACCTGGCTGCCGAATGTCAGATGCCGGCGCCCTCGATCAGGGCGTCAAATCCGGTCCAGAATTCGGCGCGCTTGTCGTCGGTTTCCATCAAGATTTCGTGGCGGGCGCCCTCGACCGTCACATGCCGACAATGCGGCAGGTGCCTGGCCACGCGGGTATGCGCCTTGTTGTCGACCAGCTGCTCCTCTTCGGCGCTGGCCACAAAGACGGGAATGTCGACACCGCGCAGCAGGGCGGGCTTGGTGGTCTGATTGAGAATATCGAGCGACGCGCCGAGCCAGCCCCAGGTAAACGGCCCAAGCTCCAGCTCCGGTGCGGCATCGATCAGGTCGCGCTGCAGCTGCCAGCGTTTGCGGTCATGGGTGACGATATTGTCCTCGAACTTTTCCGGCGGCCCCGGCTGGCGGACATAATCGTTCGAGCGGCCCATGGCACGCATGGCCCAGATCAGGTAACGCGCGGCAAGATTAACCGGCAGGCCCCACATCGGCGACGAGAAGGCCGCCGCTTCGACCTTGACCAGTTTTTGAGTCAAAGCCGCCAGCGCAATCGCACCACCCATCGAATGGGCGAGGCAGACATAGGGCCGGGGCAGGCGGTCATCAAAGGCGTCCAGACCGTTCCTGAGCGCGCCCATGAAAGTCTCGAACCGGTCGATATGGCCTTTCGCCCGGTCTTCCAGCAGCCGCTCCGAAAGGCCCTGCCCGGGCCAGTCCAGGATCACGACGGCGAAGCCGCGGTCCTGAAGCTCGCGGGCGACTTCGAAATACTTCTCGATAAACTCGGTGCGCCCGGGGCAGACAATGACCGTGCCGCGGGGCGTCTCGCGCGGCGAGGGGGCCATGCAGGCGCGCAAGCGCCGCCCGGCAATGCCTTCGAACCAGATGATCCTCGCGCCGTCGGGGGGCGGGTTGCCCGGCACCTGGACGAACTGCCCGAGATCGCTGGTGTCATTTGCCGTCATACCGGGTCCTTCAAATCAAAAAGGGCGCTGTGAGCCATCGCTCCAGCGCCCTCCTGGTCAGATGAGTGTCCGCGCCGGGCGGACAAGGGCTGCCTCAGGCGAGCTTCTTCATCAGGCTCTGGAGCTGCATGGCGACCGACATGTCGCCCAGCACCTTCAGCTTGCCTTGCATGAAGGCCATGGTCGGGTCCATGTCGCCGGAGGCCAGCTTCTTGAAGTCCTCCCAGTCGACCTTGACCGTTGCATCGGCATCGCCGTCGGAATTGTCTGCCGTGCCATTGGCACCGTCGATGAAAAGCTTGCCGACATCGCCGAAGTCGAACTTCACCTTCTTGTTGAAGTCGCTGCCGGCTGTGACGGCTTCGTTGGCTTTCTGGGTTAGGGTTGCGAGATCCATGGACGCCTCCTCGAGTGGAACCTTCAGGGGATAAAGCAGGCCGACACTAGGGAAAGCAAGAGGCAATCACTCTGCTTTCCTGCGCATGTCACTGAAAGGACACGAAGAGTTCGCTCATGGGCGCCGACAAGTTGCCCCTCTCATGTCACTGGGGAGTGTGTCCGTCAAAGGCGGCTTGCAGGCCTGCAATGTCGATCTTCTTCATCTTCATCATGGCCTCCCTGGCGCGCATGGCACCGGCCTTGTCTTCGGCTTCCATCATACGTGGGAGGACCTCGGGGATGATTTGCCAGGATATACCAAAGCCATCGATCAGCCAGGCACACATGCTTTCCTTGCCGCCATGTTTGATTAGAGTGTCCCAGAGCTTGTCCGTTTCGGCCTGGTCCTTTGTCAGAACCGAGATGGATGCGGCCGGCGAGTGCTGGAACATAGTGCCGCCATTGAGCGTCATATAGGGCGCGCCAGCGAGCATGAACTCCACGACAAGGGCCGGTTTACCGGGTTCGGGATAGGAGCGGCTCTCGATGAAACTGTCGGGCAAGAGGTTGGTGTAGAATTCCGCGGCCTCTTCGCCTCTGCCGTCGAACCACAGGCAGGTGCGGACCTTCGGTTTTGCGGTCATGACGTAGCTCCTTTTTTATTAGGGGTGTGAGGCCTGATCCACAGGCATTTCGTGAAAGAGGGAGCGAATATAGCGGGCGAGATGGTCGACCATCTCCTTGGCAACGGCGCGCTCACCGCTTGCCTTGGCAAGAATGAACGCGCCCTGCAGGACGGCCTGCGTATGCAGGGCGAGACTCTTTGCGGTCCAGTCCGGAGACAGCCCGTGCGCATCGATGGCGGCCTGGATGTCGTCTTCCAGCGTTTCAGCGTGGCCGAAAATGGACGTCCTGCAGGCATCGCGAATGGCCGGATTGGAGGCATAGGCCTCCTGAACCATTGTCCCGACGAGACAGGTATATTCAGCTTCCTCGCCCTCGAGCAGGTCGCGGCGCAGCCGGATATAGCCGAGCAAGCGCTCCACCGGGTCTTCAATCTCGTGATAAGGCGCGGCCGCAAACATTGCGCCAGTCGTTTCCGACCAGTAATCGGCCGCCGCCACGCCGAGTGCCTCCTTGCTGTCGAAGTGATGGAAGAAGGCGCCCTTGGTGACGCCGGCTGCCTTGCAGAGTTCATCCACGCTGGTCGCGGCAAAGCCTTGCTGGCGCACCATGGTGAGCGTCGCATCAAGCAGTTTCGTCCGGGCGGAAATCCGTTGAGGCTTTGACATGAATGCATGCATACCAACTGGTTGGTATGTGAATCAATCATGATTCTTTTCCGCCCTGATTGTCCTTGCGTCATCCTGGTGGAAAGGCCGGAATGTTCTTGACGGACCCGTCACCAAGATTGGATTGATCACCCTATGAGTTGGGAAAAGTCGATTGAAGAGCTTCGCCGGCGCGAACGCATGGCGGAGAAGATGGGCGGCGAGGAGCCGGTGGCGCGCCAGCGTGGGCGCGGCAAGCTGACGGTCCGCGAGCGCGTGTCCTTCCTGGTCGATCCGGGCAGTTTCCACGAGATCGGCAAGATCGCCGGCGTGGCGACCTATGACGAGGACGAACAGCTCGAAAGCTTCATGGCGTCCAATTCGGTTGTCGGTCGGGCGCGGCTCGATGGCCGGCCGGCCATGGTGCTGGCCGATGATTTCACCGTGCGCGGCGGGGCGGCCGACGCTTCGATCCGCGGCAAGACCACCATCGCGCTGAAGCAGGCCATCGAATACCGCATGCCGCTGGTCCAGCTCGTCGACGGGACGGGCGGGGGCGGCTCGATCAAGATGTTCCTCAAGGATCCGCGCACCTATATCCCCGAAACGCCGAGCTGGGAGCTGCTGGTCGAGGGCATGGGCGAGATCCCGATGGTCTCGCTGGCGCTCGGGCCCTGCGCGGGGCTGGGTGCGGGCCGTGTCGGTTCAAGCCATTACTCGGTCATGGTCAAGGAGCT
This sequence comes from Henriciella aquimarina, assembly GCF_002088975.1. Lineage (GTDB taxonomy): Bacteria > Pseudomonadota > Alphaproteobacteria > Caulobacterales > Hyphomonadaceae > Henriciella > Henriciella aquimarina. The sequence continues at coordinate 178,264 of NZ_NCST01000061.1, forward strand.
CTCCCAGGTCTTTGTCGCCGGGCCGCCCGTGGCGATTGCCATCGGCGAAGATGTTTCCAAGGAGGAGCTCGGCGGCTGGGAGATCCAGGCCCGCAATGGCACGGTCGATGATGCCGTCGACACGGAAGCCGACGCCTTCAAGGCGGCCAAACGCTTTCTCTCCTACCTCCCGTCCTCGGTTCACGAGCTGCCACCGGTCACCCCGCCGACGGACGATCCGAACCGCAAGGAAGAGGACCTCATCTCCATCGTGCCGACCGATGGCAAGACGCCCTACAAGCCGCAGAAGATCATCAATGCCACCGTCGACAAGGACAGCTTTTTCGAGATCGGGGCGCACTGGGGCCGCGGTATCGTCACGGGGCTCGCCCGCGTCGACGGCCACCCGGTCGGCATCCTTGCCGGCAATCCCTACTTCCTCGATGGCGCCTGGACGGCCGATGTCTGCGCCAAGGTCATCCGGCACATGGATCTCTGCTCGACCTTCCACCTGCCGGTCATCCACTTTGTCGATTGTGCGGGCTTTGCCGTCGGCGTGAAGCACGAGACAGCGGGTGTGACGCGGAAAGGCGTGCGCGCCATGGCGGCTGTCTACCAGGCGAGTGTACCGGTCTGCGCGGTCGTCATCCGCAAGGCGTTCGGGCTGGCAGGCTCGGCGATGATGAACCCGACCAAGGCGAAGTGGCGCTATTGCTGGCCGTCCGGAAATTGGGGCTCGCTGCCCATGTCCGGCGGTATCGAGGCGGCCTTCCGCAAGGAACTCGCCGAGACTGATGACAAGGAAGCGCTCCTGAAAGACCTCTACAAGAAGTTCGAGGCGATGGAGGACCCGTTCCGCACGGCCGAGGCCTTCTTCGCGGAAGAGATCATCGATCCGCGCGAGACACGACCGCTGATGGTCGATTTCGTCCATCATGCTCGCCGCCGGCTGGAACCCGGCCAGACAGTTTTCGGCCCACGTCCCTGATTTCGCCCCAGATTCGCCCTGAATCCCGTGTCATGCTCTTTGGTGTGATCCATGAGTGGGAGGGATGCGTGATGAAACAGTTTGCCCCGGCCTTGCTGGCTGTCGGATGGCTTGCCGCCTGTGGTGGGCCAGGCGGTAGCGAAGCCGACCGTCCGGCCAGCCCGCCGCCGCCCGCACCGATGGAGGTGGCGGAAAGCTATGGCGGTGTTTCCAAGATGGCCGCCGACCAGGCCTATAATGACAGCGCGCCAGCGCCTGATCGCCCGGATGCCGAGCCCGGCGCCGAGCAATACATCGCCTATAGCCACTCGCTGGGCCTGCGCCTGCCCAAAGGCGAGGTGGACGCCATGATGAAGGCGCATGTCGAGGCCTGCCGGTCGGCGGGCACCAGCATCTGCATCGTCATCAACTCGAACGTCTACAATGCCAATGAGGACTATATGTCCGGCAACCTCTCGCTGCGAGCCAAGCCGGACTGGATCGAGACCTTTCTCGGCGCCATCGATGAAGCCACCGAAGAAGCGGGCGGCGAGATCACATCGCGCTCGACCCGTGCGGAAGACCTGACCCGGCAGATCATCGACACCGACAGCCGGCTCGACGCGCAGAGAACGCTGCGCACGCGCCTGGAGGGCCTGCTGGAGCGCCGCGACGGCACGCTGGGCGATCTCCTCTCCATCGAGCGCGAGCTGGCGCGGGTGACCGGCGAGATCGAGTCGATCGAGGCACAGCTCAAGGCGCTGCGCCTGCGTGTCTCCATGTCCTCGCTCGATATCTCCTATGAGACGAAGGTGCCGCCTTTCTCGGGGTCGCGGTCCAACCCGCTGGGCGAAGCTTTGGGCGACTTCTTCTACAACCTGTCGGCAGCCATCGCATCGGTGATCACGGCTTTCGCGGTCGGCCTGCCCTGGCTGATCCTGATCGGGATTTTCCTCTGGATCTGGCTGAAGCTGATCTGGCCCCGGATCCGCCGGCGGAAGCCTTCGCAGACGGAGAAGACGCGCTGATCAGGCTGGCGCGCTCTTCACTGGTCAGGGCGCGCCACTTGCCTTCCGGCAGGCTGCCCAGCTCCAGCGGGCCGATGCGGACGCGATGAAGGTCGATGACCAACAGGCCGACCAGTTCGCACATCCGCCGGATCTGGCGGTTGCGGCCCTCTTTCAGGCGGAAGCGCAGGCGCCCGGCGCCAATGGTCTCGACCTTGGCCGGCTTCAGTCGCCGCCCGTCGAGCGACAGGCCGTGGCGCAGCTGTGAGAGCGCTTGCGGCGTGACCTGTCCCTGCACGGTGACGAGATATTCCTTCTCAAGCCCGGAAGAGGGCCCGATCAACGCCTTGGCCAGCACCCCGTCTTCCGAGAGCAGCAGCAGTCCGCGCGAATCCATGTCGAGGCGCCCGAGCGGGGCGAGCAGCGTCTTGCCGCCCGGCAGCTTCGGCGCCTTGCCGACCAGGTTCGCTTTCGTCACCAGCCGGGCGGCGGGTGTCTGTCCGGCTTCGGGCTGGGCGGAGACATAGCCGACCGGCTTGTGCAGGACGGCGGTGAGCTGGTCATCCAGCGCCTTGGCGCCGGCCTGTCCGAGGACAAGGGTTTCGCCGGGTGAGATCTTGTGACCGGGTTCGGTCACGGTTTCACCGTTCACCTTGACCTCGCCCTTCGCGATCAGCCCTTCGGCTTCGCGCCGGGAGCAGAGCCCCAGTTGCGCCATCCATTTATTGAGCCGCATCGGGGCGTCGCCGTCAAAAGTATGCTCATCAGCCATCCGCTGTTCCTAGCAGAGGCACGCGCTTCATGCGAGCGTATGCTGCGCTGCAGCGTAATATGCATTCCTGCATGGCTGAGTCCTGCCTTATGCTGCCCTTACACCTTGCAATGGCGGGGCAGTGGGCCCATTTCGCAGGTGCAGCATAAAACTGGAGGCTGCATCATGACTCATCAGCTTCACATCAAGACATCCGACGGAACGCCGGTCCTGTTGCGCCCGCTAGAGTTGCGCGACGAGGCGGCGCTGGCCGAAGCGATTGGCAGCTTCTCCAACCGGTCGCGTTATATGCGCTTCTTCTCCGGTGTGCAGCCTGTGCCGGCGCCTGTGATCCATCGGCTCGCCGATGTCGATGGGGCTTGCCATCTTGCATGGGTGGCGATCGATGAGTCCAAACCCGAGCGGCCCGTGATCGGGGCCACGCATGCCATGCGCGGCACGGCGGATGAGCCGGTGGCCGACTTCGCTATTGGCTTGGTCGATGCCTGGCAGCACAAGGGTGTCGCCCGTCTGCTCGTCGCGCTTCTGGCTGCGGAATCTCGGGGCAAGGGCATTGCGTCCATGACTGCTGAGGTTCTCTGGGAGAACCGCAAGGGCCGGGCGCTGATGACAACGATCGGGGCGAATAGCACCGGAACGGATGGCGATGTTATCCACTTCCGCTTCGACACCGAAACCGCACTCAAGCGTCTCAATGAGGCGATCCGTGGCGATGCGCAGGAAACGGTCTTCACGGTAATCGAGTCCGGCGGACTGGTACCGGCCGCGGCCTGACGGCCTGCCGCATCGGCACAGCTTGTCTCGCAGGCTGGCTTCACTATCACTGGCCGGGATGAGCGAATCTGCCCCTGAACCGACCAAGAGCGAGCGCAGGCTGTCCTCCACAGAGGTCTTGCTGCTGACGCTTGCCTGTTCGGTGGTGACGGCGAACGCCTATTACATCCACCCGATCATCTCCGAAGTGGCACGCAGCTTCGATGTCGGTCATGGCCTGATCGGCATCGTGCCCGGCGCCAACCAGATCGCGCTGGCGCTGGGTGTCTTCCTGATCCTGCCGCTCGGCGACCGCATCTCCAATCGCAAGCTGGTGACGGTCACCGTGACCGGGCAGTTCCTGTCCATCACGGGCATGGCTTTCGCACAGGACTTCCGCCTGTTCACGCTGGCCTCCACCGTGCTCGGCTTCTTCACCATCGCGCCTTACCTGCTGCCCACCTATGCTTCCAAGCGTATCGACCCGGCCCGCCTCGGCGCGGTGACGGCGATGCTGACGACGGGCATCATTGGTGGCATCCTGGTGGCGCGCGCGGGCGCCGGCATTGTGGCCGAGCTCTTCGGCTGGCGCACGGTCTATTACATTGCGGCGAGCTTCATGCTGGTCGTCTCGATCCTCTTGCCCTTCCTGATGGATGAACGCGAGGCTGGCCACGACACCCAGCCCAAGCAGGGCTATTTCAGCCTGCTCCTGTCGATGGCCGGGCTAGTGAAGCGCTATCCGGAAATCCTGCTCTCGGGCACGATCCAGGGGCTCGGTTTCGGGGTGTTTCTCTCGGTCTGGATGGGGCTCGGCCTGCATCTGCCGGACATGGGGTATGGCGTCGACGTGGTCGGCTATCTCGCCGCCTTCTCCATCCTGAACCTGTTCACGACGCCATGGCTTGGGCGGCTGGCCGACAATATCGGGCCCTACAAGTCCCGCATGATCTTCGCCTCGGTGAACCTCATCGGCGTGCTGCTGCTCTGGCCGATGGGCCATAGTGTGTGGCTGCTGATCGTGCCGGTGATGCTGATGACTCTGGTCGGCCCGGCCGTCGACATCACCAACCGCATGACCTTCCTCAGCCTCGCACCCGAGATCCGCACGCGGCTGATGACGGTCTATATCGTGATGATGTTCATCGGCGGCGGGATAAGCTCATCGGCCGGCACAGCCGTTTACGATCTCGCCGGCTGGGCCGGGAATGCGGTGCTGGCGGGCGTGATGTCCGCGACGCTGGTGGTGCTTTGCGGTGTCGCCTGGGCATGGCGGGGCAGGGCGACCGAGTAGCCGGCATATCCCCGCTGTGGCGGGGCCGTGACGGCTTGCTGACGGCCCGCTGGCGTGGCGCAGAAACGTTTTTTCCGTTTCCTGATCGCTTCTGTTAATGAAGCGAACCCAGGAGAGAAAAATGTCCTTCAAACCGGATGCCCCCAAGATCAAACGCTGGCGCGAGGAACGGCGCTGGTCGCAGGAACATCTGGCCGACCTTGCAGGGATCGGACTGCGCACGGTTCAACGGATCGAGAATGGAGAGCCGGCCTCGCAGGAGTCGCTGAAGGCGCTGGCCGCCGCGTTCAATGTCGATGTCGTGGCCTTGTCCGTCGACCAGCAGGCGGAGGCCGTACGCCTTGTCGCGCTGCAGAACGCCAGGATCCGCTCCGGCATGCGCGTGGCGTTCTGGATCCACCTCGCAAGCTACGTCATGGGCATGATCATCTTCGCCGCCATCAGCATCGGTGTGGGCGGAGACCACTATGCCATGATCCTGCCGACCATCTGGTGGACGGTGGGGCTTTCCGGCCATGCGGTGGCGGTGGTCATCGTGGAAGTCGTGACCCGGCACCAGGATCAGTTTGAAGTGGCGGGGTGAGGGATAGCCTGCCACTCGAGCGGCTGTCACAGCCGTTTACGATCTCGCCGGCTGGGCCGGGAATGCGGTGCTGGCGGGTGTGATGTCCGCGACGCTGGTGGTGCTTTGCGGTGTCGCTTGGGCATAGCGGGGCAGGGGGCGTCGTTCTATTTCGTAGATTGATCGCTTTTAAGAAGTCTCGACGGACAATTGTCAGTCTTTGGCGGATAATCCACGACTGCGCCTGAACTCGGCCATGAAATCTGCATCGAACTCCCTTGCTGTTTCGCAGCACTTTTTGAATTTAATGCCGCTTCCACATGGGCAAGCCGCATTTCGTGCTGTGTCTTCGTAAGGAAGCTTGACGGTCGGCGGAGCGATACCGCGAATTGCAGATGGTGCCCCTTGAATTGTCACACCATTCTTGATGGTTCTTGTAATCATCGACATGATCATCTTGCGACCTGGCAATAATATGGTCTGAGTTTTGCCGGCCATCATCGCTCCGCTTTCTACCCATATGGAGCGCTGATAGCTAGGGTCGAGAGATTTCAAAACTTCGTGGGCAATTTGCCTCATGGATTGATCCGCCGCTCCCAACAGCGGAATTTCTTTGTCCGTGAAGGTCATTTGTGCAGTGAATTTATACTCCCTCAAACGGGTGAAGAAGGGACGCAAATCTCGCGGGAAGTGGGTCCCTCCTCCCATGTTCGCCATCGCTTTTAATAGACGTAAGCGACTAAATGTTGTGCCCTCTTTGTCGTCTATAATGGTGGCGTTTAACCAGTTTGAAAATGATACATTCCGAGCCTGCTCGTACGTATCCAAGAAAGCCTTGGGTCCAGCTGTTTGCGGGCCTAGTACCGCTACGATCAAACCAAATTCAGGTGCAATATTGTAGGGATTATATTGGAAGCTAGTGTCTATGAAATCGACATTGTCCCTCTGGGCGAGACTGAGCAAACATGGGTTATTGTGTCCGTTGTCGTCAGCACAAATAACTCTTAGCGCCCTTGAGATATTTCTGGTTTCGTCGCTGTCTCCCGAGTCAAATTCATGGCAAGACTTACGTAAAAGTCGAAGCTGAACGTCTAGCTCAGCTCTAGCTTCGTCGACTTCTCGAGAGACGTTTGCCAATCAAACCCCCGTCACAAAGGTCGAGATGACCTTCTTCAGCCCCGCCTTCTCGAAATTGACCTGCAGCTTGGTCCCGTCGGCGGCGAGCACCTGGCCATAACCGAATTTCTCATGGTGCACGCGCTGGCCGATCCTGAAGCCCGACGCGCCGGAGCTCTTGGCGATGAGGTCGGCCTTGCCTTCGATGACCGGGCCTGACTTGCCGGCGGACCTGGCGTTTTCCTTCAGCCGCCGCCAGCCGGGCGAGTTGTAGGAGGAGCGCTCGCCGAGGTCCTCGATGGTGCCCTGGAAGCCGTCCTGCGCGCCCGGCATGGTGGAATAACCGGTCTCGCTTACGGCCTCGACATGGTCATGCGGCAGCTCGTCGACGAAGCGGGACGGCAGCACCGACTGCCAGCGCCCGAAAATCATGCGATTGGCCACGAACGAGATCGAGCAGTTCCGCCGCGCGCGGGTAATCCCGACATAGGCGAGGCGGCGCTCTTCCTCGAGGCCCTTCATGCCGCTCTCGTCGAGCGAGCGCCGCGACGGGAACACCTCTTCCTCCCAGCCCGGCAGGAAGACCATCGGCCATTCCAGCCCCTTGGCCGCGTGGAGGGTGAGGATCTGCACCTCATTGCCGGAGCTTTCCCCGCCAAGATCCATCACCAGCTCGACATGTTCGAGGAAGGCTGCCAGCGTATCGAACTGGCTCAGCGCCTGGATGAATTCCTTCAGGTTGTCGAGCCGCGTCTGGCTCTGCGGGGAGCGGTCCTTCTGCAGCATGTCAGTATAGCCGGACTCGTCGAGGACGACCTGCGCCAGCTCATGGTGCGGCATGCCGTTATTGAGCCGGTCGCGCCACATATTGATCTGGTCGATGAAGGTCGTCAGGCCGCGCTTGGCCGGGCCTTTTACCTCGTCGGTCTGTAGCACCATTGGGGTCAGCGTGAAGAGCGAGCGGCCATCCTGGCGCGCGAACATCTGCAGTTTCTGCACCGTCGTCGCGCCCACTCCGCGCTTGGGCTGGTTCACCACGCGCTCGAAAGCGAGATCGTCGTCGGGCGAGCGGATGAGGCGGAGATAGGCGAGCGCATCGCGGATCTCGGCGCGCTCGAAGAAGCGCGGGCCGCCGATCACGCGGTAGGGGATGCCCAGCATGATGAGGCGTTCCTCGAACAGCCGCATCTGCCAGGAGGCGCGCACGAGGATGGCACAATCCTCATAGCTGCCGCCCTTGTTCACCCAGCTCTCAATATCGTCGCAGATGAGACGCGCTTCGGCCTCGCCATCCCACAGGCCGCGCACCTTCACCCGGCCCGCATCGGGATCGGCGGTGGTTTCCTCGCCGACATAGAGCGTCTTGCCGAGCCGGCCCTTGTTCTGTGCGATGACCGAAGAGGCCGCGCCGAGGATATGCGTGGTGGAGCGGTAATTGCGCTCCAGCCGGATCACCTTGGCGCCCGGAAAGTCCTTTTCGAAGCGCAGGATGTTGTCGACCTCCGCGCCGCGCCAGCCATAGATCGACTGGTCGTCATCGCCGACACAGCAGATATTGCCGGTCCCGCGTGCGAGCAGGCGCAGCCAGAGGTACTGGGCGACGTTCGTGTCCTGATACTCGTCGACGAGGATGTATTTGAATTTGGCGTGGTAGTCGGCCAGCAGGTCCGGGTTTTCCTGGAAGATGGTGATGTTGTGAATGAGCAGATCGCCGAAGTCGCAGGCGTTCAGCACTTTCAGGCGGGACTGGTAGATCTCGTAGAGCTTGATCGCCTTGCCGTCGGCGAAGTTCCAGGCCTCTTCCTGCGGCACCTTGCCGGGCGTCAGCGCGCGGTTCTTCCAGCCATCGATGAGGCTGGCGAGGTGGCGCGGTGTCCAGCGCTTGGTATCGATATTCTCGGACTCGATCACCTGCTTGCAGAGCCGGATGGCATCGTCGCTGTCGAGGATGGTGAAGGTGGATTTCAGGCCCGCCAGTTCGGCATGGCGACGCAGGATCTGCGCGCTGATCGAGTGGAAGGTGCCGAGCCAGCGCAGGCCCTCGCCAGCCTCTCCGATGAGGCTCATCGCCCGCTCGCGCATTTCGCGCGCGGCCTTGTTGGTGAAGGTCACCGTCAGCGTCTGCGACGGCCAGGCCAGCTTGGACGCGATGATATGGGCAAGCCGGGTCGTCAGGACGCGCGTCTTGCCGGTGCCGGCGCCGGCCAGAACGAGCAGCGGGCCATCGGTCGTCTCGACGGCTTCGCGCTGTTCGGGGTTGAGGCCTTCGAGATAGTCGGCATTCGTCTCCGGGATCGGCGCGCGCGCGGCGGCCATTTCGGAGATGGAGCGTTGGCGATTCGGGTTGGAACTCATGGCGAACATATAGCAGGGATCGCCTGCATTGGCAGGGGCTGACTGCGCTCACCAACCGTTAATAGAACCCCTTGGCGCACGGCGCGTTTCCTTCTCATGCGCGCCAGAACGGAAAAGACAGTACAGATTACGCTGATGGTCCTGACCGGGCTTTTGCTCGCTCTCGTCCTGTTCCTGCTGGCGCTGACGCAGCCGCGCTTCGGCACGCCCTTCGCCAACTGGGCGCTTGGCACATGGGGCCCGGAAGGCTCCAGCGTGGCTCGCGCGCATCTGAAGTTTCCCGCGCTGACGACGGCTGTGGCTGACGATGTCATCCTGCCGGACCGTCTGGAGGCTGAGAGCGTTGAGGCCCGCTTCAATCCGTTCGGCTTTCTCCCGCTCGTCAGCTGGGTGTCGCGGCTGGAAGGGGCGGATGGCTATATCCGCTTCGACGGGCGCGAAGGCGGAGATGAGGACGATGAAACCGAGCTCAGCGATTACCGCGCCATTGTGGACGAAGTGGCGCTTTCGAATATCGCGCTGCGCCTGACCCGGCCCGATGGTCAGGACCGGGTCATGATCGAGCAGGCCCGTGGCTCCCTGCGCTCCGGCGCTCTCGGCATCAGCGCCACCGGGGCGGACTCAACGCTCGATTTTGAGGGCCATGCCTCCAACAGCCTGTCCGCCATCAAGGGCGATTTGCGCGTGACCGGCGACAATTTCGCAGACCTCGCCGCGCTTGCCGGTCTCGCCGCCCCCGACACTCCGCCTTACGACGTGGTGATGGGCGTCGATATCGAAGACGCGCTCTGGCGGTTCGACGTCCGCCGTGAGACGCGGGTGGGCGATAGCGATATTGCCGGTCCGCTGATCGTGACCTTCGGGGAAGGAACCCCTGTGGTGGACGCCGACCTGGTTTCGGAAACACTGGACGCCGACGACCTCGGCATCGTCTTCGGCATTCCGATCGGCACCGGCGAGGGCGAGACTGTCAGCGCCACGCAGAAACGCGCGCGCCAGGCCTATGATGAAAGCGACCGGCTGATCCCGAATGTGGTCATCGATTTTACCCGTCTCGACGCGATTGACGGCTCGGTCAAATACCGGGCCGCAACGGTCACGGATTCCGTATTCGACCTGACCGGTCTGGAGCTCGATTTCGAGATCGACGGCCGGGTGGTGCGCGCGCCGCTGCTGCAGCTCAGCTTCGATCAGGGCTCGCTCGATGCCTATGCGACGATTGACGGGACGCGCTCGCCGGCAGTGACGACGGCCGAGGGCGACCTGAACGATGTGGCATTCGCCAATCTGGCGCTTGCCCCCTATCTGCGCGGCACGGCCAAGGGCCGATTCAATGTCACCGCGACCGGCGACGGTTTCCGGGCGGCGGCGGACACGCTGGACGGGACGCTGTCCATCTGGTCCACCGATGCCGATGTGCTGGCGCTCGCGGTCGAAGGCGCCGCCCTCGACATTGGCGAGGCGCTGACCGTGCTGGGCGAAGAGGCCGATGACCGCACCTATGCCGAGACCCGTTGCGCCGTCGCGGTGGCAAATATGGAGTCGGGAGTCGCGACGTTCGACCCGGCCGTGATCGATACCGATGACAGCATCGTGCTCGTCCATGGCGATATCGACCTCGGCACCGAGCGCATGAAGCTCTCGATCCGCTCGGATGCGAAAGATGCCTCGCTCGGCTCGCTTATCGGCGATGTCGGCATTGGCGGTACGCTGCGCCATCCGGAGCTGATGCCTTTCAGCGCGAAGACGGTCGCCCAGATCGGGATTGCCAGCATTCTCGGCTCGCTGAGCGGGGGGCTGGCCGCCTTGCCCTTCATCGAGCCCGGCATGGCCGAGGACGCGCCCTGTGGCGCGCTGCTGGCCCGTGCCGAAGCGGCAAGCGGTAAATCTTCGCCTTCCGATTAAGCCAGCGGCAGGGATATTCTGCTACTCACCGGCCGGAGAGTAATACCGGGACCGGAAGCATGACGGACTTTGACCGCGACGCGCTTGTGGCGAAAACCAAAAAGCAGGGCAGCTCGACCACATTCTGGATGGCCGTTGGTGCCTTGCCGGTGATCGGGATTGCCGCCGGGCTCGCCTTTGCGGCGATGCCGTCGGGAAAGCCCTCGCCGGTGAAGACCGCCGCGGCGGAACCGGCTGCAACGCCTCCGGCCGCCGCCCCGGTCCGCGCGGCAAAAAAGAAGGCCAAGCCAGCCTATTCCGCCCATGCCGAACTGAAGCGCTATGCGATGACGCTGACCACACTGCGCTATTGCGCGCGCGGCGGGCTGTCCGAGCACTACATGAAGGCCCATATCAGCTATCAGAACAAGCATGCCGGCAAGGTCAAACAATTGCGCCAGCTCGCGGCAAGCGAGCCGCCGGAGCATAACATGTCGGCGTTCGAAAAGGATTTGCCGACCGACCCGGCGGCCATCATGGTCCAGGGGATGACGGGCCAGCTCGCCATGAACGCCCTGCAGCGCCAGGCACAGTTCGAGTCGATGATGGCGGACACCGAAAAGCAGGCGGCCGGCTATCTTGGCAAAAGCCCGTCCGGCGCGGAGTGCACGCAGTTCCGCACCGACGTCATGACAGGCAAGTACGCGCCCAGGCTGCCCTGATCCGAAAACGCTTGCCCCTGCGTGGGCAAAAGCGGAAGCTCTTCTCTTGACGTGGGAGGAGCGCACAGATGGCCAAATCGCAGGCAGAGATGCTGGAAAGCATGAAGGCGGGGCTGGAAGCGAAGACCGGCAGGCCGCTTGAGCACTGGGTGAAGCGCGTTCAGGACAGCGGTCTCGAAAAGCATGGCGAACAGCTGAACATGCTGAAAGCCGAAGGCCTCGGCCACGGCCATGCCAATCTGGTCTGCCAGGCGGCCAAGGGCCGGTTCGAGGCCGATGAGGATGACCTGCTGGCGGCTCAATATGCTGGCAAGGAGGGGCTCAAGCCCATTTACGAGGCGCTTGAAGCCTATGCGAAAAGCTTGGGGCAAGATGTCGATATCGCGCCCAGGAAGACATCCGTCGCCTTCCGCCGCTCGAAGAATTTCGCCGTCGTGACTGCGGCGACCAAAAGCCGGCTCGATCTCGGCCTCAATCTCAAGGGCGAGACCGGTACGTTGCGCCTGATCGAGGAGAAGCCGGGCGGGATGTGCACCCACAAGATCAAGCTGCAGGCCGCCGGTGAGGTCGATGACGAAGTGAAGGCCTGGATGAAGGCCGCTTATGAGCGGGCGTGAAGCCTAGACTGTCGCCTTTTTTCGCGCGGCCTTGAAGTCCGGCTTGCGTTTTTCGAGGAAGGCCGACACCGCCTCGGTGTGTTCCGGCAGGCTGTAGCAGGTCTCCAGCTTCTCATGCTCACGCGCCTGCATGAGCCGGGTATCGGTCTCGCAGGCATTGGCGCTCAGCAATTCCTTCGTCATGCGCAGCATGGGGGAGGGGTTTTCCGCGATCTCGCCGGCGAGCGCGATGGCGTCGTCGAGAAGACTGTCCGGCTCGGCGAGGCGGTCGGCCAGGCGGATCGCGACGGCTTCCTCGCCGGAGACGGGTTTCGCCGTCAGCATCAGCTCGTGCGCCTTGCCCCAGCCGACGCGCTGCATGAGATAATGCGAGCTTGCCAGTTCCGGCACGATGCCGACCTTCACGAAGACAAGGCCGAACTTCGAATCCCTTGAGGCGACAATCATGTCGAAGGGCAGGATCTGGGTCACGCCGATCCCGAAAGCCGGACCGTTTACCGCAGCGATGCAGGGCTTTGATGCACGGATCAGGCTGATCCAGTCGATGCCGCCGTCGCGCTGGTGCGCCTTCGTCTCTGACTCCTCGATGTTCGACTGGAAATAGGCCTTCATGTCGGCCCCCGCGCAGAAGCCGCGGCCTTCACCGGTCATGACGATGGCGCCAATATCCTCATCTTCATTTGCGGCCGTGATCGCCTCGCCGAGCTCCCGGCTCATCTGCGGTGTCCAGGCGTTCAGCGCCTCGGGCCGGTTCAGCGTGATGAGGCAAACGGGACCCCGGTTTTCAACCTTGATCTGCTCATATGACATAGCGCACCTCCCTGATGTTTTATCGAGGAGGATGAGCGCCGTTCCGCCGCGGCAGTCACGCGGAATCTTTATGCGAAAGCCGGTCGCTGGGGCTTCAGGCGTCCCTCAAAACGCATGCCGCACCGGAACGGGGCCGGGCGAAGGCGCGTTCTGTCTGGTATCCAAAGGAAAGATAATATGTCCCTTCTCACAATTCTTCTCTGCATATTCCTGCCGCCGGTCGCGGTGGCTCTCCGCGCCGGCATTGGACTGCAGCTGGTGATCAATATCGTCCTGTGCTTCGTGCTCTGGCTTCCGGCCGTCATCCACGCCTTCTGGGTGAACAGCCGCGGCCCTGTGGTCTAAGGCGGAAAGCCTGAACACGCCGCTTTGTCCGGCCTTAGCTAGTACAGCGTCGCCATGGATTTGGCGTCATAGCCTGTAAGCTCGTCGGTCCGGCCTTCCTTGATCTTCTGGGCCCAGAACGGGTCCTGCAGGAGGGCACGGCCGACCGCGACGAGATCGAACTCACCCTTGTCCAGGCGCTCGATGACATCGGTCAGTGGGCGCGTCTTGGAGTCTTCGCCGCGCATGCCGCCGATAAATTCGCCTGACAGGCCGACAGAGCCAACGGTGATGGTTGGCAGGCCGGTCAGCTTCTTCGTCCAGCCGGCAGCATTGAGGCCCTTCTCGCCGTCGACCTCCGGAAACTCCGGCTCCCAGAAGCGGCGCTGGCTGGCGTGCAGTATGTCGACGCCAGCATCCACGAAGACTTTCAGGAAGGCTTCCAGCTCCTGCGGCGTCTGGGCGAGCTTTACAGCGTAGTCCTGCTGCTTCCATTGCGAGAAGCGCAGGATCACGGGAATGTCCGGGCCGACGGCTTTCTTCACTTCGGAAATGATCTCTCCGGCGAATTTCGCCCGCTCGACCAGGCCGCCGCCATACTTGTCCTCGCGCTTGTTCATGACGTCCCAGAAGAACTGGTCGATGAGATAGCCATGCGCGCCATGGATTTCGACGGTGTCGAAGCCAAGATCCTTCGCGCTGGCGGCCGCGTCGGCATAGGCGGCAACCATGTCGGCAACCTCTTCCTCGCTCGGCGCTTCGAAAATCTGCTTGCCCTTGTGGGTCGTGCCGGAAGGGCTGTCGGTCGGTGCGTCCGGATAATGGCCGGTGCCGGCCTTGCGGACCATGCCCTGATGCCAGATCTGCGGCCCCATCTTGCCGCCTTCGGCGTGGACTGCATCAATCACATTCTTCCAGCCTTCCAGCGCCGGTTCGGTGTGGAAGAGGGGGAAGTTGGGATTGTCGGCCGCGCCCTTGCGCCGGATCAGCGTGCCTTCCGACAGGATGAGGCCGACATCGGCGCCTGCCCGGCGGGCATAATAATCGCGCACCTTGTCGGTCGGCACGCCATTGGGGCTGAAGCCGCGCGTCATGGGCGCCATGACGATGCGGTTCGGCAGATCCAGGCCTTTCAGCCGGAAGGGTTCGAAAAGCGGGGCAACGGATGACATCTGACCTCTCCCAATCCTCAGAATACTTCACCAGGCAAGTATCTGGCGCAGCCGTCCGCCCGGATCAATGATTTTTCCCTTCACGATGCGTTCAGTACGCATTCACTTGAGCGTTCCTAAACTTCCTGTCACGAATGCCGCCTCGCATGGGAGGGACGTAATGAGATCAATAATCGCAATGGCCGCGCTTTGCGTCGTAGCGGCCTGTTCGACACCGGGGATCGACTATGCTGCGCGCCTTGTGCCCCCGAATACCGCCGCTGTGGAAACGCGAAGCGTGGATGTCGGCCGCTTCGACGGCCCCGCGGGCAACTGGTATGAAGGCCGCTTCGAGGCCATGCTGGCCAATGCCACGTTCGACGGTGAGCCCTGGTTCCGGATTGCCCGTTATAGCGACGGCACAGTCCCCGAAGGGCAACGCGCAGGCATTTATGAAGGCGTGATCGACATCACCGAGTATGAGGCTGAGGAGTACACCCAGACGGTCAAGAAATGTGTTGAATGGGATGGCATCTTCGATTGCGAGCATCGCGAGGACGTCGAGGAAATCTGCCTGCGTGAGGAGGTCGAGGTCGCCGTATCGCCGAGGCTGGTTGAGTATGGCACCGGCGAGATCCTCTTCCGGGCGACCTATTACGGTCATTCCTCGCATGAAAGCTGCGACGAAACCTACTGGCACGGGCGTCGCGGGCGACGCCATGACGGCCATTACAGCTACGGCCTGTTCGGCGGTGTGCAACCGCCCCAGGACATGGTGATCGATGCGCTGGCCGACACCCTCCACCAGGTCCGCGTCGATATCGCGCCGCGAAACACAACGCTGAAGGCTGAGTTCATCGACGAAGCCATCGACCCGGTCGTGCGCGCGGATCCGCGCTTTGAGCAGGCAGTGAAAGCCGGGCGCGATACGCCGAATGCGTCCTGTATGGTGTGGCGGGATTTGCGCGTGGCCTATCCGGATGCCCCGGCGGTGACGCATAATCTCGGGGCCTGTTACGAGTCCGCAGGGGACTATCTCGGCGCTCACACGCTTTATGCCGAGGCGGCCGAACAGTCCTCGGCCATCAGTGGGGCGGGCCAGCCGGACAAAGCCTTCCGCAAGGCGCTGGCGCGTATGTCATCCTATCGATCGGGGCTTCAATTGCTTAACCGGCTCACGGGTGAAGAGGCCGGCTGGGAGCAGTTTCCGGACATCAGGACAAGCCCGGAAAGCGATGGTGTCGGAAGCTAGGGGCTACCAGGCCCAAGCCATGCCATGCATCGCATAACCAGCCGCGACGGCAACGAGAAAACAGGCGGTAATGATCGAGACCTTGTGGGCGATCTTGGTCATGGCAGCATCCTTCCTAGCTCTTGCGGGGTAGCCCTTCCGGGCAATTCCCATGCCGACATGAACGCAGGACAACGGATCACCGTTCCCGTTTTTTCGCCTCAATCGCCTTTCTGAGCTTTTCCTGTTCGGTCGCCTCAGCCTGTTTCTGTGCCTTCGTACGGCCGAATTTCGCCCGGTTCTCAGACGCTTGTTGCGCCTTGTCGGCCCGCGCTTTCGCCTTGCGGGCCTTGTTCAGATTGATGGGCTCGGCCATGGCGGAGCGCCCTTACTCCTGATGATTTGCGCGCCATTGTTCCATGGCGAGCGAGATCGCGAAGGTTTCGCGGTATTTCGGGCTGGAGGCTGGCCGCGGGGCCCGCGCAGATGTCAGCGCCATGATCTCGGCGAGCTTGTTGTGAGCCGCCCCCGACTGGCCGGCACCGATATAGGCATGCAGCTCGACCAGAGCCGAGGAGAGCGGGTCATGCGCCCGGATGACGAAATAGGGTTCGTCGTCACCCAGCTTGGAAATGACGTCGAATTCGGACGGATTGGACTTCGAGCCGATGGGCGCGTTGGACATGGAGCTGGCCTTTCGAATCAGTGGCGTTTCTGACCGTCAGCCTAGGCAAAGGCGGGCTTTGCGTCACCTGCGGGAGACCACTTAGTGGCCGGCGCCGAACACACCCGTGCGCACCGAATAATCCACCGCGAGCGCGTAGTCTGGATCATCGTCGGAATCGACCATCAGCTGGCCGGCCCGGTTCAGCAGCTTGTGGCAGTCACGCGAGAGGTGGCGCAGCCTGAGCGTCTTGCCAAGGGCCTCGTACTTGGCCGCGAGATCCTCGATGGCCTGCAGGGCCGACTGATCGACCACGCGTGAGCGCATGAAGTCGACAATGACGATGTCAGGATCGGTTTCCGGGTGGAAGAGTTCTGCGAACCCATCCGTCGAGCCGAAGAAGAGCGGGCCCTCGATCTCATAGACATGCGCGCCCGGTGTGCGCACCGAGTCGCGCTCGATGATGCGGATACGCTTGGCATTGTTCCAGGCATAGGCGAGCGCCGAGACGATCACGCCGACGACAACCGCCGTCGCGAGATCATAGGCAACGGTGACACCGGTCACGAGCACGATGACGAGCGCATCGGTGAGCGGAATACGCGTCATGATGCGCAGGCTGTTCCAGGCAAAGGTGCCGATCACCACCATGAACATGACACCGACCAGGGCGGCGAGCGGGATCTGCTCGATCAGGCTGGAGCCGATCAGGATGAAGGCGAGCAGGAAGAGGGCGGCCGACAGGCCCGAGAGCCGCGTGCGCCCTCCCGATTTCACATTGATCATGGACTGGCCAATCATGGCGCAGCCGCCCATGCCGCCGAAGAAGCCGGTGACGACATTCGCCGCGCCTTGGGCGATGCATTCCTGGCTCGCGCCGCCGCGCCTGTTCGTCATTTCGCCGACCAGGTTCAGTGTCAGCAGACTCTCGATCAGGCCGATGGCCGCAAGGATCAGGGCATAGGGGAAGATGATTTCCAGCGTCTCGATATTGAGCGGCACCATCGGCACATGGAAGCTAGGCAGGCCGCCTTCGATCGAGGCGAGATCGCCGACGCGCGGCACGTCGAGGCCGAGCGTGATCACGATGATGGCAACGATGGCGATGCCTGCGAGCGGGGCCGGGACGGCCCGGGTGAGTTTCGGCATCGCCCAGATGATCGCCATGGTCAGCGCGACGAGGCCGAGCATCATGTAAAGCGGCAGGCCACTCATCCATTCACCGCCCGCCATACCATGGCCGGAGGCTTCGGCCGTGCCGGGCACCTGGAACTGGGTCAACTGGGCGAGAAAGATGACGATGGCGAGCCCGTTGACGAAGCCGAGCATGACCGGGTGGGGTACCAGCCGGATGAACTTGCCCAAGCGGAAGACCCCCGCGCCAAGCTGCAGGATGCCCATGAGAACGACGGTTGCGAACAGGTATTCCACGCCGTGCTGGGCCACCAGCGCCACCATGACCACCGCCAAGGCGCCCGTCGCGCCCGAGATCATGCCCGGCCGCCCGCCAAAGGCTGCGGTGATCAGGCCGACAATGAAGGCGGCGTAGAGCCCGACCAGCGGATGAACACCGGCCACAAAAGCGAAGGCAACAGCTTCCGGGACAAGCGCGAGCGCAACGGTCAGCCCCGCCAGAAGCTCGGTCTTGATCCGGCTTGGCGTGAACTTGGCGAGGTTGGATTGCGAAAAATTTTGCGCGCCAAGGCGGTCAGCGAAAGCTGAGAAGGTGGATTTGCTTGTCACGGGAAAGGCTCAGTCTTGTTGGCTGTTAGTCTTCGCAAGCCCCTATGACGGCCTTCATGGTGCGGCGCAACATGAAGAGTGAAGAAATATGTGTGACGGGCGCTAGCCGGCCAGATTGACGTCTGGGAGACCACGCCGGATAAATCCGGTATGAAAACGGAGTTGCTCTCAGGCATCCCTGTCGCATTTGCGGATCAGGATGGCCCGGCCCTCAAACAGGAGGCCGACGCCATGACGCTGATGGGCGACATGTACGCAACTGGAGCAGACTGGATCGCTATTCCGGTGGAGCGGCTGCACCCTGAGATGGTGGACCTGCGGACGCGCCAGTTCGGTCTCTTCCTCCAGAAATTCATGAACTATCACGTCAGGGTCGCCATCCTCGGCGACATCGAGGCGCTGGCTGCATCCAGCAAGCCAATGGCCGACTTCATTCGCGAGTCCAATCGCGGCAAGCACGTCCTGTTCATCTCCGACCAGGACGCGCTCGCTGCGAAGCTTTCCGCCGGCTAGGCCGCCATCAGCCCGGCGAGATCATTTTCTCCGGGCGTACGATGGCGTCGAAATCCTCGGCCGGGATGCCGTCCTTCACGGCTTCCTCGCGCAGCGTGGTGCCGTTCTGATGGGCTGTCTTGGCGATCTTGGCCGCGCGGTCGTAGCCGTACTTTTCCTTCAGCGGCGTGACCAGCATCAGTGAGTTCTTCAGGCCGCGCTCGATGTTCTCGAGGCGCGGCTCGATGCCGACGACGCAATTGTCGGTGAAGCTGACGGCGGCGTCGGCCAGAAGGCGCGTCGACTGCAGGAAGTTGTAGGCCATCATCGGGTTGTAGACATTCAGCTCGAAATGACCCTGGCTGCCGGCGAAACCGATAGCGGCATTGTTGCCGTGAATGTGTGCGCAGACCTGGGTCAGGGCTTCGCACTGGGTCGGGTTGACCTTGCCCGGCATGATGGAGCTGCCCGGCTCATTCTCCGGCAGGGCCAACTCGCCAAGGCCCGACCGCGGACCGGAGCCGAGGAAGCGGATATCGTTGGCGATCTTGAAGCAGGCCATGGCGACGGTGTTGATCGCGCCATGTGTCATGACCATTGCGTCGTGGGCGGCCAGCGCCTCGAATTTGTTTGGCGCCGTCTTGAAGTCGAGGCCGGTTATGTCGGCAATCTTCTTGGCGACCATTTCGTCGAAGCCGGCCGGGGAGGCGAGGCCCGTGCCGACGGCGGTGCCGCCCTGGGCAAGCTCCATCAGCTTGGGCAGCGTCATCTCGATGCGCTCGATGCCGTTGGCGAGCTGCTGGGCATAGCCGGAGAATTCCTGGCCGAGCGTGACGGGCGTGGCGTCCTGGGTGTGGGTGCGCCCGATCTTGATGATGTCAGCCCAGCTTTCCGCCTTGGCGTGGAGGGCTTCCTGCAGCTTCTTCAGCGCCGGGACGAGCCGGTCGGTGACCTCTTCCGCGCAGGCGATGTGCATCGCGGTCGGGAAGGTGTCGTTTGAGCTTTGGCTCATATTGCAGTGGTCGTTCGGGTGAACCGGGGTCTTCGTGCCCATTTCGCCGCCGAGCAGTTCGATGGCGCGGTTCGCGATCACTTCGTTGGCGTTCATGTTGGACTGCGTGCCCGAGCCGGTCTGCCAGACCACAAGCGGGAAATGCTCATCCAGCTTGCCGGTAATCACCTCGTCGGCAGCCTGGATGATGGCATTGCCGAGTTTCTCGTCCAGCTTGCCCAGTTCCATATTCGTCTGGGCGGCGGCCTTCTTGACGATGCCGAGGGCACGCACGATCGGTGCGGGCTGCTTTTCCCAGCCGATCTTGAAGTTGCCGAGACTGCGTTGCGCCTGCGCACCCCAATACTTTTCACCGGCGACTTCGATCTCGCCCATCGTATCGGTTTCAGTGCGCGGCTTCGGCTCCTTGTCGCCAAAAATGCCCATCGGGTGGCTCCTTCGTGTTCGGCAAATCCTGAGTGTCCCGCGCGCTTTAGCATGCAGGCCAGCGCGCGCAAATGCGCCAGACCGCGCATGTCGCAGGCGTGTAGACGATTATTCGCTTTCGTCGCTGGGCTCGACCATGAGTGCGATCCTGGCGCGCCCGGTCATCTCGTCGGACGGCGGGGCGGAAACGTCCATGGAAAAGCGGTCTGCCGACAGGCCGTACTCGGTCGTGATGGCGTCCTGAATGGTGGCGGTGCGCATATAGGCGATCTGGTCGCCCGGCACGGCGGAATAGGCGGTGATGTCCACCTCCGCGCCTTCGCAGAGCGTGTTTAGCTTCTCCACCGTCTCGAAGAGAATGCTCCTGGCCGCGTCGGTCAGGTCGGCGGCATCGGGATGAAAGCCGATATCGGTCTCCGCGCAGGTCTCCAGGTCGGAGCCGGCGTATTCAAAGCGGATCGGATCGGAGTCCTCGCTATTGCAAGCGACAAGCATGGACAGCATTCCCAGGGCCAGGATCGCCCCGTTACGTGCCTTCATATACGACCCCCGAATTTGCATTCCTCTCCTTTTCGCAACAAGACGAGGGGAAAGGCAAGCTGCGGCAGCACGTCGGCCTTGCCTCTGCGCCGACAGGTCTATGTATAGGCGCGGATGATCAGATACGAAGGCGCTGGAATGGCCGAACCATTGAAGACAGGACAGGCAGACGTGCCACAGCATGCCCCGGCGGGCCATCCGGCCGTGGCGCGCGGAAAGGTGGGCGTCCTGCTCGTCAATCTCGGCACCCCGGACGGCACCGATTACTGGTCGATGCGGCGCTATCTCTCCGAATTCCTGTCCGACCGGCGGGTAATCGAGCTGAACCCGCTCCTCTGGCAGCCGATCCTGCAGGGCCCGATCCTGACCTTCCGACCCTCCAAGTCGGGGGCGGCCTACAAGAAGGTCTGGATGGAAGAGGGCTCTCCGCTTCTTGTCTACACCAGGCGCCAGGCGGAAAAACTCGCCGCACGCATCGGCAGCGATGAGCTCCTGGTCGATTTCGCCATGACATATGGCAACCCCTCCATCGCCTCGAAGATCGAGCGGCTGAAGGATGAGGGTTGCGACCGCATCGCGATTGTCGCGCTCTATCCGCAATATTCGGCCACGACGACAGCCAGCGTGCATGACCGCGCTTTTGCCGCGCTCTCGAAACTCCGCTGGCAGCCGGCAGTGCGCACCACCCCGCCTTTTTTCGATAAACCGGCCTATGTCGAGGCGCTGGCAGCCTCCATCAGCGAGCACCTGGCCGGTCTCGATTTTACGCCCGACAGAGTGCTGATGAGCTATCATGGCATTCCGAAAGCCTATTTCGACAAGGGCGACCCGTATCACTGCCACTGCCAGAAGACGACGCGGCTGGTCGCGGAAAAACTCGGCTGGTCGGACGGTTACGCGATGACCACTTTCCAGAGCCGGTTTGGCCCGCAGGAATGGCTGCAGCCCTATACCGACAAGACGCTGGAGGCGCTGCCGGGCGAAGGCGTGAAGAAGCTGGCCGTCGTCTCCCCGGCCTTCATCTCCGACTGTCTCGAGACGCTGGAGGAGCTCGCCATCCTGGGCCGCGAACAGTTCACCGAGGCCGGTGGCACGCATTATTCCGTCGTGCCGTGTCTCAATGACAGCGAACGTGCGGTCGACGTCATCGAGACGGTGGTGAAACGCGAACTTGCCGGCTGGGTGGCCGATTAGCGTGGATGGCTGGACGAAGAACGGCAAGGTTCGCGCGCGGATTACCGATGATGGCGCGCTGGAAGTGCGCTGCTTCGGGCTGACGACGCAGGCGAAGTATTACAAGCCGCTTCTGAGAGAGTTCTTCCGCAAGGATTTCACACGCCTGCGCCCCGGCCATGGCGATTATGCCGTCCATATCGTGATGGAATATACCGGCGATCCGCCCTGGATGGATCTCGACAATCTCGCCAAGGCCCTGCTCGACAGTGTGGTCGGCAATGTCTTCGTGGATGACCACCAGGTCGCCCGGCTTCTGGTCGAGCGTCGGGTGGGCGAGCGCGAGGGCATTTATATGCGCGTCGAAGCCATGGATTGAATTTTAACGGATTTTCTGAACCTGCTGGCAAGCTTCCCCGAAGGAGAGTATTTTCCTGCCCATAGCACGGGAGGGCTATTGCCATGATGTCTCAGGAACTTCTCTATCTTTTCGGGTCCGTCGTGATCCTGCTGGTGCTGATCGCCGTTCAGGCGTCCAGCACCATTCTCGTCAACGGTCTGAAATGGGGTTTCAGCGCCCGCGATGTGCCGGCCAGGGAAGATGCGTTCAGCGGGCGGGCCAAACGCGCGCTGAACAACCATATCGAGGGCCTTCTCCTGTTCGGCTTCTCGATCCTGATGATCGAGGTATCGGACCTGAATTCCAGCCTGACAACGATGGGCGGGGCGCTCTATTTCTGGGCACGTCTGGCCTATGCCCCGGTCTACCTTATCGGGATACCGGTGCTGCGCACCCTGATCTGGGCGGTCAGCCTGATCGGGATCCTGATCGAGCTCTACGTCATCGCCGTCACAGGCTTCTAGGCCCCGTCAGGACAGATGAGGCGGGATACGGCCCTTGCCGGCGGCGCCATTGGTGTGCACCGGCGTGATGGCGTCGCTCACCAGCTGGCGCCCGAGCGGGCTGATCGAAGCCATCATGATGTGGGCCGTGGTGTCGAACTCGCGATAGTCGCAGGTCAGCTCCTCGCCCGCCGGGATGTCTCTCAGCGCATAACCCGCATCGATCGAGGAGAAGTCCGTATTCGGGGTTTCGCTATGGTTCATGTAGCGGCCTTCATCGCCGTCCAGAATGCATACGCTTCGGTCATAGGGCGGAATGTAGGTGTAGCGCTTCAGAAAGTCCGAGAGCCGCTCGTCGGCATCGGAGAAGCTGTCGAGCGAGACCATCCGGTCGATGCGGGGATCGAAGCGCCAGATCAGCTGGCCGCGTCTGACAGGTTCACGGGAAAAAACGCCAAGACCCTCAATATCCGAGGCGGCGAGGTAGCAGGGCACCAGCATCATGGCCGGAAGGGCTCCTGAACAATCCGGGTCGCCGCCCGGAAGACGAATCAGGGTTTTGCCCGCGCTGGCGTCGCGCAATTACGCTAGATGCCCGCAATCGGGGATTATTCAAGTTAAATAATTGCAGAGCTTTTGATCGCGGTTAAACCGGGTCAGGCTGACGGTTCAGAACCGCTTGAACGGTTTCGGGGCGGCGGTCGCCGTGGCCGTGGCGACCACCTTGCCGTCGGGGGCGAGGCAGCGGGCTTCGGAGAAGCACACCGTCTTGCCGAATTTCAGAATTTTCGCTTCCACCTTGGCCGGACCCACGAAGAGCGGGGCGAGGTAGGAGACCTTCATCTCGAGCGTCGGGGCCGTCATCGTCACATTGGAGGCGATGATGATGTTGGTCGAGATGGCTTCATCCAGCATGGCGGCGATAAACCCGCCCTGTATGGCGCCTGTCGGGTTGGCAAAGCTCTCATCGGCGGTGAAATCCACGACGATGCGTTGCTCGTCCTGATGGACCTCGGCGAGCTGCATGCCGAGCGTGTCGGAGCAGGCAGGGCGCTTCTTCGAGTTGCGGAAGCGCGCCAGCATGTCGGCATCGCTCAGGCGTGGCTTGTCTTCGCTGGAATCCGCCAAGGCTATTTCCGGCGGAAGGCGTCGATATTCACGACCGTGCCGGGCGTATCGTCGCCGGAAGCGCGCTTCTGTTCTTCAGGCTGTGGGTCCGTCGCGGGTGCGGTCGCGCCGGTCGGGCCGACAATGTCCTGGCCGGCCGCTTTTTCCGGGCGCTCGAAGGAAAGGCCGAAATTCACCGACGGATCGACGAAGCGCGTCATTGCCGCGAACGGGATCGAGAGGTGCTGCGGCACGCCGTTGAATTTGAGAATCACTTCGAAATGGCCGTCGAAGACTTCGAGGTCCCAGAACTGATGCTGGATGACGATGGTCATCTCGTCTGGAAAGCGTTCGACAAGGTGCTCGGCCATCTTAACGCCGGGCGCGCGCGTCCGGAACGTAATGTAGAAGTGGTGCTCGCCCGGCGCCGTTTCCTGGCGGGCGGTTTCCCGCAGGGCTTCGCGCACCACGCCTCGCATGGCTGCCTGTGTTAGTGCTTCATAACCAATATAGTCAGTCATCCGGCCCATCCATTTCCCGGCCACCTTTCTAAAGCGCCAGTCGCAGGGTTCAACTCGCTTCATTCAGAAAGCGAAGGGATTTTAACACGTTCGCTCGCTGACGTTTATACCGCACCGCCATACAAATTTACGGCCATGCGATCTGTAGGCCCTGCTACAGCATGGTGCGTGCCAGACGGCCTCAGGGGTGTTCCGAGGCTTCGGTTTCGTCCTTGCGCCGGGTCGAGGTAACGCCGGTAATGATGCCGATTCCGGTCAGCACGACCGCGCCGATCGCAACCCATTGGCCCGGGACACCGAGCGTCAGTGCGCCCCAGACGAGGCCGCCGATGAGGATGACGAAACCGATAGCGTACAGCGTGAATGATGACATGATGATCTCCAGACTTTGCCTGTGAGAACGCCCATGCGGCGGTTTGCGTTCCGGCCAGGCACAAGAGCTGCGGGCTTTATACAGGGTATGAGGAAAGATAAGGTGGAGGCTTCTGTTGCCAGGCGCCTCCGGGCCCCGCCTGAGGAACTGAAGCCCCAGGAGTTAGGACGGTAAACCTACCGACCGCTTACGCGGCCATCAGTTCACCTTCAGCAAAGTTGTCATTGGCAACTATGTTGAAATGAGCTTCTAACGGAGCTCGGCCGGGCGAAAGCATCGTCTTTACACGTCCGTCGATCCTGTTTCGGCCCCATACCGTCCGCCCAATGACCGGGGAATGATTGGTGGAGCCGCCGGGTATCGCACCCGGGTCCGAACCGCTTATTACACGTGCGTTTATCGCCATAGTTCCCGAAGGAACACTGTCTATATAGAGGCTCGCCTGCCGCCTTGAAAGGGGGTCAGTGTGTGATCCTGAGATCGGAAATCGAGGCGGCGATGGCACGATAGGCGTCTGTCAGCTCCTCGCCATCCTGCGGGCGGAAGAAGTTCTCGTCGCCGCTGGCGCAGTATTTCAGGACCTGTTCACCCGCATAGGGCGCCTGGAAGGCGACGGAGTAGATAATGACATCTTCCTCCTTGATATTGTCGCAGAGGGCTTCGGCCTGGTTGCTGGAACTGTCACTGCCCCACCCCTCGCCCTTGGTGTTGAAGGCCCCGTCGGTCATCAGGATGATCGCCTTGGCAGTGTCGGGCTCGTCATAGGGGTGTGGTGTCGAGTCTGACGGCCAGATTCCGGCCCAGTTCGGCGAGATCGTATACCAGCCCCAGGCCACGCCGAGATGGCCTGCCGTGTTCCCGCCTGCCTCCAGGGCATCGATATAATCGTGCAGGGGTTGCTCGTTGCTGGTCAGGGTGAGCGGGGCGGCGTCGCTGCAGCGATAACGATTATAATAGTCATAATACCGGTTATAGCTGATCGGCTCCATATAGTTGCCAGGCCCGGGCGCGGTATCGGTATACTCCTCGCTGCCGGTACGTTCGTAGACACAGGTCGAATAATAATCCCGTGTTCTGTATTCGTCCCGGTAGTTGTCCCAATAGGTGTCGGTCATGTCTGGCGTTTCGCCTGTCACGGCCTGGAAATAGCTGCCGGCATTGAAGGAGCCGTTATAGGCCACCATGGACAGACGGATATCGTCTTCCTGGCCGGGTGGCGGGTTTTCCGGGATAAGCGTGTTGACTGCGTCATGCGCGGCGATCTTCAGGTCGTGGATGCGCGAGCCATCCATGGACCCGGAGACGTCGAAGACAAAAGCGACATCGACCTTGCCAACGCCATACGTCGTCGCCGTCGAGATGCCGAAGCTCATCTCGTCGATCCCGCCGACAGCAGACAGGGTCGTCGCCATGGAGCATTTGGTGGAGGCCTCGACGTCGATTTCGTCGATCGTCACGACAGGCAGCTCGCAGTTGAGTCCGCCCTCCGTGGAGCTGAGCGCTGACATATAATATCGCTGCACGATCCCGGCGACGGCTTCCTTGCTGGCGCCTTCACGATAGGCGCGAGTCCCGGCGATGACCGCGGAATCGAGGGTGTATTGCGCCTTGGCCTTGCGCGAGGTCAGCAGCTGGAAGTCGATAGCGAAGCCCGCCATCAGCGCAATCGGCAGGATTGAGAGCGCCAGAAGGACGGCAACCTGGCCCTGGTTGAGCCCCATCAGGTCGCGCACAAGGCCCTTGGCGCCCGGCAGGCGCCAGCGTGGACGGCTTAACAGCATTGTGGACGGACGTGTCTGCCCCATTGCCCCTTCCTCACTGCCAACAGACGGGCCCAATCATGGGCGCTCCGGGTTTCGGGAGCGTTCAACGGCGCCGGCGAATTAAAGAAAGCCGGTCAGGGCGTGATTAACCCTGACCGGCCGCTTTCACTTGATCGCCAGAAAGCGTCTAGTGCGAGATGCGCAGATCCGAAATGGACGTTGCAATGGCATTGTAGCTTTCCACGAGCTCCTGGCCGTTTTCGGCATTGAAGTAGAACTCCGGACCGGAAGCACAGTAACTCAGGATGTCCTTGCCCGCCTGTGGGGCCTGGAACGCCACTGTATAGATGATGACATCGTCATTTTTGATCGAGTCACACAGCATGCGGGATTGCTGGGTCGAAGTGCCTTGGCTGCGATGAAATTCGTTCAGGAATTCACCATCCGTCATGATGATCATTGCCTTGACAACGTCCGGATCGTTCGGGTCGAGGGGGGCGGAATTGCCGGTAAAGATGCTGCTCCATTCATGAGAGATCAGGTACCAGCCCCAGGCGATACCCTGGTGGCCGGCCGTGCCGCCGCCCGCCCGCAGGCCATCGATATAGTGGTTGATCTGCGTCTTGTTGTGGCTAAGCGCGAAGGGACCGGAATCCGGGCATTCGTCCACGCCGACACGGCTCCAGATGCCGTCTTTTTCTTCCTCATTATCGTTCCAGACGAGGTGACTGGCCGTGAGATAGGCGTCTCCGTTCTCAGTGTCGCCCTCTTCACGCGCATTGTAGGTACCGGATTCGACGTCACGAAGGAGGTCCCACTGCTTCAGAAGCTTGGGGGTCCGGTTCGTGTAGGCATGTTCGCCATCGCGTTCATAGACGCATGTGTCGGCAATCGTCTCTTCAACCTCGTCGGTTTTTTCGATGACCCAGCGATCTTGCCATTCATAGCCGCCATAGCACCAGCTTCCCCAGCTTGCGCGGCAAACTCTTACCGGCTTTTTCACCGCGCGCGGATTATTGCGGTTGGCGTCTTCGTCGTAATTGTCCACGCCCTGATATGTGCGCCGTTCCCGCAGGCCGGTCACATCCTCGAAGTACTCGCCCGCATTGACCATGCTGTTATAGGCGATCATCGCGATACGCACGTCGCCGTCACTGGCCGAGCCGGGCTTTGGCAGCAGCGTGTCAGCCGCTTCCTTGGCGGCATTCTTCAGCTCATAGATCCGGCCATAGCTGTTCATCGAGCCCGAGACGTCGAAGACAAAGGAGACGTCGACGCGGCCCGTGCCGTAGGTGGCAGTGCTTCTGGTCGTCAGCTTGACCTGGTCACGCCCGATAATGCGGGTCAGCGTGGTCGGCTGGTAGCAGTCGGCCGTGCCTTCGAGTTCTTCCGGCCCGGTGAAGCGGATCGTCAGCGCATCGCATTCGAACCCGCCCGGCTCGTTGGCCATCATGGCTTCGAAATATTTCCGCGCATGGGCACGCACGGCGCTCTGGTCGTTTGTGCTCTGCATCATCCGCGCGCCGGCGAGGGTCGCCGAGTCGATGGCATGCTGGATCTTGCCCTTCTTTGAAAAGGCAAGCTGCGTGTCGATGGCAAAGCCGGCGACAATGACAATCGGGATCAGGCAAAGCGCGAAAATCATGGCCACATTGCCGTGGGCATCGCGACGGAATTTCGATAGGGTCCAGGCGGATTTCATGGCGCTAGGCTCCAGACATGGTTTCTCAATCTGGGACACCCTTAACGCAATCGCGTTTAGGTCTGATTGGAGCCGGTGCGTGAGTTTCGTGTTTACGGTTTACCGTCCGTTAAGAGGCGAAAGCCGTTCCGGGCTGGTTGGGAATGCTGGACACGGGCGCCAGACTCGGCAAATGTCGCTCCATCATGAAGCAGTATCTCGATCTTCTTCAGGACGTCCTCGACAACGGTGTCGCGCGCGGCGACCGCACCGGGACGGGGACGCTCGGTGTCTTTGGCAGGCAGATGCGGTTCGACCTGGCCGACAGCTTTCCTCTGCTGACGACCAAGAAGCTGCACCTGCGCTCCATCATCCATGAACTGCTCTGGTTCCTGAAAGGCGATACCAACATCGCCTACCTCAAGGAAAACGGCGTCTCGATCTGGGATGAGTGGGCAGACGAGAACGGCGATCTCGGGCCCGTCTATGGCAAGCAGTGGCGCTCCTGGGTCGGCCCGGACGGGCAGACCATCGACCAGATCGAATGGGTGCTGAACGAGATCCGGACCAATCCGAATTCGCGCCGCCTTGTCGTGTCGGCCTGGAACCCGGCGGATGTGAACGAGATGGCGCTGCCGCCCTGTCACTGCCTGTTCCAGTTCCATGTGGCCGAAGGCCGGCTCAGCTGCCAGCTTTACCAGCGCTCGGCCGATATCTTTCTTGGCGTGCCGTTCAACATCGCCTCCTATGCGCTGCTGACCATGATGATGGCGCGGGCAACAGGGCTTGAGCCCGGCGAGTTCATCCACACGCTGGGCGATGCGCACCTTTATTCGAACCATATCGAGCAGGCGAAGTTGCAGCTGACACGCACACCGCTCGCTCCGCCGCGCATGATCCTCAATCCGGAGAAGACCGATCTCTTCTCATGGAGCTATGAGGACTTCGAACTCGTAGGTTACGAGGCCCACAAGCACATCAAGGCCCCGGTGGCGGTGTAAGCTAGGTGGCGCCGGACAAGGCATGGCCGTCATCCCCGCCTCTCTATCGACTGGCCGGGATGACGACACTTTTGCTCTCACCGATTAGCGCGGCGCCATGCGGATCGAGCCGTCGAGCCGGAAATTGTGGCCATTGAGATAGGTGTTCCGCGCGATCTCGAGCGCCAGCGATCCGAACTCTTCCGGATTGCCGAGCCGCTTGGGGAAGGGGACGGACGCGGCCAGGCTGTCCAGAACCTTCTGTGGGGCCCCGAGCATGAGCGGGGTCGCGAATATGCCCGGCATGATCGAGTTCACACGGATGCCGATATCCATGAGGTCGCGCGCCATGGGCAGAACCAGACCGTTCACGCCCGCCTTGCACGAGCCATAGATGACCTGGCCGATCTGCGCATCCTGCGCGGCGACAGAGGCAGTGAGAGTGATACATCCACGCTCGCCATCCTCATTGAGCGCTTCGGAATTCGCCATGCCAAGTGCTGACATGGAGGCAATGCGGTAGGAGGCGACGAGGATGCCCTGCGCGCCGCGATCATACATCTCCGTCGGTGTGCGCTTGTATTTCATCGTTTCCTTGTCGAAGGAGAGCGTCTTGCCCCGGCCCGATGTCATGGCGCAATGAACCGTGATCCGCTCCTGGCCATGAGCGGCGCGGGCTTTCTCGAAGCCGGCCTCGCAGGAAGCCTCGTCGAGAATGTCCACTTTGCAGAAGATGCCGCCGATGGATTTGGCGACCTCTTCGCCTTTCTCTTCCTGGATGTCGAAGATGGCGACCTTCACGCCATGATCCGCCAGGGCCTCCGCGGTGGCGCGGCCAAGGCCGGAAGCGCCGCCGGTGACGATGGCTGGTGTGTCTGGACCGAGTTTCATTGGATATCCTCCCTTTGTCTTGTGACCGGGACGATAGCCGATTGAATCGGGCTGCGAAGTGTGCCGTCGGGTCAGCTCCGGTTGGTGGCCGGTGTGTAACCGTCATCGTCATAGGGATCGATCTGGCCGGCATCCTCGCGCCGCCGGATCAGCCAGGAGACGAGAACGGCGCCGATCATCTTGCCGATGATGAAGACGACCCAGTTGGCCGGATGCAGCATGTTGCCGGGCTCATCCCCCAGCCGGATCTGGCGCGCAAGGTCGGCACCATAGAGGAAAATCGTGGTATCGACCGGGGCGGCGACCGCGCTGGAGAGAATGATTCGGGTGGAAAGCCGGTATTTGGTGAACGTGTAGATCAACCAGTCCGTGATCTCGGAAATGGCGAAGGCGATCCCCGAGGCCAGCGCGATAACTGGCCATGCATAGTAGAACGACCAGGCAATCGCCAACGCCATGACGACCAGAACCTTGTGACCCATGCCGCGCTGGACGAAATCCCGGAACACGAAAACCAGCCCGGTTACAACAGTGAGGGGGTGAATCTCGATTCCCTGCCGGAAGGTTTCGTTCGGCGGCAGCAGTATGAAGCTTTCCACAATCCCGAAAGACCAGTTCAGGAATGGGATGGTTGCGAAGTACAGGAAGGCCCAGAAACGGCCACCAAAAGAGTAAATAAGAATGGCCGTTACCATAAGGCCAATCAATACTTCTTCTTTATTCGTTGGCCGGCCATTGGTTATCGCGCCGATCAAACCATCCCAAAGTTCCATCATGAATTGAATTTTTCCTGTCTGAAACCAGCACTATTGATCTGGGTTAAATCACCGACCTAGATAGGTCATGGGGGCGAAGAGAAAACCGCGATAGACGGGATGGGAAAGCAAGAGGACTTGGTATGGAAGGATCTGTAAAGCTGTCGATGATCGTTGCGCGGTCGCGAAACGGCATCATTGGCAGAGATGGAGGCCTTCCCTGGAAGCTGTCCGACGATCTCAAATTTTTCAAGCGGACCACGATGGGCCACCCGATCATCATGGGGCGGCACACTTGGGAAAGCCTTCCGCGTAAGCCTCTGCCGGGCCGCCAGAATATCGTCATCTCGAAGGACTGGGCCTATGCCGCCATCGGCGCGCGCGTCTATTCCAACCTGAACGCCGCGATCAATGCCGCCAAGGCCATTGCCAACAAGGATGGGGTGGAAGAGGTTTTCATCATTGGCGGCCAGTCCCTGTTCGAGCGGGCCATGCCGCTGACCGATATCCTCTATATCAGCGAGGTGGATGCCGAGATTGACGGCGATGTCTCGTTCCCCGGTTTTGACGAAAGCGAGTTCGAGGAGGTAGCGACGAGCCGTTTCGAGGCCGGCGAGCGCAATGAGTATCCCTTTACCCTGCGCGTCCTCCAGCGCGTGCAGGATTAAAGCCGGAAACCTGTCTCGCCTTCCCCTACGGCCCCGCTTGAAAGGCCTCTGTCAGCGCGCAACAGTCCCCGTCAAAACCAGACGGAAGGGAGTTGCGCCATGGATTTCGAGGTGGTCACGGAAGGCTTGCGGTTTCCGGAAGGCCCGGTCGTCATGTCGGACGGCTCGGTCATTGTTGTCGAGATCGAGAGCAAGAAGATCACGCGCTGCTGGGGCGACGGCAAGAAAGAGGTGATTGCCGAGCCGGGCGGCGGGCCGAACGGTCTCGCCATCGGCCCGGACGGGGCGCTCTGGTGCACCAATAATGGCGGTTTCATCTATCATGAACGCGACGGATTGCTGATCCCCGGCCATGCCCCGGAAGACTATTCCGGCGGCCGGATCGAGCGCATCGACCTGTCGACCGGAAAGGTCGAGGTCGTCGCGACCCATTGCGGGGACCGCCCCCTGAAAGGCCCGAACGACCTCGTTTTCGACAAAGCGGGCAATCTCTACTTCACCGATCTCGGCAAGAGCTATGACAATTATCGCGACACGGGCGGGGTCTATTTCATGCCTGCCGGCTCGGACAAGGTGCAGGAACTCGACTACAACCAGATATCGCCGAATGGCATCGGCCTCTCGCCGGATGAGAACACGGTCTATTTCGCCGACACGATGACCGCGCGCGTCTGGGCCTATGACCTGGAAAGCCCGGGCGTTGCGAAACAGGCAGGGCCGTTCACGACCGGCCGGCTCCTCGCCGGCATGCCGGACCTTCGCTATTTCGACAGCCTCGCCATTTCAGCCGCCGGCAATGTCTGCGTGGCGACCATTCTGCAGGGCGGCATCACCACTGTGCAGCCGGACGGCCAGCACTCGCACATCCCTTTCCCCGACCCGTTCGTGACGAACATCGCGTTCGGCGGCGAGGACATGATGGATGCCTGGGTGACGCTGTCGGGCACCGGCAAGCTCATCAAGTGCCGCTGGCCGGAGGCGGGCCTGAAGCTGAACTTCAATGCCTGACGGCGCGTCGGCCCCTTAGGGGTGCGGGGCCGGGAAGCCGTGGCGTTCAGAGAGCGCTGCCAGAATGGCGTCCCGGTCATTGATGAAGGCGCGGCCTTCAAACGTGCCCGACTGGTGCGCTGAGGTTTCGCCTTCTGCCAGAAGCAGCATCGGCAGGGACTGATTGTCCTCTCCCACCACGGCGACCACGTCCTTGCGCGGGCGGGGCCAATCGACCCGCCGGACATCCAGCTTTTTGGCCAGCTCCGGGAAGGACGCCAGCACCCCTTCAACCATCGCGCAGGGCGGACAATAGAATGTCTCGCCGGGATAGTCGGGGTCTTCGCCGGGCTTCAGCAGGTAGAGTACATCGTGGCTCATCGGTGGTTCAGTCCTCAAAGATGATTTTCGGTGGGGTCTTTGTCTGCAGGCTGTCGAGGTTGAGCGCGACCGAGCGGGCAATCTCGTGAAAGCGCTTCGAAGCCTCGCCCTCGCCGGCGGCGGCAGGCTTGCCGGTGTCGCCGCCTTCGCGGATCTCGGTCAGCATGGGCAGCTGGCCGAGCAGGGGCAGGCCAAGTGTATCGGCTGTTTTCTGGCCGCCGCCCTCGCCCATCAGGTAATGCCGGTTGCCAGCCGGGTCCTCGAACCAGCTCATCGTCTCGATGATGCCAAGCACGGGCACCGCCGTTTTGGCGAACATGGCCGCGCCCCGGCGCACATCCGAGAGGGCCACTTCCTGCGGCGTCGTCACCAGCACGGCCGCAGTGACGGGCACGCGCTGGGCGATGGTGAGCTGTGCGTCGCCCGTGCCGGGTGGGGTGTCGATGATCAGCAGGTCGAGCGGATCTTCCGGCGTGCCCCAGGCGGCATCGTTCAGCATCTGCGTGATGGCCGACATCACGATGGGGCCGCGCCAGATCATCGGCGCGTCCGGGTCTGACAGGTAGCCGATGGATAGCGAGTGGATGCCATGGGCTTCGACAGGGATCAGTTTTCCGTTCCGGTCGGTTGCGGGCTGGGCATCGCCCGTGCCCAGCATGGTCGGCGCACTCGGACCATAGATGTCCGCGTCGAGGAGGCCGGTCTTCAGGCCGAGCTTGGCAAAGGAGGCCGCGAGATTGACCGCCACGGTCGACTTGCCGACGCCGCCCTTGGCGCTCGCGACGACCAGGATGCGGGAGATGCCGGGGATCTTGTCGGTCGTCGGCTGGCCGGGCTGCCCCTGTGAGACCGCTTCGTCCGAAAGCCGGGCGCCCTTGCGGACGCGCTGCGCGCCGGCTTGCGGGGGCGTCTCTTGAGGGGCGTGTGCTTCATGCGTGTGCGCGCCGGGCTGTCGCTCGGCGGTCAGCATGGCGTGGACTTCGTTGACGCCTTTCACATTCAGGGCGCGGGCTTCGGCTTCGACACGGCGGGTTTCGGATTCTTCCATGTTCTCCGGATCCGCCTCGAGTACGAGCGTCACCACGCCGCCTTCGCGAATCCGAAGGCCTTGCAGCCAGGCGGGATCGCCCAGCGCACGCCGAATGGCGCTTTCAAGCTTGTCTGATTGTCGCGACCGGGCACGAAACATGCGGGTTACTCCTTGATGCGAGCGCGCTGGGATGCACATATCTGCGCAATGCCTATATGGCCATAGACGGACAGTCATGAAGGAGGGGCAATGCCCTGGAATGAAAACAAGGACGGGGACGGCTCGTCCAAGGGCAATGGCAGCCCGTGGGGATCCGGCAAGAAGGGCAATGATTCACCCTGGTCGCGACCGGGTGGTTCAGGTGGATCCGGAGGCTCCGGAGGGAGCGGCGGTGGCGGTGGTAACCGTCCCGACCTCGAGGAACAGATGCGCCGGATGCAGGAACGCTTTCGCCGTGGCCGTGGAAACGGCGGTGGCGGCGGTCGTGGCCGCGGTGGCGGTCAGGGCTTCGGGCCCTTCGGCTTTGCCGTTCTGGCGCTGGCAGCGCTGATCGCCTGGCTGGCCACGGGTGTCGTGGTCGTCGACGAAGGCGAGCGCGCGGCTGTTTTCCGCTTCGGCGAATGGCAGAAGAATTTCCCGCCGGGCCTTCACGTTCACCTGCCGACCCCGATCGAGACGCATGAGGTCATGCCGTCGGAGAAGCAACAGGTCACCGAGATCGGCGCCGACAATGATGAGCGCTTCATGCTGACCGGCGACGAGAATATCGTCGACGTCCAGTTCCGCGTCTTCTGGTATTATGACGAGGAAGATCCGGAAAACTTCATTCTCAATGTCGAGGGCGGCGCAGAACTCGTGAAAGCGTCCGCCGAATCGGTGATGCGTGAGGTTGTCGGCAAATCCAATCTCGACGATATCATCACAACGGGCCGTGGCGAGTTGCAGGCGCAGGTGCGCGAACAGCTGAGCACGCTTCTCAATGACTACCGCGCCGGCGTGCAGATCCTGAACGTCGAGATCCAGGAAGCCCAGGCACCGGCGCCGGTGCGTGACGCCTTCATCGACGTGGTTGTCGCCGGGCAGGACGCGGAACGCGCCGTGCAGGAAGCCAACCGTTATTCCAACGACATCATCCCGCGGGCACGCGGTGCCGCCGAGCAGATCATCCAGGATGCCGAAGCCTATCGTGAGCAGGTCATCGCCGATGCGACCGGTCAGGCCTCTCGCTTCACGCAAATTCTGGATGAGTATCGTCAGGCGCCCCAGGTCACGCGGGAACGTATGTATCTGGAGACCATGGAACGTATTCTCAATCGCAGCGACAAGATGATCCTGGATCAGGAGTCCGGGGCCGTGCCCTACCTTCCGCTTGAGGGCATGAACCGCAGCAGAAGCAGTCAGGGGAACTAGATCATGAGACCGATCGGAATTCTTGGAATCGTCGCGGTCGTGATCGTCGTGATCGTCGCGTTCAATTCCTTCTTTATCGTGGACCAGCGCAAGCAGGCGCTTCTGCTCCAGGTCGGCCGGGCTGTCGAAGCCTATAACGAGCCGGGCTCGGATGAGGCGGGGCTGAAGTTCAAGATCCCGCTGGTTCAGAATGTCGTCATGTATGACCGGCGCAATCTCGGCCTCGATGTGCCGAACATCGAAGCCTATGCGTCGAACCAGGAGCAGTTGATCGTCGACGCTTTCGTGCGCTGGCAGATCGACGATCCGCTGGCCTTCTATCAGCGTCTCGGCACCGAGCGGGAAGCCCGCAGCCAGCTGTTGAACTTCACAGATGCGGCCATCCGTAACGCCCTGGCTTCACGCCTTCCGGAGGACATCATCTCCGGTCAGCGGTCTGAGCTGATGGACGAGATCCGCGATAATCTCGCCAACAATATTTCCGGGCGCGGCATCGAGATCATCGATGTGCGTATCCGCCGGGCTGACCTGCCGGACGATGTGTCCGAACGGGTCTTCTCTCGGATGGAAGCGACCCGGAACCAGGAAGCCGAGCAGATCCGGGCCGAGGGCGACGAACGCGCCCGCGGTATCCGCGCCCGCGCAGAGCGTCAGCGCACCGTCATCCTGGCCGATGCCCGCCAGCAATCGGAACAGATCCGTGGTGAAGGTGATGCCAAGCGGAACGAGATCTATGCCAACGCCTATGAGCGGGACGAAGAGTTCTTCCGCTTCCAGCGGGCGCTCATTGCTTGCGAGGAATCTTTCACCGAAGGCACCCGCGTCGTTGTCGGGCCCAACAAGCTGGGCCTCTGCAATGACTTCATAACGCAGGCGGCCCGCAGCGGTACGCCGGGTTAACGGGCATGGAAGGCGGCAGGATGTATCAGCCATGACATGGCAGACACTCCTCGCCGCCATCGGCCTCTGGTTCGCTCTTGAGGGTATCCTCTATGCGGCCGCTCCCGACACGATGCAGCGCATGGCCGAATGGCTGTCGCGTATGCCGATCGAAAGCATCCGCAGTGGTGGTATCTGGTCGGCCATATTGGGGCTGGTTCTCTTCTATGCTGCGGTGCGCTTCGTGTGATGCGTTGCGCTCTGCCCGCGAAGCGCCATAGTTCTGTGCAAGGAGTGAAGTTTGAAGCAGACCGGAGCGTATCGATGAGCCTGAAAATGACGTCCGTCCTGGCCGGGCTTGCAGGTGTCGTGCTGTTGCAGCCGGGCGCCATGGCCCAGCGCGCCTCGCAGGCCGATACGTCGCTGTCGGACACGACCTCTGTCATCGACCAGAAACAGGCTCCGGAATCCTTCTCGAAACTGGCCAGGCGCCTGATGCCGGCCGTGGTCAACATCACGACCAGCCAGACGATTGCGCCTGACGGCATGCCCGAATTTCCCGACGGATCACCGCTGGAACGTTTCAACGAATTTTTCGGCCGTGACCCGGACGGCTTCCGCCGGGAAGGCTCGCTGGGCTCCGGCTTCCTGATTTCCGCCGACGGTACCGTCGTGACCAATAATCACGTCATCCAGAATGCCGACGAGATCAATGTCGTCTTCAATTCCGGGCGCACGCTGCAGGCCACGCTGGTCGGCACCGATCCGGAAACGGATGTGGCTGTTCTCAAGGTGGAAAGCGATGAGCCGCTGCCGCACGTCGATTTCGCCGACAGCGACGGGGCGGAAGTAGGCGACTGGGTGATGGCCATCGGCAACCCGTTCGGCTTTGGCGGCTCGGTGTCGGCCGGCATCATTTCGGCCCGCAACCGGGACATCCAGTCCGGGCGCTATGACGACTTCATTCAGACCGATGCCGCCATCAACCGCGGTAATTCCGGCGGGCCGCTGTTTAACCTGAATGGCGAGGTGATCGGCGTGAACACGGCCATCATTTCTCCGACCGGCGGATCGGTCGGGCTCGGCTTTTCCATCCCGTCCAACCTGGTCAGCCAGGTCGCCAGCCAGATCGTCGAATATGGCCACCCGCGCCGTGGCTGGTTCGGGGTCAATGTGCAGGGCATCGACCAGGGCATTGCCGACGCCTATGGCGTGAAAGAGCCGAAAGGCGTCATCATCACCGCCATCGACGGGGAAGGCCCCGCCGCCGATTCCGACTTCGAAGTGGGCGATCTCGTCCTGAGCTTCGATGGCAAAGTGGTCGAGGATGTGCGCGGCCTGTCGCGGATCGTGGCCGACACCGACATCGGCAAGACGGTCGACGTCGATGTCGTGCGCGACCGCAAGCGCCGCACGGTAGACTTCACGGTCGGCGAGCTTGAGAGCGAAAGCGCCGTCGA
The DNA here is from genome assembly GCF_002088975.1 of Henriciella aquimarina. Classification (GTDB taxonomy): domain Bacteria; phylum Pseudomonadota; class Alphaproteobacteria; order Caulobacterales; family Hyphomonadaceae; genus Henriciella; species Henriciella aquimarina. The sequence goes on from NZ_NCST01000061.1 coordinate 215,587, forward strand.
GGAGCGTGAGCCCATTCCGGAGAATGCGCTGGCGCAGAACCCCATCGGGGCCGAACTCAAATCCATCGATGACGATGCACGCCGGCGGTATGGCATCGCGCGCGATGTCGATGGCGTGCTGGTCAATTCGGTGGCCGCGAACGGGCCGAGCTTCGGCAAGCTGCGCAAGGGCGATGTCATCACCGAGATCGGTTTCAGGAAGATTGCCGGCGTGGAAGACGCGCACGCCGCGCTGGATCCGCAGACCGCGCCGGGCGGAAAAGACATGCTGATTCGCATCTGGCGGAACGGCCAGACAATGTTTTTCACAATAAAGCCAGAGCGCTAGCGGAATTCGAGTCCCGTCTGCGTTAAGGGACTCTTTACGCTTCGCGCAAATCAGATTCTGATTCGCTTATCGACGGAAGATGGCGCGAAGGAGAATCCGAATGGCGATGAATGAAAGACAGTCCCTGGATCTGTGGCGCCGCACCATGTCGGCCTATGTCCGCACCTCGGACTGCGATCTTTCGGCGCGCCAGCAGGCGATTTTCCTGACCGTTGCCCTGGAACCCGGCCCGCACACGGTGCGCGGACTGGCCGCGAGTTTCGATCTCGCCAAGCCAGCGGTTACACGCGCGCTCGACACGCTGGAAAAGCAGGGTTTTGTCCGCCGCCGCAAGGACGAGAACGACTTGCGCAGCGTCTTCATAGAGCGCACGGTAGAGGGCATGGACTGGCTGCGCGGCTTTGCGCAGCTGATCATGCTGGCTGCCGATGGCAAGGACGTCGCCGTTCCGGCGGTGACCACAAAGCCGCAGGCAGCCGCCTGATCTATCGGGAGGCAGTGTGCCGGAGTTTGACGACAAGAGACTGACCCTGCCGGAAGGCGTGGACGGCACACCGATGCAGGTGAGTGCCGGGACGGCCGCCATCCACGAAGCGCCGGATGCAGCCTCCCAGATGGTGACGCAGGCCCTGCATGGCGAGGCTCTTATGGCGGGCCAGGAACGGGGCGGTTTCGTCCGGGTGCAGCTTGAACGCGACCGCTATGTCGGCTGGGCACTCAAGGAGGCCGTGGCATCCTCCGTGCTCGCGCCGACCCACAAGGTGTCCGCGCTCAGGACCTATGTCTATTCAGAACCCGACCTGAAGTCGGCCCCGCAGCTGATTGTGTCGCTGGGCAGCCGGCTCCGGATCACGGGGCAGGAGGGCCGCTTCCTCAAGAGTGAGCGCGGCGGCTGGCTGCCCGAGCAGCATGTCGCCGCCCTTGATGCGTATGAAACCGATCCGGCGGGTGTGGCCGAACTTTACCTGCATGCACCCTATCTCTGGGGCGGCTGCGACAGTCTCGGAATCGATTGCACCGGCCTGATGCGCGCAGCCTTTCTGGCTTGCGGCATCATCCTGCCGCGCGACAGCGACATGCAATACGCTTGGTGCGGCGAAGCCATCGGCGAGTGGCGAAAGCCGGGCGCACTTCAGCGCAGCGATCTCGTTTTCTGGAAGGGCCATGTCGGCATCATGCTGGATGGGGATATCTTCCTGCATGCCAATGCCCATCACATGGCGGTCGCGAAAGAGCCGCTCGCCGGGGCGATTGAGCGGATCGCAAAAATATACGGCGAGCCCATCGGGGCCCGCCGTATCGATCTTGTCTCCGGAAAGGCAGATACGCCGGCCTGGCTAAAGGCCGGCTAAGCCTTACTCTTCTTCAGTCGGTTCGCTGTCGCCGGTTTCGGCCGGTGCAGCTTCTTCCTCTGCCGGAGCGGCTTCTTCGCTGGCAGCCTCACCTTCAGCTTCGCCGGCGTTTTCACCCTCGGCGGGCTCGTTTGCGGTTTCAGCCGTATCGGCAGCTTCGCCTTCGGCCGGTGCCGCTTCGGTGGTTTCGCCTTCTGCGGCGGGCTCGGCTTCGGGGGGCTCACCTTCGGCAGCCGCGTCAGTGGCTTCGCCACCTTCTTCGCCTTCAGCGGTCTCGGTCTCTTCTTCTTCCGGCAGCGGCTCCGGGAAAGCCGGGGCATTCGGCGTCATCGAGGCCAGGTAGGCGATCACGTCGGCACGCTCCTCGTCGCGGCGCAGACCGGCGAAGGCCATGGTGGTGCCGCGGATATAGGAGGACGGGTTGGTCAGCCACTCGTCGATCGACTCATAGGTCCACGGCTTGCCAGCCGTTTCCATCATGGCGGAAGAGTAGCCGAAATTGTCCTTGTGGGCATGCTCGGCGGTCATGATGCCATAGAGGTTCGGGCCGGTGCCGTTGGCGCCGCCCTGTTCGATGGTGTGGCAAGTCGTGCACTTTGCCTTGAAGGAGCGCTCGCCGCGGCTCGCATCGGCATTGGCCAGCAGGGCGCCAAGGTCATAGACCTCTTCTTCCTCTGCGGCGCCACCGCCGGTCTCGGCAATGTCGGTGTAATAGGCAAAGCGGCTATGCGCCCAGTCATTCAGCGACATCTCCTCCTCTTCGCCGCCGTGATGGCCGCCGCCATGTCCGAAAACTGTCTCGGAGAGCAGCTTCAGGCCCATGACGCCAAGCAGAACGGCGAGGATGGCGCCGAAAACCTTGTTCCAGAAGAGATCGCCCATGGGATCGTCCTTGTGTGATTACCTTCTAACGCGCGCCTTCTGGCACGCTATCGAGTCGGAGGCAATATAACCGGGTGCGTCAGGGGATGCGCGGGGGCATATAGCGGCGAAACGGCGCACTTGGTGAGCCGGAATCCGCGTCTCCGGGCAATGGCCGGCACAAGATGGGGCGTAGGCGCTGTCGAATCGGGACTTGAAAATGCCGCCTGCCTCGCGCATGGCATGGCGCTTTCCGGCCGAACGGCGCCATAAGGACAGTGAGATGAACAAGACGATGACGGGCCGCATCGCCTATCAGGGCGAGCCCGGAGCGAATTCGCACATTGCCTGCCGCGACACTTATCCCGCGATGGAGCCGGTCGCCTGCAAGACGTTCGAGGATGTCCTCTCCATGGTCGAGCGCGGGGATGCCGACCTCGCCATGATTCCTGTGGAGAACACGATTGCCGGCCGGGTGGGCGACATTCACCACCTGCTGCCCGGCACCAGCCTGCACATGATCGGCGAGCATTTCATGCCGATCCGCTTCCAGCTGATGGCTTTGAAGGGCGCGTCCCTCACGGATGTGAAGCTCGCCCATTCGCACATCATGGCGCTTGGCCAGTGCCGCCGCTTCCTGAAGGAGCACGGCATTGATCCGGTGATCGCCGCCGATACGGCCGGGGCGGCGCGTATCGTGGCCGAGACGGGCGACAAGTCGATTGCCGCCATCGCACCGGAACTGGCTGCAGAGGTCTATGGGCTCGATATCCTGGCCCACAATATCGAGGATGCCGACCACAACACGACCCGCTTCGTCATCATGGCGCCGGAGCCGGTCGAGCATGACATCGAAGACGGGCCGACGGTCACGTCCTTCCTCTTCCAGGTGCGCAACATTCCGGCCGCGCTCTACAAGGCGATGGGCGGGTTTGCGACGAATGGCGTCAACATGACGAAGCTCGAAAGCTACCAGATCGACGGCTCCTTCACCGCCACCCAGTTCTATGCCGAGATCGAGGGCCATCCGGACGAGCGTTCGGTGCAACTCGCTCTGGAGGAGCTTGGCTTCTTCTCGACCTCGCTGAAGATCATCGGCGTCTTCCCAGCCCACCCGGAACGCTATCGCTCGGCACGGTAACGCCCGGTCAGTGCCGGCGCGTCGAGGCGAAGCCACTGATCGCGGCGACGAAGTAGCTGCCGAGGATGAGTGAAAGGACCTTCTGTACATCGAAGAGCAGGAGGCTCGTGCTGCTGAGGGATATGCAACCGGCATCTAGCGCTTCGGGGCAGTTTTGCCGGCCGAGGGGCGCTGTAAATTCAATCAGCGGGATCGAATTTTCCAGCGATAGGCGAACGGCATCGATTGTTGCGCCCATGCCGGCCCAGACAAGGGAAAACCCGGTCTGGACAAAATAGGCATAAGCGAACCCCAGTAGGAACAGGCCCCCGAACAGCCAAAGCGCCCGCCAGGGGGCATAGCCGAAACCGACAAACCAGCCCGATAAAAACCGCCCGGAACGGCTGATTGGCGACATGTCTGCCTTGTAGGTTTCCTGCCACTCCAGCCCGATTTTTAGTTTCTGTGCGGCTTCCAGCTGTCCTGTGCGTGCGAGTGCATCGGCCACGGTAATGAAGGGTTTGGGATCGAATTTCGAGGCTTTCGAGGAAGACTGTTCAAGCCATGTCAGAAGGGCTTCGGGCTTTTCATGCGCGATCGACGAGTTGTCCTTGAGGTTGACCCCACCAAATTCCTCAAAGGTGAGACCCGACAGATCGAGTGGGACATATTCAGCCCCGCGTTGAAAATCCCTCAGGCGGGCGCCGAAAGCACGGGCCCGGACGTTGCGGAGGGAAAGCGAGGCGTCTTCGGCCCAGGAAATGGGCGGGGACTCCGGATTGCTGAACTGGAGCTCGCCATTGATGTCGGCACCGGTCAGGTCGATCATGCCGGCCAGTTTCGTTCCGCGTAGCTGGAAGTTGGTGCCGACTTTCGCGCCGGCCAGGTTTGCGCCCTTCAATTCTGTCCCATCGCGGATGAACAGGCTTTTTGCAACGTTTACCTGATAGGCTTTGAGTTCGGTTCGAAATTTCGTGTCGGAGAGTTCGAGATTGCCTCCGAATTCCGCTGCCTGAACGGTCAGGTTTTCGAACTCGGCCTTGTTGGCGAGCATGCCGCGCTCGATCTGTGCCCCATTCATTTTGACGGGCGCTTCAAAGCAGCTTCGGTCGAGGATCAGTTGCGGCAGACGCAAATGGCGCAGATCGAGCTCCCCGAGAAAGCGGCAGCCAATGAGGTGAACATGCTTCTCGCTGCGATAGGCGCAGAGATTGACCGGGTCGCGAAAGACAACGCCCTCAATCCGGCAGACAGGGTGGGGGATGTGGGGAGAGGTGATGAGCCATTTCAGCAACTCGGCGCTGACCACGGGTGCAGGTGTCGAGGTAGCGGCTGTGTAAATGCCCGTCTCCATGAGGGCCTGCCGGATGTCTTCCTCTGGATCCGGGCTTGGCGGCATCTCTTAGCATCCTCTTGATAATTGTGCGAGCGCAGGCCTGTCAGTGCTTCCAGACGATCTCGCTGTCGGAAAAGCCCTGGAAGTAGAGCACGGTGGTGAGGTCGGTGACCGAGATCCCGCAATCGGCAGCCGCCGCCACGACCGGCTTGGCGCGGTAGGCGACGCCGAGGCCGGAGGCTTCGATCATGGCGAGGTCATTGGCCCCGTCGCCCATGGCAAGCGTGTCGGCCGGTGACAGGCTTAGGCCCTTCATCTCTGTCTCCAGGGCGGCGAGTTTGGCCTCGCGTCCGAGGATCGGCATGCCGACCTTGCCGGTCAGCGTCTTGCCATCGTCGAGCAAAGTGTTGCCCTGATGGGTATCGAAGCCGGCGGCTTCGGCGATGCGTGAAGTGAAATAGGTGAACCCGCCCGAGACGAGGACGCAGCGGGCCCCGCCGGCCTTCATCGTGGCGACAAGGGTTTCCGCGCCCGGCATCAGCGTGATGCGTTCGCGGTAGCAGGTCTCCAGCGTATCGAGCGCGAGCCCGTTCAGCATGCCGACCCGTTCGGTCAGCGCTTCCTCGAAATTCAGCTCACCGGCCATGGCGCGCTCGGTGATGGCGGAGATCTCGGCTTTCAGCCCGGCGAAATCGGCCAGTTCGTCGAGGCATTCCTGCTCGATGATGGTGGAGTCCATGTCGCAGATCATGAGCTTCTTGCGCCGGCCCCGGCTAGGCGAGACGCAGATATCGGCCTTGCCGGCAAAAGCTGTTTCCAGCGCCTTGCGCACCGCCTGGGCATCGGCCGGGCTGATGGCCTGTTCGATTGCGGTGAAGTGACCGTCGCCGCTCAGCATGCGGACCGGGGCTTTCTCGCTCACCCCGGTTTCCTGCAGGACCGTTTCCAGCGTGTCGCCGACAAGCTGCAGGCTGTCCCCGCCCGGGGCAACTACCGTCGCGACATGGCTGTAATCTGCGGTTTTTTCGTCCATTCTGGCGCTCCTTACTTAACGTGCGCGCGCAAACCTCTTACTTGCTATTCAATGAGACCTGCTATCCTCATTCATGGACCAACTGCAAGCGGGAAGACCGAACTGTCCATTCAGATCGCCCGCAAATATGACGGCGAGATCGTCAATGCGGATTCCATGCAGGTCTACCGGGATTTGAAGGTAATCTCTGCGCGCCCCGACGAGGCGGAGATGGCCGACGTTCCGCATCATCTCTTCGGCCATGTGCCGGCCAGCGAGCGCTACTCTACGGGGCAATGGCTGGAGCAGGCCCGCCCGGTGATCGAGGCGATCCAGAAGCGTGGCAAGACCGCTGTCGTCGTCGGTGGCACGGGGCTCTACCTCCTGGCGCTGACGCAGGGGCTATCCGAGATCCCGCCCGTGCCGGAGGAGACCCGTCATGAAGTGCTCGAAATCGCCAAGTCGGAAGGTGTGCGCGGGTTGAAGATCCGGCTGCAGGCCGTCGATCCGGAGGCGGCTGCGCGCATCGACGACAATGACCGCCAGCGCCTGAGCCGGGCCTATGAGGTGTGGCTGGCCACCGGCACGCCGCTGACCAGCTTCCAGAGCAAGCGTTCCAAGCCGGTCCTCAACGAGGATGAGTGGCTCGGCATCGCGCTCACCCCGCCGCGTGCGAAACTCTATTCCCGCATCGACAAGCGCTTCGAGGGAATGCTGATGGAAGGTGCCATGGAAGAGGCCCGCCAGCTGGTCGCCCAGGACATCGATCCGGACCTGCCGGCGATGAAGGCGCATGGCATGCCATGGCTTTCGGCGTTCATTCGCGGCGAGATCGATGCCGCGCTCGCGGCCGAAAATGCCAAGCGCGATACGCGGCGTTATGCCAAGCGGCAATTCACCTGGATCGGGCGGCAGTTTCCGTTCTGGCCCAGAATTCCGTCCACGGAGATCCCGACCCGGATGAGGGTTGTTTCTGCCCTTTATAAGGAGGTTGACCGATAGGCTGAGGCACGATATGCCCCATTTGCGATTTGGAGGAAAAAGCCTTGCGCCAGCAGAAGGTCGTCGTACTTATTAGCCGCCCGTGACTGACATCTGAGCAGATGTCGGCGCGGGTGCGTATGGAAGGGTCTCAATCGAGGCCCTTTTTCTTTTTCAGGTCGCATGAATTGAGCAGTGAAGATCGAATGAGCAGACCCATGGATACCCAGCCCCTGACCGAGACAGAGACGAAAGCCCGCACCATGACCGGCGCAGAGATCGTCATCACTGCGCTTCGGGAACAGGGCGTAGACACCATGTTCGGCTATCCCGGCGGGGCGGTCCTGCCGATCTATGATGCCATCTATTCCGAAGACTCGATCCACCACGTGCTCGTGCGCCATGAGCAGGGCGCCGGCCACGCCGCCGAAGGCTATGCCCGCTCGACCGGCAAGCCGGGCGTGGCGCTGGTCACCTCCGGGCCCGGCGCGACGAACATGGTCACGCCGATTACGGATGCGATGATGGACTCCATTCCGATGGTGGTGATCAGCGGCCAGGTGCCGACCCATCTCATCGGCACCGATGCCTTTCAGGAGTGCGACACGGTCGGCATTACCCGCTGCTGCGCCAAGCACAACTATCTCGTCACCGACGTCGAGGACCTCGCGCGCACCATCCACGAAGCCTTCCTGATTGCCACGTCCGGGCGGCCGGGGCCTGTGGTCATCGACATCCCCAAGGACGTCCAGTTCGCGACCGGCACCTATATCGGCAAGGAGGGCGTCTACAAGCCGACCTACCAGCCGAAGACCGAGCCGTCCCCGCACGCCATCGAGGACACGATTGCCCTGATGCGAGCCGCGCGCCGGCCGGTCTTCTATACCGGTGGCGGGGTCATCAATTCCGGGCCTGAAGCCTCGAAACTCCTGCGCGAGCTGCAGGAAGCCACCGGTTTCCCCGTGACCTCGACGCTGATGGGCCTCGGCGCCTTTCCGGCCAGCCATCCCGACTGGCTCGGCATGGTGGGGATGCACGGCGCCTATGAAGCCAATAATGCGATGCATGACTGCGATCTCATGATCTGCGTCGGCGCGCGCTTCGATGACCGGGTGACCGGCAAGGTCTCGGCTTTTTCGCCCGGCTCGCGGAAGGTTCACATCGACATCGACCCGTCCTCGATCAACAAGATCATCCGGGTCGACATTCCGATCGTGGCCGACTGCAAGGCCGCGCTGAAGGCGCTGCTGGACGGCTGGAAGAAGACGAAGGCGAAAAAGCCCGACCTCTCTGACTGGAAAGCCCAGATCGACAAGTGGCGCGAGCGCGACTGCTTTGCCTATCCGGAGAATGACGGCTCGATCCGCCCGCAATATGCCGTGGAGCGGTTGTACGAGCTGACCAGGGACCGCGACACCTACATCACGACCGAGGTCGGCCAGCACCAGATGTGGGCGGCCCAGCACTATCACTTCGAGGAGCCGAACCGCTGGATGACATCGGGCGGACTCGGCACGATGGGCTATGGCCTGCCATCCGCGGTCGGCGTGCAGGCGGCCCATCGCGACAGCCTCGTCATCGACATTGCCGGGGAAGCCTCGGTGCAGATGGTGATGCAGGAAATCTCCACCGCGGTTCAGCACAAGCTGCCGATCAAGGTCTTCATTCTCAACAATGAGTGGATGGGCATGGTGCGCCAGTGGCAAGAGCTGCTGCACGGCCAGCGCTATTCACATTCCTATTCCGAAAGCCTGCCGGATTTCGTGAAACTGGCCGAGGCCTATGGCGCCCATGGCATCCAGTGTTCCGATCCGGATGAGCTGGATGCCCGGATTCAGGAAATGATCGATCATCCCGGGCCTGTCGTCTTCGATTGCCTTGTCACCAAGGCGGAAAACTGCTTCCCGATGATCCCGTCCGGGGCAGCGCATAATGAGATGATCCTGGGCAGCATTTCCGGGGATGAAATCGATGAGGAAGGTCGTAAGCTGGTCTGATCCAGAAACGTTCGGGACATTGCACGCATGACCTCTAGTCTCTCGGATATGGCGCAGGGCAACTGGGCCCTCATTATCACCCTGGTGTCGGCAGTCTTTGCCATTCTCGGGGCCATCGCCTCGCACATGGAAACACGCCGTCAGGAGAAGATCCGGGTGGAGACACTGCGCATGCAGGTCGACGGGGCGACCCTCGACTGGGGCGCGGCCGCGATCGATCTGCTTGGGCGCATGGCCATGTTCGCGCGCACCCGCCGGGCCCAGACCAATGAGCAGGGCTTCAACACCAACAAGGTGAATCTGATGATGCAGCTCTCCTCGCTGATCGAGCGCGGGCGGATGTTCTTCCCGAATGTCGATCCGGAGAAGAAGGGCGCGGAAAAGGAGGGAGCCTATCGCGGCTCGCGCCCGCCTATTCTCGACGCGCTGGTCTATGCCCATTACGAGCTTGAAGCGATGACCCGCGAGGGCGGGCCGACGGGCGAGAACTCGGCGCTTTTCTTCGAGGATTGCCGCCGGCTTGTCGTGTCGGAGCTGCAGGCGCATACCGATCCGCGCCGGCGTGACCTGATCGTGAAGCGCTATGACAGGCAGCGCCGTGCCCATCGTGAGGAGGCGCTCGGACGGGCCGCCTCGATCAAGAACCGCCTGAAGGCCCGCCGGCCGCAAGTTATCATCGAGTCGGACGACTCCCAGGAGGACACTGCCGCATGACGAGAGAGCCGCTCCCCATCCCAGCAAGCGCCTATGACATGGACCATGCCGAGGAGGCCGAAGAGCGCCGCACGCTCGCCGTCCTGGTCGACAACGAGCCGGGGGTCCTCGGGCGCGTCGTTGGGCTGTTCTCCGCGCGCGGCTACAACATCGAGAGCCTGACGGTCGCCGAAACCGATCGCAACAAGCACCGCTCGCGCATCACCATCGTCACCACCGGCACCGCCCATATGCTGGAGCAGATCGAGGCGCAGCTTCTGCGGCTTGTCCCGGTCGCCGCTGTGGTGGACATCACGAAATCCCGGCGCGGTATCGAGCGGGAGCTGGCGCTGGTGAAGGTCGCCGGCACCGGCGAGAAGCGCGTCGAAGCGTTGCGCATCGCGGAAATCTTCCGCGCGCGCGTCATCGATACCACGAATGAAAGCTTCATCTTCGAGATCACCGGCGCGTCGGAAAAGGTCGATCAGTTCACCGACCTGATGGAGCCGCTCGGCCTCGTTGAAGTCAGCCGCACCGGCGTCCTCTCCATCCGCCGCGGCAAGGATGCGGGATAGCGATCAGAACAGATTTGTAAAAAAGTTGAAGAAATCCAAGGAGTAGTGAGAAGTGAAAGTCTATTACGAACAAGATGCCGACCTTGAACTCATCAAGTCGAAGAAAGTGGCCGTCATCGGTTATGGCAGCCAGGGCCACGCCCATGCGCTGAACATGCGCGACAGCGGCGTGCCGGAAGTCGTCGTCGGCCTGCAGCCGAATTCGGGCTCGCGCAAGAAGGCCGAGAATGAAGGCCTGAAGGTAATGACCCCGGCGGAAGCCACCCAGTGGGCCGACGTTGTGATGATCCTCATCCCGGACGAGAAGCAGTCGGTTCTCTGGGCCAATGAGATCGAGCCGCATATCCGTGAAGGCCAGCACATCATGTTCGGCCACGGCTTCAACGTGCATTACAACCTCATCCGTCCGCCGGAAGGTGTGGACGTCTCGCTGTCGGCCCCGAAGGGCCCCGGCCACACGCTGCGCGACCAGTATCAGCGCGGCTTCGGCCTGCCGGGCCTGGTGGCCATCCAGCAGGATGCGACCGGCACCGCCAAGGATGTGGCGCTGTCCTATTCCAAGGCCATCGGCAACACCCGCGCCGGCGTCATCGAGACCTCGTTCCGCGAAGAAACCGAGACCGACCTCTTCGGTGAGCAGACCGTTCTCTGCGGCGGCATTGTCGAGCTGATCAAGGCCGGCTTCGAAACGCTGGTCGAGGCCGGCTATGCGCCGGAAATGGCCTATTTCGAATGCCTCCACGAGACCAAGCTCATCGTCGACCTCATCTATGAGGGCGGTATTTCCAACATGAACTACTCGATCTCCAACACGGCCGAATATGGCGAATACCGCTCCGGCCCGCGCGTGGTGAATTCCGAGACCAAGGCGAACATGAAGAAGGTGCTCGAGGACATTCAGTCCGGCCAGTTCGCCCGAGACTGGGTGCTCGAGAACCAGGCCGGTGCGCCGAGCTTTGCGGCGATGCGCAACCGGATGAACACGCACATGATCGAGGAAGTGGGCGAGCAGCTGCGCGGCATGATGAAGTGGGCGCAGAATGACCGCCTCGTCGACAAGTCGCGCAACTAGGTTCGACGCGTTTCTATTCGCCCTGGCCGGACTGCCAAACGGTTACGGCCAGGGCACCTACCTTGGAGAGCGTTGGGGTGTGAGCCTGCAGCGCTCTTCCGACGGGCGCCGGGTGAAGCTCTATGGCGAAGCGCTCGGCGGTGCCGATCATGTCAGTTTCAACCTCTATGTGGTCGCCGGTCAGGCACGGCTGAAGCCTTGCGAAATGCCGAGGCAGAAAGTCATCGACTTCGTCGCCGGTTTCCGGCCCGATAAGGCGAGATGAAGAGGAGTATTCATGCAGACTGAAGCTTCCGGACTCACTCATCGGCTCGCGAAGGAAGCCGATCTGCCGGCCCTTCGCGAAGTCATGGAACTTGCCATCAGCGAGCTGCAGAAACCGTATCTCAGCCCGGCGGAAATCGAGGCCAGCCGCGGCTCCATGGGCGTCGATACCCAGCTGGTGAAAGACGGGACCTATTTCATGGTGACAGACGTCGCCTCCGGCAGGCTGGCCGGTTGCGGCGGCTGGAGCCGGCGCGCCACCCTCTATGGCGGCGATCATTCCACGCCCCTGCGGGATGAGAACTTGCTTGTGCCGGGCCGTGACGCGGCGCGCGTGCGGGCGATGTATACCCATCCCGACTTTACCCGGCGCGGCATCGGGCGGCTGATCCTCTCGCTTGGGGAGGCTGCCGCAAAGGCGGAAGGCTTTCTGTCCGTCGAGCTCGGCGCGACCGTGGCCGGCATCCCGCTCTACAAGGCGTGCGGCTATCAGGTGATCGAGGAAACCCTCGCCCCGCCCGTCAACGGTCTGCGCATTCCCGTTGTGCGCATGGGCAAGGCGCTCTAGCGCGCGACATATCCCGGACAAACAAAAGGCGGCGATGGGACCTCGCCGCCTTTGGTGTTTTTTGTGGGCTGAAACCCGTTATTCGCCCTTGATAGCGATCTTGCGGGCCTTGTTTTCCAGCTCTTTCGGCTTCTTGACGTTGACCTTCAGCACGCCCTTCTTGAAGCTCGTCTCGACATCCTTGTCTTCCGGGCTGAAGGGCAGGCGCATGGACCGCTCGAACCGGCCATAGCTGCGTTCGACGACGCGGTGACTTTCACCTTCGCCTTCTTCCTTTTCCACGCTGCGCTCGCCACTGATGGTCAGCATGTCGCCATTGAGTTCCAGCTCGACATCCTTTTCGTCCATCCCGGGCAGGTCGGCCTTGATGACGATCTCCTTGCCGGTTTCCGAGACATCGACGCTCGGGCTGAAGTCCATGCCGCCGGGCATGAGCGGGCGGCCCATATCGAAAAACTCGTCCCACAACTGGTCGAAATCCATCCGCAAGGAGCGGAACGGCTCAAGATTGCCCTGCTTGTCCCGGGCCGGAAAATGACGCCGATTGAACGGGGTTAACGAACCAAAACGCATATCGTCTCTCCTTTTTCAAACCACATGAATCAGCCGGCATTCCCCTACGGAAATGCCCGGCTCATAATAGGTGGGGCAAGCCCGATTTTTGAATCAGGTAAACTACGGATAGTATGCCCCGGCAGCCTGTTGGTCCGATTGTGATTCAGGAGTGAGCGGCGAGGGACTGGGGATGAGTGAAACGCGCACAAGTCAGCCGCGTATCTCCCTGGCGGGCGCGCTGGTGCGCGAGTTGAGCTTCCTGCTCGCGCCCATCGTGTTTGCCGGCATCGCCGCGGTGGCCGGGGTGATCATGCTGGTCGCCCTGCTTGTCCCGAGTGCTGTATCGCATGTGCCGTTCGAGGTGCCCCTGGCGCTGCTCGAGGCGTCGCACTTCATCTCGTCCATTGTCGGCACGGCGCTACTCATCCTGTCGCTCGGCATTCGCCAGCGCCTGCATGCCGCCTGGCTGATGACCGTCGGAGCGTTCATCCTGCTGGCGGGCTTGAGCCTGATTGCTGGGCGCGATGTCTCGCTGGCGGTGGGCTTGAGCATCGCGGCTGCCGGCCTCGTCATGTCGCGCGGGGCGTTCTACCGCCGCGGATCGCTGTCGCGCATCGGCCTCTCGCCGCAGCCGCTCATCGTGCTGGCACTGCTGCTCGCCGGCATCGCCTGGCTCGGCTTCTTCGCCTACCGCAATGTCGCGTACCGCAACGAACTCTGGTGGACCTTTGCCCTCGATGCCGACGTGTCCCGCTTTCTGCGGGCGCTGGTCGTCATCATCGTCACGGCGGTGCTCTTTCTTTTCTGGCGCCTGCTGCAGCCGCCCGCGCGTGTCCCTCTGCCCCGGCGCACGCCCGAGCTGGAAGCGAAGATCGCGGCGGTCGTCGCTTCGCCCGAGACCCCGCAGCCGGATGCGGCGCTGGCCTGGCTGCCGGACAAGCGCTTCGTGTTTTCAGACGATGGGCGCGCCTTCGCCATGTATGGCGTGCGTGGACGCAGCTGGATCTTCATGGGCCCACCCATGGGGCCGGAGGATGCCGTCCGCTCGCTCGCTTTCACGCTGAAGCGGAAGGCCGATCAGGCGCGCGTCAATCTTGTCTTCTATGCCGTGCCGACAGCGTTCCTGCCTGTCGCGCTCGATCTGGGACTGGTGGCCCGCAAGATCGGCGAGACGGCCATCGTGCCGCTCCAGGATTTCTCGCTGGAGGGCCCGGCGCGGGCAAAGCTTCGGCATGCGGTGAACCGGTTGAAGCGCGAAGGCGGGCGGTTCGAGGTCCTGCCGGTCGGCAGTTTCAGCCAATATGCGTCAGAGCTGAAGCGGGTCTCCGACGCCTGGCTTGCCCATCATGCCGGCCGGGAGAAGGCCTTCACGCTGGGATGGTTCGATCCCGATTATCTCGACCGCTATCCGATTGCGTCGGTCTGGCATGGCGATACGCTCTGGGCTTTCGCGAATGTTTGGCGGTCGGGCGACGGAAAGGCGCTGTCGATTGACCTGATGCGCGTCTCCCCGGATGCCCCGCCCGCAACGATGGATACCCTGTTTGCCGAACTGGCGCTCTGGGGCAGGGCGCAGGGGGCCGAGACGCTGGATCTTGGCATGGCGCCCCTGTCGGGCCTGGCGGCGGAGCGCGAAGCCAATGCGCTCGCGCGTATCGGCAACTTCATTTATTCGCATGGTGAGGAGATGTACGGCTTTGACGGGCTGCGCCGCTACAAGGAGAAATTCCTGCCGCGCTGGGAGCCGCTCTATATCTGTGGTCCGGCACGCCTGAACCTGGCTTTCGCGCTGGCCGATGTCGCCCTGCTGACGAGCGGGGGGCTGCGCGGCCTGCTGAAGCGCCCCTCGCAGCCATGAAGGACGCCTGCCTGAATCTCGCCTGAATGGCGAATTAAACATCCTTGTGTTGAGCGGAACGGCCGGACCGGCCAGACTTTTCGCTCCTGTCTCCGCTTCAAGGACCGCCCTCGATGAAACCCCTCTTTGCCCTTGTTTGGCTTCCGCTTCTCCTGACGTTTGCCGCTGCCGCGGAGGGCGAGGTCACGCCGGGGCTCTGGTCCTATGAGGCGAATGCCGCGCTCGGCCCGGTGCCGATGCAGGATGCCGGCACCCATTGTGTGGACCCGCAAATGGCGGCGTCCTCCTATGAGAGCCTGCTCAATGACATCAATCCGAATTGCCGGGTGATCGATGGCGCCAACCAGTCTGGCGGCTATCACTTTACCCTGCGCTGCAAGGGCGGGCCGGACGGGCAGCTGACCGGGCTCCTCAGTGTGGATGGCGGCAAGGCCCAGCTGAATGCGACGGGTTGGACGGGCACGCAGGAAAGCAATGTGCCCGTTATCCTCTCCGCGTCTGCAAAAAAGCTGGCGTCAACCTGCTCCTGAGCCGGTCGATACTGGAATTCAGTTTCGCAAAATAATGCAATCATGGTGCAAAATTTGGCAAATTTCCCTATGGACCTGAAAGCGGCCTGCCTCTAAAAAGTGTTAGCGCAAACATTTTCGCGGCCGAGGCCCGATTGGCTTTGACAGGGGTGGGGCTGGTCCATAGATATTTGGGGCATATGGCAAAATTTATTCCCGTTGAAACGTTCGACCTCGTCATCTTCGGGGGCACGGGCGATCTTTCGCAGCGCAAGCTGATACCGGCGCTCTATCACCGCTTTCTCGACGGTCAGATCCCGGAAGATTCCCGTCTCGTCGGCGTGTCGCGCACGGAGATGGACGACAAGGAATTCCGCGCCTTTGCCAGGAAAGCCTGCAAGGCATCGACTGGGTCGGACTTCGACGAAGAGGGCTGGAAGGCGTTCGAGGCGCTTCTTCACTATGTCGCCATGGACGCAACCAAGCCGGACGAAGACTGGAGCGACCTGAAAGTCAAGCTCGGCGACGATGACCGCCCGGCGATCTTCTATCTCGCGGTCACGCCCAAGATCTATGTCCCCATCTGTGAGGCGATTGGCGCGTCGGGACTCGCGGATGGCGATGCCCGTGTCGTTCTGGAAAAGCCGATCGGGACGGATCTCGAATCCGCCAAGGCCATCAATGCCGGGGTTGGCGCGGTGTTCAGCGAGGACCGGATCTACCGGATCGACCATTATCTCGGGAAGGAAACCGTCCAGAACCTGCTCGTCCTGCGCTTCGGCAATACGCTGTTCGAGCCGCTCTGGAACCGCACCGCCATCGACCATATCCAGATCACCGTGTCGGAGAACGTCGGCGTGGGCGACCGGGCCGGCTATTACGACACTGCCGGCGCGGTGCGCGACATGGTGCAGAACCACCTCCTGCAGCTCCTCTGCCTCATCGCCATGGAGCCGCCAAATTCGATCGAGGCCGACGAGATCCGCACCGAGAAGATCAAGGTGCTCAACGCCCTGCGCCCGGTTGAGGCGAAATGCGTTGGCAAGGATAGCGTGCGCGCCCAGTACGGGCCGGGCACCGTCGAGGGCAAGCAGGTCAAAGGTTATCTCGAAGAGCTGGAAGACGGTGAAAGCGGCACCGAGACCTTCGTTGCGCTGAAGGCGTGGGTCGACAATTGGCGCTGGGCGCGCGTGCCGTTCTATCTGCGTACCGGCAAGCGCATGCGTTCGCGCCATTCAGAGATCGTGGTACAGTTCCGCGAGGCGCCGCACGCCATGTTCGGCGAGGCGCAGGCTCATTCCAACCGGCTGATCATTCGCTTGCAGCCCGATGAAGGCGTGCAGCTCTACGTCCAGATCAAGGAGCCGGGGCCGGGCGGCCTGCGCGTACAGTCATTGCCGCTGAACCTCTCCTATGCGGAATCGTTTCAGGTGCGGTACCCCGACGCCTATGAGCGTCTTCTGATGGACGTGGTGCGTGGCAATCTCGCCCTGTTCATGCGCCGGGAAGAGGTCGAGGAGGCCTGGGAGTGGGTCGATGGCCTGCTTGACGCCTGGGCTGATGCGAAGGTGCCGATGTATACCTATGCGGCCGGCCTCGAAGATGGCCCCGTGGAGTCCCGCATGCTGCTTCGGGAGGATGGCCGCGACTGGTGGAGCAATGGCAAATGACGACACTGCACCCAAAGATCAAAGAGGTCACCGACCGGATTGAAGACCGGTCGAAAGAGACCCGCGCGGCCTATCTGGAGCTGATCCGCTCACGTCGGCCCGAAGGGTTTGCCCGCGAAAAGCTCGCTGACGGCAATCTCGCCCATGCCTCGGCCGGCTGTGCGGTGATCGACAAGACGCAGCTGCTCGGTGCCTCCTGGCCGAATATCGGCGTTGTTACCGCCTATAATGACATGCTCTCGGCACACGCGCCCTATGAGCACTACCCCGAAATCATCCGCGACGAGGCCCGCAAGGTGAATGCGACCGCGCAGGTCGCCGGAGGCGTTCCGGCCATGTGCGACGGCGTCACCCAGGGCCAGCAGGGCATGGAGCTGTCGCTCTTTTCCCGCGACGTCATCGCACTCGCCTCGGCGGTCTCGCTCAGCCACGACATGTTCGACGGCGCGCTGCATCTCGGCATCTGCGACAAGATCGTGCCGGGCCTGATGATCGCGGCGCTGCGCTTTGGCTGGCTGCCGCATGTCTTCGTGCCGGGCGGGCCGATGCCGTCCGGGCTGCCAAACCCGGAGAAACAGCGCATCCGGCAGGAATATGCCCTCGGCAAGGTCGGCCGCGACGCACTGCTCAAGGCCGAATCCGAGAGCTATCACAGCCCCGGCACCTGCACCTTCTATGGCACGGCGAACTCCAACCAGATGCTCATGGAAATGATGGGCATGCACATTCCGGGGGCCGCCTTCGAGAACCCCGGCACGCCGCTGCGCGAGGCTTTGACGCGGGCGGCGGTGCGCCGCGTCGTCGAACTGACGGTCAAGCGCGACTACACGCCTATGGGCGAGATGATCGATGCCCGCAGCTGGGTGAATGCCATGGTCGGTCTGATGGCGACCGGCGGCTCGACCAATCACGCGCTCCACATCCCGGCCATGGCAGCCGCCTCGGGCTATCAGGTCACGCTTGAGGATTTTGAGGATGTCAGCGCCGTTGTGCCGCTGCTCTGCCGCATCTATCCGAACGGCCCGGCGGATGTGAATCACTTCCAGGCCGCTGGCGGGATGAGCTTTGTCATGCGCCAGCTGCTCGAGGCCGGGCTGCTCAATGGCGAGGCGCAAGGCGTGATGGGCACGATTGCCGATCATGCGCGCGAGCCCTGGCTCAAGGATGGCGAAGTTGCCTTCCGCGACGCGCCCGCCGAGAGCGGCGACATGGACATTGTCCGGCCCGTCTCCGACCCTTTCCAGCCTGAAGGCGGCCTGCGCATGCTGGACGGCCCGCTCGGGCGCGGCGTGATCAAGGTCTCCTCGGTCAAGCCCGACCGTATGGTGATCGAGGCGCCTGCCCGCGTCTTCGATCATCAGGAGTCGCTGAAAGAAGCCTTCAAGAATGGCGAGCTCGACAAGGATGTCATCGCCGTTGTGCGCTTCCAGGGCCCGGCCGCGAACGGCATGCCGGAACTGCACGCCCTCTCGCCGGCGCTCGGCGCGCTGCAGGACAAGGGATACAAGGTTGCGCTCGTGACCGACGGGCGCATGTCCGGGGCAAGCGGCAAGATCCCGGCGGCGATCCATGTCGGCCCCGAAGCCGCCCGCGGCGGCCCGCTGGCCCGCGTGCAGGATGGTGACATGATCCGTCTCGACGCGGAAACCGGCCGTCTCGATATCGATGTCGACCCGTCGGTCTTCGAGGCGCGCGAACCGGCTCAATTTCGCCCGAACATTCGCGGCCAGGGGCTTGGCCGGGAACTGTTTTCCGCCTTCCGCGATAATGCCGACCGTCCGGAATCCGGCGGTAGCCTGTTCGACTTCTTCCTGCCGCAGGGGTTCTAGTCTTGGCCGATCCTGTTCTCGTCGGAGACATAGGCGGCACGAATGTCCGCTTCGCTGTGGCCCGGCGCGGCTTTGCCGGCCATCCGCTGATCAGCGACATCTCGGTCATGCCGGGCGACGATTTCGAGACGTTCGATGCGGCCCTGAAGACCTATTGCGACGCGCTCGGCGAAAAGCGCCCGAAGCAGGCGCTCATCGCGCTCGCCGGTCCCGTCGATGAGGACCACGTCAAGCTGACAAACCGGGACTGGACGGTGGATGCGGTCCGCCTGGCCGGTCATTGCGGCTTTCGCCGGGTGCGGCTTGTGAATGATTATGCCGCCATGGCGCGCGCGATACCGGAGTTGCCCGACAGCGATTTTCGGGTCCTGCGGGCCGGGCATCCGGATCAGGAGGGCCGCAACCCGATCCTGGTGTCGGGGCCGGGCACCGGGCTTGGCATGGCAACTCTCATCCCGGCCGGCGCGACCGGCTGGCGGGTGCTGACTGGGGAAGGCGGCCACGCCGCGTTTGCCCCGTTCAATGCCCGGGAATGGGCGCTATTCGAACGGTTGAGCGAGAGCCACGGCTATGTCTCGCGCGAACTTGTCCTGTCGGGCTCGGGGCTCAATGCGGTCCACAAGGCGCTCTGTGAGATTGATGGCGTGGCCTGGGAGGAGACCGGCCCGGCCGAGATCATGGAGCGCGCCCAGCAGGGGGACCGGATCTGCCGCGACATCTGCGAGATTCGCGCGCGCGGCACGCTCTATGCGCTGGGCGATGCGGCCCTGATGAACGGCACGCAGGGCGGGGTCGTCATTACCGGCGGCGTTGCCGAGCGCCTGGCTGACTGGCTGGCTGCCCCTGAAGCGATCAGCCGTTTCCTGCAGCGCGGGCCGATGAGCGATTACATGACACCAATCCCGATCCGCCTCTTGCTCTCGGGTGAAGCGGCGTTAGTGGGAGCAGCAGCGCTGCATTTCGATGAGGTCCTGTCCGCATGAAACGAATGACTGCCTTCCGTGCCGCGATCGAGGCGGCCCCCATCGTGCCTGTCCTCACCATCCACGACGTGGCGCATGCCGCCCCGCTGGCTGAAGCGCTGGCGAAAGGCGGGCTGACGGCGGTCGAGGTGACGCTGCGCACCCCGGCGGCGCTCGAAGCCATCCGGATCATGAGCGAGGCGCAGAAGGACCTGCTGGTCGGCGCAGGCACGATCATCTCCGAAGGCGATGTCGATGCCGCCCTGAAAGCCGGGTCTGACTTCCTCGTCACGCCAGGCACCTCGCCGCTTCTGCTGGATGCGCTGTCGAGCCATGACGGGGTCATTCTGCCGGGCGTCGCAACGGCCAGCGAAGCGATGGCGCGCTTCGATGAAGGCTATGGCGTCATGAAATTCTTCCCGGCCGAGGCTGCCGGCGGGGCGAAATTCCTGAAATCGCTGGCCGGGCCGCTGCCGCACATGGACTTTATGCCGACCGGCGGCATCACGCCGGAGAATGCCCGCGACTATCTTTCCCTGCCGAACGTCATTGCCGTTGGTGGCTCGTGGCTCGCCACGAAGGACGAGATTGCCAGGGGCGACTGGGCGGCCATTACCGAAAAGGCGAAAGACGCGGTGAAGATCGGCCGCGGCGGCTAGCTTATTCCGGCAGGTCGCTCGCGGGCATGCGCGTCGCGCGGCGCGTGCGAAAGTGGCTGTCGAAGGCGACGATCAGGCAGCTTGCAATGATGATCGCCGCGCCGGCCCAGAGCCGCCAGCCGGGCAGTTCGTCAAAGAAGACCAGGCCGAACACCGCGCCCCAGATCAGTGCGGTATATTCCAGCGGGGCCAGCTGTTGCGCCGGCGCGCGGGCATAGGCCAGCGTCATCAGGAACCAGACCGAATAGCCGAGCAGGCCCAGCAGGGCGAAAAGCGGAAGCGCGGAAAGCGCCGGGAAGCCGAAGAGGCCGACCGTCACCGGTAGCATCGCAATGGCGGGCACGACGTTGGTAAACATGGCGATCGTCGTGGCGTCTTCCTTCGTCGCGCGCAGACGCAGGAAGACGAGCACGAAGGCATAGCCGATGGTCGACACGAAGAGCGAGACCAGCCCCAGCGTGCGGTTTGCCTCTTCGAGGCTCCGACCAGCGCCGCTGGAGTCCCAGACCGCGAGCGCCACTCCGCCAAAGCCGAGCAGGGCCGCGCCGACAGCCACAAGGCTGATTTTCTCGCCGATCACGATGCGCGCGACCGGCGCCACCAGCAGGGCGGCGGTAAAGCCAAGGGCCGTGGCTTCGGCCAGGCGCAACTGGGTCAAGGCGTAGAAGAAGGTAAAGGCGCAGAAGAGCTGCAGCAGGCCGCGCATGGTGTGGAAGCGCGTCGCGGCCGCGGACGGCCAGGGGCGCTTCTTGGCGCGGAAGACGGCAAAGGCGATGATGCCGCCAAACAGGAAGCGCCAGGCGAGCAGGTGATGCAGGCCCGCGCCCGGTGCGATGCCTTTCACCAACGCGTCAATGCCGCTGCCCATCGCGACGGCGATGGCGGCAATCAGGACGGGAAGGGCGAGCAGGCGGGTCAACATCAGCCGGCCCGTTTAGCGGGTCGGCTTCGTGACCGCCAGTCACGTTTTGTGAGGAAGGCTGACTATTCCGCGGCCTTCGGTGTGCTCAGGCTTTCACGCACCTCCGCGGCAATTTCGTAGGAGCGGTGCCGGGCGGTTTCGTCATAGATATGCGACGACATGATCAGCTCGTCGGCGCCGGTTTCGGCGATGAAGGTTTCGAGCTGCTGCTTCACCGTTTCCCGAGAGCCGATGGCCGAGCATCGCAGCGTCTGCTCCAGCATGGTGTGCTCATGCGGCTTGATCTCTGCACCGAAGGACGGGTCCGGCGGAGCGAGCTGTGTCGGCATGCCACGACGCAGGTTCACGAATGTCTGCTTCTGCGACCAGGCCAGCCGTTCGGCCTCGGCGTCGGTATCGGCCGCGATCAGGTTGAAGCCGAGCATGACGTAAGGTGCTTTTAGCTGCTCGGAGGGCTGGAAGGTTTGCCGGTAGATCGAGACCGC
The DNA here is from genome assembly GCF_002088975.1 of Henriciella aquimarina. Taxonomy (GTDB): domain Bacteria; phylum Pseudomonadota; class Alphaproteobacteria; order Caulobacterales; family Hyphomonadaceae; genus Henriciella; species Henriciella aquimarina. The sequence continues at coordinate 237,195 of NZ_NCST01000061.1, forward strand.
TCGCTCCATCTGTTGCGGGGCGAAATGCGAGGCGAAGGCATAGGGCAGGCCGAGATGGGCCGCGAGCTGCGCCCCGAAGGTCGACGAGCCGAGGATCCAGAGCGGGATTTTCGTGCCGCCGCCGGGCACGGCCTGCACGCGCTGGCCGGGTTGGACGTCATCGAGAAAGGCCTGGAGCTCCACCACTTCCTTGGGGAACCGGTCTTCGCCGCCAATCAGCGTGCGGCGCAGGGCATGGGCGACCGCCTGGTCGCCGCCCGGTGCACGGCCAAGGCCGAGATCGATCCGGCCGGGATAGATCGCCTCCAGCGTGCCGAACTGTTCGGCCACCATGATCGGGGCGTGATTGGGCAGCATGATCCCGCCCGCGCCGAGCCGGATGTTTTCGGTGTCCTGTCCGGCATGGGCGATCATCACCGCCGTCGCGGCGCTCGCAATGCCGGGCATGTTGTGGTGTTCGGCCAGCCAGTAGCGATTGTAGCCCAGCCGGTCGGCATGGGTGGCCAGGCGCCTTGAGCGGGCCAGCGCGTCGCGCGGCTGGCTGCCTTTGGTGATCGGGGCAAGATCGAGCACGGAAAACGGTATCATGCGGACCAATGTAGGAAGTATCCGTCTTCGTCAAGTCCGGCTTGGAACCCAGTTTCGGCTATCGCGAAGCAGACTGTTCGCCAGGACGATAAGCTTTCTCATTATGGCTGTGATGGCCAGTTTTGGCGCTTTTCCGGTGGCGACCATCATCTGGTATTTCGCGCTGAATTCCGGATTATGCTTTATGCTAACGAGGGTGGGCATATAGAGCGCCTGTCGCAAATGTGCTCTTCCACCTTGTATGTATCGCTTGCCTCGAAACGTGCCGCTGTCCCGAGCGATCGGAGCAAGTCCTGCAAGACTGGCGGCCGCCTTGTGATCGATGAAGCCGAGTTCGGGCATCTCGGTCAGAAGCATGATCGCGGTTGTTTCTCCAATGCCAGGAATAGTCTGTAGAATGTCGAATCTGGCTTTCAGGAATTCATCATCACGGACCAGCAAACGAAGAGCCGCGTCGATTGCTTTCATGTGACGGTCGATCTGCTCAATCCTTTCCCGTGCCTGGCGCCGCAACAAGGGAGCTATCCGGGCGGAAGACCGGTTGGACGCGCGTGTCCTGTCTTTCACCAGAGCGCGCCGAGCCGATTGTAGCTCTTTCATTTCATTGAACTTGATCGTTCTGTCGCTGACGCGGCGCACAGAAATCATCGCCCCGTATTTTGCGATAAGCCCGGCATCGATCGTGTCTGTTTTCGCCGACACACCCAATGCGTCCGCAAATCGTCGAGCCTGCCGTGGATTGACCTTGCCGAGAGGTATTTCGGCTTTCAGGAAGAACTTCTCGAAGGCAAGATGATACTGCCCGGTCGGTTCATAGAGTAGCTGTTCAAGATGACATCCTGCCATCCAGGTCAGCAATTGCCTGAATCCTTTTTTATCATTCGGGACAGTTATGGTCCTGCCCTCAGGATACATGTGCGCATCCAGAGTGCTCTTTGAAATATCGACGCCGATATGCTGGCGAACTGGTTCGATGGACATTCCAGATCCTTTGCTTGTCGTACGGGCCTAGATGCCCTCGTATCCGTTCAGGTCGCATGGAAATGAAGAGGACGATCAAACTTCCCAACGGCACTTACTCAGCCAGCGCAGGCACGATCCGTTCCTCTACGCCGGCGGGGAAATTGCGCAGTCCCCACCAGCGGTTCTTTTCTAACCAGAAGACCAGGAATCTCTAAGACAAG